>NZ_BAAASB010000006.1:0-410833 GCF_039532665.1 Streptomyces amakusaensis | reverse complement strand
GGGCGGGTGGGTCGGCTCTGCCGCGGTTGGCGGGGGAGGTGGGGCAGATGGTGGTGCTGATGGACCCTGGGCGGGGGGTGCTGGGGATGACGAGGCAGCTTGAGGAGCTGGTGGAGCATCTGGGGCCAGAATCCATGGATCTGCTGGATGTGGGGGGTGATGTGCTGGCGCGGGGGGATGAGCCGGGGCTTCGGAGTCCGTTGGGGGATGCGCTCGCGTTGGCCGCGTGCCGGCGGGTGGACGCGGAGGTGCGGCTTCTGGTCGCGGGGCCGGGGTTGGACGGGGAGTTGTCGGCGGGGGAGCTTCGGGGGGTGCTCGGGCGGAATGTGGTCACGTTGACGGAGGAGGATGCGGGGAGAGTCGGCGGGGTGCTGGAGTGGCATCCGTCGGAGGCGACGGGGATGTTGGCGGCCACGGCGCGGGGGATCCGGGGGCTCTGCGAGATCAGGGACGCCGGTCTGGCGGTTCCGCTCACGGATGAGGGGCCAACGGTGCACGAGGTGGATCTGGAGGAGGCGTTCGCGCGTAATCGGCTCGCGCGGGCGGTGGCGGAGACCTCGACGCTCGCCGAGGCGGAGGAGCGGAGCAGGGAGGTCTGCGGGTTCTCCGAGATCGACTACGAGCGGGCCAAGGCATCGTGGCTCGGGGCCGAATCCCCTGTGGGTTTCGACCCCGAGGACGTGCTGCGGCGGGTCGCCCGCTTCGAGCGGCGGGCCCGGGAGCGCCGGATCAGCTACACCACCTTCCGGCACCTGGCCGAGGTGGTGGGTGTCCGTGGTGGCCGGTGGGAAGAGTTCAGGGCGTTGTTGCTGGAGAGGCATCCGGAGCAGTACGCGGCACCGCTCTGGCGGATCCCCGTGTGACCGGGGCGATGTCCGCCGGGAGGGCTTCGGCGACGAGCGCGAACGCTTCCTCCGGGGCGCGGGTCTCGGCGATACGGCCTCCACCCGGGGCTCCCATGGCGAGGAAGGTGCCGCCGCGCAGGCGGTAGACGGTGCCGCCGACGCGGGTGTGGGGCAGCTCGGTGGTGGTGCTGAAGAAGAGCGTGCCGTGGCTGATCGCGGGGAAGAGCGCTCTCAGGCGTCCCTGGGCGTGGGCGGCGCGGACCGTGTCGGGGTGGATCAGCACAGGGCCGGTGCCGGTGCCGGTGCCGGTGCCGGTGCCGGTGCCGAGGAGATGGTTCCACTGCGCCGTCACGATCTCCTCGACGGTGCGGTTGTCGTCGGTCATGGGTGATCACCTGTTTCTGCTCGCGGGCGGGTCGGGAAGGCGGTGGTCACAGGCGCTTCGCGCTGCGCAGCGTCTTGGCGTAGTAGCCGTTGCCGTCGAGGCGGGAGACGCCGCCGATGTCGCCGATGGTGGGGCCGTTGATCTCTTCGCGGCTGGAGACGAAGATGAGATGGCCCTCGGTGTCGTGGCCGAGGACCATGCCGACGTGGTCGAGGCGCTGGTCGGTGCGCTGGTCGAGTTTGAAGAAGACGAGGTCGCCCGGCTGGAGCTGGTCGATGGCGGAGGGGCGGTCCTGGGCCGAGACGCCGGTCAGGGGGAGGATGTCCGCGCCCCGGGGGGAGCGGGCCATGCCGTTGGCGGTACGGGGGAGGCCGTCGCCGGACTTGTCGGAGGACATGAGGGGGTAGCGGGCGCGGTACCCCAGGACCATGCGGATGTAGCCGGAGCAGTCCAGGGAGCGGGCGCGCATGGATTCCGGGGTGCCGGTGGTGCCGTCCCGGAAGGGGTAGGGCGTGCCGAGGTAGTCGTAGAAGTCGGACTGTTCGAGGCGCAGATCGCCGTTCTTGTCGCCGGCGGTGTTCAGGGGGCCGAAGTTCGCGTCGCCCGCGTAGACGAGGCCGTTCTCGTCCTTGTGCTGGGCGGCGCCGGCGACGTACTGGAAGGCGAAGGCGAAGAGGTCGGCCTCTTTGCTGCCGGCGTTCTTCGCGTACCACTCCTTGAACCATTTCTTCTTCTCCGCGCCCTCGGTCCAGGGCTGCGGCATGATCCGCACCCAGTCCGTGGTGGAGACCTTGGAGGCCGTGGAGGCGGGTTCGGCGAAGGTGCGGGCGGGGCCGGTGAGTTTGGCGGTCTGCGCGCCGTCGGTGAGGACCGCCTCGACGCGGCCGTCGGGGCCGCGGAGGACGCTGCGGGCGGGGTTCTCCAGCCGGGACCACTTTCCCCCGGTCCTCTCCGAGGCGGGGCCGGCGTCGGCGGAGGTCCGGCCGCCGCTCAGTATGCCGACGTCGCGTATCTCGGTGACTCCTCGGTCCTCCCGCTCACGCAGTTCCAGGGTCAGATAGCCGGACGTGGCGACGAGCCCGAGGACCACGAGGCCCGACAGGGCACGGCGGGACTTCTTCTTGGACGCCAAGGCTCTTCCTCGATTCTCGGAGATTCTCAGACGGTGGGCATGACGCCGAGCAGCAGGCCCGCCGCGACGACGATGTAGGCCATGAGGGAGACGGAGGCCGTCGCCAGCAGGGTGGGGCCCTTGGGCTGGCGCACCAGCTGGTAGGCGATGAGGCCGGGGACGATGAATCCGAGAGTCTCGTTGCCGTACAGCAGGGGGAACTCGATGGAGAGGACGATCATCACGGTGGCCTGGAGCAGCACCCCCAGGAGGACGACGGCGGCGAAGAGCCGCTTGCCGTAAAGGATCATCAGCTTCTGCATGATCCTGGTGCCCGCGTAGGTCAGGGCGGTGACGCCGACGACCATGGCCGCCCGCTGGAGGTCCTCGATGAGGGTCAGGGCGAGCCAGCCCGGCGTGATCATCCCGCCGGGGGAGAGATTGGTGGTGAGGTAGCACAGCAGGGAGAAGAACAGGCCTATGGCGATGCCCAGGGCGGCCATCTCGGGGGTCAGGGCGGCGGTCGTCAACGGGGGCTCTCCGGGCGGTAGTACGAGTGCGGAGGCGGCTGATCGCCCTCATGAGCCTCATGGACTTCATGAACCTCATGGACCTCGTAGGTCTGATGGCCCTCATAGGCCTGGTGGGCCTCGTACGTCTCATGGGTCCGTCGGTGATCGGGCTCGGGCCACGGGTCCCCCTGCGGGAGCCGCACCACCCGGAGTTCCTGGGTCTGGGAGGCCTGGTAGCGCTCCTCGTACGCCTGGGGGTACGAGGCGTACGGGTCCAGCCGGACCGGATGGACGGGTACGGGAGGTGTCTCCGGGCCCGGGCCGGTGCCGGGGGCGCTCTCGTCGGCGGGCAGTTCGGCGAGGTGTTCCAGCAGCTCCTCGCCCTGGCCGTGGATATTGCCGATGGCGACGAGCGAGGAGCCGTCGGGCATCCGGCCGAGCACGGCCGGCATGAAGTCCTCGGCGGGACGCCGGTCGCCGCCCAGGTCGACGGCACGGTCCCGCCACTCGGCGGGGATGGCGTCGATGGCGCTCTTGGCGGGGTGGCCGATGACGAAGACGTTGTCCGGCCGGAGATCGGGGACGATCTCGCCCATCTGGCCGTTCCGTTCGACGCGGTCGGGCCGGCAGTTGATCACCACGTTCAGCGGGCGGCTGATGGCTCCCAGGTCGAGCAGCTGGTTGACGTTCATCAGCGTCGACTCGGGGTCGTTCGCCGCGAAGACGTTGGCGAAGGCGAGACGCTTGCCCTCGGGCGTCACATAGCGCTCCACGGAGAGGACGCCCGGGTCCGGCGGGGCCTCGTACATGCCGCGCAGGGCGACCTCCCGTTCGACGCCGAGCAGCTCGGCGACGGTGAGGGCGATCGCGACGTTCTCCTTGAAGGTGAACCAGCTGAAGCCGCGCAGCTCCGCGTCGGTGACGGTCTCGGGGTCGGCGTAGACGAGCCGGCAGCCGCGGGCGTCCGCCTCCTCCTGGAGGATGTGGAAGCGCTCCTGCTCGGCGGTGACGCAGACGCCGTTCTCCGGCATCGAGCGGCACAGCGACCGGGCCACGTCGTCCAGGGTGGGGCCCATCTCGGCGAGGTGGTCCTCGCGCACATTGCACAGGACGCCGATGGTGGAGCGGATCAGCTTGCTCTGGTTCACCTCCTGGAGGGCGGGCATGACGGCCATGCACTCGATGACGAGGGCGTGGGGGCGGTAGGCGGCGGCCCGGCGGACGATGCCGATCTGTTCCACCACATTGGCGATGCCGAACTTGCGGTAGACCGGCTCCTCGGTCGCGTCGGGGTGGATGAAGCGCGCGGCCGTCCCGGTCGTCTTGGCCACGGTGACGAGATCACCGCCGCGCAGGGCTCCCGCGCAGAGCCGGGTGATGGAGGACTTGCCCCGGATGCCGTTGACGAGCACCCGGGCGGGGATGGTGTGCAGGGCGGCGTAGTGCCTGCGCTGCTCCACGATGCCCGCGATCAGCAGGAACACCGATCCGGTCAGCAGGACGAGATAGAGGTAGAGCACGGCCTGTCACCTTCCGTCGATGTCGAAGTCGGTGCCGATGTCTCCGACGGGGCCCGGATCCGGGTGCGGGCCCGGGCCCGGGTCCGGATCCGACATCCGCCGCGCCCGGCCCTGTCTGTGGGCCTGCGCCTGCTGCCGCAGCAGTTCGAGGCTGCGTACGACGGCGCCCACCTCGTCCTGGTAGCGCGGGTAGAGCACGGACTTCAGGTCGCCGTCCACCAGCTTCTCGGCACTGGCGGCGAGGGCCCTCAGGGGCCGTACGACCACCAGATGGATCCAGCCGAGGCAGAGGATGATCGCGGCCAGTCCGAGCATCCCGGCGAGGACGCTCCGGTCCTCGCGCTCGTACGGGGTGATCTGGAAGCGCTCGGCGTTCTGCCGGCTGACGACGGTCCAGCCGATGTCGGCGGTGACGCCGCCGCCGGAGAAGGGGGCCGCGGCGGCGACGGTGACGCCGTCCCCCTTCCGGATGAGCAGGCCGTTGGCGACCGGGCCGGCGCCGGTGCGGACGGCGGCGGCGCGGGCGAGGTCGTTCAGGGACCGGCCGGGCAGTTTCTCGAACGCCAGGTATCCGCCGTTGGCGGAGATGGTCAGGCCGTCGGGGCCGACCACCCGGACCTCGCCGAGGCCGGGCCGGGCCAGGAGGGAGTTGAGGAACTCCACCCGGATCTCGCCGACGAGGGTGGTGCCCTCACGGCCCGGTACGGGGGCTCCGGCCTGGATCACCGGCTTTCTGTCTCCCTTGCCGGAGACCCTGACCGGCGGCAGGTCCTTGCCGCGGGCCCAGGCGTGGGGGGAGCCGCCGGCCCGGGCGAGCGGATCGCCGTCGCCGTCACCGTCGACGAGGTACAGGGCCTGGTAGCGCGGGTGCGTCCGCAGGGTCTCCTTGAGCAGACGGCCGGTGGCAGCACCGGTGTCCGCGCCGCCCCGGCTGCCGTCCGCGCCGATCAGCCGGGCGGTGGAGACAAGGTCGGCGTGCGCCTCGTTGAGCGCCCTGCGGAGCCGGTCGGCGATCAGCTCCGTACGGTCGCGCTGGTCGTTGACCATGGTCGTCGGCACACTGACCGAGTCGTCCGTACGGTTCAGCAGCAGGCCGACGGGCAGGCACCACAGCAGGAGCAGGGCGGCCGTCAGCGCGAGCGATCCGCGTCCGCCGACCCGGCTTCTGCGGCGGGAGACGGGGCCGCGCCCCGCCCCGCCGAGCTGCTGGCGCAGCCGCTCCAGGGCGGAGCCGATCCGGGCGGCCTCTCCCCTGCGGGGCACCGAGACCGGCCGGGTCAGATCACCCCGGGCGATTCTGCGCGACTCCAGGAACAGCCGCAGCAGGGGCCGCTGCACGGTCGCCCAGAGCACGGCCACCGCCAGCAGCCCGAGCAGGACGAGGACGCCGGAGACGGCCAGTCCGTACAGCCCTCGCCCCCGGTCCTGCTCCCCGTCGCGCTGCTGGACCACGGGGAGCAGGGCCACGACCGTCAGCCCGAGACCGGCGGCGGCGCTCTTCTTCTCCTCGGGGTTCGCGGAGGCGAGCGAGGCGTATCCGGCGAGGGCCGTACGGCCGTTGTACTCGCCGCCGACGAGGGTGCCGCTGACGCCGGGGTACCCCCGGGAGCCGGGCTCCTTGGTACGGACGGGGTGGCGCTCGGCCCGGGCCGCCGCCTGGTCGGACAGCCGGCTCATCTGCTTCTGGAGGAAGGCGAGTTCCTTGCGCTCCTGGTCGGAGTTGAGCCCCTCGGCCCGCTCGAACCCGGCGGTGGCGAGGATCTCGCCGTCCTTGGCGGCGACCGCCATGGTGCGGAACGGGCCGAGCTCGATGGCGGGCACGGAGAGGCCGCTGGAGGCGATCAGCAGCTGCTGCGGGCGGTCGTCCCAGTCCAGGACGGCCGTGGTCATCAGGCGTACGTCGCCCGTCTCCAGCCGCACCATGCGGGGGGTCAGCGCCCGGTCGCCGGTGAGGACGCCCTTGTCCAGCCAGCCGAGAGGGATCGATTCGCCGCGCGCGGCGAGCACGTCCCCGCTCTTCAGGTCGACCACGGTGGTGCCGGTCCACTTCTGGTACGCCCGTCCCAGGTCCGCCAGGACGCGTTCGGGTTTCACCGGGGAGCCCGAACTCAGCGCCCTGGCGGTGCGGTTCAGATCGGTGACCCGCTCGTCGATCGAGGCGCGCATGGCTATGGCGCCGTCCTCGGCGAAGTACTGCTGCGAGGAGAGCACCGCCCGCGGGGCGGCCGTCTCCTTCCCCGGACCGAGCACCTTCGCCGTCAGGCCGGCCAGGGCGAGGATCAGCACGCACAGCAGCGCGATGGGCGGGCGTATCCCGCCGAGGAGGGGCATGTCCGCGCGCCTGCGGCTCCGCCGCCGCCCCCCGCGCACGGCGTACGCGCCCTTGCTTGATTTCACTGGTGCTCTTTCCTGGTTCCCCCGGCCACGGCACCGCACGGGCAGGACCTCCCGTGCTCCCCCGTGCTCCCCGTACTCCCCCGCGCGGGCCCCCTGCCCTCCCCCGCGCTCCCGCGCACTCCCCCTGGAGGACGCGCCGCGCCATCACTCAGTTCTTCAGGTCCAGTTCGGCCAGACCGTCGCCTCCCGGTGCCCCTCGGTTGTACAGAAAGCCATGGGTGCGGTCGAGGGCGAGCCGGTAGCGGGCGAGCCGGGCCTCGGACAGGCCGCCCGGGTGGTCGAGCACCTGTCGGACGTCGACGAGCCGGTGGTCGCCGACCGCGCCCTCGGGGGGCTTCTCCCCCGCTTCCACCTCGGGCGGGATGTCGACCAGCGTGGTGCGGTGACGGGCGGCAACCTCCCACCCGGAGTCCGTCTCGCGGAACTCGAACCAGCCGATCACCCCCTCCTCGGTGAGTCCCGTGGGCGAGGAGTGCCGGGCCACCTGGTTGCCGAGGCCGTAGGCGACCCAGGTGCCGTTCAGCTTCTGGATCGGCTGCACCACATGCGCGTGGTGGCCGACCACCAGATCGATCCCGGTCTCACCGGTGATCCGCTCGGCCAGCTCCAGCTGGGGGACGCTCGGCTCGTTGTAGTGCTCCAGACCCCAGTGGAGCGAGAGGATCACGACCTCGGCACCCTGTTTCCGGGCCCGCTCCTCGGACTCCTTGATCTTCTCCGTGCTCATCCGGTTGAACGCCCAACGCTCCTTCTGAGGGGTCGGGTTGAGGAAGGATTCCCACGAGTAGGAGAGATGGGCGACCTTGACGCCCTTCACCTCGCGAATGTTGATCTTTTTCGCTTCCTCGCGGGTGCGCGCCGAGCCGCTGTGGCCGAGCCCGATCCCGTCCATGGTGTCCAGGGTGTGCCGGAGGGCCTTCAGACCGTGGTCGTACGTGTGGTTCGAGGCGGTCGAGCACGTGTCGTACCCCACCTCCTTCAGAGCCGTCAGGATCTGCGGCGGCACCAGGAACTCCGGGTACCCCTCGAAGGGTCCCGTGGGCTTTCCCACGGGGGTCTCCATGTGGCAGATGGCCAGATCGGCCTTGCTGATGACGGGCTTCACCCCGGCGAGCAGCGGGCCGAAGTCCAGCCCCGCCGCGCCTTTTCCGGACTTCTCGGCGTCCTTGGCCGCCTGCTCCACCAGCTCGGGATGGATGAGGACGTCACCCGCGGCGGCGACGGTGAACGCGCGCCCTCCCGGCTTGCTCCGCGAGTCCGAGGAGTTCGAGGAGTCCGAGGAGGAGGACGGCGACGCGCACCCGGCCGTGAGCACGGCGGTCGCCGCCGCCAGTGCCAGCGCGCGACCCGGGGGGAGACAATCCCAGAATGTCACCGGCCGATTTTCGCATGAGCCCAAAGATTCGACACGGGCACGACATCACAAGGTCATCACTCTCCCTTCATGCTTTCATCACCTTTGGCCTGATACTGGCACTGCTCGGCTGCGGACCGGCCCCGCGTGACGACGGAGCGTACGAGTCCACCGGGGCAAGGGAGTTGGTGAATCTCGGCGACCGGATCGCCGAGTACGCGAAGCGGCCCGGCGCCCGGGACTCCTACCGCCCGCCCGGCGAAGCGCGGCGGGAGCGTCTCGCCCGCGGCACGGGACATCTCCTGGACGGCGACGCGAAGGCGGCCGAACGGGTCCTGAAAAGCGCCGGCTTCAGGATCACCAGGCTCACCGACACCGCCTCGGGCAGGCGTTACGACGAGATCGCGGCGCTCGACACCGGGAGAGGCGCGCGGTGGGGGCGGCTGTATCTCAGCGCCGACTCCGGGGTCCGCTGGAATGTGCAGGTGCCGCATCCGGTGGCCGACCGCGACACCGAATCTCTCGGGGCGCGGCTGCTGGAGAGCGCGCCCGGCGGGGCGCTCGTCCTCGCCGGGGCCCACCGTGACGCGGGCCGAAACGGCTCGGCGGACGTGGCCCACCGTACGGACAGCGTTTTTCACACAATCGTCGCCGAACTTCAGAAACGCGGGGTCCCGGGGGTGCAGTTGCACGGCTTCGCGGAGAGGCCGACCCGGCCCTACGAGGCCGTGGTCTCCACCGGGGCGGTGCGGACGGCCCCCGAGGAGGCCGCCGCGCTGGCCGACCGTCTGGAGAGCCAGGGGCTCCGCGTCTGCCGGGGATGGTCCGGCCGGTGCCCGCTGGAGGGAATCACGAATGTGCAGGGGGAGGCCGCCGAGCGCCACCGGGCGACCTTCGTGCATGTCGAACTCGCCCCGGCGGCACGGGGCGACGGCCGTGAGGCGACCGCGGCGCTGACGGCGCTGACGCGGCTCCTCACGACCTGGTCCCGGCCCACCACGAGATGACGGCGTCCTTCGTACGGACCACTCCGCTGTCGCCACGGGCCCCGGAGACGTCCCGGGCGCAGCCGCTCAGCGGCCTTCCCTCGTCGCCCGCTCCGGGCTCGATCCCGATGGTGGCGGGAGACGGGTGGTCCTTCCTCTTGGACCGGCCCGAGAAGGACGCGCTCGCGAAGAGCTGCCGCCCGGAGGAGGGGGACACACAGGGCCTGGCCGCCACCGCGGCCCCGTGGGGGGGGACGGCGAGCGGGCCGCCCGCCCCTACTGGCCGCCGCTGCTGCCGCTGTCGTCGTCCGGCTGCGGGAACTGCTCGTCCAGCGTCGCGTCCAGCAGCGCCTTCACATCCTCCCGCTCCAGACCCGCCGCGCGCGCCCCGGCCATCCAGCCGACCAGTTCGGCCGTCAGCCGCTCGCTGTCCTGGGACGGCGGACGGTCGAAGGACCGGCTGACGAAGGTACCGACGCCGGGGCGGGGCACGACCAGGCCCTCGCGTTCCAGCTCGCGGTAGGCCTTGAGGGTGGTGTTGGGGTTCACCCGGGTGGAGGCCGCCACCTGGGCGGCGGTCGGCAGACGGTCGCCCTCGACCAGGATGCCGAGGCGCAGCGCCTGTTTGACCTGCTGCACGATCTGGAGGTACGTGGCCATCCCGCTGCGCCGGTCGATCCGGAACTCGACCACGTTCTATCTCCCCGTTCTTCCCGCTCCGCAGTGCCTCACAGCGACCTGCGGTGTGTCCACCACACCGTACTGACGATCGCGACGGCGGCCATCACCAGCAGGATCCCGGAGATCGTCCACTGGAGTCCGGGCATCTGCGCCAGCGTCACATAGTCGATGGCGTCGTTCACGATCCCCAGCTCCGCCCTGCACTCCTCGGACTTCTTCTCCGAGAACTTCACGCAGGTGCCCCACCCGTGCACCTGGCCGTCGGCGGTCGCGACCCAGTTGTCCACCCAGACCTCGCCGGGCTTCAGCGCCGGAGAGTCGGTGCCGGCCGGATAGATCAGCCGGTGCGGTTCGGCGAGCCAGGTGCGCAGGCGCTCCAGCGCCACCGCGCCCGTCAGGGCCGGGCCGGCGAGAGTGATCGCCATGGCGGCGACCGACCGGCGCAGGACCGCGCCCGCGAGGATGCCGGCCGAGACGGTGAAGAGGCTGAACGCCACCGGCAGCGGGCCGGTCGCGAAGAAGATCCCGCCGTCCCACCAGTTCCCGCCGTTGTGGACGCCACGGGCCGGATGCCACAGCGAGGTGAGCGCCGCCGAGAGCACGCTGACGCAGAGCACCACGACGACCAGCGGCACGGCCACGGCCGTCATGACGACCCGCAGCCGGCCGACCGACTGGGTCGAGGTGAGCCTCAGCGTGCGGTTCTCGTACTCGGAGGCCAGGAGCGGCGCGCCGATGAAGACACCCAGGGCGGCCGGCAGGAACTGGACCAGAGGGATCAGCTTGTTGATCGTCTCCTCGTCCGCGTGGCGCAGACCGCCCAGCTCGGCGAGCCTCGGGGAGTTCAGGAACTCCACCACCCCGAAGCGGTGGTAGACGCTGTACGCGGCGACCCCGACGGTGAAGGCGATCAGCAGCAGCAGCGCGGTGCGGTTGCTGCGCCACGCCACCCAGCTCATTCCGCGCAGGCTCAGGAAGGCGCGGGGTTCGGCGGTCGCGGTCTCGGTCGTGGTCTCGGTCGCGGGGGCGGAGGTGGTGCCGTTCACGCGGCCTTCCCTTCTGCGTGCGGGGCGGCGGCGGAGAGCCGCGAAGCGGGACTGATCAGCGGAGGCGCCTCGGCGGAGCGCAGATAGCCGAGCAGCACCTCTTCGAGGGAGGGCTCCACGCTCTCGTACGCGTCACCGGGATCCGTGTCCGTACGGAGCAGAGCGGTGAACTGGCGTCCGCTGAACCGGGACTCGATCACCGTGTGACGCCCGGCGATCCCGGCCGGCAGCACTCCGGCCCCCTCCCCGGGCCCGGGGCCCGGGTCCGCGAGCCCGGTGACCAGCCGGTGCGCGGGGACCAGCTCATCGACATGCCCGACCATGCGCAGCCGCGCCCCGGCGAGAACGACCAGGTGGTCGCACATCTCCTCCAGCTCGGAGAGAAGGTGCGAGGACATGAGGACGGTCAGCCCCCGCTCGACCGCCTCGGAGAGCAGCAGCGCGGACAGCTCATGCCTGGCCAGCGGGTCGAGATCGGCCATCGGCTCGTCCAGCAGCAGAAGTTCCGCCCGCTTGGCGAAGGCCAGCGCCAGCGCCACCCGCGTCCGCTGCCCCGACGACAGCGTCCCCACCCTCGCCCCGAAGGGCACCTTCCCCGCCTCCACGATCCGCTCGGCGGCGGCCTGGTCCCACCTCGGGTTCAGCTCCCTGCCCATCCGCAGGGTCTCGGCGACCGTGAACCGCTTGTACAGCGGACGCTCCTGGTCCACGAACGCGACATGCCGCAGCGCCGCCGGGTCGCCCATCTCCTTCCCGAACAGCCGGAGACTGCCGGTCGTCGGCCGCAGCAGCCGCGCGGCGATCCCCAACAGCGTCGACTTCCCCGCTCCGTTGGGCCCCACGAGCGCGCTGACACAGCCGGCGGGCAGCCGGAAGGAACACTCGCGCAGCGCCCAGCCGCGCAGATACTTCCGGCCCAGATCCTCTGCCTCGATGGCGTAGGGGTGGGAGGTGCCACTCATTCAGATCCCCCGATTCACTAGTTACTTAGTGGAATGGTGTGGACGTGAGTATGCGCAACCGCTCGCACGGAAGTCAAAGGAACCGAAGGATCCGGCGTGCCGGGACTGTCACGGCACGCCGGAGGGGAGGAGCCGAAGTGGCTTCGGCAGCGCGGCCGGCCCGCTCAGGCCGCCCGGCCGGCCACGAGCGCCCGCAGCATGTCCTGAGTCTCGGCATCGGTGGAGAACAGCACCGTGCCGGTCAGCCCTCTCGTCAGCAGCACCTTGTACCGGTTGCGCGTGAGACGGGCGAAATCATCGGGGGCCGCACCGAGCAGACTGCCGTCCTTGCACCCCGCCCGGACGGTGCGCCAGCCGTCGCCCCGCCACACCAGATCCGGACCGAAGATCGTGCCGTTCCAGGCGTACTCGAACCCCTGAGCCGTGTAGATGCACCCGATCTGGTCGATGCCCGCCGATTCGGTGGCCCAGAGCGAGGACGGGGGAGCCCCGTGCACCGCGTGCTCGCCCTTGACGTTCCACGGTCGGCGCCAATCGCCGATGACCACGTCGTCGACCAGGGTGCCGTCCTTCCTCGGATCGCTCCACCGCCAGCAGAACCCGGCGGTCATCCGTGCGGTGTAGCCTGCCGCTTGCTCGGAGCGGAGGCGCGTCTCCAGCTGCTGGGGCGTGTCGGCGACCAGCAGCTCGAAATTCGGATCGGGCTCCCACGCGACCGGCCCGCCGGGTTCCAGACCGAGAAGGCGACGAACCCAGTGCTCGTAGGCGCGGCTTCCGCCGCAGCGGAACTGTTCGTTGAGATCGACATGCCGGACGACACACCCTCGCGCCTCCGCGGCCGCGTCGATCGCCTTGACGCTCCCCATTTCACCGGGGCGCACGACCTGGTGCTCGTCGAGCAGAAAGACCGGGACCCTGGCCGCGTCGATGAGTTCCTCGACCTGGCTCCGTCCGCTCCGGTGCCCGCCCGCAGTCCTCTGGTTTTCCGGGCGTTGGCGTATTCGGTGGGCCTCGTCACAGATGAGTACGTCGAGTTCGTTCCTTCCCACGGCCCGGAAGTCGAGGAAGTATCTGAAGAGGTTGGCGATGCGCTTGTTCTTCTCTCCGACGACGTGGCGCAGTGTGGTGGTGAAGGACTTGGAACCGGTGGCATGGACGACGTGCCGCTGATTCCTTCCAAGGTGGCTCATGAGGTGGAGAGCGATCAGGCTCTTCCCCGAGCCGGGACCGCCGGAGACGACGATCACCTCTTTCCTGTCCGATCTCCGCGAGATCGCCACAGCGCGCTTCACCAGGGACGCAGCGACCTGCTGCTCGTCCATGAGCAGGAACTTGCCGCCGTGGAGGATCTCGTCCGCGGCGGCTCGCATGAGCTGCCGACCAGGCACGAGGGCGCTTTCCAGCAGAGCGTCGGCCTCAAGGGCTCCGTCGAGCGGTGACAGCCGGGTCCGCAGATGCCGTATGAATTCGCCTTGAGTCGTCTTGGTGAAGAGGTGCGCCTTCCCATCAGCCAGACCGAGCAGCTCGCTCACGTCCGAGTCGTGGGCGTTGTGCAAATAGGCCACGCCCGCGACATAGTTCTGCCCGTCATTGAGCAGGGCCGTGAAATCCGCCAGATAGTCGCGGTAACGACGGACCTGCGCGACAGGGTGCAGGGCGGGACGGTTGCCCATCCTGGGCACCCGGCACAGATCCTCCGTGTCGGGCACCAGGTTGGCCTCGCTCCACTGTTTGAGCTCGACCACGACGTAGGAAGGTCTGCCGGTCTCGGGATGCGAACCGGCCAGCACGACGTCCGCACGAAGGCTGCTGAGCGGCATCTGATGCTCGATGAGGACTTCCACCTCGTCCAGGCCTGCGGCGCACAGCACCTCGGCCAGGGCGGGAAGGCTGTTCCGCCAGGCGAGACGCTCACGGTCCGACGGCCCGTGGCGCAGTTGGGAGCGGAACTGCTCAGTGAGCCGCTCCACCAGCGCCGTGTTGGCCGTGCGCTCCCTCAGCACACGGGCGGACATACGAAGAAGGGCCACGGCTGATCTCCACGGATACGGCTGGTCGCGGCGAGGGCAGGTTGCTCTCCGCCGCAGGTGAGGACAGGGGCGGGTCAGACTCCGAGAGGCAGTCGGTACTCAAAGCTCCTCGGCCTCAGGTCCTCCTCGGCCGGGGACCAGTCGTGGAAGTGCACGACCCTGCCCCCGCTCGCCACGTAGCCCGTGCTTCGGGCATCGACCTTAATGTCGCTCACCACGTACAGGTCCACGGTGTGTCGCGGATCGCGGGCGTGCTCGACCTCGTTGATCGTCAGTTCCACGCTGGTGGCCGCGCCTGTCGTTCCCTTGACCTCGACACGCCTCTCCTCCTCGGCGCGAGTGCAATGGAGGTCGTAAGGCTTGCCGAGGCGCTCGACCCCCCACCCCTGCTTCTCGTAGTGGGCGACGGCCATGTCCTCCGCGTACAGCTCGATGGCCTTGCGCTTCTTGGGATCGGAGACGAAGCCGGCACCACGGCCGGTGCTCTTGGACTTCTTGGACTTCTTCGGCTTCCCGGGCACCTCCACCTGCTCCTCGGTGAAGCCCGGGGTGAGGTTCAGGGGTACGTGCTGTCGCTTCGCCCAGTCCACCGGGACTCCCGCAACGTCGAACAGAGCCTGCGGATTCAGGTCGCAGAGCTTGCCGATGCCCCGCTCGATCCCGGAGCGCCGAATGGCGTCGCTCCCGGTCAGCCCCAGCGGCCCGTACTCGTCCAGGGCGACATCGTGCATGACGACCAAGGGCTCGATCCCGAAGCGCACCGGGTATTTGATGGCGTTCTCGGCCTCCTCGTCGGGCCAATGAGGAGCCACGCCTTCATAGAAGTTCTCGCCGACCCCGAAGAAGTACAGAGTGATCTTCTGGGTGAGCCAGGCCTCGAGAGGCACCCGCGGACCCACACCCGTGGCCAGCACCGCGAAGCGCGGACGGGCCGATCGGTATTCGGGCTTCCATTTCGGGAAACCCCAGGACCGGGTCTCGATCCCGTACCGCAGGTTGCGCCGAGAATCGTCGCTCTGCCCCACATGAACCATCACAAACGGCACCGACTTCATACAGCTCATCATATTAATGGCGTCATGAGCGCCTCAAGAGGTGATCGTGAGCGCCACGGAGGGCGCCAGGCCCAAGGGGCGGAATCCGGCCAGGTTTTAGGCGGGTGGTGATGGTGGGGCTGGTGTTAATGTCGCCGGTGTACGCGCGTGGGGGGCGCGGTCGGGGGGCCGGGGAGAGATGCCAGGGCGCTGTCGGGTGCCCGCCATGCTGTTCTCTTGCCTTCAGGAGGAACGGTGGCCAGATCCGGCCGACGCCGACCCATGTCCGTATCTGTTCCGGGAGCGTCGATTCCCGGACTGGCAGCCGCGCGCACGGCGGCCGTGCTGGTGGCGGCGGTGAGTCTGAGTCTCCCGCTGCTGGGCGCGCCGGCGGGGGCGGTGCCGGCCGTCGGCGGGCCGGGGGCCGCGGCGGGGGAGCTGGTGCTGCCGCCCGCGCCGAGGGCGGTGCCGAGGGCGACGCAGATACTCAACGCGGGGACGACGGGGTTTCTGTGGGCGCAGGAGGGGGACGACCGGCTGCTGTGGACGGATTACGCGACAGGGACCGCGACCGCGCTGCCGGAGGGACTGCCCGCGCCGGTCGAGTACGACATCGACAGCGGCTACTTCCGTGAGGCGGCTTCCTTCCATCCGGGCTGGTACGGCGACGGATCGGACACGGTCGCGCTGTACTCGGAGGATCCGGCCCCGCACGTGAGCCTGTTGAAGGGTTCGGGCGCCGACGGGGGCCGCGGCGTGGTGCCGGTGCCCGCGGGGCACTCGTACCGGGGGACCTTCGGCGACACCGTCGTCACCCGCAGCGGGGACGACGGCGGTCCGGCCGCGTACCACCTGTGGCGCGTCCGGGACGGGCGCGTCGCCGAGACGCCGGTGAGCGGGCTGCCGGCGGGGGCGTACGAGGTGGTGGTCGAGGACGGCGACGCGCGGTCGGTCGTCCTCCGGTACAGGATCGGCGGCTTGGACGACACCGGGTCGCGCTGGGGGATTCTCGATCTCGCGTCCGGTGTGCTCGCGCCGCTGCCCGACCGGATCCCCGAGGAGGGCAGCTGGGAGGTGTCCGGCTTCCGGCTCGGGAACGACTCGGTGCTGCGGCTGCGGCCCGGCCGGTGGGCGGTGGACGTGTACGACCGGGGCGATCTGACGGCTCCGCCGCGCACCGTCGACACGGGCGGGTTCGGTGACGAGACCGAGTACGGGGTGGTCGGCTCCGCGCTCCTCGGCGTCAACGGGGTGCAGCCGGGCAACAACCAGTACCGGGGCCGGCCGCTGGAGGCGGTGGTGCCCGGGGGTGAGGGCGAGGACGCGGTGTGGTCCACGGTCATGGACCCGGCCGCGCATCAGATCGTCCAGGCCCCGGACGGCTCGGTGCTGGTGGCGGGCGCGGAGCGGTATGTCGCGCAGGGCGATCTGGACTGGGGGATCCACCGGATCACGCAGGCGGCCGACAAGTCGGTCACCCGCACCAGGCTGACCGCGGTCCGGCCGATGCCCGCGCAGATCCACGGGCTCTCCCTCGGCAGCGGGGTGCTCACCACGGCGGACAACAGCACGCTGTACGAGCCGGGCACCTACCTCGGCGCGTACCGCAGCAGCTGGCTCACCGCGCCCGCCCCGGGAGCGCTCCCGAGCGTCATGAGGACCACCGTGGACGGGCTGCTCAGCGGGCGGGACGGGAACTGCTTCAGCGACACCCCCCGCTGCGTCCGGATGTTCGACGACGGCACCGGCAGACACGGCCGCCGGGAGTCCACCGAGTCGGATCTGACCATGCTGTACCTCAACGGCACCGCGAAGTGGGGCCCCTCCGTCAGCACGGGTGACAGCAGCCCCGAGCTGGCCGGGCTCTCCGGGCGGTACGGGATCGTCGACGGCGGTTCCTCCGGCAGGCAGTACATCGCCGAGTTCCCCGCCGAGGGCCCGGCGAAGGTGCTGCACAGGCGCGACCGGGTCGCCTCGGCGGTCTGGGGCTCCACCCTGTGGAGCGGCGCGGCCAAGGGCGGCAGGGTCACCGCCACCAGGCTCCCCGGCACCGGCGCGGTGGAGAGCTTCACCACGAGGAACGGCTGCACCCCGTCCGACCTCCAGGCCGTGGGCCGCTGGGTGTACTGGAACTGTCTGAGCCCCCACGGCGACCCGCTGGGCTCGGGCGTCTACGACCGCACCGCCAAGCGCACCGCCACCGCCCCGGCGGGCGAGGTCCTCCTCGGCGACGGCCATCTCGTCCACCGTGTCCCGGGCATCGCGGGGAACAGCGGGCTCAACCTCGTCGATCTGCACGGCGGACTGCCGGCCGGCGGCTCGTACACCGATCTGCCGAGCCGCAAGCTCGCCGACTGGACCGACCTCGGCCGCGACAACACCGGGGTGGGCACCACCTGGACCGTGGACCGCTTCGGCGGCGGTGTCGCGTACGCCGACGACGAGCAGCGGGTCCGGATCGTGCCGACCGGGGTGCCGGCCTCCGCGCTGAGCGCGATCGACTCCACGGTCACCGCCGGGGCGGCGAGCTGGTCCGGGACCTGGTGGCTGTCGAAGCCCGCAGCGGAGTGGAAGGTCACCGTCCGGCACAAGGCGTCCGGGGCCACCGTCCGCACCCTGTCCGGCTCCGCCGCCCGGGGTCTGCTGAAGGCCTCGTGGAACGGCAGGGACGCGGCGGGCCGCCTCGTCGCCAACGGCGAGTACACCTGGACGCTGAGCGCCCGGCCCGCCGACGGGAAGGGGGCCGCCCTGGCCCTCTCCGGCAGGGTCGGGGTGACCGCCGGGACGGCGGCCCCGCGCGACCACGCGGGGAACGACGGCTTCGGCGACGTCCTCACCCTCGACCCCTCCGGCACCCTCGCCGTCCACCGGGGCACCGGCAGGGGCACGCTGAGCGGCAAGGTCTCCGGCTCCGGCTGGCCCGCCGGCTCGCTGGTCGTGCCCTTCGGCGACCTCGGCGACGGCAGGTGCAACGACGTCCTGGTCCGGACGAAGGCGGGCGCGCTCCGCGCCCACCACCCGGCCTGCGGCAAGGCGGCGACGCCGAAGACTCCGTACACCTCGCTCGGGACCTCCGGCTGGAACCAGTACGACATCCTGACCTCCCCGGGCGACATCGACGGCGACCGCAGGCCCGATCTGGTGGGCCGCCACTCCGCCACCGGGGACGTCTACCTCTTCAAGGGCACGAGCGCCGGAAAGCTCTCGGCCCGTACGAAGATCGCCTCCCGCTGGAACGGCCACAAGAAGATCATCGGGGCCGGTGACCTCAACGGCGACGGCCGGGGCGACCTCCTCGTCCAGGACAAGTCCGACAAGCTCTGGCGGTACGAGGCCAACGGCACGGGCAAGGGCGGCCTCAAGCCCCGGGTCAAGGTCCTCGACGGCTGGGGCACCTCGTACAACGCCACGGTCGGCGTCGGCGACTTCACCGGCGACGGCCGCGCGGACCTCGTGTCCCGGGACACCTCCGGGAATGTGTGGCGCGAGAGCGGGAACGGCAAGGGCTCCTTCGGCAAGCGCGTGAAGATCGCGTCGGGCTGGAAGAGCTACACGTCCGTCTCGTAGCGGGCCGGCTGCCCGGGGTGCTCGGCGGCGGGGGCGGGGGCCGGGGCCGGGGCCGGGGCCGGGGCGGCGAGATTATCGGCCATGTTGAACAGTGGCCGCCCACTCGCCGTCAACTCGGCTTCCCCGTCCGACAGTTGTCGGTACTGGGCACATACACGGAGGGGAACGCGGGAGCGCGCGGCCCCTACGGTCCCGGAGGCCCCCGCGTCGAGTCCAGATCCGGACATACGAGGTTTAGCGCTCAACAATCGCGCCACTGACAGATTTTGGAGCATGTGTTTCACTCCCTGACAGGTACTCGGCCAGTGCGGGCGGCGCACAGCTGTGCCTGATGTGATCAGTGGGTCCCGAGCAGACGCCCCGGCGTCCGACGGGCCGGATGCCCTGCCTCGCCAGCTCGTAGCGCCAGATGTCGGGAGCGTTTCATTGCCAGAGCAGCAGAGCCGTCCGGACGCGCCGTCGCCCGCACGCGCCGAACCCGAGGCATCGAACGCCCCTCCCGGCCCCCTGCCGCGATGTCCGCGTCGCGTCCTGGCCGGATGAGCCGGATGAGCCGGGCGGGACGGACAGGACGGACGGGACGGACGGGACGCCACTGAGCCGCGAGGCCCGGACACCGGCCTCCGGCACCGTCACCACCACCAGCACCACCACCACCGCGCCATGACGCCCGCCCCGGGCACGACCCGGTTCGGGGGGTGTCCGGCGGGTGGCCTCGCGCGTTGAGCGCCGTCCCACCCGTATCAACGGAAACACCAACACCCCTGCGCACCAAGGGAAGACGGCATGCCATGGCCCGGCGGGGCCACGGACCGGCCGCCGCTCCCGTTTCCCCGTTTCATCGATGAGTCCGACCGAGGAGATGACATGCGACAGCCCCCTCCGCCCTGGAGCAGAAAGATGTCCGACACCGGACAGGAGCGGTTCGTCCGCGCGAAGTCGCTGACCCGCCGTGCGGCGGGTCCGGCGGACGATGCGCAGCGGACCTACGACAGCATCGTTGACATCGCCGGCAGACCCCGAGGACGAGCCCATGTCTGAGACCACGGCCATCCGGCCGGTCACCGTACCCGCGCAGCCGGCATCGGGCCCCGGCGACTCCGCTTCCCAGCGGTCCTACCGCCCGGAACTCGCCGAACTGATAGCGGACATACCGCTTCTGGACGTCGGCGACCCGGCCGGCGCCCGCCGGACGCTGAAGGGCCTTGAGGCGCAGTGGCCGCCGCCGGACACCAGCGCGCTCGTCATCACCGAGCACACCGTCCCGGGGCCCGACGGAGCACCCGATGTGCCCGTACGCGTCTACACCCCCAAGACCCCCGGCCCGCACGGCGGCCTGCTGTGGTTCCACGGCGGCGGCTTCGTCATGGGGGACCTGGAGACCGAGCACAGCCAGTGCGTGCGGTTCGCCACCGACGCCGACTGCGTGGTCGTCAGCGTGCAGTACCGGCTCGCGCCGGAGAACCCCTTCCCGGCGGGGGTGGAGGACTGCTACAGCGCGCTGGAGTGGACCGCCAAGAACACCGGCGACCTGGGCATCGTCCCCGGCCGGCTGGCCGTCGCCGGATGCAGCGCGGGCGGCGCGCTCGCGGCGGGCGTCTCCCTGATGGCCCGCGACCGGAGCGGCCCCGGGCTGGTGCTCCAGCTCCTCACGTACCCGGTGATAGACGACCGGATGGACACCCCGTCGGCCCGCCGCTTCCAGGACACCCCGGTCTGGTCCACGCCCCAGTCGAAGAAAATGTGGCGGCAGTATCTGGGCGAGGGGCACGAGGAGCGCGAGACCTCCCCGTACGCCGCCCCCGGCCGGGCCCGTGATCTGTCCGGGCTGCCGCCCGCCCATATCGTCACCGCCGAGTTCGACCCGCTGCGGGACGAGGGCATCGGCTACGGCCTGCGGCTGCTGCGGGCGGGAGTGCCCGCCGGGATCAACCAGTGGGCGGGCACGTTCCACATCTTCGACTCCTTCGGCACTCCGCTGGGAGACCGGGTGATGGTGGATCTCGTCGAGGCGCTGCGCAACGCGTTCGCCGACTGACCCGCTCCCGCTCCCCCACCCTCACCTCCATCTCCACCTTCACGACGATGAAAGGCAGCACCACCATGTCCACCGTTCCGGAACGCGTCCTCGTCACCGCCGATCCCGACTGGTACGCGTCGGCCGGCATCTCGCTCGGCGTCCGGGTGGGCGATCTCGTCTTCACCTCGGGCCAGGCCCCGGTCGACGAGCACGGCGCGACCGTCGGGGCGGGCGACTTCGAGGCCCAGACCAGGCAGGCGCTGGCCAATGTGGCCACCGTGCTGGAGAACGCGGGCTCGGGCCTCGACCGGCTGGTCAAGGCCACGGTGTTCGTCACCGACATCGGACAGCAGGATGTCTTCGCGAAGGTCCGGAGGGAGCTGATCGGGGCGCACTCGCTCGCCGAGTCGCTGGTCGAGGTCTCCGCCCTCGCCGATCCGGCCTGGATGATCGAGATCGAGGCCGTCGGACTCGTACGCCAGGACCCGGCCTGAGGGTCTGACAACGGCCGACGCCGTCCCCGCCAGGTGGCGGGGACGGCGTCGGCCGTCGCGCTCTCGCGCCGCACGGGACGGTTCCGCGCCCGGACACGACGAGCCGGGTGAGCCCCTCCCCGGGAACACGCGGGACGTACGGCGTCGTCGACGCCGGTCCGGCCCCGGCCGGGGTTACCTGGGCTGCGGTAATCCGCGCGGTGGACGGCCCGCGCGGGCCCAAGGTCGAGGGGACCGGGAAACCGGGAACGGAATCGGCGCGATGAGGGAGAGAAGCCGTGGTGGGTGGAGTGTGCTCGCTGGAGGAACTGGTCGGGGCGGTCGCCGGGGTGCGGGGGCGGCTGGAGGAGGTGAGCCTGGCGATCCACGCGAGGCCGGAGCTGAAGTTCGCGGAGGGGTACGCGCGGGATGTGCTCACCGGGTGGCTGGTGGACGAGGGGTTCGCGGTGGCGCGGCGGCCCGGGGGGATGGAGACGGCGTTCGTGGCGGTGCACCGGGGGCGGGAGCCGGGCCCGTGTGCGGCGGTGCTCGCGGAGTACGACGCGCTGCCGGGGATCGGGCACGGCTGCGGGCACAATCTGATCGCGGCGGGGGCGGTGGCGGCGGCGGTCGCCGCCGTGCGGGCGGTGCCGGGGCACCCGGGGACGATCGCGGTGATCGGCACGCCCGGGGAGGAGATGGGCGGCGCGGGAAAGGTCCGGCTGGCGGACGCGGGGGTCTTCGACGGGGTGGACGCGGCGGTGATGTTCCATCCGGCGGACCGCTCGGTGACCGCGCAGCACGGACTGGCGGCGGCCCATCTGCGGGCGCGTTTCACCGGGGTGAGCGCGCACGCCGCGAAGTCCCCGTGGGAGGGGCGCAGCGCGCTCGCTGCGGCGCAGCTCTTCCTCAACGCCCTCGATTCGATGCGGCAGTTCATTCCGCCGACGGCCCGGCTGCACGGGATCGTCTCCAACGGCGGCCAGGCCCCGAACGTGGTGCCGGCCGTCGCCGCCGTGGACTTCTATGTACGGGACCGTACGGCGGCGTCGGTGCGGGAGCTGGTGGAGCGGGTGCGCAGGGCGGCGCTGGGCGCGGCGCTGGCCACGGAGACGGAGGCGGAGGTGTCGGAGACGGGTCCGCTGTACGCGGAGCGGCGCAACAACATGGTGCTGGCGGCCCGGTTCGGGGCGGTGGTGCGCGCGCTGGGGCTGGAGATCGGGCCCGGTGACGCGGACGACCCGGCGGGCTCCTCGGACATCGGCAATCTCTCGCAGCTGCTGCCGGTGATCCATCCGTACATCCAGACGGCCGCGCCGGGCACGCCGAGCCACTCGGACGCCATGCGGGAGGCGTCGGCGACCGCGTTCGCCCACGACCGGACCGAGATCGCGGCGACCGGGCTGGCCCGGGTGGTGCTGGATCTGGTGACCGACCCGGAGCTGATGGCGGCGGCGCGGGCGGAGTTCACGGCCGGGAGGGAGCCGGCGGGCACCGCTCGTACACTCCGGCCATGACGGTGGTGATACTCCTGGAGGGGGCGCTGCCCAGCCACTTCACGGTGGCGGTGTCCCCGCTGGCGGAGCTCGCCGCGAGTCTGCACGTACTGACCGAGTACGGGCACCACACGGATCGCGCGCCGTGGGCGGAGGCGGTCGTCCGGGACGCGCCGGAGGCCTTCCGGGACGGGCTGCGGCGGTTCTCGCCGCTGTGGGCGGCGCTGCGGTGGCGGGGTTTCTACGCCGGGCTCGACCCGGCGGTCCCGGGCGGGGCCACGGCCGCGCCGGGGACGGCCGCCGCCCGGACGCCCGCCCCGGCGCGGCTCTCGCTGGACGCGTTCGCCGAGCTGACCGCGTACTCCTGCGCCAGCGGCTATCTCGGCTTCGCCTTCGACCGGCTCCTCCACGAGCCCCGGCAGGCCGCCGCGCTCCGGCGCGCGGCCTCCGGGCTGCCGGAACCCCATCTGGCCCTGGCGGAGGATCTGTTACGGGACGCCCGGCGGCTGCGCTCGGAGGTGCTGGGCTTCCTCGATCTGTGCCGGCCGGTCTTCTTCGGCGCGCTGTGGGCGGAGACGGGTCCGCTGCTCGCGGGGGCCGCGCACCGCATCCGGCAGCGGCTCGCCGACGAGGGCCCGGCCCGCGCGCTGGGCGCGCTCAGCCCCTCGGGCCCGCCCGGCGGGGGCGGCCCGCCGCGCGTCGTCTTCGACAAGGTCCATCACGCGGTGATCACTCCGGTCCGGACGCCGGTGCTGCTCATCCCCACGCTGTACGGGGCTCCGCATCTGATCGTGAAGAACGAGCCGGGGCTGCCGCCGGTGGTGCACTTCCCGGTCGGTGCTCCGGTGGTGGGTGTGACCCTGGCGCGCCGCCGCATGCTGGCGCTCACCGATCCGCGCCGGGTGCGGCTGTGCCGGCTGATCGCCCGGCAGTCGATGACCACCGCCGACCTGGCGCACCGGCTGTCGATGACCCGTCCGCAGGTCTCCCGCCATCTGCGGGCGCTGCGGGATCTGGGGCTGGTGCGCACCGAGCGCCAGGGGCGCTATGTGCTCTACGGGCTCGATGTGAACGCCGTGGAGCGCATCGGCCAGGACGTGGCCACCGCGCTCCAGTTCTGACCCGGGTCCCGTCTCATGGGATACCGTCCTGCGCCATGGCGATACGACCGACGAGGAACCCCCTGACGATCCTGGTGGTGACGGCGGCGCTGCTGCTGCTGGCCGTACCCGCGGGGTACTTCGTCCTCACCTACGGCTGCGGCGACCGCGAGGACCGGCTCGCCGCCGCGCTGGCCGGGGACCCGGCGCTGAACGCCGCGCCGGACGGGGCGAGGAAGGGCGAGTCGTACCGGGAGTGCGACGAGGACGATCTGTTCGTCTCCGTCGGGACGGAGTTCGCGCACGAAGGCTCTCCGAAGGACCCGCTCGCTCCCCACCTCGGGGCCGCGCGGGCCGAGGGCTGGCGGCCGGTGGCCGGTTTCGACTGCTACAGCAAGCGCCTGGACGGCAGGACCGCCTATCTCACCGTGGACGCCGCGGGCGCCGGCAGGGTCGAGGTGTCGATCACCGCCAACCACGAGGGGGACGAGTGGTGCTGACCCTGCCGCCGCCAACACCCCTGCGGGCAGTGGCAGTTGCCCCAGGGACCGCCGTACGCTCGAAGGCATGATCAAGACCGACCGGCTGATCCTGCGCCCGCTGACGACCTCGTACCTCGACGCCTTCGTCGATCTCCACGCCGACCCCCGGGTGAACCGGTTCGTCGGCGCGTACTCCCGCGAGCGGGCGGCCGAGCGGCTGACCGCCGTGGAGCTCCAGTGGGAGACCCGGGGGCACGGACTCTTCGCCGTGGAGCTGAGATCCACCGGCGAGTTCATCGGCCGGAGCGGGCTCCAGTACTGGGAGCGGTACGACGAGGTCGAGCTGGGCTGGACGCTGCGGGCCCGGGAATGGGGGCACGGGTACGCGACCGAGGCCGGGCGGGCCTGTCTCGACTGGGGTTTCACGAATCTGGACGCGGAGTACTTCACCGCTCTGATGCGCCCCGGCAACGACGCGTCGATCCGGGTCGCCGAGCGCCTCGGATTCGCCCCGCGCCGGCAGGACACCCTGTCCGGCGATCCGGTCACCGTCTACGCGATCGACCGGCCGACGCGCTGACCGGTCTCCCGTCCCGGAAGCCGGTGATCACGCCGTGCCGGGGAACTTCTCCGTAGCGCGCCGCGACCAACTCAGCACAACGCGGATCGCGTTGTTCCACCGACGACGGAGGTCCCCGCCATGACATCGATCGATCGCAGAAGCGCCCTGGTGACGGCGGCCGGGGCCGGGGCGGCGGTCACCCTCGGCGCGGGCGTGGCCGCCGCCGATCCGGCCGACCGCCGCCACCGGAACCGGTGGAGCAAGGAACGCCCCCTGCGGGTGGACATCGTGGTCTTCGACGGTGTGGAGGAACTCGACCTCTTCGGGCCGCTCGAAGTCTTCGGCCTGGCCGCCGCCATCGGCCAGCCCATCGCCGTACGGCTGGTCACCAGCGGTCTGCCGGGCACCGCCAAGCTCTCCTTCGGCACGGAGATGACGGTGCCCGGGGCCTGGGACGCCCGGTCGGCGGATGTGATCGTGGTGCCCGGCGGCGCTTTCCGCAGGAAGGACAAGCCCGGCATCTGGACCGAGATCGAGAAGGGGGTGCTCACCCGTGAGCTGCGCCGCGCGGTCCGGCCCTCGCTGACCCTGATGGGCGTCTGCACCGGAGTGGTGGTGCTGCACGCCGCCGGGGTGATCGGCGACCGGCCCTGCACCACCCACGAGGGCGCGAAGAAGTATCTGCGGGACGCGGGGGCGGACGTCCGCGACGCGCGGGTGGTCGACGACGGGAACCTGGTCTGCGCGGGCGGCATCAGCTCGGGCATCGACGGGGCGCTGTGGCTGGTGGAGCGTGAGCTGGGCCCGCAGGCGGCCGTGACCGTCGAGTCCGTGATGGAGTTCGACCGCCGGGGCACGGTCCTGCGCACCTGAGAGAGCGGGCACGGAGCGGCTCCGGGGCGGGCCCCGGGCGGGATCAGACCCGCCGGGCCATGCCCACCGAGGCGGGCGCTGTCTCGGTGAAGCCGAACTTCGCGTAGAGGTGGCGGGCGTCGCCGTCGGCGATGAGGGAGACATACGCGCCGGCGGGGGCCCGCCGTTCCAGTTCGCCGGTCAGCTCGGCCATGATCAGCTTCCCCAGGCCCTGTCCCTGGTGCTCGGGGAGCACACAGATGTCGACGATCTGGAAGAAGCAGCCGCCGTCGCCGACGATCCGGCCCATGCCGACCGTCTCCCCGCCGTGGTGGACGAGGACTCCGTGCCAGGTGTTCGGCAGTCCGGCCTCGGCGGCGGCGAGCGGCCACACGGTGAGGCCGGTGGCGCCCCGCAGCCGCCGGTAGGTCTCGACGGAGGGCACACCGGCCCGGACTTCGTAATGACCGCTGAGCGTATTCATGTGTTACACACTAGAACACTGCCCGGTCCGAGCAGCTCGGGGGCGCTCGGAGCGGATCGGGGCCTTACGGGTCCGGGTCGGCGGGTCGACGGGCCGGGTGTGCCG
The DNA here is from genome assembly GCF_039532665.1 of Streptomyces amakusaensis. Classification (NCBI taxonomy): domain Bacteria; kingdom Bacillati; phylum Actinomycetota; class Actinomycetes; order Kitasatosporales; family Streptomycetaceae; genus Streptomyces; species Streptomyces amakusaensis. Next base: position 384,829 of record NZ_BAAASB010000006.1, on the reverse strand, counting down.
GTGTGCCGGTGTGCCGGTGTATCGGTGTGCCGGTGTATCGGGTGGGCTCAGTGGCTGTCGCCGGCGGCGGCGAGCGCGCGGTCCACGCCCTGGCCGCGCAGCCGGTAGCTGTCGCCCTTGAGCGTGATGATGTCGGCGTGGTGCGCGAGCCGGTCGATCATGGCGTAGGTGACCGGGGTGTCGCCGAACACCTCGCTCCAGCGGGCGAAGGGCTTGTCGCTGGTGACGACGACAGAGGCCCGCTCGTAGCGGTGGGAGACGAGCCGGAAGAGCAGATTGGTCTCCTCGGCCCCGAAGGAGAGATAGCCGATCTCGTCCACGATGATCAGCGCGTACCGGTCGAGCGCGGCCAGCTCCTCGGTCAGCCGCCCGGCGGCCTGGGCGGCGGTGAGCCGGGAGACCCACTCGGAGCCGGTGGCGAAGAGCACCTCGTGACCCGCCCGGCAGGCCCGCATCCCGAGCGCGATGGCCAGATGCGTCTTGCCGGTGCCGGGCGGGCCGAGGAAGACCGCGTTCTCGTGCGTGTCCACGAAGTCCAGCGTGCCGAGCCGGGTGATGGTCTCCCAGTCGAGGAAGCGCTGATGGTCGTCGTCGAACTCCTCCAGCAGCTTGCGCGCGGGGAACCCGGCGGCGCGGACCCTCAGTTCGGCCCCGCCGGCGTCCTTGAGCTCCCGGGGGCCGTTCTTGCCCTGGGCAGGGATGTACTCCCGCAGGACGACGGGGGCGGCGGGATCCCGTTCCGCCGAGACCGGGCGGCCCGCGTCGCGCTCGGAGCGGTCAGCGCGCTCGGACCGGTCCGAGCGGTCCGAGCGGTCCGGCAGCTCCGGGAGTTCGCCCAGCTCCGGCAGGTTCAGATCCCCGGACGGCAGGGTGGCCCGCCGCCGGCCCGGGACCGGGTCGCCGGGCATCGGCTGGCTGTGCCCCTCCATCGGTCCCGACATGTACGCGAGGATCGCGGCCGAGAGGATGAAGGCCATGTGGATGATGGTTCCCCACATCAGCGAGTGGTGCGAGGTGTGGTCGACGTCGACGAACATCTGGAGCAGGTGCACGGAGGAGATGCCCACGATCGCCGTGGCCAGCTTCACCTTCAGCACATTGGAGTTGACGTGTGAGAGCCATTCGGGCTGATCCCGGTGGCCCTGGAGGCCGATGCGCGAGACGAAGGTCTCGTACCCGCCGACGATCACCATGATCAGCAGATTCGCGATCATCACCACGTCGACGAGCTTGAGCACGGCGAGCATCACATGGGTCTCGTTCACCTGACCGCTCAGAACATGCAGTACGAGGTGCCACAGCTCATTGAAGAATTTGTAGACATAGACACCCTGTGCCGCCACCAGGCCGAAGTAGAGCGGGGCCTGGAGCCAGCGGGTGGCGAACAGCGCGTATCCGAGTGAGGGAGCCGCGTAACTCCTGAAGTCGGGTTTGGGTGTGTGGGTGGGGGCGGACATGGCGTGGCCGAGCAACGGCATCTCCAAGGTGCATGGCGAAGAACGGGCGCAGCGCCCGCTTACACGCCTCCAACGACCCAGCGCGGCCGGGCGTCACGGACGCCACGCCGATGACCGGCCCGTTGAACTCGCGCACAAGAGAGATCATCAGGACTCGCGAAGCTCCCTTCCGGCCATTCTCCGGCTTGTATCGAGCAAGCGGCCGGAGATCATTTACGTTGTGTGGGCACCCGACTCCCCAGGGTGACTCCCTTCGGGGAGCCCTCCGGAGCCGGGCGCCGGAGCCCGGGAGCGAGCCGGATCCGCCGGGCGGAGGCCGCCGACACGCCGCCGCGACCCGGCCCCTTCCCGTGACGGGCCCCGCTGGCGTACACCGGTTTCCTACGATCACTGAAGGGCGGTGACCGTGATGCTCATGGAAGCGTTGCGCGATCTCCCGCCGCATCTGCGGCTGCTGGCCTGGCCCGCGCTCAATCTCCAGGGTGAACTCCCCGGGGTGCGGGTGACGGTGCCCGTCGAACTGACGACGAGTCCGGCGTCCCTGCTCAGCTACAGCCGGGGCACGAGCGTCGAACTGTCCCCGGAGGCCGAGGCGGACCCGGGGGCGCTGCTGACGGCCGAGAAGCCGGCCCGGCTGCTGGCCGAGCCGCTGCGGCTGGTGACCACGCTGGCCCTGTGGGACGAGGTGGTCCGCGAGAGCGGCGTCTACCCGGGCAGCATCTATCTCGCCTCGGAGGCGGCCGTCGCCCGGCTGCTGACCACCGCGCACGACTGCGCGCCGCCCTCGTCGGTGGAACTCCCCGAGCTGCTGGAGCAGTTGCACGCGCTGGAGCTGCTCTACCGCTTCCCGGTCCCCTGCAAGTTCCGGGGCGGGCACGGGCGGGAGCGGCAGTGCCGGATCAACGGCTGGGGGAGGCTGCTCTTCCGGCTGCTGTGCGAGGCGGACACCGATCCGTACGGCATCGGCGCGGCCCGCGAGCGGCTGACCGAGCACCTGGGCACGCACCGGGAGGCGTATCTGCGCGGGGTACGGGCGGCGACCGCCGCACCGGACGGCGCGGGGGCCGGGGTGTGGGAGTCCATCCACGCCGAGCAGCCCATTCCGGTACTGATCTGAACGGCCTTGCCGGGCAGTCCGATTGACACCGCGCGACAGATTCCGCACCCGCATCCGTACCCGCACTCGCACCCGAGCCGCGGCCGGAGCGGCCGAAGACGAAGGAGACATACGTGATACGCGCCGCACGCAACCCCGCCGGGCTCTCCGCGATCGGCTTCGGGGCCCGGGAGCCGGGCGGCTCCGGAGGCCGCCGCCCCTCGTCCGGCGAGCCCGCCGAGGCGATCCGCGCCGCGCTCGACGGCGGGGTCAACTGGATCGACACCGCCGAGGTCCAGGGCGGGGGCGGCGGCTTCGAACGGATCGTGGGCGAGGTGATCGCCGGGCGGCCCGAGGCCGGGGTGTGTACGAGGGTCGATCCCGAGCGGGACGACCATCTCGGCGGCAAGGGCATCCGGGCCGCCCTGGAGGAGTCCCTCACCCGGCTGGGCCGGGACCGGGCCGAGGTCGCCCTGCTGCACCGGCCCGCCGAGGACGTGCCGGTGCGGGAGGCCTGGGAGGCACTGATCCGGCTCAAGGCGGAGGGGCTCGTCGGGGCGATCGGGCTCGCGGGTTTCCCCGTCGCTGAGGTGAAGGCGTGCGCCGCCACCGGCGAGCTGGACTATCTCCAGGTCCGGGCCTCACTGCTGCACCGGAGCGAGCTGTCCTCGCTGGGGCCGCTGTGCGAGCGCTACGACGTCGGTCTGCTGGTCGCCGGTCCGCTCGCCCACGGTCTGCTCGCCGGAGGGCCGCCGGGAGGCGCGGACGCCGGGCCGGCGGACTTCCGCCGGGCCGGGATCCACGCCCGCTACTTCGCGCCCGGCGTCCTCCCCGGCCACGAGCGCACGGCGGCGGCCCTGCGCGCGCACGCCGCCGGAACCCGGCAGTCGCTCCCCCGGCTGGCCCTGAGATGGCTGCTCGCCCGGGGCGAGGTGACCTGCGCCCTGGTCGGGGCCCGGACCGCCGGGCACGCGGCCGACAGCGCCGCCGCCGCCGGGCCCCTGCTCACGGCCGACGAGTTCGACGAGATCAACGCCGTACTCGCTCTCGCCGAAGATCACTGACCCGGGGCCGGGGCCGGGGCTCCGGCACGCCGTCGCCCGACGGCGCGGGCGGTCTCCTCGTCCACGAGATCGTGGTGCAGCGCGATCGCGGCGGCCGAGCCCGCGCCGGCGGCGGTGATCAGCTGGGCGCGCCGGTCGGCGACATTGCCCACCGCCCACACGCCGGGCACGCTCGTCCGGCCCGAGGAGTCGACGCGCACCCAGCCGGTCTCGTCCACGGCGCAGCCGAGGCCGGTGAGCAGGGCGTCGCCCGGCACCGGGCGCGGGAGGACGAAGACGGCCTCCCGGGAGATTTCGCGGCCGTCGGCCAGCTCGACGCCGCGCAGCCGGCCGTCCGCCGTCGACAGCCGCTCGACCGGGCCCTCGACGGTACGGACGCCTCGCGCGTCCAGCCGTTCGCGCTCCTCGTCCGTCACTGCGGCGGTGTGCGCGAAGAGGATCACATCGGGCGACCACTGGCGCACCAGCAGGGCCTGCTCGACCGCGCCCGGCCGGCCGCCGAGCACCCCGAGGGGCCGGTCGCGGACCTCGTGGCCGTGGCAGTACGGGCAGTGCAGGACGTCCTTGCCCCACCGCTCGCGCACTCCGGGGAGGTCGGGCAGTTCGTCGCGCAGACCGGTGGCCACCAGGACCCGGCGGGCGGTGAGGGCCGGGCCGCCCGCGAGCCGTACGGAGAAGCCGCCCGGGGCGGGGGCGATGTGGTCGGCGCGGGCGTCGACGAGGTGCGCGCCGTACCCGGCGACCTCGGCCCGGCCCGCCGCGAGCAGGGCGGCGGGGGCCGTGCCGTCCCGGGAGAGAAAGCCCTGGAGGTGCGCGGCGGAGGCGTTGCGGGGCTCCCCGGCGTCGATGACGGCCACCCGGCAGCGGGCCCGGGTCAGCACCAGCGCGGCGCTCAGCCCGGCCGCTCCCGCGCCGACGATCGCCACGTCGTACCGAGGATCCTCTGCGGTCCCGTTCGTCGTCTCGTTCATGGGGGCAGCGTGCGCCCGGCTTCCCTGGAGCGGCAACCATTGTTGCTGTTTCCGGGACGGCCGGGGTCCAATGGACGCATGGACCACGCACCCGCCATCGCCCACGCGCTCGCCGGGGTCGGCCCCCGGCTCAAGCGTCTCCGTACCGAGCGCGGTGTCACGCTCACCGCGCTGGCGGAGGCGACCGGCATCTCCAAGAGCACCCTGTCCCGGCTGGAGTCCGGCGGCCGGCGGCCCAGCCTGGAGCTGCTGCTGCCGATCTCCCAGGCCCATCAGGTCCCGCTGGACGAGCTGGTGGGAGCCCCTGAGGTGGGCGACCCCCGGGTCCGGCTCACGCCCCGGAAGGGGAACAACGCCACTGTGCTGCCGCTGACCCGGCAGCCCGGACCGCTCCAGTCGTTCAAGATGATCCTCCCGGCGACCCGGAGCACCCCCGAGCTGTGCACCCACGAGGGGTACGAGTGGATGTACGTGCTGGCCGGACGGCTGCGGCTGGTGCTGGCCGACCACGATGTGGTGCTGGGGCCCGGCGAGGTCGCCGAGTTCGACACCCGGCTCCCGCACTGGTTCGGCTCCACCGGCGAGGCCCCGGTGGAGGTCCTCTCCCTCTTCGGCCGGCAGGGCGAGCGCATGCACGTCCGGGCCAAGCCCGCCGCCCGCCGGGAGAGCGCGGGGTGATCCCCGGGTGGCCGGGGTCCGTCGCCCGGCCGGCCGTCCCCGGATGCCGTCCGCCCGGCGACCCGGCAGGGTGATCCCCAGCAGGGAGTTCCCGTACAGACAAGGACCGCCCATGTCCGTGACCCATCGCCGGCGTCTCGCCCCGGCCGCCGGGGCGGTGTTCCTGGCCCTCACCCTCGCGGGCTGCTCCGGCCTCGGCCGTACCGCGCCGGGGACCTACTCCTACGACACTCCCGGCCATCGCCATGTGCTGGAGTCGAATCCGCTGGTCACCGGGTGCCACAAGCTGGGGGAGGACGGGGCTCTGAAGCTGGAGAACAACACCCTCGTGGACATGCAGATGTATCCGACGGAGGACTGCTCCGGCGAGTCCTCGGCGTACATCGCCACGACGACGTCCAATGTCGTCGCCCCCGGGGCGGTGCCCTGGCGGGCGTTCAGCCTGATCCACTGAACCTGCCCCGGAACCCTGCCGTCCGCCGGCTGACCGCCACCCCGCCCCCATCCGCCCTTCCGGACGGGGTAGTTGGCCGGATCCCGCCCGGCCCGGTGCGGGGGTGCCGGGCACGGGCGGGAAAGGTGGGGCCGTGCGGTCAGGAGGCGAACGAGGCGTCCGAGTAGACCGCTATCAGGGCGAGCTGGACGCGGTCGCGCGCGCCCAATTTGGCCATCAGCCGGCTGACGTACTTCTTGGCGGTGAGAGGGCTCAGGCTGAGCCGCTCGGCGATCTCGTGATTGGTGCAGCCCTGCCCGATCAGCGCGGTCACCTCGCGCTCGCGGGCGCTCAGCAGGGCGGTGAGGGACCGGACCCCGCGCGCCGTCATGGGCGGGCGGGGTCCGGTGCGCGAGACGTACTCGGTGATGAGCCGGCGCGTGTGCCGGGGTCCCAGCCAGGAATCCCCCCTGGCCAGCACTCTGATCGCGGAGAGCACGACCTCGGGCTCGGTCTCCACGGCGAGGAAACCGCTCGCACCCGACGCGAGCGCGGGAAACAGGAACTCCTCCTCGTCCTCCCGGTAGTTGCTGTAAGCGAGAACCCTGGTGTGGCCGGGGCCGGAGCGCGCGGTGATACGGGAGATGGCCTCCAGACCGCTCATTCCCGCGAGCCGCACCTCCAGCAGGGCGATGTCGGGGCGGGTCTCCGCGACCAGGGCCACCGCCTCGTCACCGCTGGCCGCGTCGCCGATGACCTCAATGCCCGGGTCCGACGCGAGAAGCAGCGAGAAGGCGGCGCGCACCGCGGCCCTCGGCTCGGCGATCACAACTCGGATGGGCACGTACGTTCCTCTCACAAACCTGAGTCAAATGACCGTGGCAGTACCTGCCTAGCGGATCGTAAAGAGATCGCAACGGACTGCTCAACCACGTGTCAATGAAACGAGTCGGCAAACGTCAACGACGCATATGAATCGGCCAGATGTGCCGGTCTCCCCCGAGTGCGCCCACTCCACCCACTCCACCCACATCGGTGGAGATCGCACCCCTGCATGTCCTCCCCGGAGGACATGACCGGTCACTGCGACGGCCTGCGAGTGAGGCAAGTGTCTCCCGTGGCGTCTGGTGACGGCCGCCCCTTGCTGCCTAACGTGCACATGCCATGACGACCGGTGCCCATGGACACCGCGCCCGGTCCACAGGTAGCCCCCGGCCTCGCCCGGGGCGTCGGGAGGGGGATACGGACATGACCACGGCCTTGCCAGGACAGCTCTCGCCCTGTCCCCGCGCCCACGCTCCCGCCCGGCGGACCGCCGGCCGCTCCCCGGCCCGCTCCGTCCGCACGGGACTGACCTGAGGGTCGCCCGTACCCCTGGCGGACCGGCACGGGAGCGCGAGCGCGCCCCGGCCGGAGCACCGGGCCCGCGAGGCCCGGCGAGCACCCCGAAGGCGCACCCGTCCCGTGGCGAGCCCTGGACCCCGGCCACCGAAGCCCGGGCCCCGCCGGCACCACCGCCCTCAGGCCCCCGTCGGCTCCCCGGAGCCGGCCCGTTCGCAGGAGACCGTCGGTGCTCACCCTTCTCATCGATAATTACGACTCGTTCACCTACAACCTGGGCGATCTGATGCACCGTGTGTACGGGGTCGCGCCGCACGTCGTCACCCATGACACCCCCTGGCGGGAGATCGACCTCGACGCGTACGACGCCGTCGTGGTCTCCCCCGGCCCCGGCCGTCCACAGCGCGAGGCCGACCTCGGGATCTCGGCCCACGCGCTCCGCCAGGACCGGGTCCCGGTGCTGGGGATCTGCCTGGGCCACCAGGGCATCGCGCACTTCGCCGGGGCCAGGATCGGCCACGCGCCCGAGGCGACGCACGGCCGGACCTCGGAGGTCTTCCACCGGGAGGGGGACGGGCTCTTCGACGGCATCCCCTCGCCGTTCACCGTCGTCCGCTACCACTCGCTCGCGGTCACCGAGCTGCCCGACCGGATCGCCCCCCTCGCCTGGACCGCCGACGGGGTCGTGATGGGGGTGCGCCATCTCGAAGCGCCGCAGTGGGGCGTGCAGTTCCACCCCGAGTCCGTACTCACCGAGTACGGCGCGGAGCTGCTGCGCAACTTCCGCCGGCTCGCCCTCGACACCGGACCCGACACCACCCGGGAGGGCGCGCGCACCCGCCCTCCGGATCCGGCCCCGGACAGCGCGCCGGACGGCGACAGCGGCAGGCGGCGCGTCGAGAGCCGGGAGATCGACTGCCACCCGGACGCACCCGCGCTCTTCCGCGAGCTGTACGGGGAGTCCGAGCACTCCTTCTGGCTGGACAGCTCCCGTCACTCCCTTCCCACCAGCCGCTTCAGCATCATGGGCGACGATTCGGGACCGCTCGCGGAGTATCTGTCGTACTCGGTGCCCGAGCGGGCCTGGACCGTCGAGCACGACGGGCGCGTCACCACCGTCTCCGCCGGTTTCTTCGACCACCTCGGCGAGCGGCTCGCCGAGCGCCGCACCCCGCCGCCCGCGTCCGGGCCGCCGATCGACTTCAACCTCGGCTATGTGGGGGCGCTGGGGTACGAGCTGAAGGCCGAGACCGGCGGCGGCGCCGCCCATGTCTCACCGCTCCCGGACAGCCGCCTGATCTTCGCCGACCGGGCCGTGGTCATCGACCACCAGGAGCGCCGCACCCATCTCCTCGCCCTCACCGACCCGGCGCTTCCGCACACCGCCCGGGCGAACGCCGAGTGGTTCGCCCGTACCGCCGAGACGGTCCGCCGGCACCCGGACAGCGGACCGGACAGCGGACCGGGCAGCGGACCGGGCAGCGGACCGGAGCAGCCGTCGGTGCCGGCCCCCGGGGAGCCCGGGGAGCCCGTCCGCACCTTCCGCTTCGACCAGCCCAGGACCGCCTACCTGGGGAGCGTGAAGTCCTGCCTCGACGCGATCAACGACGGCGAGTCGTACGAGATCTGCCTCACCAACACCGCCGAGTCCGAGCCGCTCGACGCGCCCCTGGCGAGCTATCTGCGGCTGCGCGCCACCAGCCCCGTCCCCTTCGGCGCGTATCTGCGGTTCGGCACGGACTCGGTCCTCAGCGCCTCCCCCGAACGCTTCCTCCAGGTGCGCGGCGACGGCCGGGTGCAGGCCAAACCCATCAAGGGCACCCGCCCGCGCGGTGCCACCCCCGAGGCCGACGAGGAGATCCGCCGCGCGCTGGCGGCCCATCCCAAGGACCGCGCCGAGAATCTGATGATCGTGGACCTGCTGCGCAACGATCTCAACCGGGTCTGCGCCACCGGCTCCGTCCAGGTGCCCACCCTCTTCGACGTCGAGACCTACTCCCATGTCCATCAGCTGGTCAGCACCGTCGAGGGCCGTCTCGCCCCCGGCCGCTCCGCCGTGGACTGCGTACGCTCCGCCTTCCCCGGCGGCTCGATGACCGGCGCGCCCAAGATCCGCACCATGGAGATCATCGACCAGCTGGAGCGGCGGGCGCGCGGCTACTACTCGGGAGCCATCGGCTGGTTCTCCCTGAGCGGGGCCGCCGACCTCAGCATCGTGATCCGCACCGTCGTCAGCGGCGAGCGGTCCGCGACCTTCGGCGTCGGCGGGGCCGTCGTCTCCCTCTCCGACCCGGCGGAGGAGTACCAGGAGACGCTGGTCAAGGCGGAGGTCATGCTCTCCGCGCTCAACGCGGCGGTCGACGAGCCCTGAGCGGAGGACGGGGCAGGAGCAGGGGCACCCGCCCCCGGGCCGCGCATCCTCCGATCGGCCGACCCCCGTGTCGGCCGATCGCCCCGGCCCGCCCTCCTGAAGAAGGAGGAAAGGCCTCCGGTCGTTGCCGGAGGATGGAGGGGACCTTCTCCGCCTTCGTTGGGAGCCGCCCGTGACCACCGCTGACCGCATACTGCTGGAGGCCGCCGGACGCGGTGACGACGCCGGGGTGCGCGGGGCGCTCACCGCGGGGGCCAGGATCGAGTCCCGCGACGAGAATCTGCGCACCCCGCTGCTGCTGGCCGCGCTCGGCGACCATGTACCGGTCGCCCGGACGCTGATCGAGGCGGGTGCCGACCCCGACGCGCAGGACAGCAGGCACGACAGCGCCTGGCTGGTCACCGGGGTGACCGGCAGCGTCGCGATGATGCGGGTCCTGCTGCGCGGCGACCCGGACGTACGGCTGCGCAATCGTTTCGGCGGGGTCTCGGTCATCCCGGCGAGCGAGCGCGGGCATGTCGCCTATGTCCGCGCCGTCCTCGCGGAGACCGCCATCGACGTGAACCACGTCAACAACCTCGGGTGGACCGCCCTGCTGGAGGCGGTGATCCTCGGCGACGGCGGCCCGGCCCACCAGGAGATCGTGGAAGTACTGCTGGCGGCGGGCGCGCGCCCGGAGCTGGCGGACGCCGACGGGGTCACCGCCCTGCTGCACGCCGAGCGCCGTGGGTACGAGGAGATCGCGGCCCTGCTGCGGGCGGCCCGGTGAACCGCCGCCCGCTCACCGCCCTGGTCCTCGCCCCCGTGGTGGCCGCGCTGCTCGCCGGGTGCGCCGCCACGGCCCCGGACCCGGCCCCGGACCCCGCGCCCGACCGCCCCGCCGTAGCCACCACGGCCCCGGTCCCGGTCCCGGTCCCCGAAGACAAGACCCCCGGCCGTGCCACCCCGCCGGGCACCCTCCTCGTCGCCGACTTCGGCGGCGACACCGTCACCTTCCTCCACCCCGAGCGCGGACCCTTCGCCTCCGTCCGGGTGGGCACCGCCCCCTACGGTCTCGCCGTCGGCGCGGACGGCCGCGCCTGGGTCGCCACCGCCGAGGGCGTCGCGATCGTGGACACCCGTACCCGCACCCGGCTGGGGCGGATTCCGTACCGTACGGACTCCGGCCCCGTCACCACCGGCGAGTACCGGGGCGGCGGCATGGGCATCACCCTCTCCCCCGACGGCCGGCGGCTCTACGTCGGCGTCAACGTGCCCGACGGCCCGGGGGTGCTGGAGGTCGTGGACACCGCGACCCGGAAGGTCACCGGGACCGTCCCCGTCGGCCGCCGCCCCTTCGACGTCGACGTCTCCCGGGACGGCCGCGAGGTGTACGCCACCAACCACGACTCCTTCGACGTGACCGCCGTCCGCACGGAGGACCTGCGCCCCCGCCGTCACGAGGTCGCCCCCTACGGCACCGAGGGCGGCCTCGGCTCCTGGCTCAAGCCCCACTACGCCGTGGTCCGCGCCGACGGCCGGCTGCTGCTCCCCTTCGAGGGCGAGCGCCTGGCCGTACTCGACCCCCGCACCGGCCGGGTCACGATCGAGCGCATGACCGCCAACACCCACCAGCACGGCGCCGCCCTCACCCCCGACGGCACCCTGCTCGCCGTGGGCACCGGCCCGATCGGCTCCGGCGACCGCGACGCCTCGCTGACGGTCCGCCCCGAGGACGGCACCGAGCGCGTGATCCCCCTCGACGGCCCCCACGAGGACGTCGCGGTGTCGGCGGACGGGCGCACCGCCTATGTGACCGGCGGCTTCACCCGCGACGGGTACTGGGACGGCATCACCGTGGTCGACCTCGAACAGGACACCACCCGCCGGCTGCCCGGCGGATCCCGGCCGCTGGGAATCGCGGTGCTCGGCGGGTGACCAGCCCTCTTTCCCTCTCCCCCGAGTGCACCGCGCGCGAACCGTGCCGGTGTGGGGGATGGTGGATCTGTGGATCTGCGGATCTGCGGATCTGCGGATCTGCGGATCTGCGGATCTGCGGAGGTAGGAGAGGGCGATGAGCAAGGACCCACCGTCGCAGGAAGAGCTGTACGAGCGGGCCATGCCGAGGGCGGCGGGCTGGTCGTGTACGCCGGAGGGGACGCCCCCGAGCAGGCTCAGATGTACACGGCCGGGTTCGCCGAGACGTACCCCGACCTCGACATCGAGGTCACCGTCGATCTGAGCAAGTTCCACAACGCGCGGATCGACGCGCAGCACATCCGCGGGGACAACCGCGTGGACGTGGTGCATGTGCAGACCGTCAACGACTTCCCGTACTGGAAGGAGCAGGGTCTGCTCCAGCCCTTCCGGCCCGAGGGTCTGGACCAGGTCGACCCGGACTTCGTGGACCCGGACGGGGCCTACTACGCGCTGTTCGTGTTCGCGTTCTCCAATGTCGTCGACACCAATGTCATCCCCGAGGAGCGGGCCCCGAGGGAGGCGGCCGACTATCTGCGCCCGGACCTCAAGGACCGCATCGTGCTGACCTATCCGCACGACGACGACGCCGTCCTGTTCCAGTTCGAGCGGATCATCGCCGGGCACGGCTACGGCTGGCTGGAGAAGCTGCTGGCCCAGAACCCGATGTGGGTGCGGGGGACCGCGACACCGCTGGCGGTCATCGGCTCCGGTGAACGGGCGGCGACCTTCACCTCGTTCTACTGTCTCAACCCGCCCGAGGGCGACCCGATGAGGTTCATCCTGCCCAAGGAGGACTTCTTCCAGGCCTGGTACCAGACCGGAGCGATCCTCAAGGACGCGCCGCACCCCGCCGCGGCCAGGCTGTACATGAACTACCGGCTCTCGCTCCAGGCCCAGCGGGCCTCGGCCCAGTGGCCGGCCCGCCGTGATGTGCGGATCCCCGGCTGGAAGCCGATCGACCAGTACCCCAACACCGACCCGCGCGGATTCCGCGACTTCATGCTCGACCGCGCCCGCGTCGAGCGGCTGCGCGGCATCATGGAGGACTTCATCGGCCCCGTACAGGGCGACAACCCCACCGGCGTCGACCGCGGCTGGCACTGAGGCACCGCCTCTCCCGCCCGGTGTATGGCATTCCGCGCGCAACCCGTGGGGCCTCTGTTACACAGCAGTAGGGGAGTTGTGAACACAGCCCCGTAGTTTTTGAGATGTGCCGCCGACCGGGGGGAACCGGGGGAAGCGGCGGGCACATCAACGAGGGGAATCTCCACCATGCGTACGCGCAGCATCGTCATCGCCGCCGTGACCTCCGTCAGTCTGACCATGGGTCTCGGCGTGGCGGGAGCCGTCGCGACGGCCCAGGCCGACACCGCCAAGTCCACGTCGGTGTCGGCCGTCAAGGCCGCCGCGCCCGCCAAGAAGAAGTCGAAGACCAAGAAGATCGTCGGGCAGGTCGAGTACCTCGCCCCCGGCAAGATCATCGTGACCCCGCTCAACAAGACGGGGCAGGCTCTGTGGCTGGCCACGGACACGAAGATCAAGGACGAGATGGGCGACCTCTGCTTCAAGGACAAGCCCCTCCCGTACACCTGCACGCCCGACGAATTCGAGGAGACGCTGAAGAAGCTCCCGTACCACCCCTGGGTCACCGTCACCCACAAGAACGGCGTCGCGCTGACCATCACCAGCGTCGTCCCGGTCTGACGTACAACGGCCATGACACCGCCCCGACCAGGCGGTGTCATGGCCTTTTGGCGTACCGGGTCCGTCACCGGGACTGTCACCGGGAGCCGTCGTTCTCCTCGAACAGTTCCCGGGTGCGGCGCAGCAGCGTCTCCCGGACGGCGTCCGGGGACAGTACGCGCAGTGGGGTGCCCAGGCCGAGCAGATACGCGGCGAGCTGGCCGGCGTCGTTGCCGCCGATCTCGACGACGGTCGCGTCCGGGCCGTCCGGGCGGTGGGTGCCGATCGTCGGCGGGACGATCCGCAGGGCCCGGTCCATGGGGTGCGGAAGCCGTACCGTCGCGTAGAGCGGGTAGACGACGCCCGCGATGCCCTGCGCGACGAGCAGGGCCGGGTCGGGCGGATCGACGAGTTCGGCCGGGTGCCCGGTGGGCAGCGCCCGCACCACCCGGTCGGCGCGGAAGGTCCGCCACTGGTCCCGCGCCACGTCCCGCGCGACGAAGTACCAGCGGTGGCCCGTGCGCACCAGCCGGTGGGGGTCGACCTCCCGGACCGTGGTCCTCCCCGCGTGGTCGCGGTACGACAGCCGGGTCCGCTCGCCCCGGCGGCAGACGGCGGCCAGCTCCAGCAGCCTGCCGGGCGGTATCCGGGGCTCCTCGGGCCTGGGGGTGTGCACGAAGGTCGCGTCCATCTCGCCCAGCCGGTCCGCGATCCGCGGCGGCAGGAACTGCCGCAGTTTCAGCAGCGCCGACAGCGCGGCCTGGTCACTGCCGAGTACGCCGCTGAGCGCGGCCTCCCGCAGCGCGACGGCCACGGCCAGCGCCTCCTCGTCGTCGAGGACCAGCGGCGGCACCCGGGTGCCGCCCCCGAGGCGGTAGCCGCCCCACGGCCCCGGGTCGGACTCGACGCCGTACCCCAGCTCCCGCAGCCGGGCGACGTCCCGCCGGACCGTGCGGTCGGTGACCGCCATCCGCTCGGCCAGTTCACGACAGGTCCAGACGGGCCGCGCGGACAGCAGCGAGACCAGTCGCAGCAGGCGGGCGGAGGTGCTGATCACGTCCCGCAGTGTGCCCCACGACCAGGACCGGATCTGTCCTGGTCCCGTCCTAACGTCCCTCCCATGAGCACCGATCCCGCCGCCGGAACCGTCACCGCACCGGCGATCCGCGTCCTGTCCGTCGACTTCGACGGCCCCGACCCCGCCGCACTGGCCCGCTTCTACGGCGAGGCCCTCGGCCTGCCCGTCGCCCTCTCCAGCGACGATTTCGTCCTCCTCGGCCGGGAGGGCTCCCCCGGACTGGGCTTCATCCGCGTCGCCGACCACCAGCCCCCGACCTGGCCGGACCCCTCCCAGGGCAAGCAGGCCCACCTCGAACTCGGCGTCGACGCCGACCAACTGGACGCCGCCCACGCCCGCATGCTCGCCCTGGGAGCCGTGGAGCCCCCGTCCCAACCCCACCCCGAGCAGCGGAGGGTCCTGCTGGACCCCGCCGGCCACCCGTTCTGCCTCTCCACGCTGAGCTGAGCACCCTGGTGGGGGCGGGGCCGTCGAGGGGCTCCCCGCCCCCGCTTCCCATTCACTTGCCCAACCAGGTATCTTGCATCGCATGGAACCAGGCGATCCGACCAAGCAGGCCCGCGCAGCCACCCAGCTGCGCAAAGGGGTCCTGGAGTACTGCGTACTCGCCCTGATGCGGGACCGCCCCCGCTACGGCGTGGAACTCCTCCACGCCCTGGAGGACTCCGGCGCCCTGGCCACCAGCCAGGGCACGGTCTACCCGCTGCTCTCGCGGCTCCGCCGCGACGACCTGGTCACCACCACCTGGCAGGAGTCCGCCTCCGGTCCGCCCCGGCGCTACTACGCGCTCACGGAAAGCGGCCGGGCCGCGCTCGACGAGTTCACCCGCGTCTGGCCCGGCTTCCGCGACGCGGTCGACACCTTCCTGACCGCCCCGCCGTCCCCGTCCTCCTCCCCCTCCTCCTCCACCGGAGACCTCGCATGAAGACTTCCGCCGACCCCGTACGCGACTACCTCTCCGCCGTCGAACGCGAGGCCTCCGCACTCCCCGCCGACCGCCGCCAGGAACTCCTCGCCGACCTCGCCGAACACATAGAGGTCACGCGTGCCGAACGCCCGGGCGTCGCGACGGGCGAGATCCTCGCGGAGCTGGGAGACCCCCGTACGATCGCGGCGACCGCGCTGTCCGAGGCCGGCGGCGAGGCCGGCGTGTCCGAAGGCGCCCCGGCCCCCGCCCGGCGCGGCAAGGTGCACCCCCTGGTCCCGCTCCTGATGCTCACCCTCTCCCTCCCCTTCACGATGGTCTTCTCCATCGGCCCCGACGCGGCCTTCGACCCCGGCCCCGTCTTCGGCGTCCTGTTCCGCATCATCGGCGCGGTCCTCCTCTGCACCTCGGTCCACTGGACCGCCGTCCAGAAGACCACCGGCGTCCTGCTCACCGTCGTCGTCCCGACCGTCCTCTTCGTCACCTGGAACCTGATCAGCGGCTGGGCGGCACCCGAAACCCAGGCCCTCCTGGGCAGCCTGGGCGCACTCGCCCTGATCACCGGCACGTCGGTCTGGCTCTGGCGTACCCGCCGCGTCTGAGCCCCTCCGGCGACACCGGTAGGTTCTCCGCGGTGACTTCCATGGAGACTCACGGACTCGTATCGACGACCGACGGGGCACGGCTGCACTGGACAGCCCTGGGCGACACCACCCGGCAGCCCGCCGTGATCCTGCTCCACGGCGGCCCGGGCCTGCCCGACTACCTCGGCGACCTCGCCCCCATGATCGCCGACCTCGCCCCCGTATACCGGTACGACCAACGCGGCACCGGCCGATCCCCCTGGCAGGGCCCCCACTCCCTCACCCGCCACACCGACGACCTCGCCGAACTCCTCGACGCCCGGAACCTACCCGGCGCCGTGCTCATCGGCCACTCCTACGGCACCGACCTCGCCGTCCGCTTCTGCCTGCGCCACCCCACCCGCGTCGCCGCGACCCTCCTGATGTGCGGCCCCTTCACCGGCGACTGGCACACCGCATACCGCGCGGAACGCCTCCGCCGCATGTCCCCCGCACAGCGCGACCGCCTCCGCGCCCTGAAGGAACTCCCCCGCCGCACCGAGGACCAGGAAGCCGAACTCCTCACCCTCTCCTGGTTCACCGACCACGCCGACCCCGCACACGGCCTGCGCCAAGCCGCCCTCGCCGCCCGCCGGCGCCGCCCCGTCAACTCGTCCATGAACCGCCAACTCAACGCGGAAGCCCTGACGGATCCCCTGGACGACCACCTCACCGACCTGCGCGCCCGTCTGCCCCAGCACGCCGAACTCCTCGGCGGCACCGAAGACCCCCGCCCTCTCGCCGCACTCGCATCGCTCGCACACCGCCTCGGGCTTCCCCTGACCCGTATTGAGGGCGCGGGGCACGAGCCCTGGGTGGAGCGGCCCGAGGTGGTGCGTGGGCACCTTCGGCGCTTTGTGCGGGGGGTTGTGGGCAGGTAGGGATCCCTCCCGTACGGGCCCGGCCGCCTACTTCCCGAAGAAGGCGTTGTACACGGTCACCTGCGCCGTACCCCCCTGCTTGTCCGTCACCTTCGCCCGCAGAGCGACCGCCTTCCCCCTGGCCGGGTTCTTCAACGTCGCCTTGTCCTTCACGACCTTCAACCTGGTCCAGGTCTTACCGCCGTCGTACGACGCATGCGCGGTCACGGACTTCACATTGCCCTTGGCCGCCGCGCCGTGGATCTGGAGCGGGACGGTCTGGGTGGCACCCGCCGGGGCGGTGCTGTCCGGGCCGACCCGGGCACCGGTGAAGCGGACGGTGGAGATCGGCAGTACGGCCTCGTCGTTGGTGGGTGCGGCGGGCGCGCGGAAGGTCCAGTCGGCGTCGATGCGGGTGCTCACGCGGGCCGTGGCGGCGGCGCGCCGGACCGAAGTGGTGAGCTTGAAGTCTCCCGCTTCCTGGCCGATCGCCAGCGGTTCACCGTAGATCAGCGGATCGTTGTTTTCGCTGATCTTCTTCCCGTCCCGGTACAGGACGGTCCTGGCGGACTCGAACGAGAAGTCCTTGGAGCTGCTCCCGCTGCCGTCGGAGAAGAGCGGGACTTGGGCGCTCAGAAGGCCCCCGTAGCGCGAGAAGCCCGACTTCCGGTCCAATGCCGGGCCGAAGACGGCGGTGTTGAGGAGTTCTTGATGGGTCTTGCCCGCCGTGTACGTCTTGGGCTCGGATTCCAGTCGCAGTTCCGTCTTGTGGCCGCCGTCCGGGTCCGGCTTGACGGCCTCCTGCCTGAAGGCAAAGTTCCACTTCGCCTTGTCCACCGTGGAGACGTACATCGTGCGGGTGTCGGGCAGTGGACGCGCGCCGCTCTCGTTCCTGTACTCCACCAGGCTCCCCGGGAGGTGGCCGTTCGCGCTCAGGACGGCTCGCTTGCCCTTGGCGGAGACGCCGAGGCCGGCCTTCACCGTGGCGAACTCCGACGCCTTGAAGGCTCGGGTGTAGCCGGTGGCGATCCGCTTCACCACGCCACCGGAGGCGGTGTTGTACTCGGTGGTGGAGTTCTTGCGCCAGTTGCCTTTCCAGGACTGGCTCAGGGAACCATCGGTGACCTGCGGTCCGAGGTGGGCGACATACAGATGGGAGAAGGAGTTCACGGGGTAGTACTGCCCGACGCTCTGCTTCCTGTCCGGCGAACTCCGGTTGACCTGAAGCACCCCGTAAGCGGCCTTCGCCTTCGCGTCGGGCACGGTGATCTTCACCGGCTTGGTGGTACGGGCGTCGACGGTGACCGTACGTGCCTTGTCAACGACGAGTTTGGGCTGGAGCACGATGTCGTGCCGGACGGGCGGATGTTCCGTCGGGTCGGCGGGGGCGACGGCCTCGAGGAAGTACTCGCCCTTGGGCAGGCGGAAGGTGGTGTCACCGTTCGACGAGTCGAAGGAACGCACGACCCAGTCACTGGACAGGGAGTTCAGGTTCGACTGGAAGCTCTTGCTCGGCTTTCCGTCGCGTCCGATGTGCTTGAAGGTGATGTTGTGCATCTCGATCTCGCGCTCGACCGCGGCGGTCGTGCGTACGGTCTGACCGCCGCCGGACGCCACCACGGCCGCCGCGTAGTGCCCGTCGACGTCACCGCCGATACGGGTGTCGACGGTGAGGCCGACGGAGGCCGTACCCCCGGCCGGGACGGTGACCCGGTCCGTGCCGAGGGTGAAGAACCCGGCCGGGACGGGCTTGCCGTCCGGGCCGTGCGGGTTCACCTTCAGATCGAGCGCGATGTCCTTCGTACCGTGGTTGCGGTAGGTGACCTTCTTCGTGACGGGCTTGTCGTCGGTGTGCGGCCACAGCTGCTTGCCGAAGCCGAGGGAGATCTCCTCGGTGGTGACGCTCTGGGTGATCGCCCGGTCTGCGGCGATCCGGCCGGCTCCCTGCTCATGGGGGGTGTGCCCGCCGTCCTCGGCGGACGAGGCCAGCGCGCTCTTCAGCTCCTTGGCCTTCCAGTGCGGATACCGCTGCTTGAGCAGGGCTGCGGCACCGGCGACATGCGGGGCCGCCATCGACGTACCCGACATCTCCTGATGCCCTCCGCCCGGGGCGGCGGCGGTGATGTCCACACCCGGCGCGGTCACATCCGGTTTGGCCGCGCCGCCGCCGACCCGGGGCCCGGTGCTGGAGAACCCGGCGAGCTTGTCCCGGTCGTCCACGGCCCCGACGGCGAACGCGCCGTCGGCGCCGGCCGGCGAACCGATCGAGTTCGGACCCGAATTGCCCGAGGCGACGGCGAAGAACACCCCCTTCTCCGCCGTGACCTTGTTGATCTGTGCCTCCACCGGGTCGATCTCCGGGGTGTCCCGGCCACCGAGGCTGAGGTTGACGATGTCGGCCCCCTGCGCGACGGCCCAGTCGACGGCCGCGACGATGCCGGACTCGGTACCGCCTCGCCCGTCGTCACCGAGCACCTTGCCATTGATGATCCCGGCCTTCGGCGCGACGCCCCTGTACCTGCCGTTCGACCCCGCTCCGGAACCCGCCGCCGTGGCCGCGACATGCGTTCCGTGGCCGTCGCGGTCCTCACTGTCCGGGGAATCACTGAAGTTCCGCGCGGCGACCACCCGGCCCTTGAGATCGGGGTGCTCGCCGTCCACCCCGCTGTCGAGGACAGCGATCTTCACCCCCGCGCCCTCATACCCGGACTGCCACACCTTCGGCGCGCCGATCCGCCCCGCGCTGGTCTCCAGATTCGCCCTGCGGATGCCGTCCAGCCAGATCCTGCTGATCCCGGACGCGGCGGCCCGCGCCCGCCCGTCCTCACCGCTGGTGAGCGTCTCCCACAGCTCGGGCGTGCTCTTCGCCGAGACGGTCACGGCATCCGCGTTCAGCGCCTTCAACGAACGACTCACCTCCGTGCCGTCCCCGCCCCGCACCGCCCTACGGGCCCCCGGCCCGGCCGAGCCCCCGCCGTACTCCACGATCAGCCTCAGCCCGTCCCCGTACACCCTCCGGCTCTCCGCCCGGCCCAGCTCGGTGACGTCGAACAGCCGCCGGTCCAGCTTCCCTTCCGCGATCAGCCCATGCGCGTCACGCGGCACCACATGGGTGTGCCCACCCTCGGTGTAGGTCTGCACGGGTATGCCCGTACGCCCCCTCCCGGGCTCGAACCCGACGACCTTGCCCTTGCCGTCGACCGTCACCCTGTCCCCCGTGATCAGGGTGACCTGATGAACACCACCGACCGCCGAACCCGCCTGGACGGCGACCTCCCCGGGCGACGCGGACGCGGTGGTGGGTGCCACCCCGCTCAGTCCGGCGGCCAGCGCCAGCGAGATCGCGGCCGTCAGCGCCGCGATCCCGGCGTTCCGATGTCTCTTGCTGAGCATGTGTCCTCCTGGGGAAGCGGCGGGGCCGAAGCGGCCCGCTCGCCCTGGGAGAACAGAGGTATCCATGGTTCGGGTTGGGCCGCCCTTCCACGATGTCCGGAAGCCGCCGACCGAGAGACGCTTTCGGGCCGGGGCCCCGGCACCGGTGAACGACCCTTCCTTCGCCGCCGTCTTACGGCGAATTGGGACCGTACGCGGGATCCACAGCGCCTGAGCGCGGCCACCGCGCTATGAGCTTCCCCGGACGCCCCGGATGCCCCGGACGCCCCGGACGAACAGCGTGCCCGTGCGCCGGCTCCCCGGGGGCGCGTCGATCACGGAGGCCGACACATCCGCGTAGCCCTGCTCCTTGAGGATCGCCTCCCACACTGCGGGCTCGTAGTCCCACCGCTTGACGACGGCCGGGTCCTCGTCGGGCCCGCGCGGGATGTACGAGGCCTGGCAGCCGTAGCACCCTTCGACCGGGGGCCGCTGGGAGAAGGCGAACACGCCCCCCGGCTTGAGGTTCGCGTGAACGGCCGGCAACAGCAGCCCGGGGTCGGTGAACCAGGCCGCGCCGAACACGCTGTAGACCGCATCGAAGACCGCGACCGTGTCTTCGAAATAAGCGAGGGCATCGGCCTCGTGGAGTTCCATCCCGTCCACGCCGGGCCATCGCTCGCGCGCCTTGTCGAGCTGCTTGACCGAGAGGTCGACCCCCACGGCCCGCATACCGATCGCCGCGAGGTGAGCGGCGTTCCCTCCGGCCCGCACCCGAGGTCCAGCACTCTGTCTCCGGGGGCGAGGTCGAGCACGCCGGCCCCGGGGCCGTGGTCCGGGTACTGGGTCCAGTTGAACCAGGTGGTCTCGCCGTTGGCGTTGGTCTTCCGCCGCTGGGGCTTGCTCTGGGAGTAGGCGTCCCATGCGGTGGTGCGGGTGTCAGTCACTGCCTGTCCGTTTCGGCTGGAGTATGGGAGGAATGACAACGCGGCAGCCGTGCCGACGGATACGGTGCTCCTAGAGCTTGTCGTCAAAGTGATCTTGGATTGTGGATCATGGAGGGGTGATACGCCGCCATGAACTGTCCGATGCCGAGTGGGAACTCATACGGCCACTGCTGCCCCGACCTGTGCTGGGGCGGCCTCGGCTGGACGACCGGACGGTCCTCAATGGGATCGTGTGGAAGTTCCGGACCGGGGTTGCCTGGCGGGACGTGCCTGAGCGATACGGTTCCTGGACCAGCCTCCATACCCGTTTCCGCAGATGGGCGGCGGACGGCACGTTCGACCGGATGCTCCAGGCCGCGCTGGCGAAGGCCGATGCGGCAGGAGACATCGAGTGGCTGGTGTCGGTCGATTCCACCATCGTCCGCGCCCACCAGCACGCGGCCGGAGCCCGAAAAGGGGGCTCCGGAGCCCGGCCCTGGGCCGGTCCAGAGGCGGATTGACGAGCAAGATCCACCTCGCCTGCGACGGGGACGGCCGCCCTCTGGCCTTTGTCCTGACCGGCGGGAACACCAACGACTGCACCCAGTTCACGGCCGTGATGGACGCGATACGAGTCCCTCGGATCGGGCCGGGCCGACCTCGCATCAGGCCCGACCACGTCATTGGCGACAAGGGCTACAGCTCGAAGGCCATCCGCACATGGCTCAGGCGCCGCGGCATCGCCCACACCATTCCCGAGCGGGCCGACCAGACCCGAAACCGGGCCCGGCGAGGCCGTACCGGCGGCCGTCCGCCGGCCTTTGACCGTGAGACCTACAAGCACCGCAACGTCGTGGAACGGTGCTTCAACCGCCTCAAGTAGTGGCGCGGCATCGCCACCAGGTACGACAAGACCGCGCAGTCCTACCAAGCAGCCGTCACCCTCGCATCGCTCCTGATGTGGGCCTGACACTTTGACGACAACTCCTAGGTTGCCCTGTGCCGATGAACAGCGCCTGGGGCCGCTCCTGGAGCAGGTAAAGCAAAACAGCATGATCACGTGGCAACGCCCCAGGTCATGAAGTGTCGGCCCCGCACGCGCGGGGGTAGCCCGGCGGCGGCGGCGCTCGATGGGTGAGGCTCAGCGTCGGCCCCGCACGCGCGGGGGTAGCCCCCCGTCCCGCGTGACCGCGCGCGAATATGAGAAGTCGGCCCCGCACGCGCGGGGGTAGCCCGATCGCGGCCCCTGCGGAAGAACTTGCAGAACTGTCGGCCCCGCACGCGCGGGGGTAGCCCCCTGACAGGCCGAGGCGGTTCGGTTTTAATCAGGGTGCCGGGCGGGTTGGGTGCGGAGGACGGCGAGCCTTCGCTGATAGATCTGGCCCGAGTAGTAAGAGGTCTCGGCCGGGCTGTCCGCACTGGTCTCGATCACGTGCTGGGCGGCGGCCTTCAGAGCCGCCGCCCAGGCGAGGGTGTGGTGCCGGCCGTCACGTCCGCACTCCTGGGGCTCCCCGGCGAGGCAGAGAGGAAGAGTAGGGCCGACCTTGTTCGCCGCGTGCCTCACGTACATGGCGATCCGGTGCCACTGTTCTTCCGCACGCTCCACTGCCGGTCTGTGGCCCTCGATCCATGCGGTGAAGTCGTCGCCGTGATCGTCCATGGTGCCTGCCTCCGGCTCGATCGGTTGGGTGGGCGATGAGCGATCGTAGACAGCGCTCGGGGGTCGGGCGGGGCCTTTGGGGGCACGGTCCCCCTCACGGGAGGCAGGGCCCGCACGCGGGGAGGCAGACCGGGCCGGCCGCGCAGGCCTGGGTGGTGGCCTGCGCGATCCGAGTCCTCGCCGTTGTCATCTCGGTGCTGTTCCAGATGGCTGTCAGGGACGCCTCACGGACGTTGCCGACAGGGATGAAGCGGCCCATGGTGCACGGCCACACGTCGCCGTTGGGGCCGATCGCCAGTCGTCCCTGGGCGCAGTGCCCGCACAGGTCTGCGGGCGTTGGCTTCGCTCCCAGGCTCGCCCGGCCGAAGGGCCGCTGCCGGTCCCCGCCCACGTTGCTGACGCCGAGGGCCAGAAGGTCCTGGTGTGCGGCCGGGCCGCGCTGGTCCGGGCTGATGTGGACCGTGGCACCTCTGACCGTCAGCCCCAGCGCTTGAGCCTTCTGGATGTTGGCGCGGGTGCGGGTGTGGGACCCCGGGCGGGCGGTGATCGTGTCGTGCTCGGCGGCCGTGTCCGAGTAGTACGAGGTCGCGAGGTCGACCCGCTGCTTCACGAAGGTCTCCCAGAGGGAATCACTCACACGGATGAGGTTGCTGAAGACCTCGATCCTGATCCCGGTGATGCTCCGGGTCCTGACGTGGTCGATCAGCTCCGCCAGGTGCGGGTAGAGGCAGGGCTCGCCGCCGATGAACTGGAGGCTCTCGACGCCCATGTCGGCGAGCTGGTCGATGGCGGACTTCCAGTCGTCGGTCGTCATCGTGCCGTGGGTGCCCTTGGGGCTGGAGTCGGCGTAGCAATGGGTGCATGCCAAGTTGCAGAACCCCGTGACCTCCAGCCAGGCGAATGTGAGCTGAAGCGGGGGAATGGGCGGTAAGACGGCAGTGCTCATCAGACATCATGTCCTTCTCGTCTGGTCAACCTGCTCCAGGCCAGCGCGGCCGGAGCAGGCCGTTCCGCCGGGCGGGGCGGGGTCTGGTGGCACGGGTGGGTGCAACGGATCGTGTGGACCGGTGTCTCGGCTGCGGACTGCCACGGCAGGCGGATCTCCTGCGGGCCGGGGCACAGTCCGCACTCGCCGAGGTGGCACTCCGGGGTGAGTCGGGGTGCCGGCGGGCGGCCGGTCATCGGGCGGGGCGGCAGAACTCCCGCACGGGTGGTCCGGTGCTGATGACGAGGGCGGTCGCGGCAGCATCTGCGCTCGGACGGTTGTACGAGCAGGCGGAGGTGGTCGTCATCGGGCTCCCCAGTCGTATGGGCTGATGCCGACGACACTAGGGAGGCTGAGTGTGCGCACATATGGCGGTTGCGCAGGATTGCGCGCTGGGGCTCTACCGGTGCGCCGGATTGCTCACATCGCGTCGAAGAAGGCTCGTGCCCGGTCGATGGCGCGCTGTGCCTGCCGACCGGCTACAGCCGACTCGGCTGCCCAATTCCACGCGCGCTCGTACAGCTGGATCGAATCCTCGTCGTCCAGCCACATCTCGGTGGAGATGGTCTCCACGATGACGAGCCGCTGGTCGTAGATCCAGAAGCCATGGGTCGGGGTACGCCGGAGCTGGGCGTCGAATGGGATGACTCCCAGCTCTACGGTGTCCAGGCCGATGAGCGAGACCAGCCGATCCAGCTGGCCCGCGTGGACCCCGCGTGGGCATGTGCGCACGTAGAGCGCACCTTCCCAGATCAGGAATCTGAACTTCTTTCCTGGCTGGTACAAGGCTTCTTGGCGGCGGATCCTAGTCCGGACAGCACCCTCGATGTCCGTGGTGGTCTGCCGAAACTCGGCTGACGCCTCGAACCCGTAGCGCGCGTACTCCGCCGTCTGAAGCATTCCGGGGATTCGGGAGACCTCCAGGCCCCGGATCGTCTGCGTCGCGGCAGTCTCCGCGATCGCCAGCTCCTGTCGTGCACGGTATCCGCCCGCGAGCTGACGACGCCACGACCGGTACTTCGTCTCCAGCCCCGACAGCCGGCCCTGCAACTCGCCCGCGAGTTCTGGGTGTCCAGCCGCAGTCGCCCACGCGGTGAGGTCAGCGGGCGAAGGAGTCTGCTTGCCGTTCTCCAGGCGGGAGATCTTCGATCGCTGCCAGCCGAGCTCTTCGGCGAACGCTTTGCCCGTGAGCCCTGTCTCGGCGCGCAGTTCGCGGAGCCGGGCACCGAGGGCGATCCGAGCGGTCTGGAAGTCGGTGGTCACATGGTGGAACGTACCTGGCGCGCGACGTCGGCGGTACGGATGGCGTAGTGCCAGGCGGTGTCCCGGGCCTGGCAGGCGGCGAGGACCTCGGTCGGGTCTTCGGTGACGTACACGCCCAGGGTGGTGTCATCCTCGTCGAACGCGAACCGGGCGAGGACACGGGAGTCGAAGAGCCAGAAGTCGAAGTCCGGCAGGCGCAGCTCCTGAGCCCGGGCGCGGGGCAAGTACCGGATGTCCTCCCCGGCCGCGATGTTGCCGAGGCCGGAGTCGAGAAGGAACCGCTGCCCTTCTGTCAGTGGCTCGTCCACCAACCGCACCCGCTCGAATCGCTTTCCCTTCGCGACCTGATCAGCAACGTTCTGCCTCCAGGCATTGGCTGGATCTGCGGCGATGTCCTCGCCGGCCTGCCAGCGGGGCCATACCGGGCTGTTCCGGTCGGAGGCGTAGCCGCGCCGCGTCTCCAGACGCCAGGCGGTGTGCTTGAACTCCCTGAACAGGTGGGCGATCGACGGGAACGGTTGCAGCTCCGGCGCGGGAAGGCTCGGCGTGTAGCGGACGAGGAGGTCTCGCGGCACGCGGACGAACGTCTCGGAGTCCTTCACGTCCCGCAGCTGGACGAGGTGGCCCGGGTCTGTCTCCCGGTCACCCTGGACAAGGATCTGATCCGTGCCCTCGATCTCGTAGAGGGTGGGGCAGTCGCCATCGCCGCTGGTCGTGCCGATGAACCTGAGCGTCATGTGGGCGTCCTCCGTTGAAGTGTGGTTCAGGAACAGGATGCTCAGAACAGCTCCCGCATGCCGAAAAGTTGCAGCAGATTGCTCAACGGGTCGACTGGCGAGTGGTTGCGCGCAACAGCGATGGGACGATCCAGAGACGACTGCCGAGGAGGAACGGCAGCGCGGCAGCCGTGATGGCGGGTACGGTGCTGCAAGGTTGCCCCTGTGGTGGTGGACAGCGCCTGGGGCCGCCTCCGGAGCAGGTAAAGCAAAACAGCATGATCACGCGACAACGCCCCAGGTCGGGAAGTGTCGGTCCCGCGCGTGCGGGGGTAGCCCCCAGGGCCGGGCCGTGAACGTGCTGATGTGGCAGTCGGCCCCGCGCGTGCGGGGGTAGCCCGCCCTACGGGCACGACGATGGCGTCACCAGGCAGTCGGCCCCGCGCGTGCGGGGGTAGCCCGGCTATTTCCACCGAAGGGAAAATGCGCCGCCCGTCGGCCCCGCACGCGCGGGGAACCTGGCCGCCCCCTCCCCCACTACCGCCTCACCCCAAAGCCAAACCAGCACCCCGCCCACACCGAACATCCGGGCAGCGAATCGCCGTTACAGCCCCGGTCTCGCCGTCCCTGAGTACATGAGTGTGTGAGGTCGCGTGCGCGTGCGTACGGACCTGGACACCCCAGCGGGTGAGGCGCGCCGCGACCCATGGCGCGTGTACGTCGTACGTCCGGGCGATGGCTTTAAGCGAATCGCCACGGGTGTAGCGGTTGATAACGGTGGCGCGGTCGGAGATGAGGCGGTTTCGGGCGGCGGCTTTCTCCGCTGGGGTACGGGGTGGCACTGGGGGCTCCTGTTCTGGGGTGGGTGGCCCCGGCCGGGGCGGGGGAATGGACGGCCGGGGCCGGAGGGGGCGGGGTCAGAGGCGGAGGGTGTTGGCGTTGGCCTCGGCGACGGCGGGGGAGGGCTGGTCGGAGGTGGTAGCGGGGCGGACCTTGGTCTTGGGGACGTCCCATTCGCGGCCGCCGCCGAGGGGGCGGAGGAAGTAGAGGGTGCCGTATTCGGCCATGAGGACGCCGAGGGCTTTGGACTGGGTGTCGTAGGCGATGTCGCCGACCGCGAGAACGTTGTTTGGTACAGGGAATTCGGAAGCATCGGCCGTCGCCATTCCCCACTCCTCTCCGTAGTGCTTCCACTACTCTGGGCGGCCCAGCGTGACGGGGAGTTGGGGACTCTTCAACAGGCCAGAGGTGAAGGAAGGATTGGTCCCGATCGTGAATATCAAGGAACTCGACCCCGAAGAAGGGCCGGTGGCGGCCTACGGAGCACGCCTACGGGCGGCGAGGGAGGCTCGGGGCTGGACGCAGGAGCAGTTGGGCGACCGGATGAAATATTCCGGGCAGCATATTTCGGCGCTCGAAACTGCCCGAAAGCCGCCAACTCTGCGAAGCTCGGTGAGCGCCGACATGGCCTTCGGAATCGCAGGGAAGGTCGAATCCTTCAAACGGGCGTACTACGAGATCAGGCGTGGTTCGCTGATGGAGGGCTTTCCGGAGTACCTGATGCGGGAGTCTCAGGCGGCGGAGATCCGGCTGTTTGACTCAGGGCTGGTCCCAGGGCTGCTCCAGACACACGCGTACGCATGGGAGCTTGCCAACGGTGCGGTGCAGCGAGACGAGATCACGCCGGAACAGGCCGCTGAACGGGTCGAGTTCCTGATAGAGCGACAGGCCGCTCTCATCCAGACGCCACCGCCACTGATCTTCGCGGTGCTGGATGAAAGCTGCATCCGTCGCCCCATCGGCGATCAGAGCGTCATGGACGAACAGCTCGCACGACTGATCGAGTTCTCACAGATGTCGAACACCTCGCTTCAGATCGCCCCGTACTCCATGGGGGCGCTCAGGCCGTTCGACCGGTTGGTAAATCTTCTGACGATGCACGACAGATCTCTGATGGCCTACACCGAATCGCAGAGTCAGGGGTATCTGGACCGCGAACTCACCTCTGTGGTACCGCTGATGAAGAGATATCATCAGCTCCAGACCCATGCGGCTTCCCAAGCTGAATCCGTCGCCATGATCGAACAGCTACGAAAGGGCACCCCGTGACGACCACGACCGACTCCCACCTCCACTGGGTCAAGTCGAGCTACAGCAACAATGGTGGTTCCTGCGTCGAGTGGGCCCCGTCGCACGTGTCCGTCACCGGTACCGTCCCCGTCCGGGACAGCAAGAACCCCACCGGCCCCTCCCTCATGGTCAGCCCCTCCGCCTGGACCGGACTGATTGCCCTCGCCCGGTCCGCCGACCTCTAGGCAGGACCCTCACCAGCGTTCGGGGAGCCCCTTCCGGACTCCTCGGGCGCTGAGCCGTGCTCAGCGGTGCTCAGGCTCCACGGCCAGCCACAGTTCCGCGTCCGCCTCGGTCTTCTCCGGAGACAGGCGGGTACGCAGGATTTCGGGGCCGGTGCGAGTGCGGTACGGGTTGGACGGGAACCACTCGGTGAAAACGTCCCGCCACAGTTCCTGGATGGCCTGCGGTATCGGCCCGGAGGCGGTGAAGACCGCCCACGTGCCGGCCGGGACCGACAACATGGTCGTACCCTCCAGAGCGGCGGCGGAGGTGATCACGCCGTGGTGGTAGTCGAGGAGAGTGCCCTCGGCGCGGCCGGGGTCCATGCCGTCGCAGACCGAGACGATGCCATGGGGCTCCTGGTCCGAGAGCTTCTCCAGGCGCTCCAGGGTCCGCGGGTTGATCCTGCGGACGAAGTCCATGATCGCTCGGTTCGGCCCCGTATGCACCAGCGGTATCCGGGTCTTGAGCCCGACGACGGTGAAGGCCGCCTTGTCCACGACGCGGTACCGCATGCTGCTGCTCCCCTCGACGGTGAGGCGGAAGGCCATCCGGGGCTGGGAGGTGAGTGCCGCGCCGGTACGCCGGGCCTCGCCCGGTCCGATGCCGTGCATGGCGCGGAAGGCCCGCGCGAACGCCTCGCCGGAGCCGTAGCCGTGGCGCACCGCGATCTCCAGCAGCGTCCCGCGTCCCGCGAGTACTTCGGCGCCCGCGAGGGTGAGCCGACGGCGGCGGACGTACTCCGACAGCGGCATTCCGGCGAGCGCGGAGAACATCCGGCGCAGGTGGTACTCCGAGGTGGCGGCGATGCGTGCCGCCTCGGCCATGTCGAGGTCCTGGCCGAGGCGGCCCTCGATGTGCTCCATGGCCTGGTTCAGCCGCTCCAGCATGCCCGGTGGCCTCCTTCCGTCTACCCGATGCCGCGGTGGGGGCCGTCTCCGTCCGGACCGGGGGTGTCCTGGCCCAGACCTCGGCGGATCGCGATCTCCACGGGGGAGTACGCGCCGTCGGCCCGCTCCAGTTCGTACGGTGCCGCAGGCATCAGCGGCCGCTGCGCCATGAAACGCGGGCGCACACCATGATGCGGCTGCGCCGCGTGCACCAGGAACGGATGGCACAGGAAGACATCGCCCGGGGCCCCGGTGGCAAGGGCGAGTGGCCGGTGGTCGGACGCCGCCACCAGATCGGGGGCGAGGGCCGGCCCGCTCGCCCCGTCCTCCCCGTACTTCTCCAGCACCTTCGGCACGTCGAGGTGGGAGCCGACCCGGATCCGGGTCGGGGCGTCCTCCTCGCCGACCTCGCTGAACAGGAACAGCATCAGCAGCGCCCGGCCCCGGGAGCGCAGATTCGTGAAGTACCAGCTCTCGCCCTCCGGGAGATAGCTCCCCTCGATGTGCCAGCCCGCGTCGTCCGGCTCCTCCGCGTGCGGGAAGCGCAGCGGGAACGTGCCCAGCGAGTAGCGCGGCTCCCAGCGTCCCGCGCCGACGAGCAGGTCGTACGCACGCTGTAGCGAGGGGGAGTTGGGCGCGGCGGCGAACGGCCCCTGCGCCATGCCGCCCACCCAGTGGACGGGCCGCGTCCACGTCGACGGGTCGTCCGGGGCACAGCCCGTCTCCCGCCACAGCAGCCGCGCGCAGTCCGCCGCCACGCGCGGCGCGACAGCGCCCTCCAGCTTCACGAAGCCGTCGCGAAGGAAACGGGATACCAAGGCCGTGTCATCCATGCCCCCATCGTGCGGCGGCACCGGCCCCGGGCACCCGACATTCCCCGCACCGCCTTTGTCGGGCGAGCGCAGTCGGAGACCGGTCAGGACCCCGCGCGCGGCGGCTCACCCTGTTCCAGATAGACGGTCGAGCCCTCCGCCCGCGCCCGGATACCGGCGGTGATCCGGCGTACGAGCCGGGGGACGGTCAGCTCCGGCAGCCGTTCGGCGGGGTGGAAACCGTACCCGCGAAGCTCGTCGGCCTGGAGCCTGACCCGCCGAAGCTGCTCCGCGCCGAGACGGCCGCCGTCGAAGAGGTAGAGGACCTTGTCACCCTCTCCCGGGTTCGGCGCCCAGTCCACGACGAGCAGTCGGCCGATGCGGGGCGCGATGCCCAGTTCCTCCTGGACCTCTCGCGTACAGGCCCGCAGGGGGGACTCGCCGCGCTCGACGTATCCACCCGGGATGTCGCGGTAGTCCTTGTAGGACGGCTCGACGAGCAGGACGCGGTCGGCCTCGTCGAAGAAGAGAGCACCGGCTGCCATGCGGGGGTGGGCCATCTTCGCTTCGTGCTCGTTCACAGGGCGGACTCTAATGCCGCGAATCCAGTCGATGGCCGGTTCCCGAAGGGGAACCCCCGGATCCCGCCGGGCGTTCTTCCGGTGGACCGCCGGGGGCGACACCCAGTCGCTCTTGGGCCATCACACCGCGAGGACCGTGCGCATGTTCCAGTTCACCAAGCCCGTCGAGACCGCCCGGCTGACTCTTCGACCGTTCGCCCTGGGGGACGAGGCGGACATGCTGGAGTTCGAGTCGCGGCCGGATGTGGCGCGCTATCTGTACAACGAGCCGCGTACGCCTGAGAACAATGCCAAGGAGCTGGCGGCGCGGACGGCGCAGACGGTGCTGCTGGCGGAGAAGGACGCGCTGACGCTGGCGGTCGATCTGGACGGCAAGGTCATCGGGTATGTGCTGCTGGTGTGGCTGAGTGAGGAGCACCGGCAGGGGGAGTTCGGGTTTGTCTTCAACCCGGAGTTCCAGGGCCGGGGTTATGCCACGGAGGCGGCGGCGGAGATGCTGCGGATCGGGTTCGGGAAGCTGGGGCTGCACCGGATCATCGGGCGGTGCGATGTGCGGAACACCGGGTCGGCGCGGGTGATGGAGCGGCTGGGGATGCGTCAGGAGGCGCATTTCAGGGAGGCGGAGATCTTCAAGGGGGAGTGGGGCGGGGAGCTGCACTTCGCGATGCTGGCGTCGGAGTGGCGTGCCTCGCCGCTCAGCGGGGGAGCCGAGGAGGCGACGGCCTGAGACGATCCCGCTAACCCCGGCCGCCCTCATGGGGCCGGGGCTAGCGGGGGAGCCGAGGAGGCGACGGCCTGAGACGATCCCGCTAGCCCCGGCCGCCCTCATGGGGCCGGGGCTCGCGTGTGTCCGGGTGAATTCAATGAACTCGCCATTGGGCGAGTGGCATTGGCCTCCGTGATGCGGAATCCGCTACGATCACGGCATGATTACGGAGCGGCCACCCTTCGGTGCGCTGCGGGCCCGGGAATACCGGGGTCCGCTGCGTGTCCTGTGGCTCGCCCTGTTGGTGATCAGCCTGATGTACGCGCATGGGCTGTATGGGGAGAATCCCGCCCACCACCTCTCCAGCACTGCTTTCTCCGCTGCGAATTCCGGCCATTCATCGGCCGAATCCCATGGGGGCCCGGGGGCCGGGAGCGAGTCGTCGCCGGGCCACGCCCACCATGAGAGCGATCTGGCACAGCCTGACGAGCAGTGCATGCCGGGACAGCCCCAACTCACGGTCACCCAGCAGGTTTCCGGCTCGGACGGCCTGGGGCAGAGCACGCTCCGCGACCGGACGGCCGAGCGGGTGCGGCCCGCCGAGGGCGGCAGTGGCGGCTCGTCCCCCGCCTGCCCCAGGACTCCCAGCATTCTGCGCATTTAGGCCGCGAAGGCTTTTCGACGGCTGGCCGAAAGCTGTTTCCGCGCTTTCGACGGCACTTTCCGTGACCTCAATCAGCCTTTCAACCGGTGAATGCCGCACAGGGATTCGCGCTGCCCGAAAGTAAAGCGCCATTCCCTTATTTCGTGCTGCCCGTAAACAACCGGTTCGGGGCATCATCACGAAACGAGAGCCCAGCGATGTCATCTTCCGCGCCCACGATCCGTACGAGTCTGTCCGGGCTGGTCGGCAATACCCCGCTGCTGCGGGTCGCCGAGCCCTTCACCCCGGGCGACCGGGGGTTCTGGGCCAAGCTGGAGGGCTTCAACCCCGGCGGGATCAAGGACCGGCCCGCCCTGCACATGGTCGAGCGGGCCCGCGCCCGGGGCGAGCTGCTGCCCGGGGCCAGGATCATCGAGTCGACCAGCGGGACCCTGGGTCTCGGTCTGGCGCTGGCCGGGATGGTCTACGGGCACCCCGTCACCCTGGTCACGGACCCGGGCCTGGAGGGGTCCATGACCCGGCTGCTCACCGCGTACGGAGCGCAGGTGAACGTGGTCTCCGAGCCGCATCCCACCGGTGGCTGGCAGGAGGCCAGGCGGGAGCGGGTGGCCCACCTCATGGCGCGGCATCCGGACTCGTGGTGCCCCGACCAGTACAACAACCCGGACAACACGACCGCGTACACGCCGCTCGCGCTCGAAATCGCCGCCGAGCTGGGGCATGTGGACGTCCTGGTGTGCAGTGTGGGCACCGGCGGCCACTCCGCCGGGGTGTCCAGGGTGCTGCGCGGGCTCTATCCGCAGCTGCGGATGGTCGGCGTCGACACCATCGGCTCCACGATCTTCGGACAGCCGGCCCGGCCCCGGCTGATGCGCGGTCTCGGCTCCAGCATCTATCCGCGCAATGTCGCGTACGACAGCTTCGACGAGGTCCACTGGGTCGCCCCCGCCGAGGCCGTGTGGGCCTGCCGCGAGCTCGCCGCCTCGCACTACGCCACCGGCGGCTGGAGCGTCGGATCGGTCGCCCTGGTCGCGGGCTGGCTCGCCCGCACCCTGGGCCCGGACGCCCGGATCGCGGCGGTCTTCCCCGACGGGCCGCAGCGCTATCTCGGGACGGTGTACGACGACGACTACTGCGCCGCCCACGGACTGCTGGACGGCCCGCCCGCCTCCGAGCCCGAAGTCGTCGGCCGGCCCGACGAGAAGGAGGTGACCCGCTGGACCCGGTGCACCGATGTCGCCGACCCGCTCACTCTCGCCCGTACCGGCGGATCCGGTGAGGACCTGTGACGGCGGGCGCGCTCGCGCAGTTCCGCTCCCACCGGTCCAGCGTCCAGCTGCTGATGGTGAATCAGTTCACCATCAATCTGGGCTTCTACATGCTGATGCCGTATCTGGCCGCCCATCTCTCCGGCAACCTCGGACTCGCGGGCTGGACCATCGGGCTCATCCTCGGCATGCGCAACTTCAGCCAGCAGGGCATGTTCCTGGTCGGCGGCACCCTCGCCGACCGGCTCGGCTACAAACCGCTGATCGTCGCGGGCTGTCTGCTGCGGACCGTCGGTTTCGCCGCGCTCGGGCTGGTGGACTCGCTGCCCGCGCTGCTGGCGGCGTCGGCGGCGACCGGGCTGGCCGGGGCGCTCTTCAACCCGGCGGTGCGCGCCTATCTGGCGGCGGACGCGGGCGAGCGGCGGGTGGAGGCGTTCGCGCTGTTCAACGTCTTCTACCAGGCAGGGATCCTGCTGGGGCCGCTGGTGGGGATGGTGCTGACCGGGGTCGACTTCCGGCTCACCTGTCTGGTGTCGGCGGCCGTCTTCGCCGTACTGAGCGCCGTCCAGATCCGCGCGCTGCCCGCGCGCGGGTCCGGGAAGACGGCACAGGACAGCGGCGGGAGCGGGGAGAGCGTTCTCGCGCAGTGGCGGAGCGTGGTCCGCAACCGGCCGTTCCTGCTGTTCGCCGCCGCCATGATCGGCTCGTACGTGCTGACCTTCCAGGTCTATCTGGCGCTGCCGCTGGAGGTACGGCGGGCGGGCGGCGAAGGAGACTTCGGTACGGCGGCGGTGGCGCTGCTCTTCGCCGTCTCCGGGCTCTCCACCATCCTCTTCCAGACCCGGGTCACGGCCTGGTGCCGGGCGGGACTCGCCCCCGGCCAGGCGGTGACCCGGGGCGTGCTGATCATGGGGCTGGCCTTCCTGCCGCTGCTCGCCGCGACGGCACTGCCGGTGCCGGACGGCGACGGGTACGGCGGTGTCGCGGGGCGCTGGCTGCTCGCGGCCGGGCCGCCGGTGCTCGCCGCGCTGCTCCTCGCGCTGGGGACGATGATCGCGTACCCCTTCGAGATGGACACCATCGTCCGGCTCTCGGGCGACCGGCTGGTGGCCACGCACTACGGGCTCTACAACACCGTCTGCGGAGTCGGCATCACCCTGGGGAATCTCCTCACCGGCGCGGCCCTGGACACCGCCCGCGCGGCGGGGCTCGCCGCACTGCCCTGGCTGGCCCTGCTCGCGCTCGGCCTGCTCTCGGCGGCGGCGCTCCGGGCGCTGCACCGCACGGGCCGCCTCGAAGCCGCACCGGAACCGGGCTGATTCCCGTCCGGGCTCACACCCGGATGTCGGACGGAGGACGTACGGAGAGGAGGAGGTCCTCGTAGGCGTGGTGGCGGCGGGTGGTGGTGCGGTGGTGCAGCAGGCCGGCCGCGCGGGCGGGCTCGCCCGTGTCGACAAGGGCGCGGGCGAGGGTGTCCTGGATGATCTCGCGCTCGACCCGCACCCCGCCGATCCGTTCCGCCTGGTCGCCCAGGCCGGTCAGCAGCTCCGCCGCCGCGCGGGGGCGGCCCGCCGTGATCTCCGCCAGCGCCCGCACCACGGGAGCCAGGACATCGCGGTAGTCGGGGCGTTCGTCGGCGGCGGCCCGGCGGGCGAGGACGTGGAGGTCGTCGGTGGCGGCCTCCACGGCCAGGGCGAGGGCGAGATTGAAGGTGTGGAAGATCTCCGCCGTCCCGCCGGGTGCGGCGAGGAGTTCCCGGATGTGGTCCGGGTCGCTTCGCCCGGCCGGTGTCTGCCCGGCCAGGAGCAGACGCCAGTTGGTCGCGGCCCGCATGCCGACGTCCGAACGCGCCAGTGCCGTGTCCGCGCGCCGGCGCGCGGCGGGGAAGTCGCCGCAGGCGATGGAGTGCAGCGCGGCATGCCAGTTCAGATGCCGTGACTGCACCGCCCGCGGGTCAGCCGCGAGCCACTCGTCCAGGAAACGGATGGAGGCCGGTCCGGCCCCCAGCTCGTGTTCGGCGTGCGCGAGGGCGTGCGCGGCCACGCCCGAGCGGGGATACAGGGCGAGGGCCCGCCCGGCCAGCGTGTGCGCCTCCCGGGCCCGGCCCTGTTCCGCCCGGGTCACGGCCAGCCAGCTCGTCCACGGCCAGCTGTCCGGTCCTGCCAGCGCCGCCTGGCGCTCCGTCAGCGCCTCGCCGTGCGCGCGGTAGGCGGCGTCCCCGCACTCGGAGAACGCGCCCAGCATCAGCCCGGCCTGCTCGTCGGCGGGCCAGCGGTCGAAGTGGCCCACCAGATGGTCGGCCGTCAGCCGGTACTGCCGGTGGGTGTGGAGGAACACCCCGTACACGAGGCTCGCCTCGCGCTCACCGGCGGCCAGCGCGTCCCGGTGGGCGATCACCAGTTGCTCCTTCAGCACGGTGTCGTCCCACCGGTCACCGGTCGCCAGTGCCAGCAGCGCCCGCGCCACACCGCAGCCCGGGTCCGAGCCGACCCACTGGCGCAGCAGCGGCAGCGCCCGCCCGCTCAGGGCGAGCAGCCCGGTCACGGCCCGCTCCCCCACCGGCGTGCCCGCCGCCGTCAGGCCGGTCACACGCTGGAACGGAACAGGGCGGTGCAGATGATGCCGCTGTTGCCGCACTGGTTGCGCGGCAGGCTGAGCGGCAGACCGGCCTGGTTGGCGCTGCCCACCCCGCTCCCGGCCACCGTGGCGCCCTCGGCGCGGACGTCGCCCTGGTTGACGCAGGTGTTGCCGAACACCGCGTTCCCGATGCCGAGCACGGCCGCGTGAGCCGCGCCGGCCGGGAGCAGTGCCGCCCCGGCCACCGCGCCCAGCACCGCGGCCCGCACACCCGCGCCACTACCCGTACTCCGTGTCTCCACGCCCATCACGCTTCTCCCTCACCCGGGACCGGAGGAGCCCGGACCGCACTCCCGTCAACGAGAGAGCACCCGCTTCCGACACGAACGCCGGTCAGCGGAGGGTACGGAGGAAGATGTCCGTCTTGCCGTTGGTGTCGCCGGGCACGATGTCGTCGGCCGCGGACTGGAAGACGACATGGCGTCCACCGGTGCTGACGGCGTCGACCTCGGCCGAGGCGGGCCGGTCGGTGACGGTCTCGTCGGTGCCCGTGACCAGGTCGCGCAGGGTGAGCGGGGCCGGGCCGGTGGTGCCGGAGGGGGTGTGGAGCAGATAGCGGCCGGTGGGGTCGATGGCCACGCCCTTGACGTTCGGCACCGTCAGGGCGGTGCCGGAGGCGGTGTCGTGGACATAGGTGTCGGAGCCCGAGAGGTAGACGGCCTTGTCGCCCTCGTCGCTGAGCTGGACCAGCTCCGCCGCCCTGCCCGGACCCTCGATCGGGCCGGTGACGGCGTTGCCGGACCAGTCCCACAGGAAGACGTCCTTCTCCCCGCCGTCCTGGTAGGCGAGACGGGTGCCGTCCTTGCTGATGGACGGCCGGATCGGGGCCAGATTGTGGACGACGTCGACGGTTTGCAGGGCATGGGTGTCCGGTCTGCGGACCTCGACGCGCTGGTTGGTCTCCGGCCGCCTGAAGCTGACGCTGAACGCCTGCTGGCCCTGGCCACCGCCCATGGCCGCCTCGCAGCTCTGGACCGCGCAGGTGTAGGCCGTCCACCACCCCATGCTCCCCAGGTCGTACTGGTAGAGGGAGGTGTGGTTGAACCTGGGCCCCAGGTGGGCGACGATCTCCCCGTCGCTGCTGAGCATCGGCGGCCCCTGCGGGTACGCGTTGCCGAACTTCCTGTGCTGCCCCGTCGCCGACTCGCGGACGAACACCTCCTCGGTCCTCCCCGAGTCGCCGGGGCCGAGGTTGTTCGCGTACGACGAGAAGGCGATGCGATGGCCGGCGGGCGCGATCGACGCGCCGGAGGAATCGTCGTTGGCCTGAGTGCCGTCGGCCGCGACACTGACCCTCTCGACACCGGTCTGCCGGACGCTCCCCGCGTCCGCGGGCTCGGCCGAGGCGGCTCCGGGCAGGACCGCTGTGATCGCGCCGCAGATCATGGCCGCGCTCAGGGCGGCCCGTACACGTCTGGTGGTGCTGGTGCTGGTGCTGGTACTCCGGTTCGCGTTCGCGTTCGCCGTCATTTTTCTCCCAGGAAGAGACAGCACACGGTTTCTCCTCCGGTTCCCCACCGGAGGAACACATGCATGCAACCACGGGCGCACGGCGGGGTCGAGACGCGGTTTCGGTCAGACGGGGTTCAGGCGGGAGTTCGGGCGAGGCTCAGGCCGAGTCCCGCTCCGCCGCCTTCCAGCCCTGGCGGCGCAGCACCTCGGCGATGTCCGGGGCGCGGTAGTGGTCGCCCTTGAGGACCTTGCCGTCCGCGCGGAGTACGGGGGTGCCGTCCGGGCCGAGCTTCGACATATTGGCGCGGTGCACCTCGGCGAGGACCGCGTCGAGGTCGATGCCGTGGACCAGGGCCGTGCCGTAGGCGACGTAGACGACGTCGGCGAGTTCGTGGGCGAGGCTGTCCAGCGGTCCGGCGACGGAGACCTCCTCGACCTCGGCGACCTCCTCCGCGAGCAGCTCGTGGCGGTGGGCGGCCAGCTCCGGCGGGATCTCGGACGGGGTGGTCCGGGCGTCGAGCCCGAAGGCGTGGTGAAACTCCCGGACGAGGACGGCGGGCGACTGCGCGGGCTGCTGCTGCTTCATCCGGCCGACTCTACGTGCGGGGTCGCCTCCGCGTACGGGGTCGCCCCCGCGCACGGGGTCCCCTTCCGTCGCCACGCCCTGGGCCCGGCGGCAGAAGGTGACCCCGACGGCGACCAGGGCCACGGCCAGCAGCACCGCGCTGAGCGTGTGGCCGAGACCGGTGTCGGAGAGTATGGGCTGTACGCCGCTGTCCGGGCCGCCGTACGAGGAGCCGCCCGGGCCGTCGGCCCGCGGTGAGGCCGGGGCCGCGGCAGCCGCCGGGGCCGTACCGCCGGCGATGACCGCCGCGAGGCAGGCCGCGCACAGCAGCAGCGCACTGTGCCAGCCGCCGCCCATACCGACGCCGCCGACGCCGCCTCCGCCGCTGTCGCCTCGTACGAGAACTGTCCGGCCGATGTGTCCCACTCGCGAGGAATCCACGAGGACTGTCGCCGCCACCGCCCCACCCTTCACCGCGTCCGCCCCACTCTCGGCGCTCTCGCCATGTCCCAAGACGGCGAACACCATCGCCCTGGTTGTTCAGCTATCACAGGAAATTTCGCGAACCGTTCCTCTGCTCGTCGCACAGGCGGCTGAGCAGGGGCGACGCAGGGGCCTCACTCGTACGGTCGGTGTTTTCACTCTCCCGCGCCGTGCGGCGCGCGCTCCGGGGCCGGGGCGCGAACGCTGATGAGCGACAGCCCTCCGTCAGAAAAGAGAGCGCCATGGCTGTGTCGTCGTCCCCCGGTCCGCTGAACCGCCGCCGGATATCCCTCATATCGCTTATACCCAGGACGACCGCCTTGTCCCGGACCGGTGCCCTCCCGCTGGCTCTCGCCATGACGGCGCTCTGTGCCGCGCCCGCCGTGGCCGCCGCGCCCACCGCCCCCGCCCCGGGCGACGGCGAGCGGGTCCGGCCGACGGTGGTCCTGGTGCACGGCGCGTTCGCCGACGCCTCCGGCTGGAACGACGTGGTGGAGCGGCTCCAGCACCACGGGATCAAGGCGGTGGCCCCGCCGAACCCGCTGCGCGGCGTCAGCAACGACTCGACCTACGTGGCCTCGGTCCTGAAGTCGATCGAGGGCCCGATCGTGCTCGCCGGGCACTCCTACGGCGGCGCGGTCATCAGCCAGGCCGCCGCCGGGAACCCCAACGTCAAGGCGCTGGTGTACGTCTCGGCCTTCATGCCGGACGTGGGCGAGTCCCCCGAGGGGCTGTCGTCCAAGTTCCCGGGCAGCGAACTGGGGCCCGCGCTGAACCCCGTCCCGTACACGGACGCGCACGGCAGCGGCACCGACCTGTACATCAAGAACGACAAGTTCCACTCGGTCTTCGCCGCCGATCTGTCCACCGCGCAGACGAAGGTGATGGCGGTCGAACAGCGGCCGGTCGCGGCGGCGGGATTCGCGGAGAAGGCGACGGCGGCGGCCTGGAAGACCATCCCGTCCTGGTACATCGTCGCGAAGAACGACAAGGCCATCGCTCCGGACCTGGAGCGCTTCGAGGCCCGGCGGGCCAAGTCGCACACCATCGAGGTCAACTCCTCGCACGTGGCGATGATGTCCCACCCCGACGCCGTCACCAAGGTGATCCGCGAGGCCGTGTCCGCCGCCGCCGGCGGCGGGTCCGAACGGCCCGTACTCGCCGCGACGGGCTCCAAGACCAAGACCCTCGCGGGCCTCGGCGGCCTGGCGGGCGCGGCCCTGCTCGCGGGCACGGCGCTGGTGGTGAGCGCCCGCAGGCGCGGCGGCAACGCCCGCGACTGAGCGGGGGCGGCACGTACACGGACGCGTACGGAGACAGGTACGGCGAAGGCGGTGGGCCCGGCACCCAAACATGCCGGGCCCACCGCCGCTCAGTGGCCGCCGATGAAGTCGAGCACCGCGCCGTTCAGCGCGGGGGCGTTCTCCTCGTGCATGAGATGGGACGCGTGCAGGATCTCGATCCGCTCGCTGTCGGGGAGGAGTTCCTCCAGCCGGTCGACGAGCCGGTGGAACAGGGGCGCGCTGTGGCTGCCGGTCACCAGCAGGGTGGGCACGTGCAGCGCGCTGACCTCGGCGGGGTCGAGCGGGGGCGTTCCCGCGTCGAAGAGCCCGGCCTTGAGCGCGGAGAGGTTCTCGCGCATCTGCGGCAGCCGCTCGGGGACGATCCCCGCGTACGCGTGCTCGTCCAGCACCCCCCGCAGAAAGATCCGCATCGCCCGCTCGTCCTCACCCGCGCGGAAGGCCCGCCCGGCCGGGAGCACGGTCCCGAGCTGGAAGCCGAGAAGCGCGCGCAGCGCGCCGGGCCTGCGCAGCAGCAGCCTCAGCTCCGCCGCCCGGTGCGGGCCGCCCAGATAGAGCGGCACCACCGGCGGCTCCTCCAGCACCAGGCTGCGCACCGCCTCCGGCCGCCGGATCGCCGCGAGGAGGCTGATGAACGCGCCCCAGGAGTTGCCGACGAGATGCGCGGGAGCGGCCCCGGTCCGCTCCAGGAACGCGAGCAGATCGTCCACGTGCGGGCCCATCGGGTTGGCGACCCCGGGCGGGATGTCGGGGTTCGGGCGCGCGTACCGCCTGCTGTAGGCGATGGCGCGGTACGAGGCTCCCACGGCCGGAAGCTGCGCCTCCCAGGTGCGGAGATCGCTCAGATCGCCGTGGACGAAGACGACGGGGGTGCCCTCGCCGGTCTCCTCGTAGGCGAGGGAGACGCCGTTGACGTCGGCGGTCCTCATGACGTGGGGCCTCCCGTCCGGCCCCGGGCACGCGCACCGGCTCCCATGAGAGCCACCTCCGTTCCGCTCCGCCCCTCAGGGGCTCTCCCCGCTCGGCCCGGCCGCGTAACGGTCCCCCACCCGGGCCTCACCCGGGCCGGTGGCCCATCCGGCGTACACCGGCGTGCGCCCGGGTGCGGGCGCTCCTTGACTGGAGCCCGGGACCGGAGTCCCCACGACGCAAGGAGGCGGACGGCTTGATCGCGCGCTGGCAGCGGGGAATGGCGGGAGCGGGACTCGCGGTGGCGGTGGCCGTCGCGGGGGCGGGGTGCTCCGAGGTGAAGAGCACCGCTTCGGGTATCGCGACCGCGGCGGTGGCGTCGGCGACCGCCGCCGTCGACCGGAAACTCGACGACATCAAGGACGGGGCCGACGCCAAGGACGAGATCACCCTCGGCGCCCCGGGCAAGGACGG
Organism: Streptomyces amakusaensis; assembly: GCF_039532665.1. NCBI lineage: Bacteria > Bacillati > Actinomycetota > Actinomycetes > Kitasatosporales > Streptomycetaceae > Streptomyces > Streptomyces amakusaensis. The sequence goes on along the minus strand of NZ_BAAASB010000006.1, from coordinate 344,274 downwards.
CGACGGCCGGACCACCGTCAAGGTGACGGCGGCGAACACCGCCGACAGCGCCAAGTCCTTCGCCGTACAGGTCGACTTCCGCGACAGCGGCGGGAATCTGCTGGACACGACGCTCGTCACCGTCTCCGACGTGCCCGCCAAGGGATCCAAGGACGGCACCGCGCGCAGCAACCGGAAGCTCTCCGGCGACGAGGTGAAGACCGAGGTGGGCAGGGCGCTGCGGTACTGAGGGGCCCGGGTGGCCGGCGCGCTCGTCAGGAGCGGGCGGGCCGGGTCGCCCAGAGGCCCGCCGCCGAGCCGAGCAGCAGGACGCCGGCCCCGGCCCGGACCCCGATGGTCATCGCCGTCGAGTCGAAGTCGGCGACGTTGCTCGTGTAGAGCGCGGCGACGAGGGCGAGTGCGAACAGCAGCCACAGGGCGGACCTCATGGGCGGATCTCCTGGCGGTCGGGGGAAGCGGTCGGGTGTCGCTCTCCATGATGGCGAGGGGGCGGTGGCCGGCGCGGCGGGGCGGACTCCCCGGTTCGGGGTGTAGCCGGCTCCACCAGGAAGAAACGCGCCGGTCACCTAATATGACCGATGTGCGTGAGACGGTCCGCCAGGCGTGGAAGGCATCGCTCCACCTGCTGACGGGTGCCGGGGTGAGTCTGCTCTGCTATCTGATGGTCGGCGTCGTCCTCTTCACCGCCGTGCTGACCGCCACCGTCATCGGCGCGGGCGTGCTCCCCGAGGCCGTCCTCACCCTGCGGAGACTGGCGGGCCTGGAGCGCCGCCGTACCGCCGCCTGGACGGGCGAGCCGGTGCCCGAGGCGTACGAACCGCTGACCGGGACGCTCACCGAGCGGGTCCGCGCGGCGACGGGCGACCCCGGCACCCACCGGGATCTGGTCTGGGGCGCGGCACAGCTGGTCTACGGGATGGTGCTGCTGTACGCGGCGATGATCCTGTGGGCGCCCGCGCTGTTCGTCGACGGATTCTGGTACGGGATGGCGGGCCGCAAACCCGTCGCGCTGCCGCTGATCACCCGGCTCGCCGACCTCCAGGCGCGCCTCTCGCGCACCCTGCTGCTGCCCTCGCCCAGGGCGCGGCTGGCCGAGCGGATCGAGCAGCTCACCCTGACCCGCGCCGACGCGGTCGCCGCGCAGGGGGCCGAGCTGCGCCGGATAGAACGGGATCTGCACGACGGGGCGCAGGCGCATCTGGTGGCGCTCTCGATGCGGCTGGGGCTGGCCAGACGGGCGTACGACAGGGATCCGGCGACCGCGCTGCGGCTGCTGGAGCAGGCCCAGGACCAGGCCGAGTCCGCTCTCACCGAACTCCGTCACGTGGTGCGGGGGATCCATCCGCCGATCCTCACCGACCGGGGTCTCGCGGGCGCGGTGCGGGCGCTCGCGGCCGGCAGCGGGCTCGATGTCGCCGTCGACACCGGCGGGGCCGAGGACGGGCCGCGCGCGCCCGCCGCCGTGGAGGCCGCCGCGTACTTCGTCGTCGCCGAGACCCTGACGAACGCGGCCAAGCACAGCGGCTCCGACCGGGCCGAGGTGCGGCTGCGCCGGGGCCCGGGGCGGCTGTGGATCTCCGTACGGGACGAGGGCCGGGGCGGCGCGTCGGAGGGCGGCGCGGCGACGGGAACCGGCACGGCGGGCGGTGGCTCGGCGACGGGCGGCGGGTCCGGGATGCTCGGGATGCGCCGCCGGGTGGCCGCGCTCGACGGAACAGTGGAAGTGACCAGCCCCCCGGGGGGCCCGACCGTGATCGAAGTGGAGCTGCCGTGCGCGTGGTGATGGCCGAGGACAACGCCCTGTTGCGGGAGGGGCTGATCCTGCTGATGACCTCGGCGGGCCACGAGGTGGCGGGGGTCGCCGCCACCGGCCCCGAGGTGCTGCCCCTCCTCCTGGAGCACCGCCCCGACATCGCGATCCTCGACGTCCGGATGCCTCCCGGCTTCCGGGACGAGGGCCTGCGCGCCGCGCTCGACGCCCGCAAGGAGCTGCCGGAGCTGCCGGTGCTGGTGCTCTCGCAGTACGTGGAGGAGACCTACGCCGCCGAGCTGCTGGCCGGCGGCGCGCGCGGGGTCGGCTATCTGCTGAAGGACCGCATCGGGCGGGTCGACGAGTTCCTCGACGCGCTGGAGCGGGTGGCCGCCGGGGGCACCGCGCTCGACCCGGAGGTGGTCACCGAGCTGATGGCCCGCCGCCGAGACGATCCGCTGGACGCGCTGACACCGCGCGAGCGGGAGGTGCTGGAGCTGATGGCGCAGGGGCTCGACAACGCGACCATCGCGACCTCGCTGGTGATCACCGAGCGGTCCGTGCACAAGCACATCGGCAATGTCTTCGCGAAGCTCGGCCTCCCGCCGAGCGACAGCGGCCACCGCCGGGTCCTCGCGGTCCTGGCGTACCTCAACGCCTGATCAACGCCTGATCAGCGCTTGAGGACACGGCGGGCCGGGGGCAGGGATCCGGCGTACGCCACCGCCACCGTCGCCAGCGCGATCGCGCCCGCGTGCGCCGCCGGGAGATGGGGCAAGGTCCCCGCCGCCGTGGCGGCGAAGGCGAGCAGCGGCACGGCGGCGACCGCCGCGCCCACCGCCAGACCGGTGACGATCACGACGACGGCCTCCGCCCGGAGCATCCGGCGCAGCTGGGCGCGGCCCGCGCCCACCCGGCGCAGCAGGGCCAGTTCGGGGCGGCGGCCCGTGGTGATCAGCGCCAGGGTGGTCAGCACGGCGACGGCGGTCAGCGCGCCGATCGACGCCACCGCCGCGAGCGAGAGGGCCGCGCCCGCCCGCTGGTCCTCCGAGATCGGCCGCTCGGGCGCGGGAGCGGTGTCCAGACGGGCCCCGGGGATCCGGCCGACGGCCGCCCGCAGCCGCGCCGGGTCGGTGCCGGGAGCGGTCGCGAGCAGCACCCGGGCCGGGAGCGGCGAGGTCATGTGCCGGGACAGCTCGGCGGCGGAGAACAGGAAGTCGCCCAGGCCCAGCGAGTCCCGGTAGACGGCGGCGACCGTCAGCCGGCGTTCCACGCCGTCCCCCATCCGTACCGTGACCGGTGAACCCGGGCGTACCTCCAGCGACTCGGCGCGGCGCTCGCCGACGGCCACCGTGCCCGCGCGGCTCAGCCCGGCCGGTTCACCGGCGGTCCACCCCGGGTCCAGGGTGCGGCTCAGCCCGGCGGGGGTGACGCCGAGCACCGGCAGCCGCTCCAGCCGGGGCGTGCCCGCCTCCGCACCGGCGAGCACGACCGTGCTCCGCAGTACCTCGGTCGCCGTGTCCACGCCCGGGAGCGCCCGCAGCCGCGCCGCGTCCGCGCCGGTCACCGCGTACTGCGCGCGCAGCGCCCGCTCGGCCTCCAGGTCGCCCGCGCGCTGCATGGTCGCGCCCGCCGAGAGCTGCACCGAGGCGAACGCGGTCATCAGCACCAGCGGGGTGATCGCCGCGCCGAGCCGGGCCGCATCGGCGGTGCACGCGGCGGCGGCCAGCTTTCCGGCCGGGCCGCCGAGGCGGCGCAGCGGAGCGCCGAGGAGCCGCAGCGCGCCGCGCGCGATCCACGGTCCGAGCAGGGCGCAGCCCGCGACCATCGTCACCACGGCCGTGCTCACCAGCGCGGCTGCCGTGCCGCCGCCCTGGAGCGTCGCGGTCGCCGAGGTGCTCACCCCGGCGAGGAGCAGCACCAGGCCGGTGATCCGCCGGGCGTCGCCGGGGCGCTTGTCCCGGGAGGGTGCGCCGGGGCGGGCGAGGAGGACGGCGAGCCGGGCCGCGCCGACCGCGAGTGCGGCGGTGAGCAGCACGGCGGGGTACAGCCACCAGGGGGTGGGGAGTTCGAGTCCGGCGGGGAGCACGCCCCGGCCGCGCAGCCACTCCTGGAGCGCGAGGTGCGCGGGGATCGCGGCCAGTGCGCCGATGAGCGCGGCGGCGGCGGCGACCGCGCCCGCCTCGCGGCCGGCGGCGGCCCGGATCTGGGCGGTGCTCGCGCCGACCGAGCGGAGCAGGGCCAGTTCGGCGGAGCGCTGGCGCAGCGCCTGGGCGACCAGGGAGCCGAGCACCAGCACGACGACGAGCAGGACGGTGCCGCTGACGGCGGCGACCATCGCGATCAGTCCGTCCCGGGCGGGGGCCGCGTCCAGCTGCTCGGGCGCGCCCCGGCCGTCCCCGGTGAGGACGCGGGGTTTGTTGCCCGCCGCCGTGTCCCGGGTCTCCGCGCGGTCCAGCGCGCCGCGTATCCGCGCGTGCAGCTCTTCGACGGGTACGCCGGGTTCGGCGAGTACGCCGACCGCGTCCACGGTCGTGGGGTTCCCGGCGAGCAGCCGGGCGCGCGCGGGGGTGAAGTAGAGCGCGGCGGGCCCGTCGGCGACGCCGACGACCTGGTGCGTACGCGCCTGTCCCGCCGCGCGCACGACGATCCGCTCGCCCGTGCGGATGCCGAGCCCGGCTCCGGCGACGGTCTCCGTCGGCTGCCGGGGCGGGCGGCCCTCCCGGAGCGCGTACGGCGCGAGGTTCGCCGCGGCCCAGGGGCGGCCCTCGGCGGTGCGCGCGCCTCCGGGGCCGGGTCCGGTCTCCAGGGTGAGCGGGAAGAGGCGGTCGGCGATCGCGGCCCGGACGCCGTCGACCTCGTGGACCACTCTCACCACGTGCTCCGGGAGGCGGACGCGTTCGGTGAGGGCGGCACTGGTGTGCTGGCGCTCGCCGCCCCAGGGCTCGGCGCTGTGGCGGGTGGTCTGGTCGCCGGTGACGACCAGGTCGGCGGCGGCGTAGCGGTCCGCCCGGCCGTGTCCGAGGGCGGCGGAGCCGATGGTGAGGGCGCTCGCGCCGAGCAGCGTGGAGGCGAGGAGCACGGCGGCGAAGACGGCGGCCCAGGCCGCGCGGTGGGCGCGCAGCCCCCGGCGGGCCAGCAGTTTCACGGCGTTCACCGGGCCACCGCCGTGGGGGCGTCGGCGGAGCCCAGGACGCGCAGCGTCCGCCGGATCAGCTCCGCGTCGGGGCGGGCGAGCACTCCCGCGACCCCGCCCCGGTCGAGGAAGAGGACCTCGTCGGCCCATGCCGCCGCCGCCGGGTCGTGGGTGACCAGCACGACCGCGCGCCCGGAGTCGTCGGCGGCGCGGCGCAGCAGCGCGAGGACCGTCCCGGCGGTCTCCGGGTCGAGCGCGGCGGTCGGCTCGTCGGCGAAGACGACGTCGGGGCGGGTGATGAGGGCGCGGGCCACCGCGACGCGCTGGCGCTGTCCGCCGGAGAGTTCGGCGGGGCTGTCGTCGGCCCGGCCGGCCATGCCGACCGCCGCGAGCGCCGCCTCGGCCCGGCCGTCCTCGGGGAGGCCGGCCAGCAGCAGCGGCAGGGCGGCGTTCTCCCGTACGGTCAGCGAGGGCACCAGGTTGAGCGACTGGAAGACGAAGCCGATCCGGTCGCGGCGCAGCCGGGTCAGCTCGCGCTCGCCGAGACCGGCGAGCGCGGTGCCCCCGATCCGTACGGTCCCGGCGGTGGGCCGGTCGAGCCCGGCGGCGCACTTCAGCAGCGTCGACTTGCCCGATCCGGAGCGTCCCATCACGGCGAGGAAGCGTCCGCGCGGCACGGTGAGGCTCACCCCGTCGAGCGCGGTGCGCGCGGCCGGGCCCCTGCCGTACACCCGGCTCACGCCGTCGAGGGTCAGCGCCGGGAGCGCCGGGGCGGATCCCGTGACCGGTCCCGGATTGGCTCCGGTGCGCCGCTTCAACCTGAACATCCCGCTCGCTCCCCCTCGGTGGCCCGCGGCGTCGGCCGCTCGTCCACCACGCTAGGAAGTTCCGGTTCCGGGCCACAGACAGCGCGCTACCGTCCCGCCGGTGTAGCGGGCTCCACCACTGCGGCTCCCGGGCCCGGGGAAACCCGGTGGAGGCGGGCGGCGCGGGCGATCAGGATGGCGGGACGGACCGAGTGGGCGGAGTGGGCAAGGTGGACAGGGTGGACAGGGTGGACAGGGAAGCGTTCTTGGCGGAAGCCCTGCTCGTGGTGGACATCCAGCGGGCCTCGGCCGCCGGTCCCGGGGCCGTCCCGGGCGCGGCCGTGCTCCTGGAGCGGACGGCGGAGCTGATCGGGCGGGCCCGGCGGAGCGGGGCGCTCGTGATCCATGTACAGAACGACGGCGCGCCCGGCGCGGGCGACGAGCCGCACGCACCCGGCTGGGAGCTGTACCACCCGGTCGTGGACGGCCCCTTGGAGTTCGTGGTCCGCAAGCGGCGGGCCGACGCGTTCGACGGGACGCCGCTGGGCGGCCTGTTGACCGGCGCGGGGGTCCGGGCCCTCGCCGTCTGCGGAATGATGTCGGACATCTGCGTACAGGCGACGGCACGGACGGCGCTGGAGCGGGGGTACGGGGTCGTCCTGCCGTACGACGCCCACGCGACCCAGGACATCCCGGCGGCCCCGGGCATCAGCGACACGGTGCCGGCCGCCACGGTCTCCCGGGCCGCGGCCTGGGCCCTGGGCCAACGGGCCGACATCACCACGCACTCCGCCGACGTGATCTTCGCCGCTCCTGGAGGACGGACGGGTCAGGACAAGGCCGGTCCATTTACACTTAGCCAAGCCTAACCAAACCTGCGCCGGTCTCCCTCGCGCGACCTCGTACGAAAGCAGAACGTCCATGAACAGCAGCACCGCTTCGCGACGCCGCACCCTCGCCCTGGCCGCCGCTCTCGCGGGAGCGCTGACGCTCACCGCCTGCGGTTCCGACGCGGACTCCGCATCGGACGCCAAGGACAAGGGCGGGGACAAGGCCGGCGCGCAGACCCGGGTGGTCAAGACGGCCATGGGCGACGTCAAGGTCCCCGCGGAGCCGAAGCGGGTCGTCGTGCTCGACACCGCCGAGCTGGACTCCGTGATCACCCTCGGCGTGAAGCCGGTGGGCGCGACCCGCACCGACACCGCCTCCGGCTTCCCGGTGCACCTGCCCGCCGAGACGGTGGAGGGCGTGAAGATCGTCGGCGAGATGCCCGAGCCCAACCTGGAGACCATCGCGGCGCTCAAGCCGGACCTGATCCTCACCAACAAGGTCCGCCACGCCGACAAGTACGAGCAGCTGAAGGCCATCGCCGCCACGGTGATGACGGAGTCCACCGGACTCCCGTGGAAGGAGAACTTCCTTGTTCACGCGGACGCGCTGAACAAGAAGGACGAGGCCCAGAAGGCCATCGAGGGCTACAAGAAGCAGACCGCCGCGGTCACCGAGGCGCTGGGCGGCAAGGAGAAGGCCGCCGCCATCAAGGTGAACCTGGTGCGCTTCGTCGAGGGTGCGGACATCCGCATCTACGGCAAGGAGAACTACCTCGGCACCCTGTTCTCCGATGTCGGCCTGGGCCGCCCGGCCATCACCGACAAGGCCGAGGACGGCTTCATGCTCAATGTGAGCCCCGAGAAGATCGACCTCGCCGACACCGACGTCATCTTCCACTCGACCATCGGCGACCCGAAGAAGGCCAAGGCCACCCAGGTCCTGGGCGGCCCGCTGTGGAAGAACATGGACGCCGTGAAGAAGGGCAAGGCCTTCCAGATCAAGGACGAGCTCTGGATCCAGGGCATCGGCTACACCGCGGCCGGCAAGATCCTCGTCGAGATGCAGAACGCGCTCACCAAGTGACCCGCTGACGCACCCCGGCACCGCGCATCACCGCACATCACCGCGCATCACCATCCTGAGCGGGACCTCGCGACCAACCGAGGTCCCGCTCAGGCGTTCGCGGGCACCGGGCGGCCCCTCGCTTACGTCGTCACCGTCCTCGGCACCCAGCCGGGATCCCAGCTCTCGTCGTCGTCGGAGTGGCTCCACGGCAGGGGAACGGCCACGGACATAATTTTGGTCACCTTCATGACACTTACTCCATTCATTACTTTCATTGCCTTCACCGGATTTATGCCTTTGATTCTTTCTGTCCCCGCGTTCGCGATCAAGCTATTTCGAGGAGGCGCGCGAGCGCGGTATGCCCGAGCCCCGGCCGGACGACCGGTCGGGTGAGGTTCTGGGATCTGTCGGGCACGGTGGACGAGCACGGCGGCGCACGGGTCGCCGCTCAGCCCACCGGGTCCACCGGGTCTGCTGGGTTCGCTGGTCCGTTCGTCCGCCGTCCGGCATGCGGGGCGGTGCCACCGTCGGAGCGAGATGTCCGGACGGGGAGGGGTACGCCCGGAAAGGGGCGTACGACGGTGTTTCGGGTGTCTCTCACACGGCCCGGGCGAGCGTGTCACCGGGCTCACCGGGCGTGTGCGGTGTCCGCCTCTCCATCTGTCATACCGAGGATCGTGGCAGCCCTCCCGGGCATCCGCAACGAGGTTTCCCAGTGATCGACGGCGTCCGGCCAAGGCTCCGGACCAGCGCTTCGACTCCCTTGGCCGGTAGGAGAGTTGGAGGCTTTCCGTCCGCCACGGGGCGCCGATCCGGACGGACGCGGCGGGCCTTCGCGTAACACCGCGTGATCGGTGCGGGGGCCACGCGGACCCGGCCCGGTCCCCTCTGGTGCGGGGCCGGGCCGGGCGTATCGGTGGCTGGTGATGGGCGACGGATCAGCCCGCCCAGACGTCTTCCACATAACGGCCTTCGGCCATCAGGCCGGAGAGCCAGGCCGAGGCCTCCTCGGCGGACGCGCCGGTGTGGGCGGTGCGGATCGCGCGGAAGGCGTCCCGGACGGCGGGGGCCATGGCGCGGCCGTCGCCGCAGACGCGGATGTGCGCGCCGGCCGCGAGCAGGGACCAGACCTCCTCGGACTCGGCGAGGACGCGGTCCTGGACGTATCGCGCACCGTTCTCCGGGGCCTTGGAGAAGACGGGCCGCAGGGTGGCGGCCCCGCTCGCGGCGGCGGCCTCCAGTTCGGCGCGGTGGAGGTAGTCGACCTCGGGGTGGTCGCAGCCGAAGTAGCAGAGCAGCGGGGCCCGGTCGGCGGCCCCGGCCTCCGCGACGCGGTCGGCGACGGCGGCGCGGAAGGGGGCGAGGCCCGTGCCCGCCGAGATCAGCAGGACCGGGACGGCGGGGTCGGCCGGGAGCCGGAAGTCCTCGCGGCAGGGGGAGACCCGGCCGTGGACGGTGTCCCCCGGCTCCAGACCCGCCAGATACGCCGCGCCCGCGCCGAGGAAGAGGCCCTCGCCGTCGCGGTGCGGGACCGGGGACGCGGCGACCATCAGATCGGCGGTGTCCGGGGCGAGCGCGGGCGAGGAGGAGACGGAGTAGTGCCGGAGCCGCATCGGCGGCAGTACGTCGAGCAGTTCGGCGAGGCCAGGCCGGCAGGAGGCGTACCGCTCCAGCAGCTCGGGCACGGTCGCGCCGTCGGGCTCCGCCGCCAGCCGCTCCAGGGCGACGCGCTCCGGCGGGCAGGGGGTGTGCGCGGCGAGGGCGGCGGCCTGCCGGGCGGTGGCGGGACGGCCCAGCTCGGTGAAGCGCGTCAGCAGCGTGCGTACGGTCATCGGCCGGTCCACCGGCAGCCGCTCCGCGCCGGGCGCGGTCGCGCCCAGGACGACGACCCGGTCGGGGTCCAGGGCCAGGGCCCCGAGCACCCGGTCGACCAGCGCCGCCGGGTTGGCGGGCCGGATCAGCAGATGGTCGGCGCTGCGGTAGGCCGTCCCCTCGGGGAGCCGCAGCCGCAGGAAGCGCTTGGAGCGGCCCAGCGGGCTGTCCATGTCCACGAGTTCGGCGGTCTCGGTGACCGTGAACGGCAGCAGACCCTCATGGTCCGCCGCCGCGCCCTCGCGGCCGGGAGCGCTCTCATCGGCCGGGGCGTCCATGACCGTGTGGCGGGGGCCGGTGGCCGTCTCCCCGGCGGTGTCGTCGGCGGCGGGCACCCCGTACCGGTCGAGGAGCGCGGCCCACACACCCGCGCTCCACCGCTCGACCTCCGCGCCCACGTCCATCGAGACGTCCACGGCGGCCCGCTCGACCAGCGCGATACCCCCGGCGGCGGCCAGCTCCCGGTCGATGAGCGTGGGAACGCGCTGGTAGGTGGCCGACCAGTTGCGGTCACCGATGCCCAGCACCGCGTACGGCAGCGCGGCCGGGGCCCCGCCCGCCTCCAGCCATGCCACGAACCGGGCGGCGTCGTCGGTGGGCCGTCCGTTGTACGAGGAGGCCACGATCAGTACGGGGTGCTCCGGGTCGAGCGCGTCGACCGCCTCGTCCAGCGGGGCGAGGGCGGTCGTGAAGCCGTACCGGGCCCCCTGGGCGGCCAGCTCGGCGGCGAGCCCCCGGGAGGTGCCGAGGTTGGAGCCGTGCAGCACGGTGAGGGTGGTGCCGGGGGCGCGCAGCCCGGCCGGGGGCTCGACGCCTTCCGTCTCGGCCTTCCCGGCGGTCGCCGCCGCCGCCGCCGGACGGCGCTCGCCGGCGGTCCGGCGCACCGGGGTGAGGGTGAAGCCGTCCGGCTTGAGGGTGAGGGTCTCCTTGATCCGCAGCCGGTAGTCCTCGTGGTCGAGCAGCCGGTAGCGGTGGACGATCAGCCCGAGCAGCAGCGTCGCCTCGTGCAGCGCGAACTGGCGCCCTATGCAGGAGCGTTCGCCGTTGCCGAAGGGCTTGAAGAGATGGCCGGGGCGGCGGTCCATGTTCTCGGGGGTGAATCTGTCGGGGTCGAACAGCTCGGTGTTGTCGCCCCAGCCCGGATCGCGGTGCAGCGCGGGCGTGATGATGGTGATCGCCTGGCCCTTGCGCACCGGGTGCCGGCCGCCGATGACGGTGTCCTCCAGCGGTTCGACGGCGAAGGCGGGCGCGGTGGGCCACAGCCGCATGCTCTCGTTGAGCACCCGCCGCAGCCGGACGAGCCGCCCGACGTCCTCGTACGAGGGGTCCGGATCCGGGTCGTCCCCCCACAGCGCGTCGGTCTCGGCACGGGCCTCGGCGAGCACGGCGGGGTTCTTGAGCAGGTAGTAGAGGGCGAAGGAGAGCGAGCCGCTGGTGGTCTCGTGTCCGGCTATCAGGAAAGTGAGCAGCTGGTAGCGGATGTTGGTGTCGTCGAGAGGCTCGCCGGTCTCCTTGTCCACGGCGTTCAGCATCAGATCGAGGAGGTCGCCGCCCTCGGGGTCCGGGGCTCCGGGGCCCGCCGCCCGGCGGGTGCGCACGATGTCGTCGGCCAGCCGGTTCATGGCGAGGATGTCGGCCCGCTGGCGGCTCTCCGCCCTGGCGTAGAGGAAGTCCAGCCCGGGGATGAACCCGGTCTTCCGCTGGGCGTGGTCCAGCGCGCGGACCATCGAGGCGATGAAGGGGTGCTGTCCGCCCCGGTCGAAGCTCCCGAAGTCGTGGCCGAAGCCGCAGAGCCCGATGGTGTCGAGCGTGAGCCGGGTCATGTCCTCGGCGACCTCCACCGGGGTCCCCGCGTGGGCGTCCCACTTGGCGAGCAGCCGGCGGGCGACCGTCATCATCGTCGGGTGGTAGGCCCGCAGCGCGTTGAAGGAGAACGCGGGCATCAGGATGTTGTGCGCCTTCCGCCAGTTCGGCTCGTCCCCGAAGGCGGTGAAGAGCCCGTCCCCGGCGAACTTCCTGACGGTGGCCAGCGGCGCGGCCGATTTGCGGAAGCGGCTCTCGTCGCACAGCTCGGCGACCAGATCACCGCCCGAGACCATCAGCGCGTCCTCCCCGAAGAACCGCAGATTGAAGATCGGCCCCAGCGCCCGGGCCTCGCGCATCGCGTACTGGGTGAAGGCGTCGGTCGGCACGCTCAGCGCGTGCCCGAAGAGGGGCAGCGGTGTGCGCTCGGGGACCGCGCCCGTGCCGCCCGTGCTCGCGCTCGCGCTCGTGCCCTGTCGGATGGTCGTCGTGGAGTTCATCGATCCTGCCCTCCGGTGCTCCGGTGGTCATCGGGTAGGGCGACGCCGTGGTGCGCCCCGCTTCCCGATTCACTGTACAAGCGACATTGTCAGGTGACAATGTCGCCCGACAGGGGCGCTTGACTATGTCGCTATAGTGGCTTGTATGGCACATGTAACCGCCGCCGAGCGCCGCCCCCAGCTCATCGCAGCCGCCATCGAGCTGATGGCCCGCGAAGGCGTCACGGCCGGCTCCACCAGGGCGATCGCCGCCGAACTCGGAGTCGCCCAGGCGACCGTGCACTACACCTTCGGCACCAAGGCCGACCTCTACCGCGCCGTACTGGAGTTCCTCACCGAGGAACTCCTCACCGGCGTCCAGCTGTCCGTGGCCCGCGCCACCAGCCTGGAAGAGGCGCTCCGGGCCACCGTCGACGCCTTCTGGGCCGATCTCGCCGAGCGCCCCGAACTCCATCTGCTCTGGTTCGAACTGATCACCTTCTCCCTCCGCAGCCCCGACCTCCGCGAAGTCGTCGAGCGCTACTACGCCGGCATCAACGACCTCGCCACCACCGTCCTCACCGACACCGAACGCCGCACCGCCCGCCCCTTCTCCCTCCCCCCCGCCGAACTCGCCGACTTCCTCCTCTCCGGCCTCGACGGCATCGGCATGCACCTCCTCATCACCGGCGGCGGCATCCCCGACGAGAGCACCCGGCGGGCGCTGGACCGGCTGGTGACGGCGGCGGTGGGGCTGGCGTACGCGGACTCCTCCGGCACGGAGTAGCACCGGCGGGTCGGTTCAGTAAGTTCAGTAAGTTCAGCAAGTCCGGCAACCACTTTCAGGCGGGATGAATCCACGGGACACTTGACTCCGAGAGGACGCGCGAAGCTGACTCCGCAATCCACGAAGCCAGCTTCGCAGATACCTGCTATCGTCTTTAGTAGGACAGGGGATCTCGGAATCTGTCTCACACCGCCGCGCCGGAGTTCACGCACCACGGCCGGCACTCGCCTCATTGATCGCCGCGCCGCCCTGCATGGTTTCGACGGCCCACAGGGCAGCGCGGCCTGCCGCCCTCGCGCGAGCGAGAGCAGTTCTGGAGGAACACACCTCATGTCGAGGAGTCCCAGCAACACCCATCATGCCTGGTGGCACCGGCCCCCGGCCAGGAAGCTCATCGTGCTGGTCGTCGGCATCGTCATCGTCTCCTCGGCGGTCACGGCCGTCGAGGGGCACGGCTGGACGGCGCTGTACGTGATCGCCACGGCCCTGCTCGCCGTGCTCGCCGAGGAGGCGGTGCGGCTCGCCCTGCGGTACAGGTTCCGCCCGCGGTACAGGTTCCGCGCGGTCTGACACACGGCACGGTCCGGGGGCGGCGGGGGCACCATGCCCCGCCGCCCCCGGGCCGTGGCCCGCGAGGGCATCATGTCCACGAGAGATCCGGAAGAAGAGAGGGGAGCGGTCCTGTGCCGGGACACGACTCGACCAACGCACGACTGATCCCGCTCGGCCGTATCTGCGAGGTGACCGCCGGCCCTTCCGGCTCCTTGCTGGACAGCCTGCACGAAGGGCCCGAGGGCGTCCCGGTGGTCTCCCCGCCGGACATCACCGCCCAGGGCCGGATCGGCGTACGGAAACTGCGGCGCGTGCCGTGGGAGACGACGGAGCGGCTGGCCCGCTTCGCGCTGCGGGAGGGCGATGTCCTCCTGGTCCGCCAGGGCGCGCTCGGCAGACTCGCGCTGGTCGAGGCGGAGCACACCGGCTGGTTCTACAACTCGTCCTGTCTGCGGATCCGGCCCCGGCCGGAGATCGTGCTGCCGGCCTATCTGGCGGCCTGGCTCTCGTTCCCCGAGGCGCAGGGAGCCCTGCTCGGCCAGGCCCTGCCCGGCACGGTCCCCTCGGTCAACTCCACGATCCTCCGCGAACTCCAGGTCACCGTGCCCCCGATGCCGGTGCAGTACGACACCGTCGCGACCCTGGCCGACATGGACGACCAGATCAGGATCCACCGCCGCTCGGCCGACCGGCTGGAGGCCCTGCGCCCGGCGGTCTTCAACGAGCTGATCGAGGGATCCTGATGTACATGAGACGGCTGACCGCCAACCGGCTGGTGCGACGGCTCCTCGACATGACCGACGGCCTGCGCGGAGGGGTGGCGTCCGACGCGTATCCCGACGTCCTCTCCGCGTTCCTGGTGCTCAAGCGTTTCCAGGACGAGCCGAGCCTGCGGAATCAGGACGATTCAGCATTCTTCAGCAGTGAGCTGTTCTATGGGCTCTACGGCCTCCAGGATCCCCGGGAGCTCCGGGACGCGCTCTCGCGCTTGGGCCACCGCGTTCCGCTGGAAGGCGTACCGGATCATCTGGACCTCACCGCCGACCTGACCCGGTCCGATCTTCAGCGCCTCTCCTATCAGTTCTCCGACCTCGATCTCGCCGACGAGCACCTTGAGTTCCGCGACACCGTGGGCCGCGCCTATGACCTGCTGCTGGGCCGGTTCGCGGAGAGCGGGGGCAAGAAGGGCGGCGAGTTCTACACGCCCCGCTCGGTCGTGCGGACCATGGTCCGGCTGGTCGATCCGCAGGAGGGTCAGTCGGTCCACGACCCGTTCGCGGGGTCGGGCGGAATGCTCATCGCGGCCAGGGACCATGTCGAGGCGCACGGCGGGGACGGCTCCCGGCTCGGCCTGTACGGCCAGGAGCGGAACGGGGGCGCGTGGGCCACCGCCCGGCTGAACCTGCTGCTGCACGGCCTGGACAACAGCCACATCGTGCAGGGCGACACCCTGGCCGATCCCCTGCTCACCGCCGACGGCCGGCTCAGACGATTCGACCGGGTGCTCGCCAACCCGCCGTTCTCCATGAACTACGACGAGCACACGATGCGTTTCCCGGAGCGCATGAAGTACGGACAGGTTCCCAGCAGGGCCAAGAAAGCCGACCTGATGCAGGTTCAGCATGTGCTGGCCGTGCTGGAACCCGAAGGCGTCGGAGCCGTGGTCGTCCCCCACGGAGTCCTGTTCCGCACCGGCGCGGAGTACCAGATCCGCCGGGGGATGATCGAGGACGACAGAATCGCCGCCGTCATCGGCATCGGCCCCAATGTCTTCTACGGTACGTCCGTGCCCGCCTGCATCCTCGTTCTGCGCGGAACGGCGGGAGCGGCCCCGGAGCAGCGCGGCAGGATCCTCTTCGTCAACGCCGAGCACGAGACGGCCACGGGCCGCACGAGAAAGTATCTGGATCCGCAGAGCGCCGAGAAGATCGTTGAGACCTACCTCCGCCAGGAGGACGTCCCCGGCTTCTCCCGCGTGGTGCACCGCGACGAGATCGCCGCGATGGACTTCAGCCTCAACATCCCGCTCTACGTCGACGGCGCGGCCCCGTCCGAGGGGCAGCTGGATGTTCGCGCGGCGCTCTTCGGAGGCGTTCCCCGGCGGGAGATCGCCCTCGCAGAAAGGAAGTTCCGCTCCTTCGGCGTGGATCCGGACACCCTTTTCACCCCCCGGGACAGCCGCTACGTCGACTTCCTGGACGAGGGGTACAAGGCGACCGCCCATCGGATCCTGGAACTCTCCCAAGCGGGCGAAGAGCGCGGTGTCCGCCTCTGCCGCGCGTGGTGGGGCGAGATCGGATGGGCTCGGGTGGACGATGCGGTGGGATCAGGAGACTCTCCGGCTCTCCGTGAACCTCTGCTGCGCTCCTTCCGCGATGCGCTCCTCCCCCTGGGCGTCCTCGACCGGCACCAGCTGGCGGGAGTCTTCGCGTCCTGGTGGTCGGAGCGGCGCGAGGACCTCGAAAGCCTCGATCGCTGGGGCTACCCCCACGTCCTCATCCGGTGGAGCGACCCCGTCAACGACCCGCCCCAGCGGGTTCGCACCGACGGCACGCCCCGGGAATGCGTGCTGGACGCCCTGATGGACGACCTCTGTGCCCGCCTGCGGAGAGTCCTTTCGACGGAGCGGCTGGCGCTCCGCGACAGTTATCTCTCCTGGGGGGACCGGTACGCCGTCTCCCTCGCCGACCTTGAGGAGCAGGGGAGAGAGACGGCGCAGCGGCTCCGCGACCGCCTGGGGCGGCTCGGGTACGGCTGAACTCACCCGGAGGGGCGGGTCACTTCACGGGCTGGGGCACCGCCGGGCGGCGCGGTGGGCGGACCGCGGTGACGGTGACGATCAGGCCGGCGGCGAAGAGGGCCGCGGCGACGGCGAAGGCCGTGGTGTAGCCGTGGGTGAGGGCTTCGGCGGCCTGGCCGAGGAGGGCGGGGTCGCCCTCGGCGGCGGCGCGGTAGAAGGTGCCGGCGGCGTCGCCGAGGCGGTCGTCGGCGGCGGTGGCGGAGACGGTGGTGAGGACGGCGAGGCCGAGGGCGCCGCCGACCTGCTGGGCGGTGTTCAGGAGGGCGGAGGCGATGCCGGTGTCCTGGGGCCGTACGCCGCTGACGGCGGCGAGGGTCATCGGGACGAAGCCGGAGCCGAGGCCGAGGCCGGTGAGGAACATCGCGGGGGCGAGCTGGGTCGCGTACGGCGAGCCCGTGTCCAGGGTGCTGAACCAGAGCATGCCCAGCGCGGCCAGCAGCAGGCCGGGGCCGGCGATGCGGCGGGGTGAGAAGCGGGCGACGAGCTTGGAGCCGGCGGCGGCGGCGAGGGCCATGCCGATGCTGAAGGCGAGGTAGGCGAAGCCCGTGCGCACCGGGCTGTAGCCCAGGATCTGCTGCATGTAGAGGGTCAGGAAGTAGAAGGTCGCGAACATTCCCGAGCCCATGAACAGCATGGTCGCGTACGCGCCCGAGCGGCTGCGGTCCCGGAACAGGTGCAGCGGCATCATCGGGTGGGCGATCCTGGCCTGGAGGACGAGGAAGAGCGCGAGCAGGACGAGGGCGGCGGCGAGCGAGCCGAGGGTGAGGGAGTCGGTCCAGCTGTGCTCGCCGCCCCGGGTGATCGCGTAGACGAGGGCGATCAGTCCGCCGGTGCCGGTGATCGCGCCGGGGACGTCGAGCCGGCCGGAGCGCCGGTCGGCCTCGGCCTCGGCGAGCACCCGGGTGCCCGCCAGGATCGCCACCCCGATGGGGATGTTGACGAAGAAGACCCAGCGCCAGTCGAGGTAGTCGGTCAGCACCCCGCCGAGCAGCAGCCCGACGGTGGAGCCGAGGCCGGCCATGGCCGCGTACACGCCCATCGCCTTGTTGCGCGGCGCGCCCTCGGGGAAGTTCGTGGCGATCAGCGAGAGCGCGGTGGGCGCGGCGATCGCGGCTCCGACGCCCTGGAGGACCCGGGAGGCGATCAGTACCTCCTCACCGCTCGCCAGGCCGCCGAGCAGCGAGGCGAGGGTGAAGACGACTATGCCGGCCCGGAACATCCGGCGGCGTCCGAAGAGATCCCCGGCCCGGCCGCCGAGCAGCAGCAGACCGCCGAAGGCGAGGGCGTAGGAGTTGACGATCCAGGCCAGACCGGAGGCGGAGACTCCCAGGTCGGACTGGATGCTGGGCAGGGCGATGTTGGTGATGGTGCCGTCGAGGACGACCATCAGCTGCGCCGCCGCGATGACGAGCAGGGCGCGGCCGGCGTGGCGGCCCGGCGGGGTGGGGCTGGACATGTGGGGGTTCTC
Organism: Streptomyces amakusaensis; assembly: GCF_039532665.1. Lineage (NCBI taxonomy): Bacteria > Bacillati > Actinomycetota > Actinomycetes > Kitasatosporales > Streptomycetaceae > Streptomyces > Streptomyces amakusaensis. Next base: position 326,925 of record NZ_BAAASB010000006.1, on the reverse strand, counting down.
CCGGTGCGGTGCGGGCCGCGCGGTGGCGCGGGCCACCCACAAAAATATACAAGTGTTGAGTTTTATTTCTCACCGGGCGTTGAGAAATGCGTCACGGGGGTGGGCCTGTGAGATGCACCCCCATCCCCACCTGGAGGTTTAAACGACATCGTTCACCCGTTCGAGTGATCTGGGCGCGACAATTTCCCAAGATGATCTTGGTAGGGAGATCATTTCTTCGACCACTTCGTCAGTACTTCTGCCACGAAAGGCGGGCACAACCATGGCGGTTGACACCCCGGGGAACCCGTTCGCACTCAGCACCGACGAGATCGCCAGACTGGAAGCGATCCGCGAGGCGCTGAAGGACCCGTCGCCGCGCCGGATAGGCCGCCTGGACCAGTGGGGCCTGGCCGACGCCTACGAGACGTACGCCGAGAGCTCCACGTACTCGGAGGTCTCGATCACCATGGACGACGGGACTGTGCTCGACGCGTCGCTGAGCGTCCCGCGCGATCTCGCGCCCGGCCAGAGCCTCCCCACGGTCGTCATGCCCGCCCCGCTGATCGGGATCGGCCACCGGGCCTATCTCGGCATGATTCCGCGCCTGACCCTCGGCGGCTACGCCGTCCTCGCCTACAGCCAGCGCGGTCTGGCCGCCTCCAAGGGCGAGATCCACGTCGCCGGACCGCTGGACGTCACCGACGCCACCACCGTCGTCAACTGGCTGTCCCAGCACGACGCCGTCGACTCGGAGCGGATCGGATTCTTCGGTTCCTCCTACGGCGCCGGAACGAGCCTGCTGGCCGCCGCGCAGGACCGCCGGATCAAGGCCGTGGTCGGCACCAGCGCGTGGGGGGACCTGTTCACCTCTCTGTACGAGAACGGCACCCGCCATCTGAAGGCATTCGAGGCGCTCGTCGAGCTGTTCGGCGAGGACCGGTGCTCGGAGGAGTTCCGGGGCATCATCCAGAAGATCCGCGCCAACACCATCGACGACGAGGTACGGGAGTTCGCCCGGGTCCGGTCGCCCAAGCACCACCTGGACGCGTACAACGACAACCGGACGCCGATCCTGCTGACCACCGCCTGGCACGAGACGATCTTCTCGGTGCCCGGCGTCGTCGACCTGTTCACCGGCCTGACGGGCCCCAAGTCGCTGCTCGTCCAGGTCGGCGACCACGGCAACGGCGAGCTTCCCGGCCTGGCCGGTCTCTTCTCCAAGCCCACCGAGATGGCCTACCGCTGGCTGGACCACCACCTCGGCGGCCACGCCGGCGACGGACGGGAGCCCCGCTTCGGCGTCCGCTCGGAGTACATGCACAACCTGCTGTCCGACCTGCACCATGCCGACTGGGAGAGCTACGCCCTGCCCCAGGAGCGCTTCCACCTCTCCGACGCCGTCGCCGGAGAGCGCGACGCGCGGCTGGTCCGGGGCGAGCCGCAGGCGGACTGGACCCGCTCCGTCAAGGCCACCGGCCAGGGCACCGAGGTCGTCGTCGCCCCGAAGCTGGTCCAGACCGGTCTGGTCGAGCGCATGGGCATGCCCCACGTCTACAAGACCGCCGAGGTCGACCGCGGCCTCGCCGCGATCTGGACCACCGATCCGCTGGAGCGGACCATGCGCGTCCAGGGCGAACCGGCGGTGCGGGTGACCGTGAAGCCGGAGGAGAAGGAGGCCACGATCGTGGCCTATCTGCTGGACTGCGACCCGGCCACCGGCAAGGCCGCCATCATCACCCACGCCCCCTACACCCTCGCCGGAGAGCAGCCCGGCCAGGCGGCCACCGTGACCTTCTCCCTCCAGCCCGCGCACTACGTCCTGGCCGCCGGCCGCCAACTCCAGCTGGTCATCGACACCCACGACGATTTCTTCGCCGACGCCAACACCACACCGTCCGCCATCGAGATCACCTCCCCGCAGGGCGCCGAGTCCTACCTCGACATCCCGCTCGACGCCCAGGGCTGATCCCCGGCATGCGAAAGCCCGCGCGGACGGCGGTCCGCGCGGGCCTCTCGACAGCTTCCGGGGAGGGTCCGGCTCACTCCGCCGGAGCGATCAGGGAACCCAGCAGCGGTACGGCCAGCCGCAGGATGTCCTCCAGGTCCGCCTCGGCGAGATCCGGCATCCGCAGCAGATGGCGCTGGGTCGCGATGCCCATCATCATCGCGCCGACCAGCGCCGAGCGGAGCCGGGCGTCCGGGCCGTCGATCGTCGCCGCGATCGGGTCGACCGCCTGCTCGGTGATCCGTCTGCGCAGCAGCTCGGCGGCCTCCTCGCCGGTCATGCTCGCCCGTACCAGCGCGGTCATCGGGCTGTCCGGGTCCTTGGACCAGCCGCTCAGCATGGTGCGGAGGTAGTTCTCCACCGACTCGGCGGGGTCCTCCGTGGTCAGCTCGGCGATCGGGATCTCCCAGCGCACCGCCTCGCGGAACAGATCCTGCTTGGTGCCGAAGTACTGGATGACGGAGGCCTTGTCGACCTCGGCCTCCGCCGCGATGGCCCTGATCGTGGCCCGCTCGAAGCCCACCCGCGCGAACTGCCTGCGGGCGGCCTCCAGGATCCGCCGCCGGGTCCGCTCCCCCTTGCTCTCGGGGACGCCTTCCCCGGTCGCCCTGGTCACACCGGCCGCCGTGCGGGTGCGGGCCGTCTTCGCCTCGTGCTCGTTCACAGAACGGACCCTAACCGCCCGCGCGAAACCGCTACAGCGGGTCGCCCTCGATCTCCGTGTACTCCTTGCGCAGCGTGTCGATGATCGCGTGGGCTCCGGGCAGCTCCACGCCGTCGACACCGCTGATCGCCCGGACGCCGATCGCCGCGTTGGTGGCGAAGGCCGCCCGCATCGCCGACACCTCACCGAGCCGGACCGGCCTCGTGTCGTGGCCGTGGACCGCCTTGAGGAGATCCATCGTCACCCCGGGCAGACAGTCCGCCTCCGGCCAGATCACCCGCTCGCCGTCGAAGAAGCCGATGTTCCACGTCGCCCCCTCCGACACGAACCGGTCCTGATCGGTGAAGAGCGCGTCGTCGAATCCGCCCAGCTGGGCCTGGCGGCGGTGGTGGAGGCCGCCGAAGAGACCGACGCTCTTCACCCCCGGGACATCGCGTACGTACGCCGTCGACCGCACCCTCAGCGCCGGCAGCGGCAGCGCGCCCGCCGGCCGGGAGGTCACGAGCACCTGGGGGTCGTCCGCCGTGCTCGGGTGCCCGAGGTCCAGACCGGGGTCGAAGACCGTGACCCGCACCGTGGTCGAACCCGTGCCGGGAACGGCCCGCCGCGCCAGTTCACGGACGCGCGACGGGTCCAGCTCCGCGCCGAAGAGGGTCCGGCAGTCGCGCCGCAGCCGGTCGAGGTGCAGCGACAGCCCGCGCACCCGGCCGTCGTCGACCCTCATCGTCGTGAAATGGCCGTAGTTCGTCAGCGCCAGGGCCTGGAGCTGCCCCGGCTCGGCCGGGGCCCCGTTGAGTTCTGCCATACGGCTCAGGATGCCACCGGGCGGGTTCTCCCCGTCCGGTGTACGGCGAACCCGCCACGCTGACGAGCCGGTTCAGGAGCCGGAGGAGTCCCCGGAATCGCCCATGGTCTCGACGATCGCCCTGCCGCCGACGAAGGCCACGCCGAGGGCGAGTGCGGCAGTGGCGCCGACCAGTACTCTCTTGAGCGCCCCGTCCAGGAAGTGTTTGCTCTCACTGTCCTTTTGGAACTGCATCCTCGCGGTTTCCTGGATCTGCTCGATCAGGAACTTCTTCTCGTCCCAGCTCAGGTTGTCCTTGCCGAGTTCGCCCCTGAGGATGTCCCTGACGTCCTGGCAGGCCCGGTGGACATGCTCCTGGCTCTGGTTGTTGGCCGAGAGCGTGGACTCGTGGGCTCTCTCGATCGCGCTCACGGCGTCCTTGGCGAAGTCCTTGAACGCGGGGAACTGCTCAACGATCTTGAGGGCCACCTCGGTGTCCATATCGGGCATCATGGTCGCGAACTTGATCATCTTGTCCTTGGAGAGGTGCCTCCAGGACTCGATCCCCAGTTCCTTCTTGATCTCGGCTTCGTCCCTGTACTTCATGCCGTCGCTCCCCCCTTGGCCCCATCAGCGGAGCAGCCAGGGGACCGAAGGTCCACCGATGCCGCTGCTCGCTCCAGACTCCCCTGAGTCGATCTGCCCGCAAATCTAACGCGAGCCGGCCGGCGACGATCGCGTCCACCAGTCCGCGACCCCATGATCGGGCGCGCCTGTGCGGTGTGCTCGACGGGCCTCAGTCGTGATTGTGGGTGGAGGAGGTGTCCGCCGGGGGCTCGGCGCGACCGCCGTCGCGGCCCGTGACGAGGACCGCGAGGAGTACGGCGAGGGTGGCTCCGGCGAGGACGCGGCCGGTGAGGCGGAGGGTCCAGCCGGTTGTGGAGCCGGGGTGGGCGCCGGGGGCGGACAGGCGCTGGGAGCGGCGGGCGGGGCGGAGGAGGCGGAGGAGGAAGAGGGCGGCGATGGGGAGTTGGAGGAGCCAGATCGAGGTGCGGAACCAGCCGTCGTACCAGACGTTGGTGCCGTACAGCAGGGTGTGCCAGACGCTCAGGACGTAGACGGCGATGACGAAGCGGTGCAGCACCCGCCAGGTGGTGGGGCCGATGCGGTGGCGTATGTAGAAGAGCAGCCCGAGCGGGATCGCGAGATAGAGGGCCGCCTGCCCGATCGGGATGGCGATGCGGCCGGTGCCGGAGGCGTAGCCGCCGGGGACGAAGGACTCGACGAAGGCCGTCCAGGCGGCGGCGTACCACGCGTCGGTGTCGTGGCGGATCAGCTCGGCGGCGAAGAGCAGCGCGTGGGCGGCGATCAGCGAGATGGTGTTGAGGCTGGTGGTGCGGTGCAGCCGTTCCAGCCGGGGGACGGACATCGGGAGCCAGGCCGGGCGGGGGCCGGAGAGCAGCAGGCCGAGGACGACCGTGCCCCAGGCCCAGAGCAGGGCGGACCAGCCGAAGGCCTGGCTGAGGAAGTACATCCAGAAGCCGCCGGGGTCGTCCGCCATGAAGGGCATGACGGTGGCGGTGGAGGAGGCGCGGGAACGGATCCGCGCGTAGAGGAGTACGAAGATCGCGGCGGTGATGACGAGCGCGACCGCTCCGTCGAGGACCCCGGCGCGCAGATCGGACCGCAGGGTGATCCGGGGGCGCGCGGGCGCGGACGCGGGCGTGCCCCCGCCCGACTGCTGCGGCACTCGGGCGGCGGGGGCCGTGTCCCCGGCGGTCGGCTCCGGATCCGGCGCGGTCCGGTCCGTGTTCGGCTGCATCGGCTGCGCTCCTTCGCTCGGATACCCGCGCGGGCCCGGAGCGCGTGCGGGGCGTCTCGTCTCAGAAGTCGGGCGGGTCGCCCGGAAAGTTCCCCGCATCTTGAAGTGACGCGCATCACTCGATTCCCTGTCCGCTCATACCGCCCGATCGGACGAACTGTCGGCATCAGCCGGTCTTTCCCAGTCCCTGGGTCCCACTGGCACCATGACCACCATGGGAGCCGGATCCGCACTCCGCCTCGCCCACACCGCGGTGCTCGCCGCGGTGGGCGTCGTGGTGTCCGGACTCGGCCACGATCTCTCCTCCGGGGCGTCCGTCTCGGTCTGGGGATATCTCTTAGCCCTGCCGCTCGCGGGTGCCGCGGCCTGGCGGCTCACCCGTACGGAGCGTTCCGCGCGGGCCGTGGTCGGCACGAGCGCGGTCGGCCAGCTGGCGCTGCATGTGCTGTTCGGACTGGTGTCGCCGCACGGCGCGCACGGTGCGCACGGCGGCCCGCACGGCGCGGGGCACTCCGGCGCGCACGCCCTGTCCCATCCGCCGGCCCCACCCGCCGGGGCGCTCGACATCACCGCGCTCGCCTCCCCGGGGGCCGCCATGGCCGGGGCGCACCTGCTGGCCGGGGCCGTGTGCGGCTGGTGGCTCTGGCGCGGGGAACGCGCCCTGGTCCAACTCGCCCGCGCCCTCGACCTCTTCGGCGGGGGCCGGCTGCGGCTCGCCCTCGCGATCCTGAGCGGCGGATGCGCCGCACTGCCCGCCGGCCCCGCGCCGGCCCCCACCCGGGCGGCCCCGGCCGGGCCGCCGGCCTCCCTCGTCCTCCTGCGCGCCCTCTCCCGGCGCGGGCCGCCGCTCCTTCCGTCCTGATCTCTCGTCACCTCGTCATCCATCACCACCCTGACGGGTTTCACCCGGACATGAAGGACGTTTTGTGATGCTTTCTTCCACTGAACGCGATACCGAGATCACCGGCTGGGCACTGGCCGCCGGGCTCGGGGACGAGCGGGCCGCCGAACTCTTCGTCGGCGCCACCTACGACGACGTACGGCGGTTCGTCGCCCATCTCACCGCCGACACGCGCGGCGCGGAGGATCTCACCCAGGAGACCTATCTGCGCGCGCTGCCCAGCCTGCGCCGGTTCGCCGGGCGCTCCTGCGCCCGGTCCTGGCTGCTGGCCATCGCCCGCCGGGTGGTCGTCGACCGCTACCGGCGGGCCTCGGCCAGGCCCCGTATCGCCGACACCACCGACTGGCTCGGCGCGGCGGACCGCGCCCAGCCGCGCCAGCTCCCCGGCTTCGAGGAGTCGGTCGCCCTCGCCGACGCGCTGCGCGCGCTGGAGCCGGGGCGGCGGCAGGCCTTCGTCCTCACCTGTGTGATGGGGATGCCCTACGCGGAGGCGGCCGACGTCCTCGGCTGCCCCGTCGGGACCATACGGTCCCGGGTGGCGCGGGCGCGCCGGGATCTGGCCGCGATCTGGGATGGGGGGTCCGAGGGGGTGGACGGGCGGGAGCCCGTCGGTTCGCGGGGGGTGGTGGCGGCCTGAGGGGGTGCCCTTGGGGTGACGGTCCTGAATTGACGGCCAGGCCCAGTCCGCGCCCCTGAGGTGCGGGGTCCGTCCTCAATCTCCCCCCTGGGCTTCGCCCGGGGGGGGACCCCCAGACGGGCTCAACTTTTGACGCCCTTGCCGGTGCAGGCCGCTGAGGTGCGGGGTCCGTCCTCAAACTCCCCCTGGGCTTCGCCCGGGGGGACCCCCGGACGGGCTGGAATGAGCGCCCTTGCCCGGTGCAGGGCCTTGAGGTGCGGGGCCCTTCCGGGAAGGGTGCCAATTTTCAGCCCGTCCGGCGCTTGAGGACGGACCCGCCCGGAAAGGACCCCGCACCCCGTCAGGCGGTTCAGGCCGGGTGGGCCGCCTGGCGTTCGACTTTCGCGGCGAATTCGGCCCAGATTTTGGCGTGGTCGCGGGCGAGTTGGGCGACGACGCCGCCCCAGTGCGGGGGAACGTTGTCAACGAGGTGGTCCCAGCCGGCGGCCTCCAGGGTGTGGACGTTGAGGAGGCGCAGCAGGGTACGGCCGCTTTCGCTGAGGCGGAGGGAGGGGTCCGCGCGGAGGCGGGCGACGAGGACGGCGCGGTCCTGGACGGCGGCGCGGGCGGCGCGGGCCACCCGGGCGGGCGGGGGCGGCGCGGCGCGGCCCCCGCGACCGCGCGCGCCTTGGCCGCGCTGCTCGGGGACGGTTTGGCCGCGCTGCCCCGGGACCGGGTCCTCGCCCCGGCTGAGCCGGTTGCGGACATCGCGTGCGGTCTCGGGCGAGATCCCCGCGGCCTGCGCGATCTGGCGCAGGGAGAGCTGGGGGTTCCGGGTCATCAGATCGCTCGCCAGCCGCCGGCCCACCGCGCGGTTGACCGGGCGGACCCGGCCGTCCTGGCCGATGCGGGCGCTGCCGAGAAGTCCCGCGCCGGGCAGGCGTTTTCGCATTCCGGCGACGGTCCTGGCGGCGATGCCGGTGACGGAGGCGACCATCCGGTCCGACCACTGCGGATGGGAGGTGATGATGCGTTCGGCCGCCTGTTTGCGGTCGGCCAGGGAGAGCGGCAGCCCGTGGGCGATGTTCATGCTGACGGCGATCACGAAGGCGTCGGCCTCGTCGCCGTCGAAGAAGCGGACGCCGATCGTGGGCAGCCGGCGGAGCTTGGCGGCCTTGAGGCGGTGCATGCCGTCGATGACCCGAAGGGTGGGCCGGTGCACGATGATGGGAGGAAGTTCCTCGTGCGCGGTGGCGAGTGTCTCGACATGGTCGGCGTTCTCTCCGAGGATGCGCGGCGAGTCCGCGGAGAGCAGTGAGCCGACATCGACTTGGACGACTGGTTCATGGACGAACTGAGCGTGCTTGGTCCCCGATTCCACTGAGACTCCTCACGATGTGATCCCACCCGGGAGCGAACACCCCGTGCCCGTCCGCGAAGCGACCCGCGCACGAACCGACCCGACCCGACCGGGACCGCGCAGCGTTGGGCGGTGTCGCGTCGATCGGGTTCGCCGGAGTGGTCGTGGTCTGCTGAAGAAGACGTAGTGGCGGAAAACTTCCCCCGTCGCGCACCCTCCCCGACGCACGATCTCCAAGGTGGAAGCCCCCGCTTCACCCCTTTGCCAGGCGTCCGGGTCCCCCTGACCCTCGCACCGGCTTTGCGCAAATGCGACTATAACAATCCGTGTTCTCGTGCGTACCCATACAGATCCCCTAAACCACCGACCGCCATCCCCTACCGCTCTTCGACGCTCCTTCAGGCGGCGCGGCGGACAGCGCGAAAGGAGGTACGGACCACCACCCCACGAGTGGTCCGTACCTCCCTCGGCCCCCTGCGGACGGCCCCCAATGCCGTCCGCGCCAGGCGGTCACGCGGTCGTGCGGTCGTACGCCATCCGGTCATCCGGTCATACGGTGCGCAGCGCCTCGGTCGGAGAGAGCCGCGCCGCCCGGATGGCGGGCAGCAGTCCGGCGAGCGCGCCGATCAGGATCGCGGAGACGATGCCTCCGACCCAGGATTCGACCGGGATCACCACGGCCCAGCCCTGGGTCTTGGCGTAGACGGCGGTGGCGGCGACGCCCGCGGCGACGCCGACCGCGCCGCCGATCAGGGCCAGGGCGACGGCCTCCGCCAGGAACTGCGTTCTGATCTGCCGCCTGGTCGCGCCGAGCGCGCGCCGCAGCCCGATCTCCGAGCGGCGTTCCAGAACCGAGATGATCATGATGTTGGCGACGCCGACCGCGCCGACGATCAGCGCTACCGCGCCCAGCCCCAGGAAGAGGCTGTTGAAGGCGCCCTCGGCCGCCGCGCGGGCGGTCAGCGCGTCGGAGGGCTGGGTCACGTCGACCTCGCCGGCCGCCTTGGGGTTCGCGGTCCGTGCCAGTACCGACTGGACCGCGCCCACCCGCTCGTGGACGGCGCGGACATAGACCGTGCTGGGGTGGCCGTCGGCCGGCTTCCCGTTCGAGACGCCGGTGTGGTTGAGGTACTGGCGGGCGGCCGGGTAGCCGATCAGCGCGCTGGTGTCGATCTCCGTGGTCAGCGTCGCGGGCCGCAGAATGCCCGCGACATAGAACCACTGGCCGCCGAGCCAGACGCGCTGGCCGGGGTAGACGCGGTTGATGCCCATCCGCTGGGCGGCGGTCGCGCCGAGCACGGTGACGGGCTTGGTGGCCGAGGCCTCGTTCAGCCAGCGGCCGTGGGCGACATCGGTGGTGATCACCGAGGGCAGATTGAGGCTGGCGGCCCTGATCTGGAGCCCGTTGGTGTGGGTGGCGGGGACCAGCGGGCTGCGGTACGCCTTGGCGTCGGTGACCGTCCCCACATGGGCCACCTGCTCGACCGGGGCCAGCATCGAGAGCCGGGCCGGGGCCTCGCGCGGCAGCTGCGCCTCCTTGCCGCTGAGCGTCTGGCCGTTGGTGGCCTTGAGCAGATTGGTGCCCAGCCGGTCGATCTCGGCGAGCAGTCCGGCCTGCGAGGACGAGGACAGTCCGAGTACGGCGACGATCGCGGCCACGCCGATGGCGATGCCGAGCGCCGACAGCGCGGCGCGCAGCGGCCTGGAGCGGATGCCGACGCTCGCCAGTCTGGCCTGGTCGCCCAGGCGCAGCCGGGCGGGGGCGGTGATGGCCTCGGTGTTCACGGGCGTCCCCCGACGACGGCGTCCGCCGCGCTGTCGGAGACGATCCGGCCGTCCAGGACATGCACCTGGCGCGGCAGCCGGGCGGCCAGCTCGTTGTCATGGGTGATCACGAGAATCGTCGCGCCCTCCGCGTTGAGCCGGTGCAGCAGCGCGACGATGGACGCGCCGTTGGTGCTGTCGAGATTGCCGGTCGGCTCGTCGGCGAGGAGGATCGCCGGGCGTCCCACCAGCGCGCGGGCGATCGCGACCCGCTGGCGCTCGCCGCCGGACATCTTCCCGGGCCGGAACCGCCGGCGGTGCGCCAGGCCGACCTGTTCGAGCGCTTCGGCGGCCCGCCGCCGGCGCTCGCCGACCTCGACCCCCGCGTACAGCAGTCCGTCCGCGACGTTCTCCAGCGCGGTGGTGTGCGCCGCGAGAAAGAACTGCTGGAAGACGAAGCCGATGCTGCGGGCGCGCACGGCGGCGAGCTGCTGGTCGTCCAGGTCGGCGATGTCGATGCCGTTGATCCGCACGACGCCGTCGGTGGGCCGCTCCAGGGTGCCCATCACCTGGAGCAGGGTCGTCTTGCCGGAGCCGGACGGCCCGACGACGGCGACGAGTTCGCCCTGCCGGACGGTGAGGGAGACACCGCGCAGCGCGGAGACGGGGGGCTGCTCGCCGTAGGTCTTGGTGACGGCGGCCAGCTCCAGCACGGGCCGGGCCGGGGGGAAGGCGGGCGCGGTCATGTGGCGGGCACCGCCACCCGGTCGCCCGGGGCGAGCTCCCCGATGACCTGGACCTGACCGCCCGCGTCGTCGAAGAGGCCGAGGGTGACGGGCACGGTGTGGCGCTTGCCGGCCGTGTCGACGCGTTCGACGGCGAATCCGCCGCCCGCGAGACCGGCCAGCGCGGTCACCGGCACGGTCAGGGCCTTCTTCACCCCGTCGGTGGTGATCTGCACCTGGACGGGGGCCTGGTCCAGGGTTCCCGCGTCCTTCGGGTTCTTCAGCGTGATGTAGACGGGGAGGGTGGCGGTGGACGCGCCCGAGGCGGACGCCTCGTCCTTCCCCCCGGCCGAGCTCGCGATGGTGCCGATCCGGCTGACCTTCCCGAGGGCGGTGCGATTGTCCGGCAGCGTGACCCGCGCCGGGTCGCCGACGTTCACCCCGGTCTGCTGGGAGGCGTTCAGCTCGACCCGCACCTGACGGGCGGTGGTCCCGGCCTCCAGCACCGGGGCCCCGGGCGCGGCCCGGGTGCCGGGGGCGGCGACCACCTTGGTGATCCGCAGCGGACCGGGCAGCAGCACCGCGTCCCCCAGCTTGAGCCGGCCGGTCTCCTCCGCGCCGACGGCGTCCTGAAGGTTGATCAGTGCCTCCTCGGTCTCGGCGGTGAAGTCGTCGAAGTCGTCGGATTCGGCGTCGAGTTCGGAGGAGGTGGCGTGCCCGAGAGCGAGCAGATTCCGGTTGAGCGCCTTGACGTCCCGGCCGGAGTCGCCCTGTTCGAGGTCGCGGTAGAAGGGCCGGGATCCGCAGAGCAGCGGTACGGGGGTGTCGGCCACGCCGTAGAGGGTCTGGCCGCACTTGATCACGTCGCCCACGCCCGGCAGCGAGGTGTAGATCCCCCTGGCCTGGTTGACCGCCGTGTACGCGCTGCCGTCGGGGCGGGCCGCGTACGACAGGGTGCCGACCTGGTTGATCTGGGCGGAGAGCGGGCCCTGCCGTACGGTCGCGACCGCGCCCACGCCGTCGCCCTCCCGCGCGGGCGTGGCCGGGCTCCCCCCGAAGGGGTCGGTCATCACGACCGCCGCCGCCGTCGCGGCCACCAGGGCCACGGCGGCGGCGACCAGCAGCGGACCGCGCCGCCGGGGCCCGGGCGGACGCGGGCGGTCCTTCCTCGGACGCCTCGGCCAGGGGGATCCGGCGGCCGTCACTTCCGTCTCCCCGGAAGTCTCCGGCGCGGTCTCCGGTGTCCCGGAGTTCATCGCGGCCACCGCCGGGCTCAGCTGCCGCCGGGCGCGGCGCCGCCCGGCATGTGCTGGCGGCAGGCTTCCTCGGCCTTCTTGAACGGGGCCGACTCGGGGTCGAGCCCCGGTCCCCGGTTGAGCTGGATCCGGCCGCCGACCGGGTCGGGGAACTCCTTGACGCCGTTCTCCCGCATGCAGGTGACGAACTTCAGCAGCGCCTTCTCCCGGCCTGCGTCCTGGCCCGAACCGGCGAGACCTGGCGGCTCCTTGTCCTTGCACGCGGCCAGCGCCGACTTGTAGGTGGCGTTCTCCGGGTCGAGCGGGCCGCCGCGCTGCACCTGGAGCCGGAGCCGGCCGTCGACCGGGTCGGGGAACTCCGCGACGCCGTTGTCCCGCATGCACTGGGAGTACTTCACCAGGGCGGCGGCCCGGTCGCCCTCGGCGGCGCTGTTCCCTTGCTGCTGCTTCTTCCCGCCGGAGTCGCCGCCCGAGTCCGATTCCCCGCAGGCGACGGCGGTCAGGCTCAGAACCGTGATCGCGGCGAACACCAGGCCCGCTCTCCTGGTGGTGCGGGCCGTGCCCGGCAACTGCGTTCCGCTCATGTGCTGGTCCCTCCGTGTGCGTGTGCCGACGGCTCCGTGCCCGGCCCGACGGGCCGGTCCCCCCGGTGCCGCCGGGGCGTTCCGGTGTGACGCACTCCGTTCTACGAGGCCTCCGGTCACAGGGCGGTCCGAACATCTGGAACCCGCCTGTGACCGCCCGGCGGCGGGTACGTTGAGGACGGGGGTCACTGAAGGGGCGGGCGCTGTGACCGCTGTGCGACCGGCGGCCCGGCAGGATCCTGCGAGACACGACCGAGGGGCGGGCGATGAGGGTTCTGGTGGTGGAGGATCAGACCGAGCTGGCCGCGTCGGTGGCGCGGGTGCTGCGGCGGGCGGGGATGGCGGTCGATGTCGTCCACGACGGCTCGGAGGCGCTGGAGCGGTGCTCCCTCGTCGAGTACGACGTGGTGGTCCTGGACCGGGACATCCCCGGCGTCCACGGCGACGAGGTGTGCCGGACGCTGGTGGCCGGCGCGACCTCGCGGGTGCTGATGCTCACCGCGTCCGGCACCATCGCCGACCGGGTGGAGGGGCTCAGCCTCGGCGCGGACGACTACCTCCCCAAGCCCTTCGCGTACGCCGAACTGATCGCGCGGATCCGGGCGATCGGACGGCGCTCGCAGCCGGCGCTGCCGCCGATACTGGTCCACGGCGATCTGAGCCTGGACCCGGGCAAGCGCATCGCGACCCGGGGCGGCGAGGATCTCGCGCTCAGCCCCAAGGAGCTGGCGGTGCTGGAGTACCTCCTCACCGCGCGGGGCCGCGCGGTCTCCGCCGAAGAGCTGCTGGAGCGGGTGTGGGACGAGGCCGCCGACCCGTTCACCACCACCGTCAAGGCCACGGTCAGCAGGCTGCGCTCCAAGCTCGGCAGCCCCGCCCTGATCGACACCGTCCCCCGCGGCGGCTACCGCATCTGAGAGGCCGATGCCATGTCCCGAGCGCTGTCGAAGCCCCGGGCCGCCCTTCGGCGGCTCGCCGCCCGGCTGCGGCCCAGCCGGGTCCGCACCCGGCTGACGCTGCTCTACGGCGCGCTGTTCACGGTCTCCGGGATCGTGCTGCTGGGCATCCTCTTCCTGCTGGTCAGCCAGTCGCCCAAGAGTGTGTTCCACGAGATCAAACGAGGTCCGGGACCGGCGGTGACCGTCGATCCCGGGCCGGGGCCCGCCTCCGGGCCGCTGACCGACCTGGGCAAGGAGATGCGGGAGCAGGCCGACCGGCAGCGCCACGCCGAGTTGCGGAACCTGCTGGTCCACTCGGGGATCGCGCTCGCCATCATGACGCTGATCTCCCTCGCGCTGGGCTGGCTGCTGGCCAACCGGGTGCTGCGCCCGCTCTCCACGATGAACACCACCATCCAGCGGATCAGCGCCCGCAATCTCCATGAGCGGCTGGCCGCCGAGGGCCCGCCGGACGAGATGAAGGCGCTCTCCGACACCGTCGACGGGCTGCTGGAGCGGCTGGAGACGGCACTCGCCGCGCACAAGCGCTTCGTCGCCAACGCGGCGCACGAGCTGCGCACCCCGCTCACCCTCGAACACGCGCTGATCGAGGAGATGCTCATCGACCGGGACGCGGGCCGGGGCGAGCTGCGGAAGACCTTCCAGCGCGTCCTGGAGATCTGCCAGCAGCAGGGCCGGCTGCTGGAGTCGCTGCTGACGCTCACCACCGGCGAACGCGGCCTCGACCGCAGGGAGCCGCTGGACCTCTCCGAGCTGACCGGGCAGGTGCTCGACGCCGCCCGCGCCGAACTGGACGCACGGGGGCTGAGCCTGGCGACCCGGATCGGCCCCGCCCCCGCCGCCGTCCTGGGCGATCCGGCCCTGCTGGAGCGGCTCATCGCCAACCTCCTGGACAACGCCACGGACTACAACGTGCCCGGCGGCCGGGTGGAGATCGAGTGCGGGGTACGGGAGGGGCGGGCCGTGGTCTCGGTCGCCAACACCGGCAAAGAGGTCCCCTCCGAACAGCTGGAGCGGCTCTTCGAGCCCTTCCACCGGCTCGACCGCACGGCAGGGCGCGACGGCCACCACGGCCTCGGCCTCTCCATCGTGCGCGCCATCGCCCTCGCCCACGACGCCTCCCTCGCCGTGAGCGCCCGCGCCGGCGGCGGGCTCTCGGTGCAGGTCTCCTTCCCCGTGCCGGCGGACCCCGTACCGGCCGAGCCCGGCGGACAGACCGAGCGCCCCGCCCTCAACCGCGCCTGACCCACCGCGCCTGACCCACCGCGCCCGACCCACCGCGCCGACACGCCCGACCCCGCCCACCGGCGGGCCAATGCCGCCGTGCCGGGCCCGCGCTGTCCTTGGATGGAACGTCAGCATCCCCCCATTCAGGGAGACCCCATGTCCTTCCGTTCCGCCGCCGCGACCGCCGTGCTCGCCGCCGGCCTCCTCCTGGGCGGCTCGGGCGCCGCCTCCGCCGGCAGTGACGCCGACGGCGCAGCCGCCGAGTCCCCCGGCGTCGTCTCGGGCAATGTGATCCAGGTGCCCGTCCACATCCCGCTCAACGTCTGCGGCAACACCGTCGACGTCCTCATCGCGGCGCTCAACCCGGCCTTCGGCAACCTCTGCGTCAACAGCGACACCCCGGCCTGACCCCGGCCGGAGCACACCCGGGGCCCGGGGGGCCGCACTCCCCCGGGCCCCGGACCGCGGCGCTACGAAGCGGACACCTCCTCGCCCGCCGCGCGCGCCGCGAAGGTCGCCTCGAACTCCTCGATGTCGTCCTGACCGAGTGAGATCAGGGAGAAGTCGGACGGCGTATGGCCGCCGCCGGCCCCTTCGGCGACATGGGCGACCAGCCCCTTCAGCACCTCGACCCAGCCGGTGAGCAGCTCTTCGAGCACCTGCGTGCCCAGCAGCCCCACCGGGCTCTCCAGCGTCACCGTCAGCTCCGGCCCGCCCGGCAGGTCCCGGACCGCGCCGCCCGCCTCCAGGATGTGCCGGGCCGCCATCCCGGGATCGATGGTGCCGCCCATCGCCCGCTCCCCGGCCGGCCGCCAGCCGCCCCCGCCGGACGGCTCGCCGTCACCGGCCGCCGCGCCGAAGCGGCCCATGTAGTTGAACGCGACCTGCGGCACCGGGAGCGCGGCCAGCGTCGGCGCGGTCGCCGGGTTGAGACGGCGGAGCATCCCGTACCCCAGACCGTCGCCCGGCACACTCCGCAGCTGCTCCTTGATCCGCTTGACCAGCCGTCCGGCCGCCGCGCCGCCGGAGCGGACCTCCGCGAAGTCGAGCACCCCGGGGTCGAGGCGTACCGGATGGACGCCGGTGAACCAGCCGACCGTACGGGTGAGGTCCATCGCCCCGGTCAGCGGCTCGCGGCCGTGGCCCTCCAGCGCGACCAGCATCCCGCCGTCGAAGCCCTCGCCCCGGCCGCGCCGCCACGAGCCGACGGCGGCGACGAGGGAGGCCAGCAGAACATCGTCCACCCCGGCGTGGAAGGCGGCCGGCACGCTGGTCAGCAGCTCGGACGTGACCTCGGCCGGGAGGGTCAGCGGCACCCGGTCGAAGCCGAGCGCGAGCTTGTCCTCCGCCGGGTTCAGCGGGCGCTCGCCGAGCACCTGCTCGGAGCCCGCGAGCATCGCGGTCCACAGCGGCAGCTCGCTCACCCGCGCCTGGCCGCGCGCCTGCTCGGCCAGCTCGGCGGACCAGCGCCGGAAGGAGGTGCCGACCGGTTCGAGGACCGGTCGGGCGCCGGACTCCAGGGTCAGATACGCGAGCGCCAGATCGGGTACGAGGATCCGCCAGGACACCCCGTCCACGACGATGTGGTGCGCCGCGACCAGCAGCCGTCCGGGCGCGTCCGGACCCAGATCGAACCAGACGGCCTGGACCATCACCCCCGTGTACGGGTCGAGACGGTCCGCCGCCGCCCGCGACTCGGCGTTGACCAGGGCGGACAGCTCCTCCTCGGTGAGCCCCCGGGCGTCCGCGCGGCGTATGCACCCCGCCGCCCGGACCCCGTCGGCCGCCTCGGGCACGAAGAGCCGCTCAACGGCTTCCGGGCCCTCGTCGGAGCCGGAGGAGGGGGCGACCAGCCGGGCCCGCAGCAGATCGTGGTGGTCCAGCACCGCCTGGAGCGCCGCCGCCAGCCGTCCGGTGTCCAGCCCGGCGGGGACGGCCAGCAGCATCGACTGCGTACCGGCGCGGGCCACCGAGCCGGACTGCTCGGCCAGTTCGCGCATCACCGGGGTGAGCGGCACCTCGCCGGTCGCCACGTCGTCGGCCTCGCCGGAACGCTCACCGGCGGCCACCGTGCCCGCGACCCGGGCCAGTTCGGCCGGGGTCTTCAGCTCGAACACCTGCCGGGGGGTGATCACCACCCCGGCCCGGCGCGCCCTGGACACCACCAGCATGGACATGATCGAGTCGCCGCCGAGGCCGAAGAAGGAGTCCTCGGCCCCCACCTTCTCCAGGCTCAGCACCTCGGCGAAGAGCGTGCACAGCAGCTCCTCGACCGGGGTCGCGGCGGCCCGGCCCACGACCCGGCCGGCGAAGTCCGGCGCGGGCAGCGCCTCCCGGTGCAGCTTGCCGTTGACCGTCACCGGCAGCCCGTCCAGGGCGATCACGGCGACGGGCACCATGTACTCGGGCAGCCGCTCGGCGACGTACTCCCGCAGCGCCTCCTGGTCGAGCGGCTCCGCCGTGGCCGGTACGACATAGGCGACCAGGCGCTTGACGCCCGGCTGGTCCTCGCGGGCGATCACGGCGGTCTGTTTCACCGCCGGGTGCGCGGCGAGCACCGCCTCGATCTCGCCGGGCTCGATCCGGTACCCCCGGATCTTCACCTGGTCGTCGGCGCGCCCGGCGAAGAGCAGCTCCCCGGCGGGGCTCCAGCGCGCCAGATCACCGGTCCGGTACATCCGGCGGCCGGGGCGGCGGGAGCCGTCGGGGCCGGGGAAGGGGCAGGCCACGAAGCGTTCGGCGGTCATCGCCGGGCGGCCGACATAGCCGCGCGCGAGCCCCGCGCCCGCGATGTACAGCTCGCCGGTCACCCCCGGGGGCACCGGCCGGAACGCCTCGTCGAGGACATAGGCGAAGGAGTTGTCCATGGGGCGGCCGATGGGCACCAGATCGGGCACCTCGTCGCCCGCGACGAAGGGGACCTGGGTGGTGAAGGCGGTGGTCTCGGTGGGTCCGTAGGTGGAGCGCACCACCATCCCGGGGTGGGTCCGAAGCAGGATCCGGATCGCGTTGGCGGAGACCACGTCACCGCCGGTCGACACCTCGCGCACCCCGGCGAAGATCTCCGGGTGCTGCTCGGCGAGCACGCCGAACAGCCCCGCCGTGGCATGCACATTGGTGACCTCGCGCTCGGCGATGAGCCGCCCGCGCGCCACGGCGTCGACCTCGCCGGGGGGCACGACCACCAGATGGCCGCCCCGGAGCAGGGGCGTCCACAGCTCGTAGGTGGAGGCGTCGAAGGCGTGGTTGGCCTGGACGAGGACCCTCTCCACGGTCTTCTCGCCCCAGCTGCCGTCCAGGCAGAAGCCGAGGACATTGCCGTGGGTCGCGCCGACTCCCTTGGGCTCGCCGGTGGAGCCGGAGGTGTAGAGGACGTACGCGAGGTTCTCGGCGGACACGGGGACGCCGGGGTCCTGGGCGTCCGGCCCCTCGGCGAGGCTCTCGAAGTCGACCGGGAACAGCTCGGCGGAGAAGACCCGCTCGCCCGCGAGCCGGTCGGCGGTCGCCCGGTCCAGCAGGACGAGGGAGACCTCCGCGTCGGCGGAGCGCCCGTGCAGCGGCACATACGCGCCGCCCGCCTTGACCACCGCGAGGAGCGCGGTCACCAGGGCGTCGGAGCGGTCCAGCACCACCCCGACCCGCGACTCGGGGCCCACCCCGGCGGCGATCAGCCGGTGCGCGAGACGGTTGGCGCGGGCGTTCAGCTCCGCGTACGTGAGGGTCCGCCCGCCGAAGGTGACGGCGGGGGCGTCGGGCGCGGCCCGGACCCGGCTCTCGAAGCGGGTGGCGAGGGAGCCCTCGGGCAGCGGGCGGTCGGTGTCGTTCCAGCGCTCCAGGATCAGCCGGCGCTCGCTCTCGTCCAGCGTCTCGATCCGGCCGACGAGGGTGCCGGGGTCGTCGGCGATCTGTTCGAGCAGCCGGACCAGCCGGGCCATCATGGCCTCGACGGCGCTCTCCTCGAAGACGTCGGGGCGGTAGTCGAAGCGGAGTTCCATGGCGTCGGCGGGGGTGACGACGAGGGTGAGCGGATAGTGGGCCGCCTCCTCGCCGCCCGCGCCGGTGATCCGTATCTCGCCGCGCCGGGGGGCCCGCTCGCCCGCGCCCTCGCCGGGGGGCGGGCCGCCCGCCAGCCGACCGGCCGCGCCGGGCGGGCGTCCTCCGTCGGGGCCGCCGCCGCCGTGCGGGGGGCCCTGCCGGGGGCCCCGGGGGCCGCCGCCCCGGGGGCCCCGGGGGCCGCCGCCCCGGGGGCCGCCGCCGGTGCGGGGCTGCTCCACGGGCCCGCGCGGATAGTTCTGGTAGACGACGAGCGCGTCGAAGGTCGCCCCGGGGCCCGCCGCCCGCTGGATCTGTGTCAGTCCGAGGTGCTGGTGCTCCAGCATCGCCGAGTGCTGGCCCTGGAGCCGCTCCAGGACCGCGCTGAACGGCAGCGAGGGGTCGAGCACCACCCGTACCGGCACCGTGTTGATGAAGAGCCCCAGCATCTTCTCCACGCCCGGCAGATCCGCCGGCCGCCCGGACACCGTCGCGCCGAACACCACGTCGGAGCGCCCGGACACCATCCCCACCAGCACCGACCAGGCGCTCTGCACCACGGTGTTGAGGGTGACGCCCCGGTTCCGCGCGAGCAGGCGCAGCCGCTCGGCCAGCTCGGCCCCGGCCTGGGAGACCACGTGCCGGAGCATCACCGGGGGGCCGCCCCGGTCGGCCGGGCCGACCAGCGTCGGTTCGGCCAGGTCGCCGAGCAGCTCCCGCCAGGCCTCCCGGGCGACGTCCTTGTCCTGCCGGGACAGCCACTCCAGATAGGTGCGGTACGGGGTGACCGGCGGGAGCGCCCGGGTGTCGCCGCCCGCGCGGTAGGCCGCCCACATCTCGTTGAAGAGGATCGGCAGCGACCAGCCGTCCATCAGGATGTGATGGATCGTCACCACGAGCCGGTGGCGCTCCGGTCCCAGCTTCACCAGCAGCACCCTCAGCAGCGGCGGCACCGCGAGATCGAACCGCGCCCGGTCCACGTCGGCCGCGCGGGCCTCCGCCTCCCGCGCCTCCGTCTCGCCCAGCCCGCTCAGATCCACCAGCCGCCACGGCAGCGGGGCCTTCTTCGCTATCACCTGGACCGCGTCGCCGCTGCTCCGCGCCTGGAATCCGGCGCGCAGACTGGCGTGCCGGTCGAGCAGCGCCTGCCAGGCGGCCCGCAGGGTCTCCGGCTCCACCTCCCCTTCCAGCGTCAGCACCCGCTGCCCGACATACACGTCGCGCGGCGCGTCCTCGTCGTAGGCGGCGTGGAACAGCAGCCCTTCCTGAAGTGGCGCGAGCGGCCACACATCCTCGACCTGCATCTGGCTCAACGTCTTCTCCTTCTCACCACCGGGAGTCACCGGCATGGGACGTGGTGCGGTACGGGAGGGGTACGGGGGGCTCAGCCGGGCGGCCGACGGCCGCCCGGGTGCCCCGGACCGCCCGGGGGCGGGAGCAGATGGGGGCGTCCGCCGCCGCCACCGCCGGGCGGCGGCGGGAGCAGATGCGGCCGGCCACCGCCGCCACCGCCGGGCGGCGGCAGCAGGAGCGGCGCTCCGACGGGCTCCGGCACGGGAGCGGGGGAGGCCTCGGCGGGCGGGGCCGGAGGCCGGGAGAACTGGGTGCGGTACAGCTCCGCGTAGAGACCTCCGGCTTCGAGCAGTTCACCGTGGACTCCGCGTTCCACGATCCGTCCGCCGTCGACCACGAGGATCTGGTCGGCCTCCCGGACGGTGGAGAGCCGGTGGGCGATCACCAGCGAGGTGCGGCCCTCCAGCGCGGTCGACAGCGCGCGCTGCACCGCCGCCTCGGACTCGGAGTCCAGATGGGCGGTGGCCTCGTCGAGGACGACGACGGCGGGGGCCTTGAGGAGCAGCCGGGCGATCGCGATGCGCTGCTTCTCCCCGCCGGAGAAGCGGTGTCCCCGGTCGCCGACGACGGTGTCCAGACCGTCGGGGAGCGCCCGGATCAGTCCCCAGATCCGGGCCGCCTCACAGGCCTCGATCAGCTCGCGCTCACTCGCCCCGGGCCGGGCGTACTCCAGATTGGCGCGGAGCGTCTCGTGGAAGAGGTGCGCGTCCTGGGTGACCACGCCGACCGTCTCCCGCAGCGAGTCCAGGGAGAGATCGCGCAGATCGTGCCCGCCGATCCGGACGGTGCCCTCGTCCGGGTCGTACAGCCGGGGCACCAGCTGGGTCAGGGTGGTCTTGCCCGCGCCGGACGGGCCGACCAGGGCGGTGAGCTTCCCGGCGGGCGCGTGGAAGGTGATCCCGTCGAGCACCCGGGAGCCGTCGGCGCGCTCCGGCGCGGGGGCCGCGAACGACTCCAGCGAGGCGAGCGAGACCTCGGCGGCGGCCGGATAGCGGAAGGAGACCCCGGTGAACTCGATCCCGGGGGCCGGCGCGGTACCGGGCGCGGGCAGTGCGCGGGCCCCGGGATCTTCGGTGATCAGCGGTTTCAGATCGAGGACCTCGAAGAGCCGGTCGAAGCTGACGAGCGCCGTCATCACCTGGGCCTGCGCGTTGGACAGCTGGTTGATCGGCCCGAAGAGCCGGGTGAGCAGGGTGGCCAGGGCGACGAGGGTGCCGATCTGGAAGGCCCCGTCGATGACCAGGGAGCCGCCGAGACCGTAGGTGACCGCCGTGGCCAGCGAGGCGAGCAGGGTCACCGAGAGCAGCAGCAGCCGGGAGTACACCCCGGTGGTCACCCCGAGGTCGCGGACCCTGGCGGCGCGCTCGGAGAAGAGCCGGGTCTCGTCGGCGGGACGGCCGTAGAGCTTGGTGAGCTGTGCCCCGGCGACATTGAACCGCTCGTTGAGCATGCTGCCCATCTCGGCGTCCACCTGCATGGACTGCCGCAGCAGCCGCTGGAGCGCGCGCCCGACGACCCGGCCGGGGAGGATGAAGAAGGGCATGATCAGCAGGGCCAGCAGCCCGACGGCCCAGGAGAGGTAGAAGATGGTGCCGAGGACGAGCACCAGCACCAGCGAGCTGGACATCACCATCGACAGCAGCGAGGTCATCGCCTGCTGCGCGGCGACCACGTCCGTATTGAGCCGGCTGACCAGCGATCCGGTCTGGGCCCGGGTGAAGAAGGCGAGCGGCTGCCGCTGGACATGGGCGAACACGGCGGTGCGCAGATCGTAGACGAGCCCCTCGCTCACCCGGCCCGACAGCCGGCTCTCGGCGAGCCCGGCGGCTGCCTGGAGGATCGCGAGGCCGCCGACGAGCAGGGCCACCTGGGCGACGACGGCGGTGTCCCGGGGCAGGATGCCCTCGTCGATGAGGACTTTGAACAGCAGCGGAGTGGTGACGATCATCAGCGCGTCGAGCGCGGTGACGACCATCAGGACGGCCACGGTCCCGCGATAGGCCCTGAGGTACGGAAGGACGCGCTTGAGGGTGCCGGGGGTGATCCGCCGGGCGCTCTCCGGGGAGTCGGGGCCCATTCCGCCCCGGATCTGGATGAGGGGTCCCCCTCCGCCGATCATGAGACGGGGACCTCCGCCGCGTTCGCCGTTCCGCTCTCCTCCATGGCGGCGACCAGGCTGAGCGGGCGCATGTCCGTCCAGTTCCGCTCGGTGAATTCCAGACAGTCCGCCCGGGTCCCGGGTCCGTGCGCGACGATCCAGCCGTCCGGGACGTCCGCGAAGACGGGCCACAGGGAGTGCTGGCCCTCGTCGTTGACGAGCGCCAGAAAAGTGCCGTCCTCGTTGTCGAAGGGGTTGGCCATCGCACGTCCTTTCCTTGAGCACCGGATTGCCCGGAATTTTCGTCCAAGGAATCCATGGTGAAGTCGGCCGGATGTGAAAGGAATTGATTCCCGTGACCAAGCGTCACATGGTCCGCGCGGGCCGGACAAGGGATTGCGAAGCTGTCCGAGTGCGGATCTCAAAGGCGCGCCGAATTTCACCGTGTCCAAATGCTGTCCATCCGCACTTGGACGAGAAAGGGATTACCGCTCCCTAGACTTGGTACCCCTCCAGGGGGAGCATGAGATGGAGCGGCAGATCGGTTCTGCGCGACACGTCGAGCTTGCGGTAGACACGGGTCAGATGCTGTTCCACGGTGCTCATGGTGATGTGCAGCCGGTGGGCGATCTGCCGGTTGGTGTACCCGCCGGCCGCGAGTCCGGCGACGCGCCGTTCGGCCTCGCTCAGACCGGCGACGCGGCGCTCCGCCTCGCTGAGCCCGGCGAGCGGGTCGCTCTCCTCGTACGGGGCGGGCGGCAGCGGCTCCCGGGGGACGGTCAGCGGGGTGCGCAGCGGCACGAGGTCCTCGGCCCCGCACTCGGCGGCGAGCAGCCGGGCCCGCTGCCCCATGGCGCGGGCGGGCCCGTCGTGGCCCTGGGCGTCGTAGACCGCGCCGAGGTCGGTGAGGGCCCTGGCCAGCTCCAGCCGGTCGCCGGACTTCTCCAGCAGCCGCACGGCCGCGCCGAGCGCCTTGACCCGGGCGTGGGGTTCGCAGGCGGCGGCGAGCACCCGCAGGGTCATGCCGCGCGTCCGGAACTGGCCGGGCTTCAGCCGCTTGAGCTGTTCGCCCGCGAGCCGTCCGGCGGTGGCCGCGTCGCCGAGGGCGAGATGGGCCTCGGCGAGATCGGTGCGCCAGGACAGGAATCCGGGTACGTCGATTTCCCATCGGGTCATCAGTTCGCCGCAGGCCTGGAAATCGGCGAGGGCCGCCTGCGGGCGGTCGATCACCAGATAGTAGCGACCGCGTGCCTGGAGATAGGGAAGGCAACTCGGGGTGTGGAACATCGCGTCCGGGACCGGGGTGGCGAAGTACTCCTCGAACTCCTCGTGCCGGCCCCGGGCGGTCAGCGTCGCCAGCATGACCGAGAGCGGAATGCCCAGGGCGACGCCCCACCCCTGCGGGGTGATCAGCCCGAGTGCCTCATGGGCGAATTTCTCCGCCCTTTCCAGTTCGCCCCGGCGCAGATGGATCGCGGCGCGCAGGGACATGAAGAGGGCGTTGCCCAGGGGCAGTCCGTGGGCGACCGAGCGCGCGACGCGGTCGCAGGCGCGTTCCGCCCGGTCCAGTTCGTCGGTGTACATCAGCGCCGCGATCGCCGCCAGGGGCTTGAGCGTGCGGGTGCTGTGGCCGGGCTGCCGGAGGATGTGCTCGGCGCGGTCGATCGTCTCCCCGGGGTCGCCCGGGGGCAGCACTCCGGCCAGCAGGGCGGCGGTCTCGCGGGAGCGGGCCAGCGGCGAGGGGAGCGCCACGGGAGCGGTCCCACCGGCCGTCGCGGCCGGTACGGCGGGCGCGCGGGCCGGTTCCCCGTCGGCGGCGGGGCGGGCCAGCCCGGGGTAGCCGTACCGCAGCCACCACAGCGGGCCGCCGGGGCCGCAGGAGCGGGCGGCCGGATCCGGCGGGCCGTCCATCAGGCCGACCGCCTCGTCGACCCGGCCGAGCCAGAGCAGCCAGGAGACGGGCCGGACCGCGCTGGCCGCCGGGAGCCGGCCCTCGCCGATGGCCCGGATCAGACCGGGGAGCCGGCGGGCGGCGATCGCGGGGTCGAGCTGCCACTCGGCGCGGGCCAGATCCAGCAGCACGGCGGGCCGCTGCTCGTCCGCGCACTCCTGGAGGGCGAGCCGCAGACAGGCGATGGCGTGCGTGGGCTCCCCGTCGGACCAGGCCTGCCGGGCCGCGTCCCGCAGCACCTCGACGGCCCAGGGCTCGCCCGCCCGGTCGGCCGCGAGGAGTCTGCGCGCGACGACCCGCGCGGGCGCGCCGTGTCCGTGCAGCACCTGGGCCACCCGTACGTAGAGCGCGGTACGGGCCTGGGGGCGCATTCCGCCGAGCACGGCGGCGGGGACGGCGGGGTGGGCGAAGCCCTCGTCCCCGAGGAGTCCGGTGGCCCGGAGCGCGCCCCGGGCCAGGGAGATCGACTCGGCGTCGTACTGCACGAGTTCGCCCAGGGCCGCGTCCGAGGCGTCCTCGCCGAGGACGGCGGCGGCCCGGGCGAAGGCGCTGGCCTCGGAGTGGAAGAGACAGGTGAGGACGGCCTGCCGGAACGCCTCGCCGAAGACGAGCGAGGAGACGGGGGCGGGGGCGGCGGGATCGGTGCCCGGCGGTCCGTCCTGGAGCCCGGCGGCGTCCGGGAGTTCGGTCTCCGGTACGGGGACGGGCGGGGGTAAGAGTCCGGGGCGCGGGGCGAGGGTGTCCTCGATCAGGGCGTGCGCCAGCAGCGGATTGCCTCCGGTGGCGGTGTGGCACTCGGCCGCGAGGCGTTCGGCGGCGGGCGGCGCGAGGTGTCCGGCGAGCAGGGCGGCGACGCCCCGGGGCGAGAGCGGCTCCAGCCGCAGCCTGCGCGCGCCGGGTCTGCGCAGCAGCTCGGCGTGGAGCAGCGGGTGCGGGCGGGAGGTGCGCATGCACTGGGTGAGCACCAGCAGCAGCCGGGGGGCGGCGGCGCGGCGGACGAGATGGAGCAGGAGGTGCAGGGAGGCGGCGTCCGCGTGGTGGACGTCGTCGATCCCGATGACCAGCGGGGTGCGCCCGGCGGCGGCCAGCAGGACGGCCCCGAGCCCTTCGAGGATCCGGCCGGGGACCCGTACGGCCGCGTCGGGCTCCAGTCCCGGCCCGTGGGAGAGCGCGGCGAGCGCGCCCTCTCTCAGCAGCTGTTCGGCGCGCGCGGTCTCAACGGCGGTGAGCACGGGGCTCTGGAAGAGCCGGCCGACGGCGCTCAGCGGCAGCTCGCGCTCCACCCGGGAGGCGGAGGCCGCGAGGAAGACCCGGCCGGCCTCGGGGGCCCGGTCGGCGAAGGCGTGCAGCAGGCTGGTCTTCCCGACGGCCGCCGCGCCCTCGATCAGGACCACGCCGACCGGGCCCCGCTCGTCGGCGAGCGCCTCGGCCAAGAAACGGAGTTGCTCCGTCCGCTCCACCAGACTCATGCCGGCCATGTCCCCTCCCCCAAGCACCCGCCCCCCTGCCCGCGCGCACCCGCACCCCGTCCCGAATGAGCGGCGTCAGGGCCCGGGAGAGGCCGGCCGGCCACCGCTCGTGCTGACTCTCGCACCGCGAAGCCCCAAGGACAAACGTCTGTTTGCGGACTGTTTCGATCCCGAACACGCCGCCGGGCGCGCGCCCGGCCGGACCGGGAGCACCCCGCGCGTTCGCGCCGCGCACCGCGCGAACCCGGCCGCTCACAGCCGTCCCACAGTCAACCACCAGCCAGAACAGTCGAATTGCCCCCCGTTCGACCCGTACGGAACCCGGCATCGGCGGTGACCTTCCTGTGACGGTCCACGTGGTCTACTCCTCACGCAGGGCACCATTCCCGTCACCGTAAGTCCAGTCGACGTCAGGACCAGAGGAAATACGCCATCTGTTGAGGACACGTCTATGCAGCTGATCGAACGCGACCGAGAGCTGGCGACACTGCGGGCCCTGTTCGCCGGAAGTCTGGACGGCCGGGGCGCGGTGGTGCTCCTCAGCGGCGCGGTGGCCACCGGCAAGACCGCGCTGATGCGCGCCTTCGCCACCGGCGCGAGCGCGGCCGGGGCCCGCTTCCTCCAGGTCACCGCCGCGCCCGGCGACGCCGGAAACCGGCTCGGCGTGGTCCGCGGACTGCTGCGCTCGCTCGCCGCCGCCGACGGGAACCCCGACCCGGCCGGGACCGGCCCCAGGGCCGGAGCGAGAGCCGGGGCCGAGACCACGGCGGACGCCCTGCGCGGCTTCTGCGACACCCTGCTCACCCGCTCCGCCCGCACCCCGCTGATCGTCGGGGTCGACGACGCGCACCACGCCGACCCGGCCTCCCTGCGCTGTCTGCTGGCGCTCGCGCACCGATTACCGTCCGCCCGGATCCTGCTGATCCTCACCGAACGCCCCGGCGGCTGGCCGGACCACCCCCTGCTCCACGCCGAGCTGAGGGGCCGCCCGCACTGCGCCCGGCTCACCCTGCGGCTGCTCTCGCCCGCCGGGCAGGCCCGGCTGCTCGCCGACCGGCTCGGCACCGCCACCGCCATCCGCCTCTCCGCCGTCAGCCACCCGCTCACCGGCGGCAACCCCCTGCTGGTGCGCGCCCTGCTCACCGACCACCCGGTGCTCGGCCCCGGCAAGGTCGAGACCGTCGTGGGGCCCGCGTTCACCCAGGCGTGGACCGGCTGTCTGCACCGGGGGGAGCCGGGGCTCCACGAGGTCGCCCAGGCCCTGGCCGTCCTGCGCGAACCCGCGCCGCCCGGCGTGCTCGGCAGGCTCCTCGGCATGGACACGGAGTACGTCACCCACCTCCTCTCCTCGATGAACGCGGCGGGCCTGCTCGACGGCGGCCGGTTCCGCCACCCGGCGCTGCGCACCGCGCTGCTCGACGCCATGGGCCCCCGGCGGCGCGCCGCGCTCCACACCCACGCCGCCGGCCTCCTGCACGACCAGGGCCACACCGCCCCCGCCGTGGCCGGCCACCTCCTCGCCGCCTTCGACGCCGCGCCCGCCGGGGAACGCCCGGCCGCGCTCCGGGAGCCGTGGGCCGCCACCGTGCTGCACGAGGCCGCGAGCCGCGCCGGGGCCGACGGCGAGCGGCGGTTCGCGCTGGACTGCTACCGCCGGGCGTACGAGATCTGCCCGGACGGCCCCCGGCGGACCCTGGCCGCGAGCGCGCTCGCCGAGGCCCAGTGGCGCACCGAGCCCGCCGCCGTGCTCCCCCTCCTCCCCGCGCTCTCCGACGCGGCCCTCGACGGCACCCTGGACGAGCGGTCCACCCGCTCGCTCCTCGCCCGGCTGCTCTGGTTCGGGCGGACCGGCGAGGCCGCCGAACTGCTGCGGACCGGCGGGGCCACGGCCGGACCGGCCGCCGCCGCCGAGTGGGAGGCCATGGGCCTGCTGATGGCCTGCGCCTGCCCCGGCCTGCTCGAAGCCGTCCCCCGGTCCCGGCCCGAAGCCGTCCCCGGCACCGCCGCGCCCCCCGGACCGGCGGGCGGCGGAGCGCACCCGCCGTCGGCCGGGCCCCGGCTGCGCGCGGCGGACGCCCTGTCGGCCGCGCTGACCGGCGCGCCAGGACCCACCGCCCGGGAGGGCGCGGAACACGTGCTGCGCGAGACCCGGCTCGGCGAGGCCTCCGCCGGCCATGTGCTCGCCGCCCTCGCCGCGCTCATCTACGACGACCGCCCGGCCGAGGCCGCCCGCTGGTGCGACCCGCTGCTCAAGGAGGCCGCCACCCGGGGCGACGCGGTGGGCCACGCCCTGCTGGAGTCCGCCCGCGCGGTGATCTCGCTGCGCCAGGGCGAGCTGGCGGCGGCCGAGGCCCGCGCCGGGGACGCGCTGGCGCGGATCTCCCCCGCGAGCTGGGGAGTCGCGGTCGCCGTCCCGATCTCGGTGGCCGTCCTCGCCGCCACCGCGACGGGCCGGCACGAGGAGGCCGCCGCCCACCTCGCCCGCCCGGTCCCCGACGCCCTCTTCGAGACCCCCTGCGGACCGCACTACCTCCAGGCCCGGGGCCGGCACCGGCTCGCCACCGGCCGCCCGCGCGAGGCCCTGCGCGACTTCACCGACTGCGGCGAGGCCATGGAGTCCTGGGGCTTCACCGCCCCCGCGCTCGTCCCCTGGCGCGGCGAGGCGGCCCAGGCCCTGCTGGAGCTGGGCGAGACCGCGCGCGCCGCCCAGCTGATCGGCGAACAGCTCGCGCTGCTGCGCCCCGGCCCCTCCAGGACCCGGGGGATCTCGCTGCGCGTCCAGGCCCTGACAGCCCCGCTGACCGAGCGGCTGAATCCGCTGCGGGAGTCGGCGGCCCTGCTGGAACGCTGCGGCGACCGGTACGAACTGATGCTGGCGCTCACCGACCTCAGCCACACCCAGCACGCGCTGGGGGCCCACGACGAGGCCTTCGTCTCCGCCCGGGGCGCGCACCGCCTCGCCCGGCGCTACGGCCTGGCGGGCCCCGGGCCCGCCCCCGGCGGCGAGCCCGAGAACCGCCCCCCGGCCCCCGGAGCGCCCGGAACGGCCCCGGAGCGCCCCCCGGCCGCCGCCCGGGGCGAACTGACCGAGGCCGAACGGAAGGTGGCCGCACTGGCGGCGCACGGCCACACCAACCGTCAGATCGCCGAGACCCTCCTCGTCACGGTCGGCACCGTCGAACAGCACCTGACCAGGGTCTACCGCAAACTCCAGGTGAACCGCCGCACCGAGCTGCGCCCCCGGCTGCGGATCTCCCCGGTGTAGCCCCTGCGGGGGGCACGAAGACGGCGTCGCCCGCCCCGGAGCCGGGAAGAACTCCCGGGCCACCCGCACAGGCCCGGGGGCCTCGTCACCCCCCGCGCCCGCCCCAAGGACAGGCCTCGGAACCTCCCGGGAGTACACCCAGAGGCCCGGGGCCCCTGGCGGCACTCCCCCTGGCTCTGCCGGAGGCACCTCTCACCGCCCGCCGCCCCCGCCGCCCCCGACGCTCTCGTACGAGAGCTGCTCCGGGCGCGGCGCGGCGGCGGCCCGCCGCCGGGCGAGCCACACCACGGCCGCCCAGAGCAGCAGCGGAAGCAGCAGGCTCTGGGCCCCGACGGCGAGCCAGAAGCCGGAGGCGCTGCCCGCGTCCTCGGCGGCGGCGTACAGCGGGCCGCCGAGGAGGGCGGCGGCGAAGGCCCCGATCCCGGCCGCGAGGCGCTGGCGGCCGAAGACGGTCGCGGCGGGCTCGCGGGAGCGGTCCAGCGCCTCCAGGTCGTTGCGGAGGAAGAGGACGGTCTCCACCAGGCCCAGCGTCAGCACGCCCGCCGCGATGCCCACCGGTCCGCCGGTCGCGATGGCCAGCATCCCGAGCGCCATCGCGCCGAACCCGAGCCGCAGGGCCCGGGGGTAGCGCAGTCCGGCGATCCACCCGGCGAGCAGCGGCTGCGCGGCGACGATCACCAGCGAGTACCCCGTGAGGAGGACGGCGTAGTACGCGGTGGAGGTGCGGCCGACCGCGAACAGCGCGATGTAGTGCTGGAAGAACATGAAGACGTAGACGGAGAGCAGGGTGTACGCGAAGGGCGGCAGCAGCCGCGCCACCACCGCGCCCCTGCTCCCGGCCCCCTTCTCCGGCTCGGCGACGGACTCGGCCACGGGCTCGGCCACGGGCTCGGCCACGGGCTCGGCGGGTGCCGCCGGGGCGTCCGTCACCCCCGGCAGCGCCGCGTGCGCGATCCCCACCACCGCGAACAGCGCGGCGACGGCGGTGAACAGGGCGGCGGTCGACCCGAGGACGAAGGGCGCGGCGGCCAGCGGCCCGAGCGCCATCCCCGCGTTGAACGCCGATCCGCTCGCCGCGAGCAGCCCCGGCCTGCGCTCGGCCGGGCACCCCGCCACCAGATAGGCCTTGTTGGCGGGGAGGTAGAGCGCCGCCCCGGTCGAGACCAGGAAGAGCGCCGCCACGGCGAGCGCGGGCCGGTCCATCCCCGGGACGAAGCAGGCGAACCCGGCGGTCCGTATCCCGATCGCCACCAGCATGGTGGCCCGCAGCCCGATCCGGGCGGCCAGCGCCGCCCCGACGACCCCGCCGCTGAACTGCACCAGCGAGGCCACCGCGAGCACCACTCCGACGAAGCCGAGGCCGAAGCCCCAGCGTTCGTGGAGCAGCACGGACATGAACGGCAGTACGGCGAAGCTGCCGAGGGTGATGAGAAAGGAGGCCCCGAGCAGCAGGAACTGGGGCCAGGTGACCCGTCTCACGACCCGGCGGCCGACTTCATGACCGGCCGTACGGAGGTGGCCGCGCTCCACGCCCGGTGCTGGGCGAGTTCGGCGGTGGCGGCCTCGGCGAGGACCATTCCGGTGCAGCCGCGCTGGTCGCCGAGGTCGGGCACCTCGTCGCCCGCCGCCCGTACCGGGTACCACTGGACGGAGCCGGGGTAGGCGTCGAGACCGTCGAGACCGTCCCAGCCGTTCAGCACCCCGGGCAGCTCCGGGTAGACCAGCACGAAGGCGACGGCCGGGCCGTCGGCGGCCGTGTCCGTGTCCGTGCCCGTGTCCGTGTCCGTGTCCGTGTCCAGCAGCGCGGGTCTGCGGCCGAGGGTGACGTCGATCAGCGCCTCGTACACATTGACCCGCAGCGAGCGGCAGAGCGCCTCGCCGATGAGCGCGCCGCCGATCCTGCGGTTGATCTCGACGAGTTCGGGGCCCTCGGCGGTGAGGACGAACTCGACGTGGGCGAAGCCCTGGTCGTGGCCCGCCGCCGCCAGGGCCGCGCCGACCCAGCGCGCGATCCCGTCCCGCTCGTCCTCGGGGAGCGCGACCGGGAAGGCCGCGCCCTCCTCCCGTACGGCGGGGGTGCGGGAGGTCAGCCGGCTGGAGACGCCGAGGAGCCGGGTCTCGCCCGCCCAGCTCAGGGTCTCCGCGCTGTAGAGCGGCCCGGCGAGGAAGGGTTCGGCGAAGAGCCGGCCCTTGAGGGTGGCTCCGGCGGCCTCGGCGAGCGCGGTGTGCAGGGCCTCGGCGTCCCGGACGATCCACACGCCCCGGGAGGAGGTGCCCGAGGAGTCCTTCAGCACGGCGGGCAGCCCGATCTCCTCGATCACCCGCTCCGCGCTGTCGGGAGCCGCGTCGACGGCGAGCGCGGTCCGGCCGCTGACTCCCGCCCGGTGCAGCGCCCGCCGTACCTCCGACTTGTCGCGCAGCAGCCGCACGGCGGCCGGGTCGGGCCCGGGGAGGCCGTACTCGGCGGCGAGTTCGGCGGCCGGGGTGGACCAGGTGTCGGTGGTGTTGATCAGCCCGGCGAGGTCGGCGACGCCGCTCAGCACCCGGCGTACGGCGTCCTGGTCGGTGGTGTCGACATCGGCGATGTCGAGGGCGTCGGCGGGGAGTTCGGCCAGCTCGTGGCGGTAGACGGACCGGTCGGACGTGAGCAGGAGGAGGCGGTGGCCGCGCGCGGCGGCGGCCTCGACGGTTCTGGCGATCCCGAAGGAGAGCGATTCGAGCGAGGCGATGGTCATCGGGTGCTCCCGGCGGTCGGAGTGGTCTCGGCTGCGGCGTCCGCCCGGGACGGCCCGCCCGCGTGAACGCCCACGGCGGCCCGGCCTCCCCCGGCGGTCCCGGCCCCGGCCGCGTTCACCGGGGAGAGCCCCTGCGGAACGACGGCCTCGACCCGCCCGGCGGAGTCGACCCGCGCGCCCGGGGGCGCGGAGCGCCCCGCCCATTCCATCACCGCCCACGGCGGGCGCAGTTCGTCCAGCTCCGCGATGTGCTCCGGCTTCAGCGACTCGGGGTCGAGCGCCTCCTCGTGCCGGGCGAACACCCGCTCCGCGTACCGGTGTCCGGTGTCGGCCCCGAGCACCAGCAGATTGGCCCCGGGGTCGCGGCGCGCCTCCCAGTCCGCGACGAGGTGCGCGGCTCCGGTGGAGAGCCCGGCGAAGACCGCGTGGCGGCGCAGCAGTCCGACCGCCCCGGCCATGGCGTGCCGGAAGTCGAGCCAGTGGATGGTGTCGTACAGCTCGTGGCGGACATTGCCGAAGGGGATCGAGCTGCCGATCCCGGCGATGATCGCGTCCGGGTCGTTGAATCCCTCGCTGCCGAAGGTGACGCTCCCGAAGGGCTGTACGCCCACCAGCCGCACCCGGCGTCCGGCGGCGCGCAGCGCCTCGGTGAGTCCTCCGGTGGACGAGCCGGTGCCGACCGCGCCGACGACGGTGATCGGCCCCTCCGGCAGCGCGCCGGCGGCCAGCTCGGCGAGCTCGCGGTATCCGGCGTAGTGCACCCCGTCGTGGTACTGCCGCATCCAGTGGAAGTCCGGCCGCTCCTTCAGCAGGGCGCGGACATGCCGTACGCGCCTCTCCTGGTCGAGCAGCAGACTGGTGGAGGGCGGCATCTGGTCCACGGTCACGCCGAGAACTTCGAGTTGGGCGCGCATGGTGGCGTCCACGGTGGTGGAGGCCACGATGTGGCACTTCAGGCCGTAGCGGTGGCAGGCCATGGAGAGCGCGAGCGCATAGATCCCGCTGGAGCTGTCCACCAGTGTCTGACCGGGTAATACCTTCCCGGAGTCGAGCAGCGCGCGGACCGCCCCCAGGGCGGCGTACACCTTCATCGTCTCGAACCGGGCCAGGACGACGGAACCTGAGAGCCGGATGAAGGCGGGGTCCTTGAGGGCATCGGTGATGTGCTCGTGGACGGGTATGGAGGGCTGAGCCATGGTGTTACAGGTCTCCTAGAGTCTGCGGGGTTCCTCGGCCCGGCTCATGACGTACGTCCCTGGACGATGAGCCTGCGCGAGTGGTGGTCGTAGGGGCCCCCGTCGAAATCGCCGAAGATCTCCACGTCGGTGAAACCGGCCTCGACGAAGAGGTCGTGGAGTTCGGCGGCGCTGTAGAGAAAGGAGTGGATGGTGGAGGTGCGGGCGGTGTCGCCGCGCACCAGGGTCCAGTCGGTGCGCAGCCGCCGCCAGGAGTCGAGGACGGTGTCGCGCTGCACGACGTACGAGCCGTCCGGCAGGTCGACGGCCTGCGGGCGGCCGATCCAGCCCGCGAGGACCTCTTTGCCCATGACGTCGACCAGCAGCCGCCCGCCGGGCGCGAGGCTGCGGCGCGCGTTGCGCAGGACCTGGAGGTTGTCGGCCGGGTCGGTGAAGTAGCCGAAGGAGGTGAAGACGTTGAGGATCACGTCGTAGCCGCCGGGCTCGGTGTAGTCGAGCATGTCGGCGCGGATCAGCTCGACCTCGGCCCCGGCGCGGTCGCAGGCCTCGCGGGCGCGCTCCAGCATGGCGGGGCTGAGGTCCACTCCGGTGACCCGGTAGCCGCGTTCGGCGAGCGGTACGAGGAAGAGGCCGGGGCCGCAGCAGAGGTCGAGGACCCGGGAGCCGGCCGGGAAGTCGAGGAGGGCCTTGTCGCGGACGAGCGCGGCGACGGTGTCGGCCCGATCCCCGGAGAACATCGCGGGTGCGAAGTCGACCCATAAGCCGTCGTCCGCGTACCACTCCTGCGAGGGTTCCTCCCCCAGGTCCCCGGCGCTTGCGTCACTTACGTCCCGTACTTCCCGCACGTTTTGCTCCTGCGCATCGCTTGTCACATGAACCTCCCTACCCCAGCCGTCACCCGAGTAGTCGGATGGTGACGGCCTGGAGTTCCCCAGACATTGCGTGCACGGCTCATCTGCTCTTGCAATCGGCCGTATCGGCGTGCCTCACGCCAAAGCGGGACATAAGTAGAGAATATCCACAGTGTCCTTTCCTGTGGCGCGATCGACCCGATCGCCGACGTCGGTCGGGAGTCCAGATGCCGGAGCCGCACGCCCCCGACTCCCCGCCCGCGCGCCCCCCTGCGGGCGTCCTGCGCAGGACCGGCGAGTGGTGCGCCCGGCACGCGGTCGTCGTCATCGTGCTGTGGCTCGCCGCCCTCGCCGGGCTCCAGGTGCTGCACCACACCTACGGCGGCGAGTACTCCGACGACTTCGCGCTCCCCGGCGCCCAGTCGCAGAAGGGGCTGGACGTCCTCACCGAGCACGCCCCGGCCGCCGCCGGGTACAGCGCGCAGATCGTCCTGCACGACGGCGACCACCCGCTGACGGACGCCGCCGGCCCGATCGCCTCCGTCACCGGGAACCTCCAGAAGCTCCCCGACGTGCTCTCGGCGCAGAACCCGCTCTCCGTCCCCAGCGCCCCCGGCGTCGGCCCGCTCTCCGCCGACGGCAAGACCGCCTACATCACCGTCCGGTTCGACGTCTCGCCGTCCACCCTCGGCGAGGAGTACCTCCACGGCGTGGACGACGCCGTCGAACCGCTGCGGGCGGCGGGCGTCGAGGTCGAGTACGGCGGCCAGCTCGGCGAACTCGCCCGCCCCATGGCCGACGACCGCACCAGCGAGGTCATCGGCTTCGCCGTCGCGATCGTCGTCCTGCTCATCGGCTTCGGCAGCGTCGCCGCCGCCGTACTGCCGCTGATCACCGCCGTCGTCTGCGTCGTCTGCGGACTGGCCCTGCTGGGGCTGCTCGCCGCCGCGTTCACCTTCGCCACCGTCTCGCCCACCCTGGCCACGATGATCGGCCTCGGCGTCGGCATCGACTACGCCCTCTTCCTCGTCACCCGGCACCGCCAGAACCTCATGAACGGCGACGACCCGGTGACCGCCGCCGGGAAGGCCACCGCCACCAGCGGGCACGCCGTGCTGCTCTCCGGCTGCACGGTGATCATCGCGCTCTCCGGGCTCTGGGTCTCCGGCATCAGCTTCATCGGCAAACTGGGGCTGGCCGCCGCCGTCACCGTCGTCACCGCCGTCATCGGCTCGATCACGCTCGTACCCGCCCTCCTCGGCCTGATCGGCCGTCATATCGACCGGCTGCGGGTCCGCACCCCCATCGCCGAGACGGACGCCGAGCCCGGCGAGGCGGTGCAGGGCGGCTGGCACCGGTACGCGATGCGGGTGCAGCGGCG
The DNA here is from genome assembly GCF_039532665.1 of Streptomyces amakusaensis. NCBI lineage: Bacteria > Bacillati > Actinomycetota > Actinomycetes > Kitasatosporales > Streptomycetaceae > Streptomyces > Streptomyces amakusaensis. Next base: position 291,945 of record NZ_BAAASB010000006.1, on the reverse strand, counting down.
GCCCTGGTGGTATCTGACCGGCGGGGTCGCCGTCCTCGCCGTGCTCGCCTTCCCCCTCTTCTTCATCCAGCTCGGCCACATCAGCGACGAGGCCGACCCCACGTCCTTCACCGACCGGCGCGCCTTCGACCTGATGTCCTCGGCCTTCGGCCCCGGCTCCAACGGCCCGCTGACCCTCGTCATCGACCAGTCCGCCGTCCCGCTCCAGGACCGGTCCGCGCTGGCGGCGAAGGCCCAGCAGACCCTCGCCCACGTCCCGGACACGGCCACGATCACCCCGCTGGCCCCGAGCCCCGACGACGACGTCCTGATCGCCACCGCCTACTCCGTCGCCTCCCCCCAGGACGAGCGGACCACCGACCTCGTCAACCGCCTCATCGAGGACACCCTCCCCCAGGCGGTCTCCGGCACCGCCGCCCACGGCTACGTCGCCGGCAACACCGCCGCCCAGGTCGACTTCCTCGACATCGTCTCCCACCGCCTCCCGGTGATCATCGCGGTCGTCGTCGGCCTCGCCTTCCTCGTGATCCTCATCGTCTTCCGGGGGCTCCTCGTCGCGGTCAAGGCCGCCGTCCTCAACGTCCTCTCGATCGCGGCCTCCTACGGAGTGGTCGTCGCCGTCTTCCAGTGGGGCTGGGGCGGGCCCGCGCTCGGCGTCGCGGGGGAAGTGCCCATCGAGAGCTACGTACCGATGATGATGTTCGCGATCGTCTTCGGCCTGAGCATGGACTACGAGATCTTCCTGCTCTCCCGCATCCACGAGGCCTGGCTGCGCACCGGCGACCCCCGCGCGAGCGTGGCCCACGCCCTGGAGATCACCGCCCGCGTCATCACCTGCGCCGCCCTCATCATGGTCAGCGTCTTCGCCGCCTTCGTCATCAGCGACAACATCGTGGTGAAGATGCTCGGCCTCGGCCTCGCCGCGAGCGTCCTCATCGACGCCACCGTCGTACGCCTCCTCCTGGTGCCCGCCGTGATGACCCTGCTGGACGAGCGGGCCTGGTGGACCCCGCGATGGCTCGACCGGATCATGCCCCACCTGGAGGCGGAGGGCCACGACGACGGACCGAGGCCCTCCGGGGTCTGACCTTCTAAGGCTTCGCGTCGCGCCCGTGCGCGCACACCGAGTGCCGCGCCCCGCCGTTCCCGCCCGTACGGGCCGCCGCCTCCGTCCCCGCCCGTACCGCCTTCCCGGCCGCCGACTCCGCCTCGTACACCGGCACCCCGCCCGCCAGCGTCAGCCGCACCCGCGTCCCGCTGATCTCCCGCACCGGCACCCGGGTCACATCCCGGTCCAGCACGATCAGATCCGCCCGCCGCCCCGGCGTCAGCCTCCCGGTCCGGCGCTCCAACCGGAGCTGGTACGCGGCCCCCGAGGTGTGCGCCCGCAGACTCGCGGCCCGCGAGACGCCCTCCAGCTCCGGGTGGAGCGGGCCCTGCGTCGCCCCCTCGCCCTCGCGGTCGACCGCCGTACGGATCTGGTTCCACACCGCCAGCGGATCCACCGGCCAGTCCGAGCCCCCGGCCAGCACCGCCCCGGCGCGCTCCAGACCGCGCGCCGGATACAGCCGCCGGTGCCGCTGCTCGCCGATGTACGGGAGCAGCGCGTCCACCGTCCAGGTGTCGCGGATCGCCCATTGCAGCTGCATGTTCGCCACCACTCCGAGCCGCTGGAACCGCCCGAGGTCGGCCGGGTGCACCAGCTGGAGATGGGTGATCGTGTGCCGGTTGCCCCGGCGGCCGTTGGCGCGCAGCGCGGCCTCGTAGCCGTCGAGCGCGGTGCGCACGGCCCGGTCGCCGATCGCGTGCGTGTGCACCTGCCAGCCGTGCCGGTCGAAGAGCACCGCCAGCCGCGCGAACTCGGCGGGCGTCGCCCACAGCTCGCCCCGGTTGGCGGTCGGCCGCCCCTCGCCGTCGAGATACGGCTCCAGCAGCGCGGCCGTCGGGTCGGGGTGCTCGATCACCCCGTCCAGGAACACCTTCACCGCGCCGACGCTCAGCCCCGGCACCCCCCGGTACGCCGCGCGCAGCTCCCGCGCCCACTCCAGCGCGCCCGCCGGGTCCTTCACCGTCTCGGCGTCCAGCGCCACGGCGACGGCGACCCGCTGCGGCAGCCGTCCCGCGCGCGCCAGCGCGGCGTACGCGCCCAACTCACCGTGCGCCACCGCCGCATCGAAGACCGTGGTCACCCCCTGCGCGGCGGCCCGCGCGAGCACGGTGGCGCAGGCCTCCCGCACCATCGCCTCGGGGAAGTCCGGCACCAACCCGGTGACCAGTGCCTTCGCCTCGTCCTTCAGCAGCCCGGTCGGCTCCCCGCCCGGCCCCCGGACGATCTCGCCGCCGGGCGGATCCGGCGTCGCGGCGGTGATCCCCTCCAGATCGAGCGCCCGCCTGCTCGCGAGCGCGGTGTGTCCGTCCCCGCCGACCAGCACCACGGGCCTGCGCGTCGGCAGCGCGTCCAGGATGCTGTGGTGCGCGACCGTGCCGGCGGGCAGCAGCCCCACCGGATTCCAGTCCTCCACCACCAGCCAGCCGTCCGGCTCCCTCCCCGGCTCCGCCGCCAGGAACCCGCCCACCAGCTCCCGCAACTCCCCCACCGTCAGCTCCCGGTGCCCGAGCGAGGGGCTCAGCGACCGCACCGCCGCCATCACCGGATGCGCGTGCCCGTCCACGATCCCGCTCATCACCGTCCCCCCGCCGGCGTCCACCACCTCCGTGTCCCTCCCCGCGAACCTCCTCCTGATCTCCCCCGACCCCCCGACCCCGGCGATCCGCCCGTCCCGCCCCACCGCGACCGCCTCCGCCATCCCTCCGCGCGCCCCGGTCACCACCCGCGCGTTGTGCACCACGAGCGCGGCGGACCGCCTCGGCGCGGCGGCGGCGGGCTTTCCGGGGGACGCGAGGACAGTGGCGGCGGTGAGGGCGGTGGCGGTCGTGAGGAGTCGGCGTCGGGGGAGTTCAGAAGTCATGAAACAGCATCTTTAACGCTCAACTCGCCTCACACCACGGGTTTTCGAGGAGGTGCGTCAACCTGCTGAAACACTGCCCCCGCCCACTTGACCACCACTCTCCGCACATGAATGATCACCGAGTGTTCCAGTAGGCCGGCCCCTTCCCGTGGGCCTCGACGACAGGGCACATCCATGTCTTCAGCCATGCGCAGGACTACGAAATCTCCGATGCTGCGGCGGCTGACCGCCGCGGCCGTCGCGCTGGGCGGCTGCCTGGCGCTCGTCGGCCCGGCGGGAAACGCGGGCGCGGCACCGGCCGACCCCGTACCGACCGTCTTCTTCGGCGACTCCTACACCGCGAACTTCGGCATCTCTCCCGTGAACAACACGGACAGCGAGAGGGGCTGGTGTTTCCAGGCCACGGACAACTATCCCGCCGTCGCCACCCGCCGCCTCGCGGACAAGAGCATCACGCTCGACGTCCAGGCGGACGTCTCCTGCGGAGGCGCCCTCGTCCACCACTTCTGGGAGAAGCAGGAGCTGCCCTTCGGCGCCGGCGAGCTCCCGCCGCAGCAGGACGCGCTCAAGCAGGACACCCGGCTGGCCGTGGGCAGTCTGGGCGGCAACACACTGGGCTTCAACCGCATCCTGAAGCAGTGTTCCGACGAGCTGCGGAAGCCCTCTCTGCTGCCGGGAGACCCGGTGGACGGGGACTCACCGGCCGCCAAGTGCGCTGAGTTCTTCCAGACCGGTGACGGCAAGCAGTGGCTCGACGATCAGTTCGAGCGGGTCGGTGCGGAGCTGGAGGAGCTTCTCGACCGCATCGGCTACTTCGCCCCCGACGCCAAGCGGGTCCTGGTCGGCTATCCCCGGCTCGTGCCCGAGGACACGTCCAAGTGCCTGACCGCTGCCCCCGGTCAGACACAGCTGCCGTTCGCCGACATCCCCCAGGACGCCCTGCCGGTCCTGGACCAGATCCAGAAGCGGCTGAACGACGCCACGAAGAAGGCCGTCACCGAGGCCGAAGGCGGTGCCGACTTCGTCGACCTGTACGCCCGCACCGGCGGCAACACGGCGTGCGACGGGGCCGACCGGGGCATCGGCGGCCTGTTCGAAGACTCCCGGCTCGAACTCCTCGGCACCAAGATCCCCTGGTACGCGCACCCCAATGACAAGGGCCGCGACATCCAGGCCGAGCAGGTGGCCAACACGGTCGAGCAGGCCCTCAACCGCTAGAGGCCCGCGCGCCGCGGGGCTCATGGAATCGGCCGTTCCGCCCGGGTGCGGGAGGAACGGCCGATGACGAGCCGGGCAGGAGACCGTCAGGTGCAGTTGATGACGAGCGCGGTGGTCGCCGTGCAGGTGCGGGACGCGCTGTCGTTCGCGGGGTTGGGGTCGGTGGGCGTACTGGCGGTACGGGTGGCGGTCACCGTGTAGGAGGTGCCGAGGCTGAGGGCGGACACGGGCACGGTGACCCGGCGGGTGACCTCTGCACCGGGGGCGAGGCCGGTGGCGGTGCAGGTGGCCTTGCCGGTGGTGAGGGCGCAGTCGGGGCTGGTCGCCCCGGTGCCGCTGGGCAGGTTGAGGGTGACCGTGGCGGAGGCGAGGGTGCGGGGTCCGTGGTTGGTGAGGGTCGCGGTGTACTCGATGCGGCCGTTGAGCAGACCGGGGCGGGGAGTCGCGGTCAGTTTCACGCCGAGGTCGGCGGTCGGACGCTCGGCGATCGCGATGTCGACGGGGGTCGTGCCGACGGGGACGGCGGTGGTGGTGTTGGCGGCGATGTCGATCACGGAGACGGCGGCCGAGTTGCCGTTGGCGGTGTAGACCTTGCGGCCGTCCGGGGTGACGGCAACTCCTCGGGGGGTGTTCCCGGCGGCGGTGGTCGCGGTCACCGTGTTCGTCGCGGTGGCGATCGTGGCGATGGTCGCACCCTGGCCCCGGGAGACGTAGACGTGCGCGCCGTCCGGGGACACGGCGAGGTCGTACGGGCCGTCGGTGAGGGGGACGTTCGCGGACACGGCGTTGGTGGCCGTGTCGATCACCACGACGGAGTTGGAGTAGGGACGGGTGACATAGGCGCGGGTGCCGTCGGGGGTGACGGCGACGCTCTGGGGGAATCCGCCGACGTTGACGGTGGCGGTCACGGTGTTCGTCGCCGTGTCGATCACCGATACCGAGCGGGCGTTGTAGTTGGTGACATAGGCCCGGCCGCCGTCCGGGGAGACGGCCACCTGCTGCGGGGCGCTGCCGACCGTGATGGTCGCGGTCACGGCGTTCGTCGCGGTGTCGATCACCGTCAGCCGCTGGAGCGCGCTGTTGACGACATAGGCGCGGGTCCCGTCGGGCGAGACGGCGATCCCGTTCGGGCCGTCACCGACGGGGACGGTCGCCGTGACCGTCCCCGTCGCGGTGTCCGTCACGGAGACGGAGCCCGCGTCCCCGTTGCTCACATAGAGCCGGGCCCCGTCGGGGGAGGCGGCCACGGCCTTGGGGCCGTCGCCGACCGCGAAGGTGGACGTGACGGCGGTGGTGGCGGTGTCGATCACGGAGACGGTGTCGTCGCTGTAGTTCGTCACATAGGCGAGCGGTGCCTCAGCCGCGGCCCGTGCCGCGGAAGCGGCGAGCGGTGCCGGGGCGGAGTGCGCGGCCGGGGCCACGGCGGTCAGCGAGGCCACGGCCAGGCCGCAGGAACCGGCGATCGCTAGAAGGCGCCGGCCGCGCTGCTTCTTCGGCCGAACGGATGCGCTGAGCAGTCTCATACGGGATTCCTCTCCCATCGGACCCCGGCGCGGGAGCACATGGCCGTGCGGCCGGCCGGTGGCGCGTGCGGTGATGTCACGGAAGTGGGACAGCCGGTGATCACTGTGAGGCCTCCCACGCCGGTCCGATCACGGCCACCGGCACAACCATCCGAACGAATGATCATTCGGTCACATGTTCCGCCCGCTCATGCTGGGCGGGGACGGGCTACGGCCGGGAGTCCACCCAGCTCAGCTTGTGCCCGTAGAGGACCCGTTGGCAGGTCGCCGTGCATTCCTCCGCCGACGGCGCGTGCTCGGAGACGGACCACAGCCGGCCCGTGCCGCGCTCGATGTAGAGGTCTTCCGGCCCGACGGCGGTGAGGATCGGTGAGCCGATCGTTTCCAGCACGCCGTTGTGCCAGCCGGCCCGGAACAGCTGACCGTTGTTCTTGTTGTTGCTGACGTTTACATACAGCTTGTTGTTCTGGGCTACGACTCCCTGGGCTCCGCCGCTCGGGAGGGGGAGGTAGTTGCTCCAGCCCTGCGCGGGTACGTCGGCGGTCCGGCTCTCCAGGGCCGCGACCGGGTAGGAGGCGATACGGCCCGTGGACGGAGGGGTGCCCGGCTTCGGACGGCAGTACTCACCCATGATCAGCCGGTCGGGGACGGTGGAGCGGTCGAGGGAGAGGTACGAGGCCTTCGGGGCCCCGGTGGAGACGCAGGACGTCGCCCCTGCCGGGTTGGACTGAGGTGCCTTGAACTTCCAGGCGGCCACCTGCGGCATGACATAGCGGTAGCCGAAGGTGTACCAGACGTTGTTGTGGCGTCCCGCCTTCGTCTTGTCCTGGGTGTTTGAGGTGGTCGGCACCCCGTTGAGGTCGGCCCCCATCGGGTCGCGGGTGGTGACGTCGTTGTCCGGGTCCAGGTCCATGATCATGCGCATGTCGAAGACCCGGATGCCGTTGCGGGTGTCCGCGACATAGAGGTAGTTGCCGTACCAGACCATGCCTCCGGCGTGGATGCCGTTCTGCATGGGGCTCTCGGCGGAGTGCAGCCCGTCGAACGAGATGTTGCCCGCGGAGTTCACGTACGTCCAGGCCAGCAGCACATGGCGGTACTTGACCGACTCGACCCCGGTGACGGGATCGACCTTCTTCTGGGAGAAGGTGACGCGTACGCCCTTCTGGTTGCAGGCGTCGTCCGCCTCCAGCTCCGCCGGGGTGCAGTCGCCGACCTGCGTGTCACCGCTGTTGTTACGGCCCGGGTCGTAATCGTCGTACGCCGAGAAGAGGTGGATGTTCCTTCCGGCGTCGCTGCCCCACGCCTCGTTGTCCTTGGCGTCCGAGACGCCGGTGATGGACTGGGGTATCCACTCCTTCGTCACGGAGTCGTCGTTCTGGAGGCAGTACTTGACGTCCGGCTGCGGGGCGGCCGAACCGAAGGGGTCACGGTTGGTGCAGCCGATCTCGGCGGTGCGATTGAGGTTGCCGAGGAGATTGGTCAGGCTCTGCTTGGGCAGTACGGCGTCGAGGCGGGTGACCCTCTCGGCGGTGGCGGCGTTCTGCGCGCCGGGGGCGAGGGTGTAGTCGGCCGGATCGGCCAGACCTCCCGGCCCGGTCCACGCCTGCGGGCCCAGGGTCGGGGGCGCCGGCGCTTCCGTGGCCCGGGGGTCCTGCTGCTGGCTCAGGGGCAGGACCGGGTCCGGGGGGTGAGCCGGGTTCTCCTGTGCTTGTACGGGTACGGAGAGCGCGCCGAGCACCATCGCCGCCGCCAGACAGGCCGTGAGCCGTGCCCCGCGCGTACGGGTGCGAGAAGCGGCCTTTGTCCCTGCGGATCTCTTCTGTAACGGTATGGGAGTCATGGAACAGAGGCTTGCAGCATCCTTTCCCCGTCACAAGGAAATCGATTCCGTGAACTCCGTTACCGGCCGGGGATTTGCCGGGCGGGACTCATCCCCGGGTGATGGGTCTCCCGATGGGCTCTGCTGTGACGCGGATGGAGTGCGACCGAGCCCCACCGCTCCGGGAAATGGGAAGCGGCGGGGCTCGGGGGGGTTACAGGGTGATGGTCCGGGCGAGGGTGACCAGACCGGCGAAGGCCGGGGTGGACACCATCAGGACCGGACCGGTCGGACGCTTGCTGTCCCGGACGGGCACCGTGCCGGTGACGGACGCGTGCGCCGGAACCCACTCGATGCAGGTGCCGCCCTCAGGGCCGCTGTGGGTGCTCTTGACCCAGACAGCGGCCTGCGGATCGAATTCGGACGTCATACGTACTCCTTCGAGATCGGCGGTGCTCGGGAGGGGTTGTGCGGATCTACAGGTCGGCGGAGCGGGCGAGGGTGACCAGACCGGCGAAGGCCGGGGCGGACACCATCAGGACCGGACCGGACGGACGCTTGCTGTCACGAACCGGAACGGTGCCGGTGACGGAAGCGTGCGCCGGGACCCACTCGATGCAGGTGCCGCCGTCAGGGCCGCTGTAGGTGCTCTTGACCCAGACGGCGGCCTGCGGATCGAAATCGGACGTCATAGGTACTCCTTGCGGATCTCTTGAATGCGTGCGACAGAGGCATCATGCCCCAGCGCCTCGGCCCGCAGCCGGTCGAAGATCGACAGGGCCCTGGCCACGACCCTCGGCGTCTCCACCGGCCTGCCCCCGTGGGGGCCTTCGACATGCAGAACGGTCGGCTTCCGGTCGAACGTCAGCAGAGTGAAGGCGGCGCTGATCGACGGTACCGTGCTGAAGGGCATGAGCTGGAGGGTCACATTGGGCGCTTCCGCCTCCGCCACCAGCCGTTCGAGCTGCTCGGCCATCACCTGGCGGGAGCCGACGAGCGTACGCAGGCAGGCTTCGTGCAACACCATCCACAACTCCGGCGGATTGTCCTGCTCCAGCACCTCATGGCGGCGCATCCGAGCGGCCAGCCGGGACTCGATGGCGACCGCCGAGAGCCGTGGCGCGCTCGCCCGGTAGAGCGCGCGGGCGTACTCCGGGGTCTGGAAAAGCCCGGGTATGAAGAGGGTGGTGTAGTCGAGGATCTTCACCGCTTTCCGCTCCTGCTGGGTGTACGGCTCGAACCAGCTCGGGTGGTCCCCTTCCACCGCCGCCTGCCACTGCCGCAGCAGCATGCTCCCGGTGCCAAACACCCGGTCGCACCCGGTCGCGAACTTCTCGCTCGGCACCTGCTTCCCGTTCTCCACCGTGGAGACGTAGGCCCCCGAGTACCCGATGGCGGAGCCCAGGCCCCGGACGCTTATGTCCCGGGCCGTACGCATCTCCCGCACATGGACACCGAATTGCTCAACGGGATTTAACGGTTCCTGGGTCGCGTCATGCTCCATCGCTCTGACCTGCTCTCTCTGTCTTTTTGGTGTGCTCGAACGACGTTCGAGATGTTCAGCACCCTGGCTTAACTGCACCGCACCCAGGGCGCGTTGTGCTCATCTGGTCACCCACCGAAACCATCCGGGGAGCGAGCAAGGAGGCGGCCGGATGACCAACAGCCCACAGCCCGAAGAGGACACGGGTCGAGATCTGGAGATCGGCACACTCGCGTACGACATCCGCATCGAGCGGGTGGGCGTGGTGATGGAGGAGTGCGGCAGGCACTACGCGCTTCGGCCCCCGTGCGGTGGACGCGAGTGGGAAGCGCCGGCCGCCGACCTCCGCCCGGCCACCGTCGCCGAACGGATCTCCTCGGAGCTGGCCGAGCGCAACGCCAACAGCCGCAAGGGGACCTCCTGGCGTTGACCTGGACCCCGCTCCGGCGCGGCGGCATCCCCCGGTGCCGCGGGAAATCGCGCGGAGCGGCCCCCTCGGCCGGGCGGCGGGCCCGTCACCCGTCACCCCCGTCCGGCCGAGGAAGAGGGAACCGGGCCCCACGGCCCGGTTCCCTGCCCCGTACACCCGTACCCCCGTACCCCGTACCCCCGTACCCCCACATCCCGAACAGAGCAGGAGGCAGCGGTGCCAGGCCGCACAAAAGAGGAGAAGGCGACCGCGCGGGAACGCGTCATCGTCGACCGCGACACCGTCATCACCCGCTACACCCGGGGCGACTCGCTCCGCGCCATCGCCCGCACCTACGACGTCCACGCCCCCTGGCTCGCCGCCCGCCTCACCCGCTGGGGCGTCCAGGTCCGCGCCCACAACACACCCCCCACCTCCCACTCCCACGTCCTCCGCGACCACGAAACCGGCGCCGTCACCGCCCTTCGCTGCCCCGACCCCCACTGCGGTCGCCTCACCCACATCACCCGCAACCGTCTCGCCCCCCACACCACCGCAACCACCGGCACCGGCTGCCCCCTGTCGAACGCCCCCGTCCAGGACCGGGCCCAGACCCGGGCCCACCGCTGATCCGACACCCCTCAGAAGAAGGGCACGGCGATGACCGATCTGTACGACCTCCCCATCGAGGGAGCCGAGTTCTCGAAGGCCTGCGGCGGTAACACCCACCCGGACGGCGAGGCATGTGTGACGCTCGCCCGGATCGGTCCGGACGCGTGGGCCGTGGGCGACAGCAAGCGGCCGGCCGCCGAGCCGCTGCGGTTCACCACGGCGGAGCTGGACGCGGCGGGCGTCGACCCCGCGCGCTTCGGGCGCTCCTCCTGAGCAACGGAGCGGCGACAGTGCACCACCACGGCTACACCTGGACCGGAGAGAAGCGGGCCTTCGACGACGAGGCCCTCCGGCGGCCACCGCACCCCGACCCGCCCCCGCCCGCCGCGCCGGGGGACCCGGCCGGGCAGCGGCTCGTGGAGCGGTACCGGGAGGTGGTCGCCGGGTTCAGGGCAACGGAGGTCCCGCCGATCCAGACGGCGCACTGGCTGATGAAACCGGGCTCGGCGATTCGCGGGACCTGGGAGGAGCCGAAGGAGGCCGGGGAATGGCTCGGGCTCCAACTGGCCGCGTACGCACCCCGGTTCGCGTCGGACCAGGAGCGGGACCCCGCCCGCACGGCGATGCTGGTCAGGGCGGCGGTCGAGCGGCTGGCCCAAGGCGGGGATGTTGCGCTGGGCCACTATCTCGGGGGTAGCGTCTTCCATTCGGTCGCCCTGGTGACCTGCTCCCCCAACCGCTCCAGCCCCGAGCTGCGCTGCCCGCTCGGAGACAGGGAGGTCCGCCATGAGCGAGCCGAGTGACGGGTCGACGGCTGTGGCAGAACTGATCGGCGACGCACGCGAGGAGGCGGAAGGACGGGCCGGCGACTTCGCGTACCGGGAGTCGGGAGGCTGGGAATCAGTCGTCGGCAATGCCGACTTCTGGTGCGAGTGGCACTGGGACGAGGTGAAGGAAGAGCTGGAGGGCCGGGCCGAGGAGCACGGACTGCGCTGGGAAACCGTTGAGGCCGCCGTTCAGGCCGCCTTCGAGGAGACGTTCCGGAAGTCCTTCGGCTGAGCCGGATCCCTCGTCAGAGATGGACGATCTCGACCGTCGTGACGACCAGCACCGGCGCTCCCGCGATGTAGTACCGGACGAGCGCACCCGCGACGGTGGCGTGCCGGCGGTCCTTCTCCCTCGGCGGACCGGCCGGGCCCGAGCCGTGGCCGTAGGGGTTCCGGCCGAGGGTGCGGGCGATCTCGGCGTCGAAGCGGGCGCGGAAGAAGGAGGGCATCTGGGCGCGGACCTTCTCGGCCTCGCCCGCGTACTGGATGCGGTATCCGGTCACGCGTCGTCCCCCGGATCGGACTCGTCGCGGCGGGGGACGCCCGCGAAGAGTTCGGCCTTGAGCCGGTCGATCAGGGCATCCTCCTCCGCGAGCCGCTCGGGCGGATACCCCCAGCGCAGCGTCGCGTAGACCAGCTCCTGCGCCGGCACGCTCACGATGTCCCGCTCGAACTCCGCGAGCCGCTCACCGCGCAGCTCCGCGCGGATCCCCTCGATCGTCGCGGGGAAGGTGACCGAGCCGACGGGAAAGCCCGTCTTGTACGTGGCGGAGGGGCGCTCGCCGGTGACGGGGTCGCGCGGCGGGTGGCTGGGGGCGACCGGCCTGCCCTCGCCGTCCAGCACCCCGGTGAAGTCCCCCGCCCGCAGCCGGGCGACCGCGGCGGGGTCCTCGGCCGCCGCCCACCGGGGCAGCGCCCAGTCGAGCACGGTGTAGACCAGGCTCGCCCCCGGCGTACGCACCGCCTCGGCGTCGAACTCGGCGGCCCGTGCCTCCTCCAGCGCCGCCCGGACCCCCCGCAGGCTGGACGGGATCTCCACCCGTCTCCCGGCCAGCGGAACACTCCACACCGGCTCTCTGTACGCGGTCATTCCCGCCCCCGTCCCGCTCGTCCCCGCACGGCTGCTCCGGGCCCCACCGTACGGAAGCCCCGGGCAGGCCGTGCCGCCGGGCGAGGGAGGAACTCCAGGAGAAGGAAGTCGACGGCGAAGTCCCCGGCCTGCCGGGAGACGCTGCGCCGGGTGACGGTGCGCAGCCCGCATCCGGCGGCCAGCCGGTTGAGGCGGTCGAGGTTGCCGAGGCTGTTGAACCCGAGCAAGAGACGGCCCTTCTCCGTGCCGCCCGGCGGGTAGGGCAGCCAGGCGCTGAACACCTCGGTGGACGTCGTGCGGACCGGGGCGAAGACACCGGGCAGCAAGTCCCAGCTCCTGCCCAGGAGTTCGAATTCCTTCGGGCGTTCCTCCAGGCTGCTGTGCAGCGCGGCGAGCCGCCGGCCGATCTCGAACGCCTCGGGTGTGCCGCTCACGGCGGATCCTTCCCGTCCATGACCACGGTACTTCGGCCGACCAGGACGTGCGCGGCAGCGCGCGCGGGCAGATCACGGTCAGCAGCGGCGGTGCCGCCACCCGGGCTCCGGCTCCGCCGTGGGCTCGTGATGCGTCCGCCGGAGCAGCACCTCGTCCGGGCGTTCTACGCGGCCCTAGTGGCAATCGTGGCGGTGGGCGACGGGAAAACCGGGGCAGCGGCGGCAGAGGAAGACGTACACGCCTCCCCCGTCGCCCATGTCCATGTCGACGTGCTCGTCCCCGGTGACGCTGAGGAGGTGCTCCATGCGCTCGCCGCAGTCGCAGACGGGCCAGTCCGGCGGCTGGATCCAGGCCGGGTATCCGCCGGCCTTGGTCTCCAGCACACAGGCCAGTTCGGGGTAGCGGTCGAAGCCCTGGTCGAGCTCCAGGACGCGGGCTCTGAGGTCCTCGGGCAGATCCTGGTTCGGATGGTCGACGGAGACGACGGGTGACACGGTGCAGGGCGGGGTGGGCAGAAACTCGTCCTCGTACTCGCCCTCGGCGGGCCGGGGGATGTCCCGCAGCACACCACGGGCGAGGACGTCGGCCTCCGCGCGCCAGTGGAGGGCGGGCAGCGGGGCGTCCTGCTCCCGGGGGTGGATCAGGGTGCACCAGAGCAGTTGCAGGAGGTCTTTGCCCTCGGGAAAGCGCAACTCGGGCACATCGCGGGCGAAGAGCTGCACCACCGGCACCAGGGGGACCCGGCCCGCCGGGCGGGTCTCGCCGCCCATGACCGCGTGGCCGGGCTGCTCGCAGTGGGGCCAGGGTTCGTCGGCGGGCCAGAGCACCGGGCCGCCGACGGAGCTGTCGCGGGCGGTGGGGGTCCCGGGCCTCGGGCGCAGCGCGGTCGCCCGCAGGGCGAGGGGGGCCAGCTCGGGTATCCGCTCGGTCAGAACCGGCAGGAAATGATCAAGTCCCTTGCGCACAGTGCTGTTCCCCCCTGAGGTGCGACGGTCGAGTACAGGGAAAGCTACCTCCCGGTACCGACAGCGGCCCCGGCCGCGCCGACGGGCCAGGACCCCACGCAAGCCCCGAAGTTCACCATATGCAGAATGTCCGTATGGCGATAACAAACGTGCCGAAGACGGCAACAATCGACGACGCCGAGCTGGTCAGCCGTGCCCTGGCCCTTGCCTTCGACGATGACCCGATGATGCGCTGGTTCTTCCCCGACGAGGCCTCACGCAAGGCCTCGCTGGCCGCTTACTTCACCACGATCTTCACTCGTCAGTACGCCCACAGCGCCGTGTGCGAGGTCACCCCGGCCGCCGCCGCCTTCTGGGTGCCGCCCCAGGCTCAGGCCGTGCCCGACGCGGAGACCATTCAGGAGCTGATGGCCATCCTCGGCGACCGCGCCGGGCTGTTCGGGGAGGCCGTCGAGGCGTCCGCCAAGCACACCCCCTCGGAGCCGCACTGGTTCCTCGCGGTGGTCGGGGCCGACCCCGCCGCGCAGGGCCAGGGGCATGGGGCCGCGCTGCTGCGCTCGGGCCTGGCCAAGGCCGACGCGGCGGGCCTGCCCGCCTACCTGGAGTCCTCCAAGGAGGCCAATCTGCCCTTCTACGAGCACTTCGGCTTCACCGTGCGCGAGCGGATGACCCTGCCGGGCGGCGGGCCCGAGCTGTGGGGCATGTGGCGCGAGGCGCGCGCCTGACCCCCTCCCGAAGCGCGGGCCGGGCGACCACCCGGCCCGCGGACACTCCCGCGCCCAGGCCCTACGCCTTGCCGGCCGGCCGGTAGACGCAGACATTCACACCCGCGTCACTGGTGACGGAGGAGACGAGTTCGAGGGCCCGGAGCCCGCCGTCGTCCGGGAAGATCGACTTACCGCCGCCGAGCAGCACCGGCATGATGATCAGCCGGAGTTCGTCGACCAGGCCCTCGCTCAGCAGCGTACGCACCAGCGTGGGGCTGCCCATGACCACCAGATCGCCGCCGTCGCGCTCGCGCAGCTCGCGGATGCCGGCCACCAGCTCGTCGCCGGGTATCAGCGTGGTGTTCCACGTCAGATCCGACTCCCCCAGCGTCCGGGAGACGACGAACTTCGGCAGCGCGTTGAGCTTGTCCGCGAAGGGGTCCCCGGCCCGCTCCGGCCACGCCCCGGCCATCGTCTGCCAGGTGCGCCGCCCGAACAGCAGCGCGCCGGCGTTGGCCGTCGCGTCGACGAAGGCCCCGCCCACGACCTCCGCGTCGAAGAACGGGTGCGACCAGCCGCCGTGCGCGAAGCCGCCGTCGTCGTCCTCGCCCTGTCCGCCGGGGGCCTGCACGACGCCGTCCAGGCTGATGAACTCGCTGATGAGGATGCGCATGAGGGTCTCACTTCTTCTCGTTCACGGTGGCTGTACGACAGGGGAGACCGCCGTACGCGTCAAAGGTCATCGGAATTCACCGATCGCGCCACCGTGATCCGCGCCACACCACTCCCCGGGCAGTCGCCGAAGCCCCCGCCACCTGGGCGACGAGGGCTCGTATCGAATTCGAGGGCGGGGTCGCGGCTGGAAGAACATCCACGCCGGGGTCGGATTCCCGTTGACACGGCCTCCCTTCACGGTGGCCTCCCTTCCAGGGTCCGCCGTGCCGGAGCCGTCCGCCAGTTCACGGACCGTGCGCGCAGTGGGTATCACGCAGCGCGACGCCGAGTGATACCGCGCCCCGGCACAACCCTTCCGACGACGTGAAGGTCGAGCCGGGGTGGGACACCGCTCGATCCGAATGAGGATGCTCATGAATACACCCAGCACGCACAGACGCGGCGCGGCACGCGCGCTGGGGCTGCTGGCCGCGATCGCGGTGCTCGGCCCCCTGGCCGCTCCGGCCGCGTTCGCCGCCGCCCCCGCCGCCCAGGCGAATGCCCAGGCCGCCCCGGCCGCCCCGGCCGCCCCGGCGAAGAAGCCGAAGGGAAAGGCACAGGACGATTTCAACGGTGACGGATACCAGGACCTCGCCGTCGGCTCACCGTTCGCGACGGTCGGCGGGAAGCGCCCGGCGGGCCATGTCTCCGTGGTGTACGGCTCGAAGTCGGGTCTGAACATCTCGGGCACCTCGGGGACCCCGGGGAAGCAGGTCCTCCACCGGGGGAGCAAGGGGATTCCCGGAACTCCCGCGGACTTCGACTACTTCAGGTTCGGCCTCGGCTCCGCCGACTTCGACCAGGACGGCTACCGGACCTGGTGGTGAGTTCGTACGGGAAGGGAGTCCCGCCCAGGGAGGGGAATCCCCTCGAACTCACCGTGATCTGGGGCAGCCCCAAGGGCCTGGCGCGCGGAGCGGCCCCGGCCGGCGTCACGGACGGTCTCGCCACCTCCCAGGCGGCTGGAGACTTCGACGGCGACGGCCGCCCGGACCTCGCCACCGCCGACGGGGACGGCAGCATCTGGGTCCTGCACGGGCCGTTCACCAAGGACGGCGCTCCGGCCCGCAGGACGTTCACACCCGCCGACGACCGCGGCGGGGACCGCACTCTCGAAGCTCTCGCGGCGGGCGATGTGGACAAGGACGGGATCACCGACCTCGTCGGGATGATCGGATGGCGCGAATCGGACATCGACGCCCCCAACCTCTTCTTCTGGAAGGGCACGCGCCAGGGCATGGCCCCCCACCGGACCGTGGACAACCACCTCGGCGAGCTGGTGCGCGGTGACGCGCTCGACGTCGGCGACGTGAACAAGGACGGCTTCGAGGACATCGTCGTCGGCGAGACCTACAAGGGCGAACACGGCCCCGACATCCCGCCCGGCGGAAAGATCACCTACCTCCCCGGCTCCGCGAAGGGGCCCGTGGACGCCAAGTCCCGCTTCTTCCACCTGGAGACCCCCGGTGTGCCGGGCTCCACACGCGACACCTGGGCCTTCGGCTCGGCCGTCTCCATCGGGGACACGGACGGCGACCGGTACGAGGACATCGCGATCGGCGCGAGGAAGACGGTGGGCGGCAAGGCGAACGCCGGCACCCTGATCGCCCTGCGCGGGGGCAAGAACGGCCCGACCGTCACCGGGGCCCGGGAGTTCACCCAGGACACCAAGGGGGTGCCCGGCACGGCCGAGAAGGACGACATGTTCGGTTCGCGGGCGAAGTTCATCGACGGCAACGGCGACGGCCGCAAGGATCTCGCCGTCACCGCGATCGGCGAGAACAAGAACGCCGGGTCGGTGTGGTTCTTCACGTCCAACTCCACCGGGCTCACCGCCGCCGGCTCCTCGGTCTTCGGCGGCAAGGCCATGGGCGTGTCGACCGCCGCCTGGCAGCGGTTCGGCGAGCGGTACACCGGCTGAGCCGGGCCGCACCGGGCCCGCACCGGCCCCCGCCCGGCGGCCCCGATTTCCGGGTGCGCCCGCGCCGTACCCCGTGGTACCCCATCGGGGTGGACGACATCATCACCCCCAGGCTCGTACTGCACCCGCTCACCCGCGCCGAGGCCGAGCGGCTGGCCGCCGGAGCGCCCGACCCCGGCGAGGAGCGGGCGGACGGATACCCGGACGAGGGCGACCGGGCCGGGGCGCGGCGCTTCCTCCGGGTCTGGGCCGAGGAGGGCGACCCCCGGCCGTTCGGGGCGTACGAGATCCGCCGCCGGGCGGACGGGCGGGCGATCGGCGGGGCGGGCTTCCACCGGCCGCCGGACGGGCGCGGCTCGGTGACGATCGGGTACGGCCTGATCGTCTCGGCGCGGGGCGAGGGGTACGCGTCCGAGGCGGTGCGGGCGCTGCTGGAACTGGCGTGGAAGCTGGGCGTCGTAAGGGTGGAGGCGGACACCGACCTGGACAACATCGGCTCGCGGCGGGTGCTGGAGGCGGTGGGGATGCGGCAGGTCGCCGAGGACAGCGAGCTGCGGTTCTACCGGATCGAGCCGGCCTGACCGGCAGCCCGTTCCGAGAACGCCGAAGGGCCCCGCCACGGCGAGGTGCTCGCCGTGGCGGGGCCCAAAAGCGGGTCAGCGGGTGAAGGTGAAGTACTTCCAGGAGCCGTACGCGGTCGAGTTGACCGTGTCGCCGGAGCTGCCGTTGATGTACGCGGAACGCATCCGCAGCCGCTCGCCGACCGTGCGTTCGACGGTGTACCAGACCTTGGAGAGGCCGGCCCGGTCCAGGGCGAAGTACATGTCGCCCATGCTGTACCAGTCGCCCCGGTACTGGTACTCCACGGTCATCCGCTGCTGGCGGCCCTGGTAGTGGTTCATCCGGGTGTCGAAGCGCGGTTCCTTGGACTTCTTGAAGTGGTAGTAGGTCTGGCCTCCGAGCTTGCCCGTCTTGTAGTGGCCGACCACCGTCGTGGACACCTTCGCGCGGGTGCCGACCCAGGTCTTCGCCGACGCGGACGAGGTGCGGGAGTCGCCGTCGTACACGGCCGTGACGGTCGTGTCGCGGGTGAGCTTCACCTTGACGGAGATCGTGCCGCTGCCGTTGACCTTGCCGGTCTTGACGAGCTTGCGGCCCTTGCCGTCCCCGGCCGGGTCCGCGTACAGCTTCACCGTGCGGTTCTTGTAGGTCTTGCCCAGCTTCGCGGTGAAGTTGACCGTGTTGTCGTAGTTGTAGATCTTGTTGTTCTTGTCCAGCGAGAGGGTCGCCCTGGAGCGCGAGACGTCGACCTTGTCGGAGGCGCTCGCCCCCGCGTGGTCCTTGCCGCCCGCGTAGCTCACCTTGTAGGTGACCTTGCCGCCGGAGTGCGGGGTGTCGTTGAAGGAGTAGGACCCGTTCCCGGCGACCTTCTTCTTGCCGAGCGACTTGCCCTTCGGGGACTCCGCGTCGGTGCGTACGACGGAGACCTCGGTACCCGCCGGGAAGGCCAGCGTCGCGGTCAGCTTGCCGCTGACCTTGAGGGACTTGCCCCGGGTGGCCTTCGCGGGGGCGTCGACCGTGAGCCTCGGGAGCGCCTTGACGGGGTCGTCCATGGTCCGCAGCGAGAACGCGTTGCCGGAGTTGACGCTCACCGCGAAGAGCCGGCCCGCGGAGGTGTCCCAGGCGAGGCCGCCGGGGACGAGGGTGTCGCCGCCGCTGTGGCCGCCGGTGTTCGGGAAGTCGTACTGCCGTACCGACGCGGCGGAACCGGGCCGGTAGACGAAGACATCGGGGTCGTACCAGGCGAACGCGCCGACGGCGAGCGTGCCGCCGGGGGCGATGGCCACCGAGTTCGCGCCGTACGAGCTGGTGTACCTGCCGGACTGGGTCAGGTCCGAGGTGTTCCAGGCCAGCAGGGCGTTACCGCCGGTGGCGGTGACGAGCTTGCCGCCGTCCGGGGTGATCTCGGCGTCGTCGGTGCTGCTGCCGCTCTTGCCGAGAGCCGTCCGGGTCAGGGTGTCACCGGCGACGGCGTACGTCTCCAGGACGCCCGACACCGACCGCGTGTCGACGGCGACCAGCGTGTCCGGGGCCCCGGGCGCGATCTTGAGCAGCGGCGGGCCGTCCATGGTGGAGTCGGCGTGCTGCCGGCCGAGTGTGACGACGGGCTCGGCACCGGAGAGGTCCAGCAGGCCGATGTCCCCGGCGTAGCCGAACCAGATCTTGTCGCCGACGACCGCGAGATGCTGGGGGTCGGTGCCCTCGCCGATCGGGTAGCGGGCGGTCTGGGTGACCGAGCGCGTCTCGACGGAGACGATCGAGTCGTCGCCGGGGACGGCCGCGTACAGCTGACGGGAGTCGCCGGAGAGCGCGAGGCCCTGCACACCGGGCAGATTGCCGACGGTGGCGACGACCTTGCCCGCGTAGTCGGTGGCGACGATCTTGCCGGAGAACGGGTCCGAGACGAAGACGCGCCTGTGGACGCTGTCCACGACGACGTCGACCACGGACTTCACCGGCAGCACCCTGGCGGAGTCGGCCGCGGCCGTTCCCGCGGTGCCCGCGACGAGGGCTGCGGAGCTGAAGAGGACCGCGAGCGCCGTCGCGGTCGCCGTCACGGTAGAGATGCTGCGCCTGCGCACAGTGACTGGTACCCCCACAAGGAATCGCGTGAGAACGCGAGGAAGTGCGCCGCGCGACACCCGTGACGAAGTGCCGAAAACGGCTCCCGGGGCGCGGCCTGTGGAGGGAGCGTAAGGCATGTTCATGCCCCTTCACACCGCAATAACCTGCAACGATGTCATTACGGAGATCCAGGGCGGCAGTTCGGGGGCGCTCCGGGCGGATGTTCCGTCAGCGCGGTCCGGCCACTGGTCCGTTGCGGGTGCGCGCGCGTTCCGCCGGGGTGCGGTGACAGCGGAGCCGGTGGATCGTTGGACCGGGGGCGAATGCGGGCCGGTGCGCGGCGCGGCGTGCGAATTCATCCACAGCCTGTGGACAACTTTCCCGCACGCCCCCTTTCCCCATCTCTAGAACGATCGCTCTATCTACTGTGCTACGGTCTCCCCCAACCACTAAATAGAGCGTTCGTTTTAGGAGACCCCACATGTCCGGTACCCCTCAGCCCGTCACCGTCGTCGGACTCGGCCCCATGGGCCGCGCGATGGTCACCGCCCTCCTCGACCGGGGCCACGAGGTCACCGTCTGGAACCGCACCGCCTCCCGGGCGGACGGACTGGTCGAGCGCGGCGCGATCCTCGCGAAGAGCGTGGCGGACGCACTCGCCGCGAACGAGCTGGTGATCCTCAGCCTGACCGACTACGCCGCGATGCGTCAGCTCCTGGAGCCGGCCCCGGCCGCCGGGGCGCTCGCGGGCCGGGTGGTCGTCAATCTCAGCTCCGACACCCCGGAGGAGACCCGTGCGGGCGCGGAGTGGATGAGCCGGCAGGGCGCGGTGATGATCGCCGGAGGGGTCACCGTGCCGCCGTCCGGCATCGGACAGCCGGAGTCCTCGTCCTTCTACAGCGGCCCGCGCGAACCCTTCGAACGCCACCGGGCGACGCTGGAATCCCTCACCCGCACCGACTACCAGGGCGAGGACCCGGGGCTCGCGGCCCTGATGTACCAGATCGGCATGGGCATGTTCTGGACCTCGATGCTGAGTTACTGGCAGGCGGTCGCCCTCGCCGACGCCAACGGGCTGAGCGCGACGGACATCCTCCCGCACGCCGAGTCCACCATGAACGCCATGCCGGGCTTCCTCCGCTTCTACGCGGGGCGCATCGACGCGGGCGAGCACGGCGGGGACGTGGACCGGCTGGCCATGGGCGAGGCGAGCGTCGAACACGTCCTGCACACCATGTCCGACGCGGGCGTCGACACCGCCCTCCCGGCCGCGGTCGCCGCCCTCTTCCGGCGCGGCACGGCCGCCGGGCACGGGGCGGACAGCTTCTCCAGCCTGGTGGAGCTGCTGAAGAAGCCGTCGCCCTGAGGCCCGCTCAAGGCCCAACGGGTCAGCTCTCGCAGCGGATGTCGCCCTCCGGACGCTCGCCCGTGGTGAGGAACCCGGTCACCGTCCGGTCGGCGCAGGCATTGCCCACCCCCAGATAGACCCCGTGCCCGCCCGCGTCGACGGAGACCAGACGGGCCCGGCGGCCCAGCGCCTCACGCAGCTTCACCGCGCCGAAGTGCGGGGTCGACGGGTCGCGGAGGGCCTGGACCACCAGGATGTTGGACGGCCCCTCGGAGGTGATCCGGGCGGGCTTCTCGGCGGGGGCCCGCCAGAAGGAACAGGGCATGATGTTCGCGGGCATCCCCGCCGTGAGCGGATAGCGGGCGCGGTCGGCGCTCACCGCGCGCCGGTACTCCGGGACCGAAGCGGGCCAGCGGACGTCATTGCAGATGACGGCCGTCGCGACGGCCGCGTCCTCGTCCGATATGGGGTTGACCAGCGCCCCCGGCAGCACCGGAACACGCTCCGGATCCCGGGCGTCCCGCACCAGCCGGGCGAAGGACTCGAAGGCGCTGTCGCTGTAGAGCGCCGTGTGCAGGGCCTGCCGCAGGGCGTTCCCGGTGAGCGGCGTGTTCGGAGTCGTCGTCCCCTTCGGCCTGCGGTCCAGCTCCGCCGCCAGCCCGAGCACCAGCGGACGCACCTCCTCCGCCCGTTCCGCCAGCCGCAGCGCGGGCTCCCGCGCCGGGTCGGACGCCCACGCGGCGAAGTCGGGGAAACGGTCCTCCACCGCACGCCCGGTGTTGGTCATCCACTTCTGCGCGACCTTCCGGTGGTCCGGGTCCCCACCGCTGTCGAGGACCCAGCGGTCGGTGCGCTCCGGGTACTTCTGCGCGTACAGCGCCCCCACGTACACCCCGTAGGAGTGCGCCCACGCCGACAGCTTCTCCGCCCCGAGCGCCTGCCGGAACCGCTCGATGTCCCGCACCTGATTCGCGCTGCTGAAGCTGAACAGCTCCGCCCCGCCGTGCTCCGCACAGGCCTGCGCCACCCGCCGCGAACGCTCCACGGTCTCCTCGATGCCGCCGTCGGCACCGGGCCACGGACGGAAGTTGACCAGCATCCGATCGTCCGCCGGCAGCCGGCAGCTCGCCCTCGTGCTCCGGCCCACCCCGCGCGGATCCAGCGTCACCAAGTCGTACGCCCCGTCCGTCTCCGCCCGCAGCGCCGCCCCCTTCTGCCCCAGCCGCTGCACTCCCGAGCCCCCCGGCCCCCCGGCCAGCACCAGCAGCACCCCTCGCCGCGCCTGGGGCCGCTCGCTCTTCAGCCGCGACACCCCGACCGTCATCCGCGGCCCGTCCGGCTTCGCGTAATCCACCGGCACCGACAGCGAGGCGCACTCCTGGTCCACCGGCCCGTCCTTCTGCGCACACGGCGTCCACCGCAGCGCTCCCGCCGCCGCCCCGGCCCGCACTTCGGATACCGCGGCCCCCGTACCCGTACCCGTACCCGTACCGGAGAGAACCGCCGCGACGGCGGAGGCGGAGAGAGCGAGAGCGATGCTGCTGGTCGGTAAATTCATCATGCCTTCAGGCTCGTCCATCCGGCCGCCCCGGCCCATCCGGCGGGCTGTACACCCTGGGTGGGGACAGCCCCCGGGCGGGCCGGGCGGCCGGTGGCCGACGGTCAGCGACCGGCGGACTGCCAGAGGGTCATGGTCAGGGCGGCGCAGGAGGTGAGCGCGGCCAGGGAGGGCAGCGGCCAGCGGGAGCGTTCGAGGGCGTCGAGGCGGTCCTCGTGGTCGCCGAGGGTTTTGTCGGTCTGATCGGCGCGCTGGAGGAGCAGCGCCAGATCGCCGCGGGTGGTGGCGAAGCCGACGTCCACGGCGCGGCGCAGCCGTTCCAGTTCGATGGCGACGCCTTCGGCCTCACTGGGATTCATGGGCGTCCTCCTCCTTCCGTCCTCGCAGCCAGGGCGGCAGCACCCGCTCCACCGCCGGTACGGACATCAGCCGGCTGACCGCCCCGGCGACCGCGATCAGCGCGGCGAGCGCCGGCAGATCGGCGACGCCGGGGTCGTCGGCGAGCAGGGGAAGGGCGGCGAGCAGGGCGAAGAGGACCTGGACAGCGGTGCGCAGCGCTCTGCGCGCAGGTTCGTTCATGGTGGTGCCTCCGCGGTCAGGCGTGTGGGTGGTTCATGTGTTCAGTGGGTTCGGGGATTCAGTGGGTACGGGGGTTTCAGGAGGTACGGGGGACCTTCAGCCGGTCCCAGCTGGCGCGGCCGGGCACCCCGTCCGCGTCGGAGCCCGAGTAACCGAGCTTGCGCTGCCAGGCGGCGTACGAGACCCGGTCGGCATCGCCCCACCGGGGGCCGGGCCCGATCGTGTACCGGCCGCAGCCCTCGGCGACCAGCCGCCGCCCGACCGCCGTGATCAGCGGGCTGCGGCGGCCCGGGACGAAGAAGGCCGCGCCGGGGAACGGCTCGTACACCGGCTTCGGCGGGGGGCCTTCGGCGCGCAGCCGGGTGGCGACCCGGCCGCGCATCCCCGTCATCGAGAAGGACGGGTCGATCTTGCGTCTGGTCCACTCCTTGTGGGCGACGACGCTCTCGGCGGACCAGCCGTGCGCCCGGCACACGGCGGCCGAGACCCGTTCGGCGGCGTCCAGCTGGACGGCGGGGTAGGGGTCGCGGCCGTCGCCCAGGTTCTCGATCTCGAACCCGTAGAAGTGCGCGTTGCCGTCGACGGCGTCCGGCCCCGGCCGGGCCGGCGCCCGCGCGCCCGCGCGTACGGCCGCGAGCAGGGCCGCCGAGCCGTCGCCCGCGTGGTTGGTGCGCCCGTGCCCGAGCAGATGGACCGTACCGTCCTTGCTGATCAGGCCGATGCACAGCGGCCCGGGGAGGCTCCGGGTGCCGTCGCGGCACAGGGCGAGGCTGTCGCGCCCGGCGGTGTGGTGCAGCATCACACCGTGCACCGGGCCCCAACGGCCCTTGTGGTTGCGGTTGCGGGTCTTCCAGTCGGGATGTTCGCGAACGCGGACGCCTTCGTCGCGCAGGGCGCGGACGAAGGCGTCGGCGGTCAGGGGTGTGGCCATGGGTGACGGCCTCCTGGATGGGTGTCGGGCGGATGGCTCTCTACGGGATGGGGTCGATCCGGAGGTAACGGGAGTCGAAGAAGGCGGTGTTGCCGGTGACGCTCGACCGATAGGCGGCGGTGGCCGTGTGGACCGTTCCTACGGCCAGCCCGGTGACCAGGAACTGGGTGGCCACCGAGGTCCGGCCGGTGTGGGGAGAGGCCGCAGCCTGAGAGTCGGCGGCGGCGTTCACCACCGTCCCGGCGGCGTTGCGGAGATTGACCCCCATGAAGGCGATGGCAGAGGCCGCCGAGCAGCGGGTGTAGCTGCCGACCCCGATGACGACCTGCCCCGAGGCGGGCACGGTGAAGGTCGCCGTGAGCGCCCCGCCCGCGGAGTTCGCCAGGGTCTCGGTGAAGGTGAGGGAGGTGGTGTCCCCGTCGTCCAGGTTCGCCCGGAAGACCGGGACGGGCGCGACCGGCACCCACGCGGATCCGGTGTAGTACATCAGCCTGCCCGGAGTCCCGATCCAGGCGATCATCCCGGCGGCCGGGGCGGTCACCTTGGCATCACGGGCGGCGGCGTCGGCGAACCGCAGGACCGTCCGGCCGTCGGCGGCCTCCGCGAGGCTCTTGAGATGGGCGGGCAGATCGGCGGGGTCGGTCGGCTGGGGATAGGGCAGCGCGCTCAGGGGTGTGTACTGGATGGTCATACGGGTTCGCCCTCCTTGGGGATCTCGGTGCCGTACGGCGGGGTGACTGTCGAAGCGGTGGGTGCGGCGGCGCCGGGCTCGGGCGGAGCGGGCGTTACGGGCGGGGGCGGGGTTCCCGGCTCCACCACCACCGTCATCGGGGTGGAGTGGCCGGCGGGCTCGGGGGCGGTGCTCTCCCGGATCTCCTGGCTGTTCTGGCTGTTCTGGCTGTTCTGCTCAGACACCGGTGTTCTCCTTCACCTCGCGCCAGGTCCCCCTGGCCGCCAGCAGCGCCGCCAGCGTCGGATACGCCGTCTTCACCGACGCGTAGGTGGCGAACAGATCCGGCGGGGGCGGGGCCACCGGCCCGTCCGGGGTCAGACCGGTGTCGGTGGGCACACCGTTGGAGCGGGTGCCGCGCAGGCTGAGCGTCTGCTGCACACCGCCGTCGCCGCCCGCCGTCGTGCTGATGCCGACGACCCAGGCGAGGGTGTCGAGGACCGCCCCGCCGGGGTCCTGGATCCGCACCACATCTCCGAGCTGCACCCGGGGGTCGTAAAGCACTTGGACATCGCCCATGACCGGCACCGGGTACTCGCCCGCCGCGCGCATCGCGTTGGCGAGCTGCTGCGCGGCACGGGAGTCCTGTATCCACTCGTCGGCCTCGGCGTAGAACTCCTGCCGACCGTAGAAGCGCTCACTGGCGCTGCCCGGCCGATAGGAGACCGACTGCCGCTCCACCGGCTCGCGGCTCGGCTTGAGGGAGACGATGCGGACGGAAGGCTTGCCGTCCTTGGTGATGGTGTAGAGCCGCAGTGGGGTGCGGTTGGTGAGCCGCAGGACGACGTACCCCTCCTCACGGCGGATCAGCGCGTCCACCGCTCCCTTGATGGCGAACGCCCCTCCCGCGAAGTAGGGCGCGACCCGGAACGACGATCCATAGGTGTGGACCGAGTCGTCGTCCGTGTCCGGCGGACCGATGTCCAGCTCTTCCTCGGCGAAGGTGTACGAGACGGTGAGCGAGCCGTACGGCGGGATCTCGCGGATCTCGGTGTCGTTGACCACCGCGCCTTCGACAATCCCCACCGCCGACCAGTCCTTGACGGGCTGCACACAGTAGTTGCGGCAGGCGTCGATCTCCTCGGTGAGCGTCAGCGAGGCGATGTCCCGCACGGTCGTCAGGGTCAGATCCGGCGAGGTCGGCACGGTCGCGAAGCGCGTGAAATTACGCCAGCGGAACATGCCGCGCTCATCGATCTCGGCCGTCGACAGACTGGCCTTGGCGATCTGGGTGATCGCCTCCCACTGGGAGCCCGACACCTTCGGAATCACCATCAGCGGCAGAATCGGCTCGTCGAGCGTGGCCGTCTTGGTCCAGGTGCCGGTGTGCGCGAACTCCTCCGCGGTGGGAATCCCCGGCAGCCCCGCCGTGACCTGGAGGCCCTCGGCCGCCATGGAGGTCACCAGCCGGACCTTCCGCAGCTCGGACGAGACCTGCTGGCCGAAACCAGGGGTCATCGGGGTCGCCGTGCCGGCGAAATGAGTACCGTCGGGGGCGGTCAGCCGGGGATGGACCACCGGCTGCACGGTGCTGCCCGAGGCGGTCAGATCGAAGAACGCGCCGAAATGCCACACCCCCCGCTGAGCCTTCATCGCGGCGCCCCATTGGCTCCACACCCAGGTCCCCCCCTGGGTGGCGGAGCTCTCGGAGCCGACGGTGACCGTGCCCGCGACGAAATCCACCTCGACGAAGAGAGTGCCGGTGGCGGTCCCGGAACGGTTCAGCTCCAGCTCTATCCGTGCCGTGTCCCCCGTCCCGAGCGCGGTGTTCACCCACACCTCGGCGAACAGTTTGCTGCCGGGGCAGGTCACCCTGGAGCGCGGGAACCAGGACATCATCACGCCCTTGCCACCCGGCGGCGTACCCCTGGGCACCAGCGCCATCTCGTGCGGCGCCCCGGCCCTGGTCCAGGTGTAGTGACGCGGATCGGGCAGATCCTCCGGCATCCCGTACGGGGTGGCGAAGCCGCCGTGCAGGGTGGCGTGCACCAGCGACAGCGGCTGATCCGGCTGGAACTCCGGGGCACGCGGCGGCGGCGAACTATGGATGCCCGCCTGACGCAGCAGCTCGTCCACGCACCAGGTGGCGGTGGCCACCGGCCGCCGCCACCACAGCCCGGTGTACGGACGCGGAAGCTGCGCCGGACCGCGCAGCCGCTCCGCGCCGTCCAGCGCGGACAGCTCCACGGTGTCCGAGCCGGACGCCGCCGACCTGTTGCGCAGGGTGCCCCGGAAGGCCGGCAGCGCGCCACCGCCCCCGACCCCGGCCTCATGGACCACCGACTGGCCGGGCCGCGCCGCATCGCCGCTGGCGCGCTGCGCCCACGGCGAGTACAGCTCGGGCGAGGACTTGCCGCCCGTACCCGACAGCTGAAGCTGGAACTGGGCTGCGGAGCTTCCCGCGAAGGCTCGCATCGCCTCCGGCAGATCGGTCGCGTACGACCGCTCCACCTGCCAGGACTGCACCTGCGCGGAGACGTCCCGGCCGCCGAGCCGGGTGGTGTGGGTGGCCGTCCGCTCCCCAGCGGCGAGCGCGGCCTTGGTGGTGTCGTCAGCCGGTTGCACTGGACACCTCCACCAGATCGAGGCCGATGGAACGGTAGGGCTGCGGGCGCGCGGGCGTGTCGCTGTAGCCGGTGATGCCCATCGGCGGCATCCCGTCCCCAGGGACGTCCTGCTCGGCCGGGCCTCCGTACGTCAGACAGGCCCCGGCAAGCGAATAGGTGCCGATCGCCCCGGGGGCCGCGCAGGGGGTGGCGAACGCGGCCTCGGCCGGAACAGTGGCCGTGACCAGCGGGCCGTTGGCGCTGACGGTCGACAGATAAGTGCCGTCCGCCTTCTTGAAGTCGACCTGCGCCGTGACCGTGGGCAGCGCCGCGAAGGCCCCCGGGGCGTGGAAGGACACCCGCATACCGGGCGCCACCGGGAAGTTCGACCAGGTACGGGCCCGCCAGGCGAGCTTGCCCGTGACGTCGGTCGCGGTGAAGGAGAAGGTCCCGGGCACCGTCGCCGACTCCACCACCGTGCCGGTCACCGACACCTTGAACCACTGGTTCATCCCCGTCTGGCCCGGGTCGCCCTTCCCGGCCGCCTGCCGCAGATCCAGCACATTCCCCGCCGCCGGGTCCACCAGCACCAGCGGCCCCGACCCGTCGAGCCGCCGGGCCAGCCGGTCCAACAGCCGCGCGTGGCGCGGGGCCAGCAGCTCCCAGCCGAGTTTGACCCTCCGTACGGCCGAGGGATTTCGGGTCAGCGTGACCCGTCCGCCCAGCGCCTTGAACTCGTTGACACCCAGCTCGGCGGAGCGGTCGAAGCTCTTGGCCGCCTGATCGATCTCGTGCAGGGCACCAGGTGTTCCGATCCAGAGGTTGCCCATGGGTTTCACCTCGTCTCGTTGTCTTCGTCAGCTCTTTGTCAGCTCATGACGAGAGCCGGCCGCAGGGGCGTGCGGCCGGCTCTCAGGGTTGTTCGGGTCGTTCAGTCGGCTATCGGCGGGCGAGCTGCCGCTGTCCCATGAACACCGCCCGGGCGATCGTCTGACTGTCCACCTTCACCAGCACCGGCCGGTCCGCGAGCTTCTCCACCGCGACGGCCAGCCTGCGCAACTCGGGCCCCGAACCCATCATTCCGCCGAGCTTGCTCAACGGAATGACCGCCTCCGCCTCCCCCGCCTCCGCGACCAGCGCGAGCGTGCCGCCGGAGCGCGGCTGGACGATGCCGCCCTCGGCGAGCTTGGGGACGGGGATGGTCGGGATGCTGAAGCCGAACTTCTTGCCACCGATGACCGGGACCCAGTCCGGCACCGAGAACTTGATCTTGTTCATCGCCCCGATGAGGATATTCAGCCCCGTCACCACCATCCGGGTCGGGAAGAGCATCATGTTCCCGATGTCCTTGAGCAGCGGCCCGAGGAACCTGCCGGCTGCGGAGGCGGCGTCGCTGATGCCCTTGAAGGCGGATTTGAGGCCGCTCATCACGGCCTTGCCGATCTTCTCCAGATCGACGAACTTCAGGATCAGCGGCGCCAGCAGCGCCATGATCAGACCGAGCGGGTTGGCCGCCATGACGGCGTTGAGACCCCGCTGAGCCGCAGAAGCCCCTCGTGCACCCCTGCTGAAGTTGCCCATCGCCTTGTCACCGCGATCGGCGTTCTTGCCCGCGTTCCCGACGGACCTCTCGACCGCGTCCGCCTGTGTCTTGACCCCCCGCAGCGCCGTCCTCGCACGATTCGCCGAGCCGCGCAGCCGGTCCAGGGAGGAACGGAACCGGTCCGATCCGGTCCGGGCCTGCCCCAGGGACGTATTGGCCCCGCGCACACCGGTGTTGAGCCTGCCGACGGCGCTCGCGCTGTTGGTCGACGCGGTACGGATCCTGCCGATGGAGGTACCGGCGTTGTTGGAGGTGGTGCGGAGACGGCCTATGGAGGTGTTGGCGCTGTTGGTGGAGGTGCGGAGGCGGCCGATGGACGTGTTCGCGTTATTGGCGGAGGTACGAACCCGACCGACAGCCCCCGAGGCCGAACCCGCATTGCGCTGAAGGCTGCCGAGACCGGACCCGGCATTGTTGGCCGTGGTGCGGAGGCGACCGACGGACGTGTTCGCGTTATTGGCGGAGGTACGAACCCGACCGACAGCCCCCGAGGCCGAACCCGCATTGCGCTGAAGCGCGCCAAGGCCTCCCCCGGCCTCGGACGCCGCAGTCCGCATACGGCCGAGTTGGGTGACCGTCGCGCTGATTTTCTGATTGAGAGCCATTGATCACTCCTGAAGAAGAACGGGGTCAGAGCCGGCTTTCCACCACTCGGAGCCGCTCCTCAAGCCCACTGAGTGCGATTCCCGCCCGGTGTGCGGTTTCGCTGAGACTGCCGATATCTCTATTCTGGGTGCTGTTGGTACTCTGAACAGCTGACTTATCAGCCTTTAGCCTGATCTTTCCTTCGAGCTCCTGGGAGAGATTCCTGACGCGATTGCCGATATCGGTTTCGAGTTCCGTCCGGTCGGATTCAACCTTGCCTCGCAGCCTGAGGATATCGGCATCGGATTTTTTGATGTCTTCCTGCGCCTGGGACAGCTCCTTGCGAAGCTGCTCGGGGGTCTGCCCCTTCAGCCCGTCCCACGCCTCATTGAGGATGCTCTTGTCCCAGCCGACAAGCCTTATGGAAGAGGACGCACCGGTCAGATCCGCCGAAACGGCGGAGGCGGTTCCGGTGGCTACGGTGGCAGCACCTATCACACCGACGTTCTCAAATTTTCCGTAGCCGTGCTCACCCTTCCACCCGAACTCTTCATAGGGGAATTTATCCTCCTCTTTCTTCTCTCCCCCCTCTTTCTCCCCCTTTTCTTCAGGGGCACCCTTCCCCTTGAGCACAACCAAATTTTCCAGGCCGAGATCCTTCTTAAGCTTGGTGAGGAATTCTTGAGAACTGGTGTGTTCGCGTACCTCTTTATTAATGTCCGACATAGACGTTCACCTCTGCTCTTGCGATGGGTGATCCGGGTGCGAAAGACTCCGGGCGACTACCGGAGGAGGGGCTGATGGAGGTAACCGGATGGGGCGCACGAGAAGTGCGGATCCCCCCGGGGCTGGCTGGCCGTGTTGTGGTCGAAGCCACTGGTGGGCTGATCAACCCGCACTTCTGGCTCGTCGCGGACATCGCGTCGAAGCAGGGGACCCGAGAGGAGAAACTCTTCCTGCTCGGCGGCTGGCCCTGGCAGAAGGGCCGGGCACAGGCTCTGATCGACCTGTCGGTGCTCAGGAATATCCGCATAAAGGCACCCGAGGGTAGCTGGGTCAGCCGTTGGAAGCTGACGTTCCGTAAGTCCGAGGAGGTCGAGCTGGTAACAGCCGAGAGCCGAGGCACCGGAAGCCGGATCCTGCGGACCCCGGACCGGCCCGGCTCGGTCACCGTCAAGTTCGGCAAAGCCGGAGGCCGGCTGTACCAGGGCATCAGCGCGGATCGACGCAGTGACACCGAGCCGCTCGCCGGGCATTACGGCCCCATGACCCATACGGTCGAGGTGGCCGCCGACAGTTTCCTCATGGTGCGGAACGGCAGTGGTGACTGGGGCCCGATGATGCCCTGGACGCTCCACTGGACCGCGTCGGACTGACCCTGCGGTGCCGCGAGTCCGGTCAGGGGCTTGAGGGTGCCACCCGCTCGTACGGCGTCGGCGTCGGCAGCGGCGTCGCACCGTCACCGATCGCCGCCTCCGGTGCGCCGACCGGCACCTGGGGCGGGTCGCGCAGCAGGAGGTAGCCGGGGAGGAGTTCGGCCAGGCGGCGGGCGAGGATTTCGAGCTGTTCGTCGGTCATGGTGGTGCTCTCCTGGTGAGGGATGGGGTCAGGCGACGGAGCCGGAGACGGGCGGGTCGGGGGTGAGGCCGGTGTCGGTGGGGACGCCGTTGTAGGCGGCGCCGCGGAGGGTCAGGGTCTGTTTGACGGCCTGGCCCTCGGCCTCGGTCTTGATGCCGACGACCCAGGCGAGGGAGTCGAGGACCGCGCCGGTGGTGTCCTTGACCCGGACGACGTCGCCGAGCTGGATGCGGGGGTCGGCGAGGATCTCCACGTCCTGGAGGAGCGGGACGGGGTAGACCCCGGCGGCGCGCAGGGCTTCGGCGATCTCGCGCGCGGCGCGGTCGTCCTGGACCCAGCCCTCCGGGTCGTGCTCGTAGAGCTGGACGCCGTAGTGGCCCTGGCTGATCGTGTTCCAGGCGGAGTACCAGTGCTTGCCGGGGCCGCCGTCCCCGGACACGGTCGGCGCGAGCATGTCCATGGAGCGTGCGCCGCCGCGCAGCCAGACCGTGGAGCTGCTGCGGTTGCGCATGGTGACCGTGACGATGCCGTCGGAGATGACCGTGCCGACCTCGACCGCGCCATGGACGTTGGCCGCCGTGTCGCTGTCGGCGTTCCTGAAGCTGATGCAGCCGGGGAGGGCGTCGATGTAGGTCTCGGGCGGCCAGCAGTCGTACTCGTCGTCGCCCCTGCCGAAGACGATAGTGCCCGTGGTGCCGGCCGGGATGCTCAGCTTCGCCGTGCTGATCTTGGATTTGGCGATTTTGTTGACGGAGACGTTCTCCCAGTTGTCCCACGTCACCGAGCAGTAGTTGCGGCAGGCGTCGATCTCCTCCGTCACCGTGAGCGAGGCCAGTTCGCGGGCCGAGGTCACGGTGAGCTGCGAGGTCGCGGGCGCGTTGGCCCAGCGGCTGCGGTTGCGCCAGCGGAAGATGCCGTTGCCGTCGAACTCGGCGGTGGACAGGGTGGCACGGGCGATGGCGGTGATGGCTTCCCACGCGGTGCCGGAGACGGCCGGGATGACCCGCAGCCCGGTGTCGGGCGGGTCGAGGGCCGCCGTCTTCGTCCAGCGTCCCTCCTGAAGGATGTCGGCCGGGGTGCTGGGCACGGTGGTCAGCGACGAGACCTGAAGGCCCTCCACGCGCAGATTGCCGAGCCGCAGGATGACATTGCCCAGATGGGAGGCCGCCACCGCCCCGGCCACCGTGCCCGGGGTGCAGTGGATTCCGTTGCCGTCCGGGTAGCGCACCCGGGCCTCGAAGGTGGGCACCCCGGCGCTGGAGAACTTCAGCCAGAAGCCGATGTGCCAGCGGCCGGACTGGGTGGTCAGCGCGGGAACGGTCCAGATGATGCTGCCGTTGCCGGTGGGCACCTTGTCCTTGCCGCTGAATGCCTGGAGCTCGCCCTTGGCGAAGTCGACGCGGACGGTGGTGTAGTGCGGGGTGAGGTTGGCCGGCGTCCAGGACAGGGTCAGATCGAGTTGGCGGGTGCCGGTGGCGGAACCGGTGTTGTCGAACCACGCCTCGGCCCACAGCCCGTCGCCGAGACGGTTCACGGGCCGTACGGAGGGGATGTACTCGGCGGAGGCGAGCCCCGAAGCGGGGCCCTGCACAGCCGCCTCCCAGGGCGCGTTGGTCTTTGTCCACTTGGTCCAGTCGCCGGACAGCGCGGTCAGATAGCCGATGTTGGCGGCGGCCCCGCCGTGCAGGGAGGCGTAGAGAATGCTGGTCGGGCGGGGCGGCGGGCAGGTGTGGATGCCCGCGTTGCGCAGCAGGTGGTCGACGCACCAGGTCGGGCTCGCCGTCCAGTTGTTCGCCACGCTCGGGCCGTACGGCGCGTCCCCGTCGATGCCGCCCGAGGGCCGGGGCAGCCGGGCGGGCATCCGCAGCCGTTCCGCGCCGTCGAGCGCGGTGAGGGAGACCGTGTCGCCGCCCGACTGCGCCGAGCGGGACCGTACCGTGCCCCGGAACTGCGGCAGGGTGGAGCCGGCCAGCCCCCAGTCCATGGTGACGGACTGGCGGGGCCGGATCACATCGCCGGTGGCGCGCGGCGCCCACGGTCCGTAGAGAGCGGGCGCGGACACTCCGCCCCGGCCGCCGAGGGTGAGTTCCAGCTGAGCACTGGAGGAGCCGGAGAAGGCGCGCATCGCGTCGGGGAGATCGGTGGCATAGCTCTGGTCCAGGGACCACGAGCCGACCTGCGGGCCCAGCTCCCTGCCGCCGAGCCGGATCCGCTGGTCGGCGGAGCGTTCGCCGTCCCGGAGGGCTTTCGCGAGAGAGGGATCAGCCGGTTGCATGAGCCACCTCCACCAGCTCCAGGCTCACATCACGGGAGTTGAGCATTCCGGGGCGCACGGTCTGGCTGTAGTCGGTGACGCTGTACAGGCCGGTGCCCTCGCCCGCCGGCAGCGAAGGCACGGCGTCCCACAGCACCAGGGAGCCCGCGCCGATCGGGGTGGGGGTGGTGACGGCCGAGGCGAAGACCCAGGGCCGCGCGTAGACGGCACCGGCCGGGGCCCGCATCGCCGAGAGGTCGGTGCCCGAGATCACTGCGCCCGCCGTGTCGAGGAAGTCCACCCCGGAGAACTCGATCTTGCTGAAGGAGGTGGTGAACACGGCTGTCTGACCGGGGGTGACGGGGAATCCCGGCTTGCCGTCCCCGGGCACCCAGACGAAGGTTCCGCTGCCGGGGATGGTGACCTGGGCAGCGCCGGCCGCCTCACTGAGGGTGGCGCCGGCCAGGGCCTGCCACTGGGTCAGGGGCGCGAGGCCCTGCTGCTGGGTCGTGGAGAACGCCTGCCGGTTCGCCAGCCGGAGCGAGGCGTCCTCGGGGACGGCCGTCCGGAGTATCGATTCGCCGACAGGGATGTCCCGGCAGGACCGGTTGAACTTCACCGCCGGGCGGGCATACGCGACGTCGGACGGGACGGTGACGGTCATCGGGCGGTCCATGATGCTCGTCCAGTTGTTCCCGGCCGAGGTGCCGTCCGTCTTGATCCAGTAGAGCCTCTGCTGATGGGCGGTGGTCGCGAGCGAGGGAGCCCACCAGGTGATCCGGGTGCCGGGGACGACCGGATAGCCGTAGCCCGCGTTCGGCCCGTAGTAGACGAAGGTGGTGATCTCGTCCGGCTGGCGGACGGTGACGGTCACCGGGTCGTACGCCCCGGTGCCCCCGCCGATGGTGACCGGGGGCGCCCCGAACCACAGCGAGGTGCCGTAGCCCCCGCGTACCCCCTTGGCCTGGCTCGGCAGCAGCCAGTTCGCCGAGGCCGGGTCGATCACCGCGACCGGGCCGGGGCCGTCGACCCGGCGGGCGAGCCGGTCGAGGTGGGCGAGGTCGTCGGGGAGCATGTTCTGCCAGGCGAGCTTGAGACGGCGGGGACGGATCTGGGGGGTCCAGGTGGTGATGCCCCCGGCGAGGGAGCGGAATTCGGTGGTACCGGACTGGGGGGACCGGTCGAAGGTGGTGGCGGCTTCCTTGAACGCCCGGAGATGCCCCGGGCGTCCGATCCACATGGTCATGTGCGTATGTCCTCTGTCCTTTTCCGGTGCTGCCTGGCGTGGCGCGGGCGCGGGCTACGAGAAGAAG
Organism: Streptomyces amakusaensis; assembly: GCF_039532665.1. NCBI lineage: Bacteria > Bacillati > Actinomycetota > Actinomycetes > Kitasatosporales > Streptomycetaceae > Streptomyces > Streptomyces amakusaensis. The sequence continues at coordinate 257,600 of NZ_BAAASB010000006.1, read as the reverse complement.
GCGGCGAGCTGGGCGGGGCTCGGGACGTCCGCGCCGTCGCCGGGCCCGGTGGACTCGGCGGTGCCGGGGGAGACGTCCGGGGCGGGGTCCGGGTCAGGGTCCGGCACCCGGTCCGGCGAGGGCTTCTGGCCCGGCCTGGGCACCGGCTTCGGGAAGTCCAGCGGATCGCTGTCCTCGTCGCGGTTGACCGTCGCGAACATCCAGTTGGACTCGGCGAGCTGGTCGATCACCTGGGCCAGCAGATAGTCGGTCGGCGACCACTCGGCGGCCTCGCCGTTCAGCTCGCGCGCGACCGCGCTGTCGCGCGGAAGGTGCCGGAGCAGCACCGCGAGCCGGCGGGAGGAGAGCCGGCCGCGGTGCCAGTCGAGCAGGTCGAGGCCGTAGTGGCGGAGCAGATCAGCCTCAAGGGCCTCGGCGTGTTCGTCAACGAACGCGCCGAGGCTCAGCCTTCCCCCAGGCCGAGCCCGGTCTCCTTGCCGTATGCCTCCAGGATGGCGGCGATGTCCTGCATGGTGACGTCATGGCGCTCGAAGCGGGTGAACTGCCGGTCGCCGAGGAGGAGTCGGAGCAGTCCGTCGACGTCGTTGTCGTCGAGGTCGCGGAGCTTGCGCGCGGTGGTGCGGTTCAGCTCGGTCGGCAGTTCAAAGCTGTCCTCGTCGAGGTCGAAGGACCAGGTGCGGCCGAGCGCTTCGAGGCGCTGGGCGCGGGCGGCGTTGACGTTGAATCCGGCCATGGGTGTCTCCGTTCGGAAGTTGGTGGCAGAGGGGGCCGGGGCGGCCCCGGACAGGGGAGTGTCCGGGGCCGCCCCGAGAGGGAGCGAGGGATGCCCGGTCGGTCAGGGCCGACCGGGCGGCCCGATCAGGCGTACGCCGAGGCGTCGTCCTTGATCCGGAAGCTCGCCAGCGGCGCGGCGTCGTCCACGGCCAGGGCCGTGAAGGTGATGCCCAGCCGGACGGCGCCCGTACGGGTCAGGGAGATCTCCTCGGTCTCGGTGACCTGGCCGCGCGGGACCACGAAGCGGTAGCGCGAGGTGCCGTCCACGAACTCGACGCCGATCGCCCGCTCGTCCGGACCCGGGGTGTTGGCGAGGTCGTACTTGTACTCACCGGCGACCCCGCCGGCCGTGACCGCGCCACCGCCGAGGAAGAAGGGCAGGGTGTGCTTGTTCAGCTGGAGCAGCTGGAACTTCACGGTCAGATCGCGGTCGGAGTAGATGAACCGCGCCGGGCTCACCGACTGCCAGGTGTCGACCGGGTCGATCTTGTCCTTCTTGTTGAACTTGATGCCGTCGGTGGTGGTGTAGCCCAGCTCGGTCCACTTCGCCGCGTCCCAGGCGATGGTGGCATCGGCGGGGGCTGCGGTACCGGCGGCGGCGAAGAGGACCTTGCCCGATCCGGCGACGCGGATTTCCTTGCCGTTGTTGCTTCCAGCCATGTGAACTCCTCAGTTCATCCTGATCAGTTCGTACTGATCAGTGGTGCGGATATGGCAAAGGCCCCGCCGGAGAGGCGAGGCCCGTCTGTGGGGTGGCGTGTGCCGTTACGCGGGGCGTGCGGGGCGTACGGAGAGCCGGATCGTGGAGAGGTAGCGGTTTCCGGCGGGCCGGTTGTAGTCGGGCAGCCAGCGCGGCCCGTCCTCCTCGTTGACATCGCTGACGAACGCGGTGCCGTACGAGGTGCCGGTCAGCTCCAGTACGCAGGCCCGGGCGGCCAGCGCCAGGGTGTGGGCCGCGGTCTTGTCCGGCCCGTAGACCTCAAGGTCCAGCAGCGGCCGGTCGAGGTTGAGGTCGTCGACCCAGGCGCCACCGACGCGGGAGACGAGGACGGCCCGCTGGGTGCCGTCGAACACGGCCGGCGGGCGGTTGTCGACCGCCGCGCCGGTCAGTTCGGGGCGGGTCTTCAGAAAGTCGACGACGAGTCGTTCGGCGTCGGGGAAGGTCAGTGCTGCCACATGGACGCTCCCTTGTCGGGCTGCCCGGAAGGCAGCGGGGGCGGTTCGGAAGACGCGAGGGGTGAAGCGGGAAAACGCGAAGGGGTAACGCGAAGGGGTAACGCGAAGCGGCAGGTCCGCCGCCCTTGCCTGGTGGCCTTCGGGCGCAGCTCTGCCGCTGCATCAAGTGTGACCCGGGGTGCCGGATCCCGCAACTGACCCTGTGTCAGCGCATGCGAAGGGCCCCGCCGGATGCTCCGGCGGGGCCCTTTCACGCGGGTACGGCGGTCGGTCAGCCGGGGGCGGACCCCGGGGCGATGTCATGGGCGCTGCGTTCCGCCGCGAAGACGTCCTCCAGCCGGTACAGGCTGCGCCTGCCCTGCCGGCCCGCGGCGGCCAGATGGCCGCGCTGCACCCACTTGCGGATGGTCGCGGGGGAGACTCCGGCCTCGGAGGCGGCGAGGTCTCCGGTGATCAGCGGGGTTCTGAGGGCGGTGGCGGTCATCACGCGGCCTCCTGAACGTCCGTGCGGGTGTCCGTGTCGGCGTCCGTGGCGGCGTCCGTGCCGGTGTCCTGGACGGGCGGGCGGTCGCACACGGGGTTCACACAGCGCACCTCGTCCCGTTCCGGGAAGGCCCGCAGCGAGACCGAGGAGCAGCCCCGGCAGCGGCCGGGCAGCCGGATCATCTGCTCGGGGTCGCCGAGCGCGTGGGCGCAGCGCCTGGCCATCCGCCGGGCCTCGTCCTCGACATGGGCGGCGAGATCGGCGTCGGCGTCGATCCGGTCCAGCACTCCGGCGATCCGGCGCAGCCGTACGGGAACGGGCGCGGGGCGTACGGGGCGCAGGGCGAGGCGTTCGCGTACCGCCTCCTCCAGCTCCGCGACTCCGTCGGTGATATCACGCAGGGTGTCGGAGACGAAGAGCCTGACGGGCGAGGATCCGCCGCCGGTGGGCCGGGGGCCGCGCGGGCCCGCCGGGGCCCCCGGCCGGGGCTGGGGGCGAGTTCGTCGAGGAGTTCGGGGAAACGGCGGGCGAGGGCATCGAGCCAGAGTGCGGCGCTCATGCGGCGGCCTCCTCGGGGGCGAAGTCGAGGTCGAAATCGGGGTCGAGGTCGGAGGCGGGGTCGGAGTCCGGGTCGGGGCCGGGGGCGGTCGCGACGGCCCGGCCGTTGCGCCAGAGCCGGCCGCCGCTCACCCCGTCGAACCAGGTGCGCTCGGGATCCACGATGGTTTGGCACTGCCGCTTAATGGGGCAGTAATTGCAGGCGCGCAACGCTGGAGCCGCTTCAACCGGGTTGCGGGTGAAGACGGAACGCTGGGGGAGCTCGGAGCAGGCGGCTGCCCTGCGCCAGTCAAGCTCATCGACATCTACATCAAAATACCTGGTCAGAGGAGTTTCAAGGGATTTCGATCGGGTACGCACGTGCAACCCCTCCCTGGGTGTGCGAACATTTGTTCGACAGTTGCGAACGCGAGATCAGGGTTACATGGTGCGAGCGCGTGCGCAAGTGACTACGCTCCGGAGGCGATGACCACGTAATGTCGTCAACGGACTCCGCATTCGGGGCCGTTGACATCCGGCCAATGAGGCCGAGCCGTGCTACGCGCGCGTGCGCACTGCTTTCGTTGCGCACGCGCTCGGTACGCTGTCCCCGCGACGAGGGGAGAGCGAGAACATGGGTTCCAGCTCGTGGGCCAGCGCCCACAACGACCAGGGATTTCGCGGGGAACAGCCGCGTGGTCGCACCGAGGGGCTTGAGGAGTTCGCGGCATGGATCGAGGATCTGATGCGCGGGCGGGGCTATGACATCGACAATCCGCGCGGTGGCGGCAAGTCAAAGCTCGCCGATGACGCCGGAGTGCACCGCGCGGCCGTCAGCAGACTGCTCCAGCGGCAGAGCATGCCCGATCTGGAGACGATGCGCAGACTGTCCGCCGTGCTGTCCGTCCCCCTGCGGGACATGCTGATCCGGTCGGGCAGGCTGTCCGAGGACGACCTGCCGGTGACCGTTCATCGCCATCAGGAGGAGGTGAGCGGAGCGCAGCGCCTCACGCCCGAGGAAGCGGCACGGAGAATGGGGGTACCCACCGAGCTGCGGGAGACATTCGTGAAAGTCGCGAAGCAGTTCCTGCCGGAGGGGACATAGCGGCTCCCAGGGGCGGGCCGACGGGGGTGTGAGGAGTGGGCAGTGGTGAGAGAGGCGGACGAGGAAAGTCACGAGGGGGAAAGGTCGGGGTCCGGTCGCGGTCGCGATCATGGTCACGGTCACGGGCACGCCGAATCAGAGCGCCTGTCCCGCCTGCTGGCCGAGCTGAGCGAGAAGGTCCGGCAGGCGGGAGTCGAAGGAGTCCGCATCCTGACCGAGGACGAGATGCAGCGTGACCAGCTGCTCTGGTTCAGATCAGGCTGGGAGGAACACGGCCGCGCCATGGAGCCGGAGCGGCCGGACCCCGGCACACATCCTGCGGACCACCCCGGCGATCACCCGGGGGACGACCCCGACGGCGGCCCCGACAAGGACCCGCCGCCGGGCAACGGCCCTGGCCGGCTGCTGCGTTTTCCCAGCGGCGCGGGCCAGCGGCCCACCCATCCACTGCCGATCGTGGGCGCGGGCGATGCCTCGGTCCGCGATCTGATGCCCCACCGGCCACGCGCCCGCACCCGGACCCGTACCCGTGACGTCCGTACCCGTGACTCGGGCCCTGTGACAGAGGGCGTGAAACGAATGCCCGACACGGACGACCAATTGGGCCCGTACTGACCGGCCCGGGTCGGCCCGGCCCGGCCGGATCAGGCCGGGTCCGCCGCCGGCGACGCGGATGCCCGTCCTATTGCACGGTGATTCCCGGGTCCCCCGGGGCCCCCGGGTTCCACATCCCGAACCACTGCTCGGCACCGTACGCCTCAAACCGCTCCACCTCGGCGAACCCCAGCTTCGCCGCGAGGCGCATCGAGGGGACATTGGCCGTCTGCGTGGCCAGCACCACTGGTTCGCCGGGAAGCTCCCCGGCGAACCAGTCGAGCACCGCCCGGCACGCCTCGGCCGCGTATCCGCGTCCCCACGCCTCCGGCAGGAACAGATAGCCGAGTTCGGCCTTCCCGGCGGCCTGCGGCAGATATCCCGTCTCCTTGGTGAGCAGGATGTGGCCGATCAGCTCTCCGTCCAGCTCGACCACAAATCGCCCGGACCGCGTCTCGGGTATCCCGGGCACCTCCCGCTCGACCTCCTCACGCGGCCGAGCCCCACCCAGGTAGGCGTGCACCTCCGGCGAGGCGAGCAGCCCGATGTACGCCTCACGGTCCCGCGCCAACCGCGCGCGCAGCACGAGCCGTTCGGTCTTGATCGGGACGGGCGGCCAGGTGACGGATCCGAGTTCGCTCATGGCGGGCAAAATATCCGACGCCGCCGAGCTGCCACGCGATCACCGACGGCGCTCTCTCACTCGGGACTCTCTCGGGCGTCGTCCCCGTCCCGCGGTGCGAAGGCCGCGAGAGCGTCGGCATCGGTCGCCCGGGCGTTCAGGAAGTAGTCGGCCCACTCGGCCAACTCCGGATAGGACGAGTCCCGGCGGATCCGGGTGGTCGCGGCATCGATGTCGAACTCCGTGGTGCGGAGTTCGACTCCCGGGCCCAGGAGGGCCCAGTGCGCTCCGGTGCGTCCGTAGGGCATGCCGACGCTGCCGGGGTTGACCACGAGCCTGCCGTGGGCGAGGCGGACGAACGGCATGTGGGTGTGGCCGCAGACCACGGTGCGGATCTCGGTGCCGAGACCGCCGAGGACTTCCTCCCAGCGGTCGAGAGGGGAGTCGACGAGAACGACCTCCTCGTCGTCCCGAGGGGTGGCATGGCAGAACAGCACCTCCCCCAGTCCCCTCACGGACAGGGAGAGCGATCGCGGCAACGAGCCCAGAAGATCGAGCTGGTCCTCGCGGAGCTGCGCTGCCGCCCAGGAGGCGATCGGATCGGGGATCGTTCCGCGCCGCCCCCTGCGGTATTCAAGGAGTTCGCGATCGGCGTTGCCGCTGATCCAGCCGACGCGCCCCCCGAGAGCGGTCAACAGGTCGAGCACCTGGGACGGTTGCGGACCGGCGGCGATGTCGCCGGTGAGCACGATGAGATCGGCGGCCCTGACATCAGGTTCGGCGAGCACCGCCTCCAGGGCCGGCAGGACTCCGTGAATGTCGGACAGAACAGCTACTCGGTTCGGCATGGTTCCCACTGTCGGGCAGCGCGGGGCTCTCGCCCATGTGGTCGGCGTCGGCCTTGACGACGTAGACCTCCCAGGGTTCGCGGCCGGGGCCGTGGACCCAGACCTTGTCCTGGAGGGCGTAGCAGCAGGAGGTGTCGTTCTCCTCGAAGGTGGCGAGGCCGGCGGTCTTGAGGCGCTCGGTGGCGGCGGTGACATGGTCGGTGGAGGCGACCTCGACGCCGAGGTGGTCCAGGCGGGTGTCCTGGCCGGGGTCGCCCTCGATGAGGACGAGCTTGAGGGGCGGCTCGGCGATCGCGAAGTTGGCGTAGCCGGGGCGGCGCTTGGCGGGCTCGACGCCGAAGAGCCGGGCGTAGAAGGCCACGGAGGCTTCGAGGTCGGCGACGTTGAGGGCGAGCTGGACGCGGGACATGACGGTCTCCCCGATCGGGCTGTATTGATGCCTGTCGATACAACCTTGCGTCTTGAATCGAAAAACGTCAACATAGAAGAATGTCAAAACAAGAGCTTCCGGTGATCGTGCGGGACGAGACCGTTCAGGGCTGCTGCCCCGGCCTGCTGTCGGCGCCGCTGGACGAGGAGCAGGCGGTCGTCCTCGCGAAGGTGTTCAAGGCCCTCGGCGACCCGGTGCGCCTGCGGCTGCTGTCGATGATCGCCTCCCGCGCCGGGGGCGAGGTCTGCGTCTGTGATCTGACGCCCGCGTTCGATCTGTCCCAGCCGACGATCTCGCACCACCTCAAGCTGCTGCGCGAGGCCGGGCTGATCGCCTCCGAACGGCGGGGAACCTGGGTGTACTACCGGCTGCTGCCGGAGACGACCGACAAGCTGGCCGGCATCCTGACCCGCCCCGCCGGGCAGCCCCTGCCCACAACCGCCGGGGTCCCCGCGTGAGCGGACCCGCCGCGGCGGCCGGGGGCCCGGTCTCCGCCCGGCTGTCGTTCCTCGACCGCCACCTCGCCCTCTGGATCCTCGCCGCGATGGCCGCCGGTCTCGGCCTGGGCCGTCTCGTCCCGGGGCTGGGAGACGCGCTGGCGAAGGTCACCGTCGCCGGGGTGTCTCTGCCGATCACGCTCGGCCTGCTGGTGATGATGTACCCGGTTCTGGCGAAGGTCCGGTACGACCGTCTCGACACCGTCACCCGCGACCGCAGGCTGCTCGTCTCCTCGCTGGTGCTGAACTGGGTCCTCGGCCCGGCGCTGATGTTCGCCCTCGCCTGGCTCCTCCTCCCCGATCTGCCGGAGTACCGCACCGGGCTGATCATCGTCGGGCTCGCCCGCTGCATCGCCATGGTCATCATCTGGAACGACCTCGCCTGCGGGGACCGCGAGGCCGCCGCCGTCCTCGTCGCCCTGAACTCCGTCTTCCAGGTGCTCGCCTTCGGCCTGCTCGGCTGGTTCTACCTCGATCTGCTCCCCGGCTGGCTCGGCCTCGCGACCACCGGCCTGGACGCCTCCGCGTGGGAGATCGCCCGCGCCGTCCTCGTCTTCCTCGGCATCCCGCTCGCGGCCGGGTTCCTGACCCGCCGCATCGGCGAGAGGACCCGGGGCCGGGAGTGGTACGAGACCGAACTCATCCCGCGCATCGGCCCCTTCGCCCTGTACGGACTGCTGTTCACCATCGTGGTCCTCTTCGCCCTCCAGGGCGAGGCCATCACCTCCAAGCCCCTGGACGTCGCCCGCATCGCGCTGCCGCTGCTGGTGTACTTCGCCCTCATGTGGGCCGGTTCCATGGCGCTGGGCAGGGCCGTCGGCCTCGACCACCCCAGGGCCACGACGCTGGCCTTCACCGCCGCCGGCAACAACTTCGAACTCGCGATCGCGGTCGCCATCGCCACCTTCGGCGCCACCTCCGGCCAGGCCCTCGCCGGAGTCGTCGGCCCCCTCATCGAAGTCCCCGTCCTCATCGGCCTCGTCCATGTCGCCCTGCGCGCCCGCCGCTTCTTCCCCGAGCCCGAGCCCGCCACAGCAATCGCCGCCGCCCCGGAAGGTTCCGCCCGTGTCTGAGTCCCGGCCCTCCGTCCTCTTCGTCTGCGTCCACAACGCCGGCCGCTCCCAAATGGCCGCCGCCTTCCTCACCCACCTCTCCACCGGCCGCGTCCAGGTCCGCTCCGCCGGCTCCGCCCCCGCCGACGCCGTGAACCCGTCCGCCGTCGCCGCGATGGCGGAGATCGGCATCGACCTGTCCGCCGAGACCCCGAAGATCCTGACCGTCGACGCCGTCCACTCCTCCGACGTCGTCATCACCATGGGCTGCGGCGACACCTGCCCCGTCCTCCCCGGCAAGCGGTACCTCGACTGGCCCCTCGACGACCCCGCCGGCCAGGGCGTCGAAGCGGTCCGCCCCATCCGCGACGCGATCGAACAGCGCGTACGCCGTCTCCTCGCCGAACTGCTCCCCGAGGGAGTGTCTTCTCAGACCGGCAGTTCCCACCCCGGACCGTCCTCCGCGCCGATCCACACACGCTGACCGGCTGCGGAGACCGTGATACCGAAGCCCTTCTGATGCGGCTCCCCCGCCGCCCTCCAGCGCTCGACCGCCTCCTCAACCCGATCCCACAGACGCACCGGCCCGCGCTGCACCACCGTCCAGCCCCCATCGGGCCCGGCCGCCGTCCGCGCCTGCGAACCGGTGGACACGTCCCACAGAATCTGCTGAGAACCAGCGCCCATCCGCTCGGCCGACGGCGCGGCGAGCTGAGCCACCCAGCTCCCGCTCCAGGTATCGATGATCGCCGGATCGATCAGGCTCGTACGCTCCTCGCCCGGCAGCAGAGCCAGGACCGGGCGCGGCGGCCGATCGTGCGGGCGGGCGATCATAAAGCTGGTGTGCCCGGGGAGGAACCGACCGGTGGCGGTACCGGGGCCGGTCACGGTAAGCAGCGCCAGACCGGATGCGTAGCTCCACCCCGAGAGGGTGACCAGGATCTTTCCGCCCGGCTTCACCTGATGCAGCCACGGCAGGGGGATGTACCGGACCGCGCAGGTGGCGATCAGCCGGCCGTACGCTCCCCCCTCGGGGTCCCCGCGCAGACCGTCCCCGACGATCAGCCGGGGCGTGTACCCGGCTGACGTGATGGCGGAGGCGGCGGCCTCGCCGACCACCGGGTCGTACTCGACGCTGGTGAGGTTTCCGTCCCCGAGGCGGTGCGCGCCAAGGGTGGTCGAGTACCCGGTTCCGGTGCCGATCTCCAACACTCGCTGCCCCTGCTCGACTTCGAGCTGCTGCCACATGCGCAGCACCAGCGACGGCAAGGTGGACGAGGACGATGGAGAGCCTTCCACGGTGCTGCCGGTGACGTCGTCGGGCCTGATACGGCCGTCGAGTTGAGTGATGAGCGTCCGATCGGTGTAGATCCCCTGGAGCCACCCCTCACCGCCCTGGCGGACTGGCCGGTAGCGGGTCGGGACACTGCCCGGGACCTGTTCGAAGTAGGACCCGGTGAACAGTTCCCGGGGAACCGTCTCGGCGGCGCGAAGCCAGTCGGGGTCGGTGAGCGCGCCGTCTTCGGCGAGTGCGCTCACCAACGCGCTGCGCAGTTGGGCGGATGTGCTCATGTGCCGGAGCCTTTCTCCAGCCGGTCGGCGATGGCGTGTGCGACCGCGTCGGTGATCTCGGGCGGCTGCCAGGCCCACTGTCCGTTGGGGTTGCACTCCAGGAAGTACCAGGTGTCATCGGCGGTCACCGCGAAGTCGAACGCGCCGTACACCAGGCGGAAGTGGTCGCGGTAAGCGGCAACGGAGTACGCGACCGCTTCGGGGACAGCGATCGGCTCGCACCTCATGAGGTCCTGCCGGTGACGCCAATCGAGATCAGGGCTGTCGATCCGGGCCCCGAACAGCAGATCACCGACGACGGTCACCCGTGCGTCGAATGCCTTGTCCACCTTGGTCTGGAACATGTGCGGGCACATCGTCACAGCGCTGGTGATCTCATGTCCGCGCACCTCCCGCACCCACACGCTGTGCGGCCGGCCGTCCACACGGTAGGGCGTGTTCCAGACGGGTTTGTAGACCACTCCGCCAGGCTCACGCGCCGCGAATTCCCGGGCCTCGCGCTCGTCACTCGTGATCAGCGTGTCGGGCACCAGGAACCCGCTCCGTCGCGCGGTCGCGAGCTGAGCGGGCTTGTACTCGGCCGCGCGGTTGTCCCACGGGTGGTTGACGTAATGCGCTCCCGGAAGAGACGCGAGGATGCCCCCCGTTCCCCAGAAGGACTGCTCAGCGGCGAACCTGCGGTCCTGTCCGTCCAGCCCGGGAGGTCCCTCGTAGGGCGAGGGCCTGCGGACCCAGACCGATCGCACCTGTGTGAGATCAAGTGTTCGGCTCGGGGTGCGCAGGATGCCTCGCTGTTCGCCCGTGCCGTACACGGCGGACAGCGAGGCTCCTGCGTACGGGTCGGTGCCGGGATCCAGACGGGCCACGGGAACCCTTCGCGCGGCGAGTATCCGCAGCACCACGTCCGAGGTCACGTCGTAGTTGTTGGTCAGCACCAGCACCGACCCGCGTCGGTCGGCCATCAGTCGGACTCGTTCTGGTCGTAGGACTCAACACTGTCGGAGTCGGTCGCTCCGTCCGGCCCGGAGCCGTCACCGGGGGTGGTCGTGGTCGAAGTGAGGCCGCTGGTGCTGGTGCCGTGGCCCCCCAGCTCGATCGTGCGCCCCTACCGAGTACGGCCCCATCCTGCCCGTGCCCCAAGGTGTGAGCGTCTGCGTCATCTGTGCCGCGCCTCCTTCTCGTGTCGACAGGGAGCGTAGGGAGGCGCTTTCCCCTTGGAAAGGAAATTTCTCAGAATTTCTAGTGAGACGTCGCAGGGGGTGCGTGGTGCGCCATCAGGAGCCATCTTCCGATGCCTCGGGAGCGAGTTCTTCGATCACTCGATTGATGATCGCTCGCGCCGCCCTGCCGTAGTCGGCGACGGCTGCGAGCTGCTCGAAGGCACTGCTGTACAGCCTGATTTCCTGCGGCTGGCGAAGGTCAAGCTCGGCCGACAGTGTTTCAATGAGCACCCGCTCGTTGTCGTAGATCCAGAATCCGTGCCAGGGCGAGACAGCGTATTGAGCCTCGAAGCCAATAACGCCAAAATGCACATGGGGAAGCTGTGACAGTGAGATCAGCCGATCAAGCTGACCGAGCATGACATCCGGGGTGCAGAGACGAAACCTGAGCGCCGCTTCAGTAAGAACGAAGTGGAATCGCTTGTCCGATCGGTACAGGATCTCCTGGCGTCTTGACCGCTCCTTGACGGCTTCGTCGATGTCATGGGGAAGATTCAGTCGGCGGATGCCTTCGGCGAAGCGAGCACGCGCGTACTCCGGTGTCTGAAGAAGGCCCGGAATTACGGTCGCTTCAAAGGCACGGAAGAGCCGGGCCTTCTGGTCCCACGAGATCAGCTCTTGCTGATGGGGCTTCAACCCGGCGCGAAGGACGCGCCGCCACTCGGCGTGCTGCACTTCGAGCGTGTGCAGCGAAGCGAGCAGAGCTTCGGTCTCGTCTTCACCCCCCGTGGCCCTCGCCCACTGGCGGATGTCGTCATCGGCGGGTGTCTGTCGGCCGTTCTCCAGCTTGGACACCTTGGAGGGCGGCCACGACAATGACTCCGCGAGCTGTCTGCCGCTCATGCCGGCGGCTTGGCGAAGCTCGCGGAGTCGTTTGCCCAGCGCGTTTCTGGCCTCGTGTACGTTAGACGAACCCGAGGTGTTGTTCGGTGGCAAAGTCATCCCGCCTGATGGCGTGATGCCAAGCAGCATCGCGCCAGTAGTTGTGCTGCACGATCTCGTTGACATCTTCGACGACCTCGCCGCCAACGAACGCGTCGGAATCGTCGAAGTGCATACGTACCAGCTTGCGCGAGTCGAAGAGCCAGTAGTCATGGTTGGGGAGGTGCTCGGCAGCTGCTCGGTCACGCATCAGGTAGCGAATGTCCTCACCCGCCCCGTTGGTGAACTGGGCACACCACACACCGAACCGGCTGTAGTCGGTGAGCGGCGAGCTGACCACTCGCACACGCGTGAAGCGCCGCCCCTCGAACACAGCATCACGGATCATGGTCAGCCAGTCCTGCATCCATGGCAGGTCGTCCTTCTCCCGCGCAAGAAACTTCCGCAGCGACTCGTTCTCGTAGTCCGCGTCGTAGCGGTCGCGCACTTCAAGACGGAATGCCGTGTGCTCGAACGACTGGAAGATCTTGCCGAACTCTTCTCCCGTCAGAAAGCTCAGCGTTCTCCCTCCTCCATGTGGCGGCGGGCATACATTTTGAGCACGTCTTCCGGGATCTCGATCAGAGTCTCGTTGTCCGGGACCTCGCCGACATCAGCCAGTACCTGAGGGTCGGTCACCTTCCAGCCCTGCGCGATGTAGGTGACACGGTCGATGCGGTCGGTGGCGAACAGCGTCGGGGAGTTGCCGATCTGAGACTCAGGGTCCTTGCCGAGGAACCGAGCACGCATGGGGTATCCCTTGCTCGAAACTTGGCGAACTGTTCTCACACATGGTGAGACGGCCGCCTCGAACGGTCAAGGGCCGCGCATGGAGGGGCCCGGGCCCGCAGGCCGGATGGGTGGTGGATGCGGGCTCGGGCCCCGGTTGGGGGGGAGGGGGGTCAGATGAGGTCGCCGCGGCGGTCGTCGTCGGGGTGGTAGACGGCGAGTGCCCAGATGATGAACACGTCGATGGCGATCATGATGACTGCCCAGATCGGCAGATAGGGCAGGAACAGGAACTGCGCGATCAGGCTGATCGACGCGAAGAAGATGCCCGCGTAGCGTGCCCAGGCCATGTTCTTCAGGACCCCGTAGCCGACGATCACCAGACAGATCCCGAGGATCAGATGGATCCAGCCCCATCCGGTGAGGTTGATCCGGTAGACGTAGTCGCCCACCCGGCCGTAGACGTCGTCCTCGCCGATCGCCGCGATGCCCTGGAGGATCGCGAGGATTCCGTTGCAGAGCATCAGGATGCCCGCGAAGACGACGCCTCCCACCGCCCAGCCGCTGTTGTGGGCGGGCTCGGAGCTTCGATGGGGGTTCGGTGGCGGAGTCCCGGCCGGTCGCTGTGATGCGTGGCTCATGGGACCTCCCTTCCTTGGCCCCGTACGCCCAACGCGGACGGGGATTCGAGCGTCAGCCCGGCCCGGTGCCACCGCCATTCGGATTCGGCCGTTCGGGTGAATTCTCCGGATGATCGCGGGCCTCGTCGTGGGTCCCGTCTGGGGTCCCGTCGGACGCCAGGAAGTCCAGCAGGGCCATCGCGAAGAGCAGCGCGAGGGCGAGGCCGACGACCACCCAGGCGGTCGGGTGGCTCCAGAGGAGGCAGGTCAGCACGGCGGCGGCGACCAGGACCCACACCACCCAGCGGCGATGGCCGCGCAGCCAGGGGCCGACCGGTCCGGTGCGCAGGCCGGCGTGGTCGGCGACGCCGCGGAGGGCGGTGATGCCGGAGTGCCAGAGGCGGCGGACGGCGAGGGCGTGGCGGCCGGGGCCGGTCAGCCAGGCGGCGAGGGCGATGACGAGGCCGAGGGTGACGACCATGCGGACGGTCGTGCGGAGGAAGCGGATCAGCTCGTCGTAGACGGCGGAGGCGGCGGGCTGGGAGACACCGGCGGGCAGCCGGTCGAGATAGACGGCGCGGAAGGCGTCGAGCGCGATGCCGAGCAGAAGGAGGGCCGCCGCGACGCCGAGGGCCGCGGTGACGACGGCGCGGCGGCGGCGGACGGCGAGGAGGACTCCGGCGACCACCAGGATCAGGGCGGCGATCGGGACCCAGATACCGGCGAGCTGGAGCAGCCGGAAGCCGGTCTTGAGCTTGCCGATGTCGTCGGAGCGGGCGACCACGAAGGAGGTGTGGATCTCGGGGATCTTGGCGGCGACGGTCAGACCGTCCGCCACCAGCCGCTGCTTGACCTGGTCGACGACGGGGGCGAGGTCGATCTCCACCGCGTTGTCCGTGAGCTTGACCGCGCCGCCGCCGCTGCCGGTCAGCGCCTTGTCGAGGGAGTCGTGGACCTTGCGGTTGGCCTCCGTCCAGAGGGTCTTGAAGGCGGAGGAGGAGACGATGGCGTCCGCCTTGTCGTGGACGAAGCTCTTGAGGGCGCTCTCCAGCGGGCCGCTCAGCTTCCCGAGCGCCTGGGCCAGCCTCGGCCGGTCGGCCGGAGCGACCTCCTCCAGCAGGGAGTTGAGGTCGATGTGGCTCATCACGGCGTTGGTGACCCGGTTGGCCACCGCCGCCTGGATGTCCGGGTCGGAAGCGAGCGGCGCGACCGTGGCGACATAGCGGTCGGTGTCGCCGACCTCGTCGGCGGTCCAGGAGGCGACGGCCCCCAGCGGGGCCAGCACACAGCCGAGGAAGATCAGCAGGACGGCGAAGAACGACCGCACCCGGTGGTGGGGGCGGGGCGGCGGCCCGGCCTGCTCCAGCGCGGCGATCCGCGCCCTGAGCCGCTCCAGCTCGCTGTCGTCCGGCAAGTCCGGCACCGCCGCCGCCTCTCCCCGGGCCGCCCGTCGGCGGGTCGGCCGTGTCCAGATGTCCCGGTGTCCAGGGAACGCGCGGCCCGGACGGACGGCGACCCTTGGCGGGCATACGGGTGGGAGCGGACGGGCCGTTCACCCGTACGGGCCCGCCCCCGCGCCGGGCCGATCCCTCTCGCCTTGCATGGAGTCATGCGTACCTCGCGTGCCCACGGACCGACCGCGCCCGGCGGGCCCGTATGAGCACGCCGCCGAAGGCGGAGGCAGAGCCCGCGGACCGGCCCGCCCCCGCCGAGTCGCTGCGCGCCATCCTCCTCAGCCGCGGCTACGGCAAGCTCCTGCTGCTCTCCGCACTCCTCGGCGTCCCCATCGCCCTGGCCTGCTTCTTCTTCGTCAGCTTCCAGCACGAGCTGCAACACGCCGTCTGGGAGTCCCTCCCCCGGGCGGTCGGCTACGCCGAGCCGCCCTGGTGGTGGCCGCTGCCCTCGCTGCTGCTCGCGGGGCTGCTGCTGGCCCCCGTGGTGACCCGCTTCCCGGACGGCGGCGGGCATGTGCCGGTGCACGGGCTCGGCGGCCCGCCGCTGGGGCCGCGCGCGCTGCCCGGGGTGGTGTTCGCCGCGCTCGCCACCCTGCCGCTGGGGGTGGTCCTGGGCCCCGAGGCCCCGCTGATGGCGCTCGGCAGCGGGCTGGCGCTGCTCGCCGTACGGTCCTCGAAACGCGCCGCGCGGCCCGAGGCGGCGATGGTGCTGGGCACCGCCGGGTCCACGACCGCGATCTCCACCATCCTCGGCGGGCCGCTGGTCGCCGCCGTGATGATGGTGGAGGCGGCCGGCCTCGCCGGCCCCCGGCTGGTGGTCCTGCTGCTGCCCTGTCTGCTGGCCAGCGGCGTCGGCGCGCTGGTCTTCACCGGCTTCGGCGAGTGGACCGGGCTCTCGATCGGCGCGCTCCGGCTGTCCTCCGTACCGCCGAACACCGGCCCCGACGCGGGGGACTTCCTGTGGGGCGTCCCCGTCGCCGTGCTGATCGCGCTGATCGTCGGCTTCGGGCACCGGCTCGGATACGTCACCGAGAGCTGGACCGCGCGCCGCACCGCCGTCCGCACGGTCGTCGCCGCCGTCGCGGTGGGTGTCTGCATCTCCGTGTACGCCCTGGTCACCGGCCGTTCCCCGGCCGAGGCCGCCCTCTCGGGGCAGGTGACACTGGGCGCGCTCGCCGCCGATCCGCACGGCTGGCCGGTGGCCGCGCTGGTGATGCTCGTCCTCTGCAAGGGCGTCGCCTGGGGCATCTGTCTGGGCGCGCTGCGCGGCGGGCCGATCTTCCCGGCGGTACTGCTCGGCGCGGCGGCCGGGGTGGCGTGCTCGGGGCTGCCGGGGTTCGGCACGACATCCGCGCTCGCGGTCGGCATCGTCGCCTCCGCCTCGGTGGTGACCAGGCTGCCCGTCACCAGCGCCGTACTGGCCGTGCTGCTCATGGGCCCGGACGCGAACAATCAGATGCCGCTGATCGCCGTCTGCTCCGTCGTCGGATTCATCACCGCGCAACTACTGGAGCGGAAAAGCCCACCCGGGCCATCATGAGGTACACAGCACGGAAAAAAGGCACGAAGAGGGGCGGGGATGGACGATCGCGAAGTAATGTCCGGCGGGGTCAACAGCGTCATACGCGAGGGTACGAGGGTGATCCGGCCGACCGGGCCGTGGTCACCGCTCGTCCATGGCCTCCTGCGGCACGTACGGGCCAGGGGCTTCACCGCCGCGCCCGCCGTGCACGAGGTGACGGACGACGGCTTCGAAGTCCTCGATTTCATACCCGGCGAGGTCAGCGACTACCCGGCCACCCCGGCCGCTGCCTCCCGTACCGCCCTGGAGAGCGCGGCCCGGATGCTGCGCGCCTTCCACGACAGCACGGCCGGCTACGCGCGCACCGGCGAGGCCGAGCCGTGGATGCTGCCCGCCAGGAACCCCGCCGAGGTCATCTGCCACGGTGACTACGGCCCCCACAACTGCGTCCTGGACGGCGACCGGGTCATCGGGGTGATCGACTTCGACGCCGCGCACCCCGGCCCCCGGATCTGGGACATCGCCCTCGCGGTCTACCGCTGGGCCCCGCTCACCGCACCCGCCAACGCCGACGGCTTCGGCACCACGGAGGAACAGGCGCTGCGGGCCCGGCTCTTCTGCGACCGGTACGGACTCCATCCGGCCGGGCGCGCGGAGCTTCTCGACACCGTCGTGGAACGGCTGCACGCGATGGTCGCGTTCATGCGCGCCAGGGCCGCCGCCGGGGACGCCGCCTTCGCCTCGCACCTGGCCGACGGGCACCACGTCCAGTACCTCGCCGACGCGGAGTATGTGAAGGACCGGCGGGCCGAGTTCGAAGGTTTCATCCTCGACGACCGCTGAACGCGCGTACGAACACGGCACGGGGAGGACGGGGGGACCGAGGGGGACCGCTCCCGGAACCCCGTCCTCCCGGCGGCGGTCGGTGTCACACTGACGCCCGGTACTCCGAAGGGGCCATACCGTGCCGATGATCCGCAAACTGCGCAGAGCGATGCGCGGCGCCTACCGCCGCACCGTCGACCTCAGCCATCCCGCCCGCTCCCCGCTCGGGAGCACCGTCGTCAACTGCGTGGTGTACGAGGGCGGGGTGCGGCAACCCTGCGACGGCGACGCCCGGGAGGCGCTGCGCCAGGTGCGCAAGAACGGCAGCGGGTTCGTCTGGATCGGTCTCCACCAGCCGACCGAGATCCAGCTCGCGGTCTTCGCCGAGCTGTTCGGGCTGCACCCGCTGGCCGTCGAGGACGCCGTACAGGCCCATCAGCGGCCCAAGGTGCAGCGGTACGGCCGGGACGGACAGCGCGGACAGGGAGAGCGGGGAGAACGGGGAGGGCGCGGCGGACGGGACGGACGGGACGGCGAGGGAACGCTGTTCGCCGTCCTCAAGACCTGCCGTTACGTCGCTCATGAGCAGCTCACCACGGCGAGCGAGGTGGTGGACACCGGGGAGCTGATGGTCTTCACCGGCGCCGACTTCGTGATCACCGTCCGGCACGGTCCGCACGGCTCGCTCGGCCCGCTGCGCGAGGCGCTGGAGGCCAGTCCCGAGCAGCTCGCCAAGGGACCGGCCGCCGTTCTCCACGCCATCGCCGACCAGGTCGTGGACGACTATCTCGCCGTCGCCGACGCCGTGCAGCACGATGTCGACGCCGTGGAGAGTGCCGTCTTCAGCGAGGACGCGCGGAGCGCCGACGCCGGGCAGATCTATCTGCTCAAACGGGAGTTGCTGGAGCTGAAGCGCGCCGCCGCCCCGCTGGAGCGGCCGATGCTCTCGCTGGCCACCGCGCCGCTGCCGCCGGTGGGGCCGGACATGCAGCCGTACTTCCGCGATGTGGTCGACCATCTCGCCCGGGTGAACGAGCAGATCAGCGGGTACGACGCCCTTCTCGACTCGATCCTCCAGGCACATCTGGCACAGGTGACGGTCGCGCAGAACGAGGACATGCGGAAGATCACCGCATGGGCGGCGATCATCGCCGTGCCGACGATGGTCTGCGGGATGTACGGGATGAACTTCGACCATATGCCGGAGCTGCGCTGGACGTACGGCTATCCGCTGGTGCTCGGCGTCATGGCGACGGCCTGCGTGGTCATCCACCGGGCGTTCCGCCGCAACGGCTGGCTCTGAACTGCCCACGGGACCCGGCCCCGGGTCCTAGAGGAAGGTCACGAAGAGGCCGAGCGTCAGCAGGGCGACGAGACAGCCGTAGAGCGCGAGCGTGAGGGAGCGCGCCTCGTCCGAGGGGTCGCTGCGGCCCGCGCTGGAGAGGCGGAGCGCCGAGGTGGCGATCAGGAGCAGCGCGGCGGCGGAGAAGGCGGCGATCAGGGGCAACGGGATGGCTGCGAGCAGGGATTCGATCACCCGGCGACCGTCTCACGCGCTGTCGGGGCCCGCACCCGGAAGTACTCCGTCCCGGTAAGGGCGTTGGCGGGCGATCGGGTACGGCGGTCCGGGCCACGCGGGTGTCGCCGTCTTACCGGCGGGCGGTGTGCGGGCTACCGTGGGGGCGGGACTTCGGGAGGTCGCCGCGATGGAGGTCACGCCAGGGACGGGCATCGGCGGTGAACCGGTCGGACTCGCCGGGCCGGAGGCGGTGTGAACGGCTGCCGTGTTCAGTACGCGCCGCCCGCCGACCAGTCGCGCAGCGCGATGGGTTCGTGTCTCCGGGCCAGGTTCGACACGGCCATGCGGCGGCTCGCGGCGCATCCGTACGGCCATGGCTCGACACCCGTGAAGGGTGATCATGACCGCCGTGAGGCGACGGTCGCGGGAGCTGTCGTTCGCTATTACGTCAGTGCGACCGTGCTGACGGTCTCGGTGGTCCGGGTCGTTTACGTCTGAACCGTGCGGGACCTGCCCGGAGTCCGGGAGGGGCATCGTGGTCCATCGCGGGGCCTCGCGCCGGTGCGATGGGTCCGACAAGCGTCTTATTCACCCTTTCAGGTGATTCATGCCCTCTCTGGGCCGCGTGCGTCCTACCTTGCGAATGTGGCGGGAATTAAGCAGTTGAGCGCACTGGGAATCGCGGCGGTACTGGGTTCACAGGGGGTGGTGGCGGCTGCGGCTCCGAGCGGGCCGGCGGAGAGACCCGTGGTACGGGCGGTGCCGTCGAAAGCGGTTCCGGGCGGTCCGGGCGGTCCGGGCGGTCCGGGCGGTGTGACGAGTGGGCCGAACGGCCGAGTGCCGCCCCAGGTCTCGGCGCGGGTGTCGGTACGGATCCATCGCCCCGGGCTCGTCTGCGCCCACGGGTCGGCGGCGGGCGGCGGGCCGAGGCCGGTGTGGGTGAAGGTCTCCGTGTCGGTGCGGGTGCTGCGGCCCTGTCCGGGGCCGCCGAAACCGTCGCCGCCCGCCCCGAGCCCCACTCCGACGCCCACTCCCACTCCCACTCCGACGCCGACCGGCCCGCCGGAGCCTTCGCCGACCTCGACGGGATCGCCGAGACCGACCCAGAACCCGACGTCGTCGCCGACCTCGACCGGATCTCCGACGGCACCGACGGCGACACCGACGGCGTCACCGACGTCCGGGGCCGGGAACCCGGCCTCCGCCGGGCCCACGCCCTCAGCGCCCTCCGGGTCCGCCGGATCCACGTCCGCGGCGTCGAGCGGGACACCGGAGGCGTCCGAGAGCCGTCGCGCGGACGCCGGACCGACCGCCGCCGCCGGGCCGTCGTCGTCGTCCGCCCCGGGCGAGGCCTTCCCCGTACGCCCGTACCGCCCGGCCGCCGAGCGGCCCGGGACCCAGGGGTTTCCCCTGCTCACCCTGGTTCTGATCATCACCGTTCCGGCCGTTCTCGCGGCCGTGATGCTGCGGCCCCGGCGATCGCGCGGCTGAGCCCGCGCGGGCCCGGCCGGGGGCCCGCTCCCGCACCCCCACGCGCACACCCGCACGTACACCCGCACGTACAGAGCAGCACTGAACAAACATGGAGGTCACCATGGCCGAATGGCTGGTCCTGACCATCGCGATGGCCGTCACCTGCGCGGTCGTCCTCGCGGTCATCCTGCTCAGTCAGAGCAGACACGGAGCCCTCGCGACCGGGGAGGAGCCCCGCGAGGTGCATACGCCCGACGTTCTCGAATACATGACGATGATGGTCGGCGTCATCTACGCCATCGTCCTCGGCCTCGCCATCGCCGGGGTCTGGGAGGCCCGGGGCGCGGCCCAGGACAACGTACGGCGGGAGGCGCAGGCGCTCCACGAGATCTCCCAGCGCGCGGAGGCGCTCCCGGCCGATGTGCGCACGCGGATCCGCGCCGACATCGGCGAGTACGTGTCCTACGTGGTGCGCACGGAGTGGCCCCGGATGACGCACGGCAAGGAGCTGTCGGCCCGGGGCGGCGAGCTGCTCGAAGCCGTGCGGAAGGACATCACCCGCCGTACGCCGAAGAACGATCTGGAGGCCGGGGTCTACCAGCCGATGGTGGAGCAGGCCGCGGCGGCGGCCGACGCCCGGATCACGCGTGAGGAGAGCGCGGAGTCCTCCACCCTGCCGGCGGTGGTCTGGTACGGGCTGATCGGCGGGGCGGTGGCGACCATCGGGCTGATCTTCACCATGCGGATGGGCGGCAGCTCCCGTGAGCTGCTGATCGCCGGGCTGTTCAGCGCGCTGATCACCTTCCTGCTCTTCCTGGTGTGGGACTTCGACGCGCCGTTCGGCCGGGCCGGCTCGGACACGGCGACGGCCGATGCGTTCCGTCGGCTTTTCCCCGGTTCGACCTAGGTCATCCTGGCCATTTCAAGGCCCTGACCTGCCAGGACGGGGTGCGGAATAGCCAGGGCGGGTCTCTCGTTGTAGAGTTTGGTTCAACATTCAACCATCCTCATTCTGGACATCGAGAGGTGAGCCTCATGCAGTTCGGCATCTTCACCGTCGGCGACGTCACCACCGACCCGACCAACGGGCGCACGCCGAGCGAGCACGAGCGGATCAAGGCCACGGTCGCCATCGCGCGGAAGGCCGAGGAGGTCGGGCTGGACGTCTTCGCGACCGGCGAGCACCACAACCCGCCGTTCGTGCCCTCGTCCCCGACGACCCTTCTCGGGCATGTCGCGGCCCGCACCGAGAATCTGATCCTGTCCACCTCGACCACCCTGATCACCACCAACGACCCGGTGAAGATCGCCGAGGACTACGCCTACCTCCAGCATCTGGCGGACGGGCGGGTGGATCTGATGATGGGCCGGGGCAACACCGGACCGGTGTACCCGTGGTTCGGTCAGGACATCCGTCAGGGCATACCGCTGGCGATCGAGAACTACGCGCTCCTGCGCAAGCTGTGGCGGGAGGACGTGGTGGACTGGGAGGGCAAGTTCCGCTCGCCGCTCCAGTCCTTCACCTCGACCCCGCGCCCGCTGGACGGCGTCCCGCCGTTCGTCTGGCACGGCTCGATCCGCTCCCCGGAGATCGCGGAACAGGCCGCCTACTACGGTGACGGCTTCTTCCACAACAACATCTTCTGGCCCATGTCCCACACCAAGAAGATGGTGGAGCTCTACCGGAAGCGGTACGCCCACTACGGCCACGGCACCCCCGAGCAGGCCATCGTCGGTCTCGGCGGCCAGATCTACATGCACAAGAACTCCCAGGACGCGGTCAGGGAGTTCCGTCCCTACTTCGACAACGCACCCGTCTACGGACACGGGCCCTCGCTGGAGGAGTTCAGCCGGCAGACCCCGCTGACCGTGGGCACCCCCGAGCAGGTCATCGAGCGGACCCTCGGCTTCCGTGAGGCCGTCGGCGACTACCAGCGACAGCTGTTCCTGGTGGACCACGCGGGACTGCCGCTCAAGACGGTGCTCAAGCAGCTCGACATCCTCGGCGAAGAGGTCGTGCCGGTGCTGCGCAAGGAGTTCGCCAATCTGCGGCCGGCCGGAGTGCCGGAATCCGCTCCGCTCCACCCGGCGGTCACCGCCGCCCGTACCGCCCGTACCGCGATCACCGAGGAGGCATGACGATGAGCAGCACACTGAAGCTGGTGGCGGTCTCCGCCGGTCTGAGCGTGCCCTCGTCGACGCGGCTGCTGGCCGACCGGCTCATCGAGTCGGCGCGCGAGACGCTCGCCGCCGAGCACGGGACGGACGTCGAGGTCCAGATCGTGGAGCTGCGCGAGCTGGCGGTCCCGATCGCCAACCACCTGGTGACCGGATTCCCCTCGCCGGAGCTGGCGGAGGCGATCGAGGCGGTGACCGAGGCGGACGGACTGATCGCGGTCACCCCCGTCTTCACCGCGTCCTACAGCGGGCTCTTCAAGTCGTTCTTCGACCTGGTCGAGCCGGACGCGCTGACCGGGAAGCCGGTGCTCGTCGGCGCGACCGGCGGCACGGCCCGGCACTCGCTGGTGCTGGAGCACGCGCTGCGCCCGCTCTTCGCCTATCTGCGGGCCGTCGTCGCGCCGACGGCGGTGTACGCGGCCTCGGAGGACTGGGGCGGCACGGGCGATCCGCTCACCGACACCCTGCCGACGCGGATCGGCCGGGCGGGCAGGCAGCTCGCCGCGCTGATGGCGACGACGGAACGCCGGACGGTCGACGAGGTGCCGGTCCTGTCCTTCCCGTGACAGGTCCGGCAGCACTGGCAGGACCGGCAGAACCAGCAGAACCGGCAGACCCCGAACAGGGGTTTCGCTCTTCCGGAGGCGCTTTCCGGGAGCGGAGGCGGCACTGGCGGCGCACAATCCCCTGTGCGCACTGTCAGTGCCGCCTTCTATCGTTTTGGGCATGGCCCCTGTACTCATCGGTCGCAACCATCCCGCGAGCGTTCTGCGGACCCACACCACCCGGGCGACGGAGAGCCACGGCGGCCTGGTGCTGATCGCCGGAGAGGCCGGGATAGGCAAGACGGCGCTGGTCACCGAGGCCGCCGACGAGGCGCGGCGGCGCGGTGCGCTGGTGCTGAGCGGCTCCTGCTGGGAGTCCGACAGCGCCCCGGGCCACTGGCCGTGGGTGCAGGTGGTCCGCGGCCTGCGGCGCGGGGTGACGGACGAGGAGTGGGCCGGGGCCCAGAAGGCGGCGGGCGGGCGGCTCGCGGTGCTGCTCGGGGAAGCCACGGACGGCGCGAGCGGCACGGAAAGCACCGGCGGCACGGGCGGCACGGCCGGGCGCGAGGGCGAGGAGAGCTTCCCGCTGTACGACGCGGTGACCAGCGCGCTGGTCACCGCCTCCCAGCGGCGGCCCCTGGTGGTCGTGCTGGACGATCTGCACTGGGCCGACCCCGCGTCGCTGAAGCTGCTGGAATTCGCCGCCCAGCACGCCTGGTTCGAACGACTGCTGCTGATCGGCACCTACCGCGATGTGGAGGTCGAGAGCGCCGGTCATCCGCTCCAGAGCCTGATCCTGCCACTCGCGGCGCGCGCCGCCGCCACCCTCACCCTCACCGGACTCGGACGCGACGAGGTGGGCGCGCTGATCGCGCTCACCGGAGGGACCGAGCCCGGCCCCGAGCTGGTGGAGGAGGTGCACCGGCGGACCGGGGGCAATCCCTTCTTCGTGGAGCAGACCGTCCGCATCTGGCGCGGCGGCGGCCCGGTGAGCACGGTCGCGCCGGGGGTGCGCGAGGCGGTGCGGCGGCGGCTGGAGCTGCTGCCCGAGGAAGTGAGCGCGCTGCTGACGGCGGCGTCCGTGCTGGGCCGTGAGTTCCACCGCCAGGTGCTGGCGGCGGCCGTGGGCGAGCCCGCGCCCCATGTGGACCGGCTGGTGGACCGGGCGATCGCGGCCCGGCTGGTCACCGTGCGGCCGGGCGGCCGGTTCGCCTTCGCCCACGACCTCGTCCGCGAGACGCTGTACGCGGGGCTGGACGGGCCGGCCGTGCGGCGGCGGCACGCCGATGTGGTCCGCGCGCTGGAGGGCTCACCGGCGCTGCGCGAGAAGACGTTCCCCGCCGATCTCGCGCGCCACGCCTATCTCGCCGGGGACGAACTGGAGCCGGGGGCCCGGGTCGACCTGCTGGTGGCCGCCGCCCGGCACGCCTCGGGGCGACTGGCGCACGAGGAGGCCGAGGGCCACTTCCGCCGCGCGCTGGAGGCGGCGGGGGACGACGCCCGGCGGGCCGCGCTGGTCCTCCTCGAACTGGGCGGCGCGCAGTGGCACCGCGGCAATGCCGAAGGGACCCGGCAGTGCTTCGGCCGCGCCATGGAGCTGGCGCGCGAGGTGCCCGAGCCCACCCTGCTGGCCCGGGTCGCGCTGACCGTCCATCAGCACGAGGGCCCGGACGTCGACATGGGGGGCGGGCGCCTGCTGAGGGACGCCCACCGGGCGCTGTTCGAGGTCGGCGGGGACGGCGGAGGCAGCGGGGACGGCGGGGCGGATCTGAGCGGTCTGACGCCCGAGGAGATAGCGCGGGACATCGCCGTGAAGACCACCGCGCTGGCCCGCAGCGGCGCGGACGACGACGCGCTGGCGTTCTCGCTCTGGGCGCGCCACGACGTGATCTGGGGTCTCGGCAGCAGCAGGGAGCGGCTGGCGCTCACCGACGAGATGATCTCCCTGACCCGGCGCACCGGCGACACGGACATGGAGCTGCACGCCAGTTCCATGCGCTGGGTCACGCTGGTGGAGCTGGGCGACCCGCGCTACGCGGAGCAGCTGCGCTCCTTCAACGCGCTGGTCGAGCGGGCCGGGAGGGGCACCCATGAGCTGTCGAAGCTCGTCGACAACTCCCTGATCGCCGCCCTCAACGGGCGGTTCGCGGAGGCCGTCGAGCTGATGTCCCAGGTGGAGACCTCCGAGCCGGGGTTCACTCCGTACGGCTACATGGCCGACCACATGCGGTGGGCGCTGCTGCTGCTCCAGGGCCGGCTGGAGGAGGCGCAGCAGGCGCTCGGCGCGCTGGAGCGGGTGGGGCATCCCTATCCGGCGCTGCTGGCCGGGCTGACGGCGGCCGAGCGCGGCGACACCGCTCTCGCGCTGCTCCACGCGGACGAGCCGGAGGCCCGGCCCGAGGGGCTGCCCCGGGCCTTCCAGCCGCTGGCGCTGCGGCTGCGGGCCCAGGCCGCGGCGTCCTCGGGCGATCCGGAACGGATCGCGAGGGCCCGGGAGGCGCTGCTGCCGCACACCGGCCAGTGGGTGGTCTCGCTGTACGGGTGCGACATCGGCGGGCCCGTCGACCTCTGGCTGGGGCTGCTGGACGCGGCGGCCGGCGACCGTGCGGCGGCGGTGGCCGCTCTGACCGCCGCGTACGAGTCGGCGGACCGCATGCGGGCCCGGCCCTGGTCGGTTCGGGCGAGGGCCACACTGCTGGGCGTGCTGAGCGCCGACGCGGATGCGGGTGCGGGCGCGGGCGCGGGCCGGAGCTTCGGCTTCGATCTGGAGGAGCTGGCGGCCGGGGTGCGGCGGGACGCGCGCGAGCTGGGGATGGCGCTCCCCCCGGCGAAGGCCGTCGGGCCGGTGTCCGCCGCCCCCGGGCGCGCGGCCCCGGCACCCCCGGCCGCCGAGCCCGCCGAGGCCGCCGAGGCCGCCGGTCCCGAGCGGCTGTTCCGGCGGGAGGGCTCGGTGTGGGCGCTCTCCTTCGGCGGGCGGGAGGCGCACATGCCGGACGCCAAGGGGCTGCGGGATCTGCACACCCTGCTCTCCCACCCGGGCGAGGACCTCTCCGCCGTGGTCCTCCTCGCCCCCGAGGCCGGTGAGGCGGCCGTCGCCGCCCGCGGCTTCGGCGGCGACCCGGTGCTGGACGAAGAGGCCAAGCTCAGCTACCGGCGGCGGCTGGAGCGGCTGGACCAGGAGATCGACCGCGCCGACAGGCTGGGCGACGCCCGCAGGGCCCGGGAGTTCACCCGGGAACGCACGGCCCTCCTCGACGAGCTGCGCACGGCCGCCGGTCTCGGCGGCCGCACCCGGCGGCTGGGCGACGAGGCGGAGCGGGCCCGTAAGACGGTCACCGCGAGAATCCGCGACACCCTGCGCAAGCTGGACGCGGTCCACCCCGGACTGGCGGCGCATCTGCGGGAGTCGGTGACGACCGGGGCGCACTGCGCCTACCGCCCGGCGCGGCCGGTCGGCTGGCGGCTGTGAGCCGCGCCGCTCAGTGGCCGTCGGCCGACCGGCCCGGGCCCAGGGCTCTGGGCTCCGGTCGCGGCTCCCGCGTCACATCGGCCACGACACAGGCGATGTTGTCGGGGCTGCCCGCTCCATGGGCCAGGGCGATCAGCGCGTCGACCGTCTCCTCGGGCTCGGCGACGGTGGCCAGCGCGTGCTGGATCCGCTCGTCCGGCACGGCGGTGAAGAGCCCGTCGGAGCAGAGCAGATACCGATCGCCGGGCAGGGCCTCGTGCAGCCGCAGATCGGGGACGGCGGTCGTGCCGCCGTCGAGGGCCCTCAGCAGCAGGGTTCGCTGAGGGTGCGAGGCGGCCTCCTCCTCCGTCAGCGAACCCGCGTCGATCATCGACTGGACCACGGTGTGGTCATGGGTGATCCGGGAGAGTGCGCCGTCGCGCAGCAGCAGGACCCGGGTGTCCCCGATATGGACCAGACCCAGCCGGGAGCCGGATCTCACCAGCGCGGTGAGCGTCGTTCCGGAGCCCTGGGAGTCCTCCAGCGCGCCGATGGCGGAGTTGGCGCGGTCGACCGCGTCCTCCAGGGCGTTGAGCAGATCTCCGGCGAGGGGCGGCACACCGGGGCGGTCCAGTTCCCGGAGCGCTTGGACGGCCGCCGTGCCCGCGTCCCCGCCCCGGTCGCCGAAGCCGTCCGCGACGGCGAGGAGTCGGTGGTCGGCGTAGGCGATGTCGTGGTTGGCGGTGCGGACGGCCCCCCGGTCGGTGCGGGCGGCGTAGCGGATTCCCAGAGCTGTCATGGCGGTGGTGTCCTTCCCCGGTGACGCGTCGAGCTGGTCGGCGAGGAAGAGCGCCAGATCCCGGCGGACGGCGGTCTCCGCCTCCACCCGCGCCCAGTGGGCCCGGACGGCCCGGGCGGCGGCTGCCGGGTCCGGTCCGTGGAGATCGCAGACCTCACGGACGAGCGGCAGCGGCATCCCTATCCGCCGCAGCCAGGCCACCAGCCGGGCCCGCTCCAGCTGCGACCGCTCGTAGTACCGGTATCCGGTGTACGGGTCGACGCTCGCCGGGGGCAGCAGCCCCAGCTCGTCGTAGCGGCGCAGCGCCTTCGCGGACAGTCTGGACGCCCGGGCGAACGCCCCGATCGTGAGCCGGTCCATGGGGTCCCCTCCTCGCGCCGGGCGGTCGGCCCGGCCCGATCGATGCTGGTCCTTCCCCGGGGGAGAAGGTCAACCCCGATCGGCCGGGACACCCCCGGCGGGGGTGTCCCGGGCGGCTCGCGAACCGGTGCGCGGTGTCACTTGCGGTTGTAGAGCCGCATGGTCCAGGCGCCGAAGACGATCACGAAGAAGGCGGACCATCCCAGCGACCAGGCTATGTCCGCGGCCGGCCACTCACCCGCCATCAGCTCGCGCACCCCGGTGGCGACATGGGTGACCGGGCTGTTGTTCACAAAGGCCTGGAGCCAGCCGGGCATGGTCTTCGGGTCGACGAAGACATTGCTCAGGAAGGTCAGCGGGAAGATGACCATCATGCTGACGCCCATGACCGACTTCTCGGACCGCAGCATCAGCCCGAACATCGTCCAGACCCAGGAGAAGGAGAACGCGAAGATCACCAGCAGTGCCACCCCGAGCAGCACGCCCAGCGGGCCGCCGGCCGGCCGGTAGCCGATGATCATGCCGACCGTGAGCATCACCGCGGAGGCGAGGACATAGCGCAGGACGTCGCCGAGGAGATAGCCGACCATCGGGGCCGGCCGCCAGATCGGCAGGGTCCGGAAGCGGTCGAAGACGCCCTTGCTGATGTCGGTGTTGATCGCGACGCCCGTGTACATCGTGACCATCACGACGCTCATGGTGAGGATGCCCGGCAGCAGGAACTGGATGTACTCCGAGGTCGACCCGGCCAGCGCCCCTCCGAAGAGGTACGTGTACATCAGCACCATCATGATCGGGAAGGCCGTCACATCGAAGAGCTGCTCGGGCACATGCTTGATCTTGAGTACGGTCCGCCAGCCGAAGGTGAGGGAGGCCGAGAGCGCGCTCGGCTTCGGCGGTCTCTCCTTGTTGATCAGCAGCGAGGCGAGGTCCTCGGCCTTCGGCGCGTCGAGGAACTGGTCGTCGGCGGCCTGCGCGGACGTTGTGGTGGTCGCGGTGGTCATGCCGCCTTCTTCCGGTCGGTCAGGGCGAGGAAGACCTCGTCCAGGCTGGGCTGTCCCAGCGCGAAGTCGTCCACGGTGATTCCTGTGCGGGCCAGCTCCGCGAGGGCCCTGGCGGCCTGCTCGGCCGCGCCGCGCTCGGTGCCGTGGCCGCCGACCCTGGCGGTCAGGGCGACCGGGTCGGAGTCGAGCTGCACCTCGGAGCCCAGGGTCTCGGTGAGCACCCGGACCGCCTCGGGCCGCTGTGCGGCCTCCCGCAGCCGCACATGGACCGAGCCGGAGCCGACCGATGCCTTCAGCTCGCCCTTGGTGCCCTCGGCGATCACCCGGCCGTGGTCGATGACCGCGATCCGGGCGGCCAGCTGATCGGCCTCGTCCAGATACTGGGTGGTCAGCAGCACGGTGGTGCCCTGGGCGACCACCGCGCGCACGATGTCCCACACCTGATTCCGGCTGCGCGGGTCGAGCCCGGTGGTGGGCTCGTCCAGGAAGAGCAGGTCGGGGGTGTTGAGGATGGAGGCGGCGATGTCGATACGGCGCCGCATGCCGCCCGAGTAGTTCTTCACCTGCCGGCCCGCCGCCTCGGTCAGCCCGAAGGCGTCGAGCAGCCGCTCGGAGCGGTCGGCGGACGCGGGCCGGGAGTGACCCAGCAGCCGCGCCAGCAGGACGAGGTTCTCGTGGCCGGTGAGGTCTTCGTCCACCGAGGCGTACTGACCGGTGAGACTGACCCTCGCGCGGACCGCCGCCGCGTCCTTCACCACGTCCCTGCCGAAGACGCGCGCCTCGCCGCCGTCGGGCCGCAGCAGGGTGGCGAGCATCTTCACGGTGGTGGTCTTGCCCGCGCCGTTCGGCCCGAGGACTCCGTAGACGGTGCCGGCGGGCACGGTGAGATCAACGCCGTCGACGGCGCGGTTCTCACCGAAGACCTTCACCAGGCCTCGGGTCTCGATGGCTGCTTCTGTACTCATTCGCCTCATTTTCCTTCGAACAAATCTTCGGTCAATGCGCCGGGGACGGCGACTCGTGGCCGTCGGCGGGACGGGAGCGGGCACGGGTGCGCACGGGTCTCGGGAGAGGACCGGTCCTTCGGGAGACAGGCCTCAGGAGACATGGGGCCGCGCGGCGCGAGCCTCCCTCAGCACGAGCCCCCACCAGCCGAGCTGGTCGAGCATGGGCTGGCAGGAGCGCTCCTGCTCTTCCCAGCCCTCTTCGAGCAGATTGACGCCGACGGTGTTGCGGACGGTCACGGTGTGGAGTTCGGTGAAGACCGGGCGCAGCTGCTCGACCGCGTTGAGCCCGTGGGAGCCGAGTCCGTAGCTGACGAAGGCGACCGGCTTGAAGTGCCACTCGTCGTAGGCGTAGTCGATGGCCTGCTTGAGGGAGGCGGGGAAAGAACGATTGTACTCGGGGGTGACGACGACAAAGGCGTCCGCTTGATCGACTCGGGCGGCGAAGTCGGCCATCGGGGCGGTCGGCCGGGCGGGGAGACGGGCCGGGAAATCGAAGTCGATCAGGTCGATGACGGACAGCTCGAGATCCGTGCGCCCCCTGGCCCCGGCGATGAACCAGCGGCCGACCTCGCCGCCCGCCCGGCCCTCCCGCGTACTGCCGATGATCACCGCGACACGCAGCGGCGGAACGTCCGCCGCGCCGCCCCCGAGCCCGCCCCCGCCCCCGCTTCCGCTTCCGCTTCCGTCTCCGACCCGGTCCCGCATGGTGTCCGCCTCCCTCGTGGGCAGTCCGTTCCGCCGTCACTCGAAAGGCGCGAGACCGCGTCGCGCGGTCGCCAGATTCGATCTGGCGACCGCGCGACGGGATCTGGCGACCGCCGGTCACTCCTCCCGGGTGTGGAAGACGTAGAACGAGACCACGAGCATCGCGGCGGCGAAGAAGAGGCCCATCCCCACCGAGCGCAGGATGCTGGTCCCGGTCAGACTGTGCAGAAACCCGATCGCCACACCGCACAGCGCGGCGTACGCGGCGGCGCGCAGCTCCTGGGGCAGCGCGTGCTGGATCCGGCCGAGGCCGAAGGCCAGCGCGGTGAAGATGAGGCCGGCGACCACCCCGTAGAGGACGTCCCACCAGCTGACGGCCTCGCCGGTGCGGCGGAGGAAACCGGCGTAGAAGCCGAAGAGTGTGCCGAGGGCGACCGGTATCGCCCAGCCGAGTGATCCGTGGTGCCGTGCGGGCATCGTCGCGTGAACGGCCATGGCCGGGGCTCCTTCTCTCTCGTCCTTCCTCCCAGGGCACACCCCGGGGGGACGCCCGGCAACTCGGCGGCGGCGCACCCGGTCGGCGGCGCAGCGCTCGCGCCCGCGCCGGGGCGCGCGTTCCCTTGGAGGGGTGCGGAGACTCAGGGCGGCGGTGGCGGCGGTGCTGATCGCGCTCGTGGCCGTGCTGACGCCGCTGAGCGTGCTCGCCGTCTGGGCCGAGTGGGAGATCGGCGACACGGACGGCTATGTCACCGCCATGGCCCCGCTCGCCAAGGACCCGGCGGTGCGGAGCGCGGTCGCGGACCGCATCACCGACGAGGTGATGGGGCAGGCCGGCGGTGCCGGGGAGGCGGTGCGGCCGGGGGGCGTGGGCGGCGCGGAGGGGGTACGGGGGCTGGTGCGCGAGGCGGTGCTGTCGTTCGCCGGGACGGATTCGTATCAAACCGCCTGGAACACGGTGAACAGAGCCGCTCACACGGCCGTGGAGCAGGCGCTGACCAGCGATGAGGGCGATGTCGCGAGTATTGATCTGGCACCGGTGAGCGAGCAGGTGAAGCGGCAGCTGAGCCTGGACGGGGTGCCGTTCGCCGATCAGATCCCGGTGGTGGGCGCGAGGATCACGATCGTGGAGTCCGGGCGGCTCGGCGCGGTGCGCGAGATCTTCGACGCCCTCCAGGTCGCGGGGGTGTGGCTGCCCGCGGGGACACTGCTGCTCGCCGCCCTCGGCGTGCTCCTCGCGCCCCGCGGACGCGGGGCGCACGCCCTGGCCGGGCTGGGGCTGGCGCTCGCGGCGGGCGGGCTTCTGCTGCTGCTGGCGGTGCTGCTCGGACGGGCGCCCACCCTCGGCGATCTGCCGCCCGATGTGGACCACCGGGCGGCCGGGGCGGCCTTCGACGCCCTCGCGGGCACCCTCCGCCGGAGCGCCTGGTGGCTCATCGCGCTCGGCCTCGTCCTCGCCGCCACCGCCGGCCGCCGGCTCCACCGGGACTACTCCGGGACGGCCCCGGAGCGGGCCTGAGGCCGCGATCCGCCGCGATCCGCCGGGGCCCGGCTGGGGAGATACGGCCGGTGCTGTTCCGGTTGCGGCGAGTTGACGCCAGGGGCGGCGGGGACGGAACGATCCCGGTGGGGCCGGACGTCCTTCCTGTGTGACGCCCGGCCCGGACGTCACCCCCGATCCACCCGGCCCCGGTCCGCCCGGTCCGACCGGCGGGAAGCCACCCCATGCCCGGAGGCAGTCTTGGACAGCGCGATCCCGACCGCGGCCCCGGCCGCCGAGCCGGCCGCCGAGCCCGGCACAGGGCAGGACACCGGCCCGGACGCCCCCGCGCGCCGCCCGGGCCGCCGCCGGGGGCTCATACGGCTCGCGGTCCTGCTGCTGCTCGTGCCCACCGCGGTCACGGTCTGCCGGGCGGCGGACACCGACGCGATCACCCCCGTTCCCCAGCTGCTCGCCTTCCTGCCGTGGCTGCTGCTGCCCGCCGGGGCCGCCCTGGCGGCGGCGGTCCTCGCCCGCTGGCGGTCCGGCGTCGTGTGGGCGGCGGCGGTGCTCGCGGTCACCGGCTGGTTCGTCCGGCCGTACGACATCGGTCTCGCCGGCACTCCCCCCGGCCCGGTGACGGCCAGGTTCGAGGTGCTCACCTCCAATGTCGAGTTCGGCAACGCGACGGAAGGGCTGCTGACGGCGATCCGGCGGGAGAGACCGGATCTGGTCTTCGTGCAGGAGTGCGCGGCCCGCTGCTCGGACGGGCTCGCCGCGCGGGTGCCCCTCGCGGACTACCCGTACCGCAATGTGGTCGAGGGCCCCATGGCCTCGGGCTCGGCGATCCTCAGCAAGTACCCGCTGCGGAACACCCCCGGGATCGAGAGCACCCTCGCGATGCCGGGCGCGGTCGCGCGCATAGCGGGCCAGGAGGTGCGCCTCCAGCTCGCGCACCCGCTGCCGCCCATACCCGGCGGGGTCGACGCGTGGCGGAGCGAGCTGGGCCGGATGAGCGCCCACGCCGCGAAGACGGAGAACGGCGGCCCGGCGATCGTCGCGGGCGACTTCAACGCGACACCGGACCACGCCGCCTTCCGCCGTCTGCTGGACGCGGGCGGCCTGCGCAACAGCGCCGACCTCGGCGGAGCCTCCCGTACCCCGTCCTGGCCCACGATGGTGGGCGGACCGCTGGGCGCGCAGATAGACCATGTGCTGATCAGCCGTGAGTTCGCGGTCAGCGAGGCCCGCTTCCTGGAGCTGGGCGACACCGATCACCGCTCCCTGCTGGTCGGCCTGGAGCTGCACGACACCGGCCGGCCCTGACCGTCAGGGCCTGACCCGACCGGATACCGGGCGGGCTCCCCGCGCGGGGGCGGCTTGCCCCCGGGCACCCCCATGAGGCATGTGTAAGGACCATGGAGACCCGAGCGGGACGACTGTCCCCACCCGAGTGGCTGCTCAACACCCTGCGCCCGCGCTCCGCCCCCGTCCCCTGGGCGGCCGTCGCCCGCGCCGGAATCGCGCTCTCCGCACCGCTCGCCGTGGGCATCGCCGTGGACCGGCCCGACTACGGGGCGCTGGTGTCGATGGGC
This sequence comes from Streptomyces amakusaensis, assembly GCF_039532665.1. Classification (NCBI taxonomy): domain Bacteria; kingdom Bacillati; phylum Actinomycetota; class Actinomycetes; order Kitasatosporales; family Streptomycetaceae; genus Streptomyces; species Streptomyces amakusaensis. The sequence goes on along the minus strand of NZ_BAAASB010000006.1, from coordinate 224,508 downwards.
GCGCTGAACGGAGTGATCGGCGACACCGCCGACGCGTACCGGATGCGGATCTTCAACATCGCGGTCCCGCAGCTCTTCGGAGCGATCGGAGTCACCCTGGGGACGCTGGTGTACGGGGAGGGCCGGCTCGCGGTCCTGGTGCTGACCCTGGTGGCGCTGGCCTCCGGAATGATCTCCTCGATCGGTGCGGTCGCCTCCGTCTCCGGGCTGCTGCTCCTGCTCAACGCCGTGGTGGGCGCGGGCCTCCCGATGCCTCAGCCGCTGTGGATGCCGGCGGTGCTGCTCTCCCTCGGCGGGCTTCTCGTCCTGTTCCTCACCCTGCTGGGGTGGCCGCTGCGCGGCCGGATGCCGGAGCGGACGGCGGTCGCCACCGCCTACCGCGATGTCGCCGATCTGCTGGCGGCGGCGGGCACTTCGCACTACCCGGAGCGACGCCAGACCGTCACCGACTCCCTCAGCACCGCCTATGACCTGATCCTCGCCCTGCGCACCCGCGACCACGGGCGGCGCAGCCCGCTGGTGCGGCTGCTGGCCCAGCTCAATGTGCTCATCCCGCTGCTGGAGGCGGCGGCTGCGGCGCATCTGTACGGCAGGGCGTCCCGCCGCCCGCCCGTCGCCGCCGCCGTCCGGGCCATGGCGGACTCGGTGGCAGCGCCCGGCCGGGGCGGACCCGTCGATCTGTCGGGGCTGCCGGAGCCCGAGGGCCCCGCCGACCGCGCGGTGGACGCGGCGCTGCGGCACGCGGCGGCCGTGGTGCACCGGCCGGACCTCGATCCCTACCAGGGGGACGACGCCCTCGGGCGTCCGGCGGCGCTGAGCGTCCGCTTCCGGACCACCGCCCGTGCCGTGCTGCTCTCGGGGGCCTCCTGGCGGTACGGAACGCGGCTGGCGCTCTGCATCGGCCTCGCGCAGGCGCTGGTCTCGCTGGTGGACGTGCCCCGCTCGTACTGGGTCGCGCTCACCGTCACCTTTGTCATGAAGCCGGACTTCGGCTCGGTCTTCTCCCGCGCGGTCCTGCGCGCCCTGGGCACGGCGGCCGGGCTGCTGGTCGCCGCTCCCGTGCTCGCGGCGGTGCCGCGCGGCTGGTGGGACATTCCGGTGATGGCGCTGCTCGCCGCGCTGATCCCCTGGTTCTCCGCCAAGGGATACGCCTTCCAGACGGCGGCCATCACCCCGGTGATCCTGCTGCTCTCCGACACCCTCAACCGGGAGGGCTTCGATCTGGTGCTGCCCCGGCTGCTGGACAGTCTGCTGGGCTGCGCCATCGCGCTGATCGCGGGATATCTGCTCTGGCCGGAGAGCTGGCACACCCGGATCGGCGACCGGCTGGCCACGGCGGTGGAGGAGATCGCCGGGTATGTGGGATGCGCCTTCGACCCGGCGGCGGACCGGGGTGACCAGGTGCGCGGACGCCGCCGGATCTACCGCGAACTCTCCTCGGTGCGGTCCGAGTTCCAGCGCGCGCTGACCGAGCCGCCGCCGACGGGAGCGCGGGCGGCGGCCTGGTGGCCGCTGGTCGTCGCGGTCGAGCGGATCGTGGACGCGACCACGGCTGCCCGGGTCAGGGTCACCCACGGCGCGAGCCCGCCCTCGCCCGGCGAGGTGGCCGGGGTGGAGCGGGAGCTGCGCGAGCTGGCGGGGAATCTGCGCGCCAGCGAGGTCCTGGTGGAGGTGCGTACGGCCCTGGAGGGCGACGAGGACGGCGTACTCGCCCCGCTCCGCCACGAGGTGACGGCGGCCAGGGCCATCGCCTCCCCCGCGCCCCGGACCCGATAGGCCCGGCCCGCGCGGCGGCACGCGGACCGGGCCGGGGGTTCTCGCCGCAGAGCTATCCGGCGAGGCTGAACTCGCCGCCCGCCGCAATGACCGAGACGCTGCTGAGGCTGTTCACCGGAGTGAAGAGCGCGGTGCGGTTGGTGGCGGTACCGTCGCCGATCTGGCCGTTGTTGTTGTAGCCGACGGCGCTGACCTTGCCGTCCCGGTCGAGTACGAGGGTGTGGTACCCGCCGGCCGAGACGGCACGGATGTTGGCCGCGCCGTCGAGGGTGATCGGCGCGGGGCGGTTGGTGGTGGTGCCGTCGCCCTGCTGCCCCTGGGCGTTGTAGCCCCAGGTCTTCACGGTGCCGTCGGCGAGCCGGGCGACGCTGTGATAGACTCCGGCGCTGATCTCACGGGCGGTGGTGATGCCGTCCGTCTTCACCGGAGTGAGGCGCTGGGTGCTGGTGTTGTCCCCGAGCTGGCCCTCGGAACCACGGCCCCAGGCCCAGACCGTGCCGTCGGCGAGCCGCGCGAGGCTGTGCGCGCTGCCGCCCGCCACACTGCGCACATTGGCGAGCCCGCTCACCGTGACCGGCGTGGTCCGGTTGGCGACCGAGCCGTCGCCGAGCTGGCCGTTGGCGTTGTAGCCCCAGGACTTGACCGTGCCGTCGGCGAGCACCGCGATGCTGTGGAGGGCCCCGGCGGCGATGGCCTCGACATTGGTGAGCCCGGCGACCGCGACCGGAGTGTTCCGCTGAGTCGCGGAGTTGTCCCCGAGCTGGCCCTCGGAGTTGCGCCCCCAGGCCCGTACCGTGCCGTCGGCGAGCAGCGCCAGGCTGTGGTAGTTCCCGGCGGCGACGGCGACCACGCCCCGCAGACCGGTGACGGTGGAAGCCTGCTCCTGGGCGGCCGTGCTGCCGATGCCGAGCTGGCCCTCGGCATTGCGGCCCCAGCTCTCCACCGTCCCGTTGGAGAGCAGTGAGAGGCTGTGGTAGTACCCGGCGGCCAGGCTGTCGATATCGCTGCCCGTCGCGCCGGGGATGGTCACCGGCTTGTACTTGGCGGTGACGAGGGTGCCGCCGAGCTGGTAATTGTCATTGGATCCCCAGCCCTTGAGCCGGCCCTCCTGAGCCGTGGCACTGCCGGCGGGCAGCGTCGACCAGGTCGCGAGGACGGCCAGCAGCGCCAGCAGCGCGGCCAGCGCACGGGCGCCGAGCCCCCGGCCGTTGTTGGGACGTACGTTCATATCAATCCTCAACCATCACGTGGCGCAGACGGCCATCGGGGTCACGCCTGTCACCCACGGCGCAACAACTACCGTCCGGGGTGGGCCGCGAGGGGAGTCGCTCCGCCGGATGCCGGTACGTTTTCACCGGTTCGGCTGTCCGGTCTCATGAGCACGCCAACACTCCGCGACCGTCGCGGCCTTCACCGGAGCCGCCCGCTCCGCGACCCGCCGCAGCACGGCCGGAGCACCGTGGACCGTCCCAACGAACACCGCCCAGGGATGAGTTGGCATTTACCCCGGCGGCCCGCGCGCGTCAAGGCGACGGTCGGGGCGGCGAGAAGCCCCGTACACGAATCTTACGCTCAGGTATAACGTGGACACATTCCGTAAGGGCGTGGAGTAGCGGGGGTGCCCCACCGTGCGAGACAGCAACAGCGGCAGTGGCGATGGCGGAGAGGACCCTGAAGGGGCCGGCAGTGCGGCGGGCCGGAGTGGCCGAGTCCCGGCCGCACGGTCGTGGATTCGGCGGCATGGCCCGGAGTCGCTGGTCGGGGCGCTGATCGTGGCGGTCGTCGCGGCCCTGGTACCGGTGATTCTCTCCGCGCTGCTCGCGAAGGAGAGCCCCGGCCCGCCGGACAGCGGCAAACCGGCGGACTCGCCGTCGGCCTCGGTCGCCATCGTCGCCGACTGCCACGGCGAGAGCTGCGGCGGGCTCGATCCGGAGAAGGCCGGCTGCACCCGGGGGACCGTCACCCTGCGGGACGCGTGGATCGGCCTGATGCGGCTGGAGATCCGCTACAACGCGGGGTGCGAGACCGTGTGGGCCAAGCTGACCGGGGCACAGCCGGGCGACACCGTCACGATCAGCACCTCGCCGGCCCAGCGGCAGGCGGCGGAAGTGGACTGGGGCAAGACCCAGTACACCTCGATGCTTCCCGTGTCCCGGCCGGACTTCTCCGCACAGGCGACAGCGGTCGCGGTCAAGGGCGATCCGGAGCAGGAGATCCCCAAGGGGTACGAGCTGCGCATCGGGGCGAACGGCACGCATCTGCCGACCGCCCCGGCCACCCCCGGCTCCTCGTCGCCGAGCCGGGAGTGAGCCGCACGGCCCTACGGGTTCGTACGCTGCTGGAGCCGCTCCAGCTCCCGGCGGTCGCGCTTCGTCGGACGGCCCGCGCCCCGGTCGCGCACCGCCGCCGGGGCGACGAACTCCTTCGGCGGGGGCGGCGGGCTGTTGTCGATGTAGCACTGGACGGCCACCGGCGCGCCCACCCGCTTGCGGACGATCTTGACGACGACCACCACCCGCTCCCGGCCCGCGTGGAAGAGCCGGACCTGATCGCCCGCGCGCAGGTTGTGCGCGGGCTTGATCCGGGTGTCGTTGACCCGGACATGGCCCGCCTTGCACGCCGCCGCGGCCTGTGAGCGGGTCTTGGTCAGCCGCACCGACCACAGCCAGGCGTCGACCCGTACGGACCCTTCTGCCCCTTCGGTATCCATGCGTCCGACTCTACGGCTCCGCCGCCGCCGGCACCGGAATCATTTCCGGCACCGGCACGGCACCGGCACGGCACGGGCGCCCCGCCGGCACCGGCACCGGCGGGGCGGAGCCGACCAGGTCAGACGCCGATCTCCCGGCCGTCCCGGCGCCAGACCGCGACCACGGCGGGCCGCACCAGCCTGCCCGGCCCGTCCGGCCAGCTGCTCGCGGGCTTCTCGACCGAGGCCCCGTCCACCTCGCCGGGGTGCTGGACGGCGACCAGCACCCGCCGCTCCTGGATGACCGGGCCGCAGGTCTCGGCCCCCGTCGGCACGGTCAGGAACTGCTTCAGCTCACCGCGCCGCTCGCCGTGGACGGCCACTCCGAAGAGCCCGTCGTGCGAGCCCAGCTTGTTGCCGTCGGTGGAGATCCACAGATTCCCGTAAGGGTCGAACGCCACATTGTCCGGGCAGGAGATGGGGCTGACCTTCTCCTTGGGGAAGCCCGCGAAGTAGGTGGACGGATCCTTCGGATCGCCCGCGACCAGGAAGAGCCGCCAGGCGAAGCCGTCGCCCGCCGGGTCGTCCCAGTTCTCCGCCAGCTCCAGGATCTGGCCGTGCTTGTTGAGGTTGCGCGGATTGGCCTCGTCCGCGCCGGGCCTGCCGGGCTTGCCCCGGTCGGTGTTGTTGGTCAGCGCGACATAGACCCGGCCGGTGCGCGGCGAGGGCTCGACGTCCTCGGGGCGGTCCATCTTGGTCGCGCCCACCTTGTCGCCCGCGATCCGGGTGAAGACGTACACCTCGTCCGCCGTCATCCCCGGCACGTGCGAGACATCGCCGGTGGCCAGCGGGATCCAGACGCCGGAGCCGTCGAACTCCCCGTCGTCCGGGAGCCTGCCCGAGCCGTCGACGGCCTCCGGGCTGTCGCCGCTCAGCTTGGCGACGTACAGCGTGCCCTCGTCCAGCAGCGTGCGGTTGTGCTCGCGCGCCGCCCGTGACGTGCCCTTCTTCATACGCTTCGACGAGACGAACTTGTAGAAGTAGTCGAACCGTTCGTCGTCCCCCATGTAGACCACGGGACGGCCGTCGTCGGTCAGCCGGGGCTGCGCGGCCTCGTGCTTGAAGCGGCCGAGCGCGGTGCGCTTGCGGGGCGTGAAGTCGGGGTCGTACGGGTCCAGCTCGACCACCCAGCCGTGACGGTGGGACTCATGGGGCTCCAGCGTCGCGTCGAAGCGCCGGTCGAACCGCTCCCACTTGCGCTCGGAGGGACCGGCGGCGATGCCGTAACGGCGGTCGGTCTCGCTCGCGCCATTGGCGAAGTACTGGTTGAAGTTCTCCTCGCCGTGGAGCGTGGTGCCCCAGGGGGTGGTGCCGCCCGCGCAGTTGTTGAGCGTCCCGCGCACCCGTACGCCGGTCCTGTCGGCGGAGGTCCTCAGCAGCGGACTGCCCGCCGCCGGGCCGGTGACCTCGAAGAGGCTGGTCGCGGTGAGCCTGCGGTTGAGGTGGTGACGGTTGACCGGGGTGAGCCTGCCCGTCGGCCGTTCCTCCTGGACCACGACGACCGAGAGACCGTGGGCGGCCCAGGCGATCTCGACCTGTTCGCGGGTCGGATTCTCCGGGTCGTACTTCCGGAACATCAGCATCTCGTCGGTGTACTCGTGGTTGGCGACGAGCACTTGGCGACGGCGCTCACCCGGGAGGGGGAGCAGCGAGAGGAAGTCGTTGTTGTAGCCGAACTGCCCCGCCTGGGCCTTCGCGGTCTGCTTCTCCGCGTTGAAGGCGGGCGCGCCGCGCAGGATGGGGTCGCCCCAGCGGATCACCACATTCTGGCCGTACCCGGCGGGGACGGTGACCCTGTCGTTCACATTGGGGGGTACGGGGGTGAACCGCAGGCCCCTCGCTCCGTCGGCGCGGCCCTTGCCCCTGGCGGTGGCGGCTGTGGCGGGCGCGGCGGCGGCCGGTGCGGCGTGTGCCCGGGAGCCGCCGTCCGGCCCGGCGAGCGCGGCGGTCCCGGCGGCCGTCGCGACGGTCACCACGGCGGCGGCGCGCACCATCGAGCGGCGGGAGAGGGCTCCGGCGATGATGTCGCCCGCGTACTCATTGCCGCTGGTGTTCGGGACCTCCTGGAAGCAGGCGTCACCGCAGCGGTAGCGGCAGGTCAGCGCCGAACGTCCGCCCGCGTGCGGCTTGGTGCTCAAGAGCGGCAGCAGTCTGCGCACTTTTCCTCCTCCGGCGCACACCGCGCCGACAGTCTGTCGGAATCTCTCCGGGCCAGACGTTAGGCGGCGAGCCGTGCGCGGCGGGGGACTCGGAGTGAACGGTGGGTGAACCCGGCGAGTGCGGTGGGGATTGAGGTTCTGGGGCCGTCGGGCGCGGGGCCCGCCCCCGCAGGGGTCGCCGACGGGTGGCGGCTAACCTTACGTGTCCGCCCTGGCCAGGACATATCACGGACAACCTGGCCCAAAAGCGGAGAATACTCCACCCAACTCATGCGAAAGGCCTCGCACATGGGCATTCGGAGCCTGCTGCGCAAGATGTTCGGCCGCGATCGTTCGGAGCCCAGCGAGTCGGCGGCCGCATCCTCCGTACCGCCCCAGTCCGAACACACGGAACCGGCCACCGCCACCGCCATCGCTGCTGCCACCGTCCCGCCTCCGGCCGAGACTCCCGCCGAGACTCCCGCCGAGCCCGCGCCCGCGCCTTCCACGACGACGACGGCGACCGTGCCGACGACGGCGACGGACCTGGTGTCGGCGGCGTTCGACAATCCGCAGGCCCGCCCGCAGACGGCCGCGGTGCCGCCGCAGTCCCGCACAGAGCCGGAACCGGAACCGGAACCGAAGGCGGAACCGGAGCTGAAGCCCGAGCCGGACCCGGAGCCGGAGCCGGAGCCGGAGCCCGCACCGATCGTGACGGCGGAGAAGGCCCCCGAGCCGGTCGAGGAGACCCCCGCACCGGCCGAGCCGGAGCCCGCACCGGCACCCGAGGTGGTCGTCGACGAGCCCGCCAAGGCCGCCGAGGCCCCCGCGGCCCTTGAGGACCCGGTGGTGGCGACCGCCGAGGAGACCCCCGTACCGGCCGAGCCGGAGCCCGAGCCGGAGCCGGAGCCCGAGGCCGAGCCCGAGAGCGCCCTCCCGCATCACGCGGCCGCGCGGGACGCGGTGCGGCGGGCCGGGATCAAGGTCAAGAGCGGCCGGTCGCGGACGCGGGTGTATCTGGTGCTGGACCGGTCCGGCTCGATGCGCCCGTACTACAAGGACGGCAGCGCCCAGCGCCTCGGCGAGCAGACGCTCGCGCTCGCCGCGCAGTTCCAGGACGATCCCTCGGTCAAGGTGGTGTTCTTCTCGACCGAGGTCGACGGGACCGGCGAGCTGACCGCCGAGGCGTACGAGGGCAGGATCGACGAACTGCACGGCTCGCTCGGGCGGATGGGGCGCACCAACTACCATCTCGCCGTCGACGCGGTCCTCGCCCTCCACGTCAAGGCCGCTCCCCGCGCGCCCGCGCTGGTCGTCTTCCAGACCGACGGCGCGCCCGAGTCGAAGACCGCCGCGACCGCCGCGCTGGCGGCGGCGGCCACGACCGCCCCGAAGGTGTTCTGGCAGTTCGTCGCGTTCGGCGAGGAGGACGCGAAGGGGTTCGACTACCTGCGCAGGCTCACCGCCGAGAACGCGGCCTTCTTCCACGCGGGCCCCACCCCCGGCGCGCTCGCCGACGAGGCGCTGTACGACGGGATCCTCCAGGCCTGGCGTCCCTGACCCGCGGTGTCCTAGAGCGCGGGAACGACGGGCAGCGACACGGTGACGGTCAGGCCCCCCTCGGGGCCGGGCCCGGCCGTCACCTCGCCGTCGTGGGCACGGGCGATCGAGCGGACGATCGACAGCCCGAGGCCCGCCCCGGGCCCCATCCGGTCCCGCCCCTCACCCCGCCGGAAGGGCTCGAAGAGCGCCGGGATCTCCTCCGCGGGGATCACCGGCCCGCTGTTCTCCACCGTCAGCGTCCCGCCCTCGACCCGTACCGACACCGTCCCGCCGGGCACGTTGTACGCCACCGCGTTGGCGACCAGATTGCCGACCATCCGGTCCAGCAGCGTCCGGTTCCCGCGCACAACGGCCGGTCCGGCCGCCTCGGCCGTCACCCCCTGTCTGCGGGACTCCTCGACCGCGGCCTCCCCGAGGTCGACGTCGTCCCGCTCGGACAGCCCGCGCTCCCCGTGCGCCAGCAGCAGCAGGCCGTCGATCAGCCGCTCGCTGCGGCGGTTGCTCTCCAGCAGGATCTCCCTGGTGGCGGCGGTCTCCTCGGGGTTGCCCGAGGCCAGCCCCACCTGGATCGCGGTGCGCTGGGTGGCCAGCGGGGTGCGCAGCTCGTGCGAGGCATTGGCGATGAACCGCCGCTGGCTGTCGAAGGCCGTCTCCAGCCGCGCGAGCAGCGCGTCCAGGGTGTCCCCCAGCTCTTTCAGCTCGTCGTCGGGGCCGCTCGCCCCGATCCGCTCGTGCAGCGTCCGCTCGGAGAGCTTCCGGGCCTTCGCCGTCATGGCGTGCACGGGCCGCAGCAGCCGGCCGGCCGTCCACCAGCCCACCACCACCGCGCAGAGCGCCGTGATCAGCAGCGCGGTGAAGGACCAGAAGAGCAGCTGCGCGGCGGCGGCCTCGCTGACGGTCCCGGTGAGCTGGAACGCGCTGATCTGCTCCAGGGACGCTCCCTCCCCGCCCGCCGGGAGCGCCCGCCGGGCGATCGCCTCCGCCTCCGACCGCGTGCCCTCGGTGGAGAGCAGATAGACCACGGCGAGCAGCACCGCGCCCAGCACCAGGAAGACCGCCCCGAACACCAGGGCGATCCTGGTCCGGATCGTGGAACCGGGCCCCAGCCGGCCGGGCCCCCTGTGCGCCACCCGTGTCGCGGGGGCGGGCGCGGCGCTCACAGCGCGTACCCCACGCCCTGGACGGTACGGATCAGCCCGGGTTCCCCGAGTTTTCCGCGCAGCTTGCTCATGCAGACGCGTACCGCGCCGGTGAAGGGGTCGGTGTGCGCGTCCCAGGCCCGCTCCAGCAGCTCCTCGGCGGAGACGGTCGCACCGTCGGACTCCAGCAGGATCTGGAGTACGGAGAACTCCTTGGGCGACAGATCGAGCTCCCGCCCGTCCCGCTCGGCGCGTCTGCGCACACTGTCGAGCCGGACCCCGTGCCGCTCCAGCAGCGGCGGCACCGGGCGGGCGCTGCGCCGCCGCAGCGCCCGGACCCGGGAGACCAGCTCGGGGAAGTCGAAGGGCTTGCCCAGATAGTCGTCGGCCCCCAGGTCGAGCCCCTCGACCCGGTCCTCCGGGGCGGCGGAGGCGGTCAGCATCAGAATCCTGGTGCGGGCGGCGGCGGCGACCAGCGCGCGGGCCACCTCGTCGCCGTGGAGCCGGGGCAGATCGCGGTCGAGGACGACCACGTCGTAGTCGTACAGCCCCAGACGGGCGAGTGCCTCGTCCCCGCTGTAGACCGTGTCCACGGCGAATCCCGCCCGCCGCAGCCCGGTGGCGACCAGCTCGGCCAGAACCTGTTCATCCTCGGCGACCAGTACCCGCATGTCGTTCTCTCCTCGTGCCCGATCCACCCGCAAGAGATACGCCACGGGGTGTTTCGCCGATGTCTCCGCCCCCCGGTGCCCGCGCGGGATTATCGCGGTGAGAAGGGCATCGCCGGGCCAGTAGGATTTCGACATGGCGGCCACTGGATCCGAGAAGCAGGGGGCGGCGGCGTACTACGTCTCGACCCCCATTTACTACGTCAACGACGCTCCTCACCTGGGCCACGCCTACACGACCGTCGCAGGCGACGTGCTCACCCGCTGGCACCGTCAGCGCGGCGAGAAGGTGTGGTACCTCACCGGCACGGACGAGCACGGTCAGAAGATCATGCGCACTGCCGAGGCGAATGGGGTCACTCCTCAGGAGTGGTGCGACAAGCTCGTGGAAGAGGCGTGGAAGCCCCTCTGGGAGCATCTCAACATCGCGAACGACGATTTCATCCGCACCACCGAGAAGCGGCACACGGACCGGGTGAAGGAATTCGTCCAGGATCTCTACGACAAGGGCGAGATCTACAAGGGCGGATACGAGGGCCCGTACTGCGTGGGCTGTGAGGAGTACAAGCTCCCCGGCGATCTGGTCGACGGCGAGGGCGAGTACGCGGGCGAGAAGCTCTGCCCCATTCACAAGAAGCCGGTGGAACTCCTCAAGGAGGAGAACTACTTCTTCAAGCTGAGCGAGTACGGACCGAAGCTGCTGGAGCTGTACGAGGCCGACCCCGGCTTCATCCAGCCCGAGTCCGCCCGCAACGAGGTCGTGAACTTCGTCAAGCAGGGCCTTCAGGACCTGTCGATCTCCCGGTCCACCTTCGACTGGGGTGTGAAGGTCCCGTGGGACGAGAAGCACGTGATCTACGTGTGGATCGACGCGCTGCTCAATTACGCCACCGCGGTCGGCTACAACGAGAACCCGGCGAAGTTCGCCGAGACCTTCCCCGCCAATGTGCATCTGGTCGGCAAGGACATTCTCCGTTTCCACGCGATCATCTGGCCGGCGATGCTGATGGCGAACGGGCTGCCGGTGCCGGGGCGCGTGGCGGCCAACGGCTGGCTGATGGTCGGCGGCGAGAAGATGTCGAAGTCGAATCTGACCGGCATCAAGCCGCAGGATCTGACCTCGCACTTCGGCGTCGACGCCTACCGCTGGTACTTCCTGCGCGCCATCGCCTTCGGCCAGGACGGCTCCTTCTCGTGGGAGGACTTCACCGCCCGCTACACGAGCGAGCTGGCGAACGACTACGGCAACCTGGCGTCCCGGGTCGCCGCGATGGTCGGCAAGTACTTCGGCGGCGCGCTGCCGGCCGCGACCGCCGCCGGTGACGCCGAGACGGCGGTCCAGGAGGGGCTGGCGCGGGCCGCGGCCACGGCGGACGCGAAGATCGGCGACGAGCTGGACTTCCAGGGCGGCATCCTGGCGATCTTCGACTTCGTGAAGCAGGTCAACGGCTATCTGACCGAGCAGGAGCCGTGGAAGGTCGCCAAGGACGACTCTCCCGAGGGTCGGGCCCGGCTGGCGACGATCCTCTACACGGCCGCCGAGTCCCTGCGGGGCGTCGCGGTGCTGCTGAACTCCGTGATGCCCGAGACCTCGCAGGCGCTGTGGGACTCGCTGGGCGCGGAGGCCGCTCTCGGCGCGCTCGGTGAGCAGCGCGTCCAGGACGCCGGCGCCTGGGGTCTGCTGCCCGCGGGCTCGACGGTCACCAAGGGCGCGGTGCTCTTCCCGCGTCTGGAGGACCCGAAGAAGGACCAGTAGCCGTACGCGGTTCACCGCACGAGGAGGACCGCCGCCCCGAGGGAAGGGGCGGCGGTCCTCCTGTCTCGTTCGTACGCCGCCGGCGAAGGCGCTCTCAGCGGGCCAGCGACTTCTCCGGCCCCATCACCACCACCGGCCGCGCCTTCGGATCCAGCAGCTTCAGCAGCTCCGCGACCCGGGGTCTGGCGAGGCCGACACAGCCCTGTGTCGCACCGCCGTGGTCGACATGGATCCAGATGCCGCCGCCCTTCGCCTCGCCGAGCGGGCGCGTCCAGTCCAGCGGGGTGAGGCCGGGCTTCCGGTTGTAGTTGACCGCCACCACATGGTCGAACGCGCCGTCCAGGGGCTTCCCGTCGAAGTTGGTCCCCCGGGCGGTGAACTCCGGCCGCCGGTCGTACGGCAGCTCGGTGCCCGGGTCGGGCAGCAGCCCGCCCGCGTCGGTGAGCCCGTACACCCCGATCGGTGTGCGCAGATCGCCCAGGCGATGGTCCTCGGTCCAGCCCTTCAGCCCGTTGCGGGCGGGCCAGGGCCCGGCGGCCCGCCGCCAGCCGCTCTCCGGACCGCTCTCCTGCCCGCTCTCCGGTCCGCGCTCCGGTCCGCGCTCGTAGAGGGCGGCCGTGGCGCGGTTGGCGTCGGCTCCCCCGCCGCTCACCACGAGGACCTGCCGGGTCCGGCCGTCGATCCCGGCCAGGGTCCGGGGCCCGATCCCGGGCAGCTCCCGGCGCGCCTCGCGCCGCGCCTCCTGCGTCCGCACCGAGGCCGAGAGGGAAGGGGAGGAGGAGACGGGTTCCGCCGGGCGCTTCGCGTCGTCGGGCGGGGCGGTGGCGGCGGGTGCGCCGCAGCCGGTGAGCAGCGCCGCGAGGGCGAGCCCGGCGGCCGGGAGCGCGGCGGACCTGCGGATACGGGAGGTCATCGGGGTGTCCTTCACTGCGGGGCGCTGGAGGCCCGCGACTTGTCCACGGCCTCGTACAGGGGCGCGGTGGGTGCGGTCATCTCCCGGAACCGGGTGCTGTTGACGATCCGCTGGACCGTCGCCCTCGTCTCCTCGGAGGCGTTCACATGGACACAGATGTCGAAGTCGGTCCTCAGGTCGTAGTTCGTCCCCTCGTCCAGCGCCTCGGTCGTGTACGAGAGATCGCCGCCGACCCGCCGGCAGAAGCTGTCCGTCCGCCGGGGCGGCTCCGGGCCGTTCCCGCTCTTCGCCCGGTCCGGGCCCCCGCTCGTGCCGTCGGTCAGCCGGATCAGCACGTCCTCGCGTCCCAGCTTCCTCAAGGACGCGCAGTCGGTGTCGGTCTCCGGCTCGCAGGAGTCCGCCAGCCCGGTCAGGGGCACCGTCCCCGCGTACCCGACCGCCGCCGCGGGCCCACCGGCGGCGGGCACGGTCAGCGCCCGCCAGGACTCGGGAAGATCGATCGTCGCGCCCGCCAGCAGCGGGAAGCGCACGGAGCGCACCTTCTCCTCGCCCCACTGGACGGGCGGCTCCGCCTGTCTGTACGAGGGCCCGGGGGCGGGTTCCGAGGCGGCGGGCCGCACCGGCCGGACACCGGCGTCGCGCAGCGCGGTCGGCAGCACCGTCCCGGCGACCGCCAGCGCGGACGCGACGAGCACCGCGGCCCCCGCCCTGCGGCGTCTGCGGCGGGCCACCCGCTCCCGCACCTGGCGCAGCCGTCCCTCCGGCGCCGCGAGTTCGGGCGTGGCCCGTTCCAGCAGGACGCGCAGCTCGTCCTCGCCGTGTTCCCTGTGCTCAGCAGGCCTTCGCATGGAGATCACCCCCGTGTCCGGCGTGTTCCGGAAGCAGCTCCCGCAGGGTCCGCAGGGCCTTGGACGACTGGCTCTTGACGGTGCCGGGCGCACAGCCGAGGGTGGCCGCGGTCTCCTCGACGCTCAGATCCTCGAAGAAGCGGAGCACCACCACCGCGCGCTGCCGGACCGGAAGGGCCCGGACGGCGGCGGCGAGCGACTGCTCCAGGTCGACACAGGCGTACGCGTCCCAGGAGACGACCGTGTCGGGAAGCTCGCCGTGCGGCAGCTCGCCCCGCCAGCGCCTGCGCCACCAGGAGGCATGGGTGTGCACCAGAGCCTTGCGGATGTACGCCTCCGGATGGTCGCCGGAGATCTTGCGCCACTTGGGCCAGACCTTCGCCAGTACGGTCTGGAGCAGATCCTCCGCGAGGTGGGCGTCGCCGGTGAGCAGCCAGGCCACTCTCAGCAGCCGTGGCCCCCGTGCCCCCACAAACGCTTCAAAATCGCTCGCGTCTCCCCCGGAGCCCATCACGCCGATCCCGTCCTCGATTTCCGTCGTCCACGTCTGTGGAACGCCCCAGGGGCCGGTTCCGGTTGCCCCGGGTACGGGACAGGGCCCGGTACGCGAGGCGTACCGGGCCCTGGTCGGTGCGGGAGCCGGGGTGCTACTCGGCGGCGGCGGCCGGCTTGGCGACCGGCTTGCGGAGCTGGATGTTCAGCTCGCGCAGCCGCGACTCGTCCAGCTCGGACGGCGCGCCCATCATCAGGTCCTGCGCGTTGCCGTTGAGCGGGAAGGCGATGGTCTCGCGGATGTTGGGCTCACCGGCGAGGAGCATCACGATGCGGTCGACGCCCGGGGCGATGCCGCCGTGCGGGGGAGCGCCGAGGCGGAAGGCGCGGAGCATGCCCGCGAACTCCTGCTCGACGGTCTCGCGGGTGTAGCCGGCGATCTCGAAGGCGCGGAGCATGATCTCGGGCTCGTGGTTCCGGATCGCGCCGGAGGACAGCTCGAAGCCGTTGCAGACGATGTCGTACTGCCAGGCCAGGATGGAGAGCGGGTCCTTCTCCTCCAGGTCCTTCATGCCGCCCTGCGGCATGGAGAACGGGTTGTGGGAGAAGTCGATCTTCCCGGTCTCCTCGTCGCGCTCGTACATCGGGAAGTCGACGATCCAGCAGAAGCGGAACTCGTTCTCGACGAAGTGCCCGGCGCGCTTGGCGGCCTCGACCCGGACGCCGCCCATGATCTTGGAGACCTCTTCGTAGTCGCCCGCGCCGAAGAAGACGGCGTGACCGGCGGCGAGGCCCAGCCGCTCGGTGAGGACGGCGACGTTCTCGGCGGTGAGGAACTTGGCGATCGGGCCGGAGAGCGAGCCGTCCTCGGCGACGCGCACCCAGGCCAGGCCCTTCGCGCCGAGCGAGACGGCGAAGTCGCCGAGACCGTCGAAGAACTTGCGGGGCTGGGCGGCGACGTCCGGCACCGGCAGGGCGCGGACGTGCTTCCCGGCGAAGGCCTTGAACTCGGAGCCCTCGAAGACATCGGTGATGTCGACCAGCTCCAGCTCGGCGCGGAGGTCCGGCTTGTCGCTGCCGTACTTCAGCATCGACTCGCGGAACGGGATGCGCGGGAAGGGCGAGGTGACCGGCCGGCCGCCGCCGAACTCCTCGAACAGCTCGGTCATGAGCTTCTCGATCGGCTGGAAGACGTCCTCCTGCTCGACGAAGCTCATCTCGACGTCGAGCTGGTAGAACTCGCCGGGGGAGCGGTCGGCGCGGGCGTCCTCGTCGCGGAAGCAGGGCGCGATCTGGAAGTAGCGGTCGAAGCCGGAGATCATCAGCAGCTGCTTGAACTGCTGCGGGGCCTGCGGCAGCGCGTAGAACTTGCCCGGGTTGAGCCGCGAGGGGACCACGAAGTCGCGCGCGCCCTCGGGGGAGGTCGCGGCCAGGATCGGGGTCGCCATCTCGTTGAAGCCGAGGGTGGTCATCTTGTGCCGGATGGCGGAGATGACGGCGCTGCGCAGCATGATGTTGCGGTGCATGCGCTCACGGCGCAGGTCGAGGAAGCGGTACTCCAGGCGCCGCTCCTCGTTGACGCCGTCGTCGGCGTTGATGGTGAACGGGATCTGGGCGGCCGCGCCCAGCACCTCGACGGCGGAGACCTCGATCTCGATCTCGCCGGTGGGCAGCTCGGGGTTGACGTTGTCCGCGCCCCGGCTGACGACCGTGCCGTCGATACGGACGACGGTCTCCTTGGTGAGGTGGCTCAGCGCCTCGTTGGCGGCGGTGCCCGGGCGGGCCACCAGCTGGGTGATGCCGTAGTGGTCGCGCAGATCGATGAAGAGGATGCCGCCCAGGTCTCGGCGATTGTGCAGCCAGCCGCTCAGCCGGACGTCGGTGGAGACGTCAGAGGCGCGGAGCTCGCCGCACGTGTGTGACCTGTACCGATGCATCGTCGTTCATCCAGTCTTGGTGATTTTGGGATGGGGCGGGCCCATCAAGGTTACCGCCCGGACCTCCTAAACCTCATTGGCATAGACACGCCACTGTTTGTCCCCCGGTAGTGGTCCCTGGGCGTCCGGGGGACACGGATCGGAATAAAGTGAGGCAATGCGCACCGAGGAAGTCCTGTCCGCCATCGCGACCGGCCTGTGGAGATGGGACAACGCGGCGGGGATCGTCACCCTCGACTCCGAGGCCGCCCGACTGCTCGAACTGCCGCCCGAGGGCCGCACCTTCCCCGAGTCCGTCGTCCGCGCGCGCTTCCACCCCGTCGACTGGAACGAGATCAACGGGGTCGTCTCGCTGGCGATCGCCGAGGGGACCCTCGCGGAGGGCCGGCTGCGGGTCGTCGACGACGAGGGCCGGGTGCTCCGTACCGTACGGAGCCGCTCCAAGCCGGTCCTCTTCAACGGGGCCTATCTGCTGGACGGGATGCTCCAGCAGGTCGCCGAGCCCACCGAGGGGACGGCGGCGCGCACCCCGATCACCGGTGACTGGCGGCGCTCGCGCGAGGCGTTCCTGCTGGACGCGGGGCGGGCGCTGGCCGAGGCCCGCTCCACCGCCGAGGTGCTGCGGGTGGCGGCCTCGCTCTCCATGCCCGGTTTCTCTCCGGACGGGCTCGCGGTCTTCGGCTCGGCCGGCGAACGGCTGACGATCATCGGTCACCACGGGCACCAGAGCGCGGGCGACGACCCCTTCAGCGACATGCGCCTGGACACCGACCATCCGGCGGCCGAGGTGGTGCGCGGCGGGCGGGCCGTGTATCTGCCGAGCCCCGAGGAGTACAACCGGCGCTATCCGACCAGCTGGCCGCTGGCCCAGCGGCTGGGCCGGCAGTCCTGGGCCTATCTCCCGCTGATCGTCGCCGGGCGCACCATGGGCGCGTGGATGGCGGCTTTCCGGCATCCGGTGGCCTTCACCCCCGACGAGCGGTCGGTGCTGACGACGGTCGCCCGGATGCTGGCCCAGGCCCTCACCCGGGCCGGGGTCGCCGAGTCGGAGCGGGAGCTGTCCCTGGGGCTCCAGCGGTCGATGATGCCGGTCCTGGGGCCCGCGATCCCGGGCATGACGGTCGCGGCGCGCTATGTGCCGACCGGCGGCGGACTCCAGGTCGGCGGCGACTGGTACGACATGATCCCGCTGCCCTCCGGACGGATCGCCCTGGTCATCGGCGACGTCCAGGGCCATGACGTACGGGCCGCAGGCCTGATGGGCCAGCTGCGCATCGCCCTGCGCGCCTACGCCTCCGAGGGCCACCGCCCCGACGCGGTCCTCTCCCGCGCCTCCCGCTTCCTCCACGGCATCACCGACACCCACGAGCAGGCCGACCGCTCCGGCTCCCGCTTCGCCACCTGCCTCTATCTGGAGGTCGACCCCGCGAACGGCGGCGTCGAGATCGCCCGCGCCGGCCACCCCGAGCCCGCCGTGCGCACCGCCGACGGCACGGTCCTGATGCGCCCCACCGAGGGCGGGCTGCCGCTCGGCATCGACCCGGACTCCGACTATCCGACGACCCGGCTGACCCTGGAGCCCGGCGAGACGATGATGCTCTGCACCGACGGCCTCCTGGAGACCGGCGGCCACGACCTGGACACCGGATGGGCCCGGCTGCGCGAGGTCCTGGAGGGCCACGCCGAGCAGGGCTCCCTCGAAGAGCTGGCCGACTCCCTCGTCCAGGCCGTCCACGGGCCCGTCTCCCACTACACCATCGGCCCGCTGGCCGACCGGCGCGAGGACGACGTCGCCCTCCTGCTGCTCTGCCGCGACGACACCCCCACCCGCGAGACCCCCCGGCGCACGGCCATCACCGTCGCCCAGGCGGAACCCGAGCGGATCTCCTCCGCCCGGAACCAGGTCCGGGAGCTGCTGCACGACTGGGCCGACCCCGAGCAGGTCGACTCCGCCGTCCTCATGGTCTCCGAAATGGTCACCAACGTCCTCGTCCACACCGACGGCCACGCCCTCCTCGCCGCCGAGGTCACCTGCCAGGGCGCCACCAGCCCCCGCCGCCTCCGCGTCGAGGTCACCGACTCCAGCGACGACCTCCCCCACAAGCGCCGCCCCGGCGAAATGGCCTCCTCCGGCCGCGGCCTCATGCTCATGGAAATGCTCGCCGACTCCTGGGGCGTCGACCCCCGCGGCGAAGGCAAATCCATCTGGTTCCTCCTCCACGAGTCCAACAAACCCGACTCCGACGCGGACGGCTGAGCAAATCAACCCGCTGGGGTACCCAGTTTCAGCCCTGCTGCCTGGGTATTCAGCGAACGGGTGCCTAATTTGAGCCTCGCCGGCGTTTGAGGCGCGGGGGCTCGGGGGCGGAGCCCCCGAGCAGGGCCCGACGCTCTACGGACCACCCGCACCCCGAGTACCACCCGCACCCCTCGCACCTCTGGAATACCTCCCCCTCAACTCCCCGATCACCCCGAACGCCGCCGCCACCACCGGCACCGCCAGCAGCATCCCCAGAATCCCCGCCACCCCCGCCCCCGCCGTGATCGCCAGCATCACCACCGCCGGATGCATCTGCACCGTCCGGCTCTGGATCATCGGTTGCAGCACATGCCCCTCCAGCACCTGCACCGCCAGCACCACCCCCAGCGCCCACAGCGCGATCACCCACCCCCGGTCGGCGAGCGCGACCAGTACCGCCACCGCGCCGGAGATGAAGGCCCCGAGATAGGGGATGTAGGCCCCGACGAAGACCAGCGCGCCCAGGCCGACGGCCCCGGGGACGCGGAGGATCAGCAGGCCGACGGTGATGCAGAGGGCGTCGATGAGCGCGATGAAGGTGGTGCCGCGCATAAAGCCCTCGACGGCCTCGAAGGCGCGCCGGCCCATGGCCTCGACCGCCTCTCCGGCGGGGCCGGGGGCGATGGCCTGGGCCAGGTCGGAGGCCCGCTCGGAGTCACGGAGGAAGAAGAAGATCAGCAGGAGTGCCAGTACGGCGGTGGCGATCGCCTCGCCCACCAGGCCCAGTCCGGTGAGCACCCCGGACGCGGCGGTGCTGCCGAACCTCTCCAGCAGGTTTCTGGCGTTGCCCGCGAGATCGCCGAGCGAGGTCCCGGACGCGCCGAGGTGCTTGGCGAGCCCCTCGGCTGCCTGCTTCAGCGAGGCGACGATCTGATCGCCGCTGTCGACGAGGGCGGCGACGACGATGTACATCGCCCCGCCGACGATCACCAGGACGGCGACGCAGGTCAGGGCCGCCGCGAGCGAGCGCTGTACGCCCATCTTCACGAGCCTGCGGTACAGCGGCCCGAGCAGGGCGGTGCCGAGGATGGCGAGCAGCACCGGGGTGACGGCGATCCGGAAGGTGCCGAGGACCCAGATCGCGGCGGCGCCGACCCCGGCCACCAGCAGGATGACGACGCACCAGGCCGCGAGACGCCGTACGGGATCCGGGAGAAGGGTCAGCACTCCCCCAGCCGACCACGGTCCCGGCCGGGCGACCCGTCACGCGCGCCCGGCCGGGTGAGAGAGGGCCCGGCGGCAGAAGTGCGCCGCCGGGCCCTCTCGGCCGTACCGTCACATGCCGTGGACCGCCGGGACCGTGCCGAGCCGGCCGGCCTGGAAGTCGTCGAACGCGGCCTTCAGCTCGGCCTGGGTGTTCATCACGAAGGGGCCGTAGTGCGCCATCGGCTCCCGGATGGGACGCCCGCCGAGGAGGACGACCTCCAGGTCGGGACTGTTGGAGTCCTGCGTCTCGTCGGCGCGGACGGTCAGCGAGCCGCCGTCGCCGAAGACCGCCGTCTGGCCCTTGCGGACGGGCCGGCGGTCGGTGCCGACGGTGCCGTGTCCGGCGAGGACGTAGGCGAGGCCGTTGAACTCCTGCCGCCAGGGGAGGGTGATCTGCGCACCCGGCCGCAGGGTGGCGTGGATCATCGTGATGGGGGTGTGGGTGATGCCCGGACCCTCGTGACCGTCCAGCTCGCCCGCGATGACGCGGAGCAGCGCGCCGCCGTCGGGGGAGGTGAGCAGCTGGACCTGGCCGCCGCGGATGTCCTGGTAGCGCGGATCCATCATCTTGTCGGCCGCGGGGAGGTTCACCCAGAGCTGGAGGCCGTGGAAGAGGCCGCCGGACATCACCAGCTCCTCCGGCGGGGCCTCGATGTGCAGCAGGCCGGAGCCCGCCGTCATCCACTGGGTGTCACCGTTCTGGATGGTTCCGCCGCCGCCGTTGCTGTCCTGGTGGACGAAGGTTCCGTCGATCAGATAGGTCACGGTCTCGAAGCCGCGGTGGGGGTGCCAGGGGGTGCCCTTGGGCTCTCCCGGCGCGTACTCCACCTCGCCCATCTGGTCCATCATGATGAACGGGTCGAGGTACTTGTAGTTGATCCCGGCGAATGCGCGCCGCACCGGGAAGCCCTCGCCCTCGAAGCCGGTGGGGGCGGTGGTCACGGCCAGCACGGGCCGGGGCGTGGCCTCCGCGGGCGCGGAGACGCGCGGCAGGGTGAGCGGGTTCTCGACAGTCACAGCGGGCATGGGGAGTACCTCCTTGTGCGGCCAGTTTAGTTGAATCCTGAACTTTCCGCTACCCAGAACGAGGGACGCCCGGGAGATATTCCTCCCGGGCGTCGTCGAACCGTTCATTCCCGCTGATCAGACCCGCTCGACAGGCCCTACCCGTACATGCGCCGCATCGCGAAGTCGACCATCTGCTCCACCGCCTTGGCGTCGAAGACCATCCGGTGCTCGCCCTCCATGTCCAGGACGAAGCCGTACCCGGTCGGCAGCAGGTCGATCACCTCCGCGCCCGTGATCACGAAGTACTTGGACTCCTTGCCCGCGTATCTGCGCAGCTCCTTGAGGGAGGTGAACATCGGGATCACCGGCTGCTGCGTGTTGTGCAGCGCCAGGAACCCGGGGTTGTCGCCGCGCGGGCAGTAGACCTTCGAGGTGGCGAAGATCTGCTGGAAGTCCTCGGCGGAGAGCGATCCGGTGGTGAAGGCGCGCACCGCGTCGGCGAGTGAAGGAGGCGACGGCTCCGGATACAGCGGCTGCCCTTGCGGCTGCCCCCCGTAGGGCTGCTGGGGTGCGTACTGCTGGTGAGCGCCCTGACTCTGGTCATAGCCGTACATGCCGCAAGGGTAACGAGTCACACTTCGGCGATTGGGGGTTGCAACTTATTACTGGTGGGTAGCATCATCGTAGCTACTAGCTGGTAGATGGGTAAGCCAACAGACTCCCGAACTACGGAGCCGTCGCCATGGGGCACTACAAGTCGAATCTCCGCGACATCGAGTTCAACCTCTTCGAGGTCCTCGGACGCGACAAGCTGTACGGCTCCGGTCCGTTCGCGGAGATGGACGTCGACACGGCCAGGAGCATCCTGGAGGAGGTGGCCCGCCTCGCGGAGAACGATCTGGCGGCCTCCTACGAGGACGCCGACCGCAACCCGCCCGTCTTCGACCCGGAGACCAACACCGCGCCGATACCCGCGTCCTTCAAGAAGAGCTACCAGGCCTTCATGGAGTCCGGGTACTGGCGGCTCGGCCTCCCCGAGGAGATCGGCGGCACCACCGCCCCCCGCTCCCTGATCTGGAGCTACGCGGAGCTGCTGCTCGGCGCGAACCCCGCCATCTGGATGTACTCCTCGGGCCCGGCCTTCGCCGGAATCCTCTTCGAGGAGGGCAATGAGGCCCAGAAGAGGATCGCCTCGATCGCCGTGGAGAAGGAGTGGGGCTCCACCATGGTCCTCACCGAGCCGGACGCCGGCTCGGACGTGGGCGCCGGCCGCAGCCGCGCGGTCCCGCAGGACGACGGCTCCTGGCACATCGAGGGCGTGAAGAGGTTCATCACCTCCGGCGAGCACGACATGTCGGAGAACATCTTCCACTACGTGCTCGCCCGCCCCGAGGGCGCGGGACCGGGCACCAAGGGCCTCTCCCTCTTCCTCGTACCGAAGTTCCTCTTCGACTGGGAGACCGGCGAGCTGGGCGAGCGCAACGGCGTCTACGCCACCAACGTCGAGCACAAGATGGGCCTCAAGGCCTCCAACACCTGCGAGATGACCTTCGGCGACCGCCACCCCGCCAAGGGCTGGCTGATCGGCGACAAGCACGACGGCATCCGCCAGATGTTCATGATCATCGAGTTCGCCCGGATGATGGTCGGCACCAAGGCCATCGCCACCCTCTCCACCGGCTACCTCACCGCCCTGGAGTACGCCAAGGAGCGCGTCCAGGGCCAGGACCTGGTGAACTTCGCGGACAAGACCGCCCCCAAGGTCACCATCACCCACCACCCGGACGTCCGCCGCTCCCTGATGACGCAGAAGGCGTACGCCGAGGGCATGCGCTCCCTCGTGCTGTACACCGCCTCCGTCCAGGACGACATCGCCGCGCGGGAGAGCGCCGGCGAGGACACCGCCGAGCTGACCGCGCTCAACGACCTGCTGCTCCCCATCGTCAAGGGCTACGGCTCGGAGACCTCGTACGAGCAGCTCGCCCAGTCCCTCCAGACCCTGGGCGGCTCCGGGTACCTCCAGGAGTACCCGGTGGAGCAGTACATCCGGGACGCCAAGATCGACACGCTCTACGAGGGCACCACCGCCATCCAGGGCCAGGACTACTTCTTCCGGAAGATCGTCCGCGATCAGGGCAAGGCGCTGAACGTCCTCTCCGAGGAGATCAAGAAGTTCCTGGCCGTCGGCAGCGGCGGCGAGGAGCTGGCCGGGGCCCGGTCCGCGCTGGCCGCGGCGGCGGTGGACCTGGAGGCGATCGTCGGGGCGATGACCAAGGATCTGATCGCCACCGGCGAGGACGTCAAGAACATCTACAAGGTCGGGCTGAACACCACCCGGCTGCTGATGTCCTCCGGCGATGTCGTCGTCGGCTATCTGCTGCTGCGCGGCGCGGCGGTGGCGGCGGAGAAGCTGCCGACGGCCTCCGCCAAGGACGCGCCGTTCTACCAGGGCAAGATCGCCGCCGCGAAGTTCTTCGCCTCGACCGTGCTGCCGCGCGTCTCGGTCGAGCGCTCGATCGCCGAGACCGTGGACCTCTCGCTGATGGAGCTGGACGAGGCCGCGTTCTAGAACGGCTCGGAAAGTCCCGTACGGGGGCCGGGCCGGGGGAGTCACCCGGCCCGGCCCCCGTCGTCAATCCCGTGGCCCCGCACACCCCGTTCGGGTACGGGCGACAGTGGCGGTGCGGTGTGCCCTGATCACCCCGTGCGAGGACCGGGGGCGTGAGCGGATTCCATGCGCCCCCAGTACGCGCCCCTCGTTAAGGTGGCCCCATGAGCAGCAGCGCACCCGTCCCGTTCGACCGCGGACACACCGACGACCTGATGGCCTTCCTGGCCGCCGCCCCCTCGCCGTACCACGCGGTCGCCGTCGCCGCCGAGCGACTGGGGAAGGCCGGATTCCAGCAGGTGCGGGAGACCGACGTCTGGGACGGGACGGCCGGCGGGAAGTATGTGATCCGCGGCGGCGCGCTCATCGCCTGGTACGTGCCCGAGGGCGCCGAGGCGCACACCCCCTTCCGGATCGTCGGCGCGCACACCGACTCCCCCAATCTGCGGGTCAAGCCCCGGCCCGACGCCGGCTCGCACGGCTGGCGCCAGATCGCCGTCGAGGTCTACGGCGGCCCCCTGCTCAACAGCTGGCTGGACCGCGATCTCGGCATCGCCGGACGGCTCACCCTGCGCGACGGCTCGCACCGGCTGGTCAGCGTGGACCGGCCGCTGCTGCGGGTGCCGCAGCTGGCGATCCACCTCGACCGCACGGTCTCCTCCGAGGGGCTCAAGCTCGACAAGCAGCGCCACATGCAGCCGATCTGGGGGCTGGGCGACGCCCACGAGGGCGACCTCATCCAGTTCCTGGAGGAGGAGGCCGGCCTCGACGAGGGCGAGGTCGCCGGCTGGGACCTGATGACCCACGCCGTCGAGCCGCCCGCCTACCTCGGCCGGGACAAAGAGCTGCTGGCCGGCCCGCGCATGGACAATCTGCTCTCGGTGCACGCCGCCACCGCCGCCCTCGCGGCGGCCGCCGCCTCGCCGGGGCTCTCGTACATCCCCGTACTCGCCGCCTTCGACCACGAGGAGAACGGCTCCCAGGCCGACACCGGGGCGGACGGCCCGCTGCTCGGCACGGTGCTGGAGCGCTCGGTGTTCGCGCGCGGCGGCGGCTACGAGGACCGGGCGCGCGCCTTCGCCTCGACGATCTGTCTCTCCTCCGACGTCGGCCACGCGGTGCACCCCAACTACCCCGAGCGCCACGACCCGACGCACCACCCGCGTCCCAACGGCGGCCCGATCCTCAAGGTCAACGTCAACCAGCGGTACGCCACCGACGGCAGCGGGCGCGCGGTCTTCGCCGCGGCCTGCGAGAAGGCGGGCTCGCCCTGGCAGTCCTTCGTCTCCAACAACGCGATGCCCTGCGGCACCACCATCGGCCCCATCACGGCGGCGCGCCACGGCATCCAGACCGTCGACATCGGCGTGGCGTGCCTGTCGATGCACAGCGTGCGCGAGCTGTGCGGGGCCGACGACCCGTATCTGCTGGCGAATGTGCTGACGGCGTTCCTGACGGGCTGACGGCCGGGGGCCTTCGGCGAAACATCCGGGAAAGGCCCCGCCGGGCAGGGTGAGCGTCATGGTTCCGCCCGATCAGACCTCTCTCACCGCCCACAGCGGCCCCTCCCGCCGCGCCCTCGCCATCACCGCCGCCATCGCCGCCGTCTTCCTGTTCGGCGGCGGCTGGCTGCTGCTGCGGCAGTACGGCGACCGGCCGCCGCTCGCCGAGGACGTGGCGTACGAGTCCGGCTTCGTCCACGGCTCCCGCGTCCGGCAGTACGACCGCGTCGGCGACCAGGTCGCCGATCTGCGCGCAGGCGGCTGCGAGCGGCTGGCCCTGGTCGGGGCGGGCGGCCGCGAGATGTCCTACGACCCCGGACTCTGGGTCAAGGGCTGCATGGACGGGGTCTCGGGCCGCCCGGCGGCCGGTCAGGGCATCCTCGGCTAGGCGGCGGGGTCGGGGGCCCGGGTCGCGGCCTCCTCGTCCATCCCCGCGAGCACCAGCGGGAGCCTGCCGACCCCGTCGGCGCTCACCAGGACCGGGACCCCCCAGTCCTGCTGGTGCACATGGCAGGCCGGATATTCATTGGCCGGGTCGTCGTCGCAGGACGCGGCCATCGCGGAGACATGCAGCACGCCCTCCCCGACCGACGGATCGATCTCCAGCTCACGGGAGAGGTCGCTGCCCGCGCCCTCGCCGCCGGCCAGCAGCTCGGGCGGGGTGGCGGAGACCAGCAGCCGGGTGGACGGCCCGTACCGGGTGTCCAGCTTCTGGCCCGCCGGGGCCTGGAAGACCACATCCAGCCGCAGCCGCCCGGGGGCCACCTCGGTCGGGGCCCGCCGGGTGCGATGGGCGACCGCCTCCACGCGCACCGCCTCCTCCGGCAGCCGCAGCCGGGTCAGCCGGTGCCGCGCGGACTCCACCACCACGATGTCCTCGCCGACGAGCACCGCGTCGGAGGGCTCCCGCAGATCGGTGGCGAGGGTCGTCACCTCACCGCTCGCCGGGTCGTACCGGCGCAGGGCGTGGTTGTAGGTGTCGCTGACGGCCACCGATCCGTCCGGCAGCACGGTCACTCCCAGCGGGTGCTGCATCAGGGCCTGCCCGGCCTCCCCGTCCCGGTGCCCGAAATCGAAGAGCCCGGTGCCCACCGCCGTGCGCACGACCCCGTCGAGACCGATCCAGCGCAGCGCCGAGTTCTCGGAGTCGGCGATCCACAGCCGCTCCCCGTCCGCCGCGAGCCCGGACGGCTGCGCGAACCACGCCTCGGCGGCGTCCCCGTCGACCAGCCCCTCATTGGTGGTGCCCGCCTCGACCCGCACGGTGCCGCCGACGGGGTCGTAACTCCACAGCTGGTGCACCCCGGCCATGGCGATCCACAGCCTCCCGTCCCACCAGGCCACGTCCCACGGCGAGGACAGCGCGACCTCTCGCGCGGGCCCCTCCGTCGGCGACCCCTGCCACCACTGCTTCCCGGTCCCGGCGAGCACCTCCACCGCCCCGGTCCCCGGGTCGTACGCCCTGATCGCGTGGTTCACCGTGTCCGCCACGGCCACCCGCCCGTCCGGCAGCAGCGCGAGCCCCTGCGGCTCGTTGAACTCCCCGTCGCCGATCCGCCGCACCACGCTCTCCCCGTCCGGCCCCAGCTCCACCAGCTGATTCCTGGTGGTGTCCGAGACCAGGAAGTTCCCCGACGGCAGCAGAATCGCCTTCCCCGGAAACCTCAGCCCACCCGCGACCGGCTCCGGCGCCACATACGGCCCGTCCCCCCGCCTCAGCGTCCCCTTCGCCCCATGCTCCGCCTCCAGCTCCGCCACCAGCGCGGCGATCGCGTGCGCATGCCCCTCCCCCGCGTGCTGCGCGACCACATACCCCTCGGGATCAATGACCACCAGCGTCGGCCACGCCCGTACCGCGTACTGCTTCCACGTCACCAGCTCCGGATCGTCCAGCACCGGATGCCGCACCTGATACCGCTCGACGGCGTCGACCACCGCCTGGTGATCGGCCTCGTGCACGAACTTCGGCGAGTGCACACCGATGATCACCACGGTGTCTCGGTGCTTCTCCTCCAGCTCGCGCAGCTCGTCCAGGACATGCAGACAGTTAATGCAGCAAAAGGTCCAAAAATCTACGACAACGCACTTACCTCGCAGGTCGGCGAGGGTGAGCTCTTTGCCTCCAGTGTTGAGCCAGCCGCCCTTGCCGATCAGCTCGGGGGCACGGACACGGGCACGGCGGGGCGCGGGGGCGGGCGCCAGGGCGGCATCGTTCATGCTTCAAGCTTGCCATCCTGGTATGAACGCCGGATCACACGTGTACGGCACGATTCCAGGGGGCGGCGTCCGTGCCGGCGGCTTCGCCCACTGGATCTGGATCCGTTGCTCTGGGACGATTCGCCGCCCGCGAACCCCCTTGCTCACTTCAACCCGGTCGATGGCAAGCGACAACCGATCGCGCCGGTCGCCGGTCGCGAAGTCCGCCCACGCCTCGCGCAGCATGACGGTGTCGAGCATCGGTGACACGTCCACAGAGGGCACGGGGAGCATGCGGAGATCGGTGCGAAGGCCCTCGATGCGCCCTCTCAGGCGTCCCGAAAGCCGGTTGTAGCGTTCCACGGCCGCGGTGTCGTTGAACTCGCCACGGACGTAGCGCGCGTCCTCCAGGTCAGCCAAGCGGGCTTCCTCGTCCTGAATCTCGGTGGTGAGTGCATCACGTTTCGCGAAGGTCTCCGGATCCACGCGGTGCACCCATCGATCGGCGATGGCCGCGAGCAGCGGGTCGCCCGGTTCAAGCACTGGGAGCTTCGTGAGGAACTGTTCAGTCACGTAGTTGTCCACGGCCTCAGCCAGCGCCGACGCTCCGATGCACTGGTTGCCCGCACGGCGGGCCATGCACTGATAGCTGCCGCCCACACGGTGCATCCGGCGACCACAGCCGGGTACCGCGCAGTAGACGAGTCCCGTGAGCAGCGCCGTCCCTTCGGGCTTCGGTCGCCGCTTTCCCGCGTGCACAAACGTTCTCGACTCCAGTGTGCGGATGATCTGTTCGCGCTCTCCGGTCGTGATGATCCCCTCGCCGATCCCGACAGTGTTCAGCGTCTCGGGATCGCGGTACGGGAAGACCCTGCCCGTGTACTTCCGCTCGCCGTCATCTGTCTCGACGCTTTCGGTCTCCGGCATCAGACCGGCGAACGCGGGGGAACGCAGGAGCTGCATGATGCTGGCCGCGTTCCACTGCCCGCCCCTGGGGGAAAGGATCTCGTGCTCGTTGAGGAGCCGGGCGATCTTGACCAACGATCTCCCGGCCAGCGCTTCGTCCGCGATCAGGCGGGCGTAGACGGCGTGATCCGGGTCGTGGACGAGTTTCTTGGTCTTCGGGTCGATGAGCAGCCCGTACGGAGGCTGTCCGCCGATCCACTGCCCCTTGCTCCGGAGGTAGCGCTTCGCGTGCCCGACACGCGTGCCGAGATTCTTCGACTCGGACCGGGCCAGCTCAGCGAGCATCGCGACGGCCGTGCGCGCCGAGTCGTTCGAGGTGTCGAGGCCGTCTACGACTGAGACGAGACGGCCGCCGGCCTTCTCGATGTCGTCCAGCACCTTGCCCACCTGCCCGATGCCCTTTCGGGACAGGCGGTCCAGTTTCCAGACGATCAGCGTGCCGACGACGCCCGCCGTGACGGCCGCCAGCGCGGCGTCGAAGCCCTTGCGCTCAACGGTCTTGTAGCCGGAACGCCCTTTGTCTATATGGACCTTTCGGACAGTCAGTCCATTGCGTTCGGCCCAGGCACGGCAGTCGGTTTCTTGCCGTTCGATTGCGGTCTTGCCGTCCCGGTCGAGGGACAGGCGGAGGTAGAGATCACAGATCGTGTCTTGGTGCACACACTCAGCATGGCGAAGAGCTCGGTGCCCTGTTGTCTATTTCAGGAAATCGAGAATAGAGATCTCCCTCGGAGACCTCAGGGAGGGCACTTGCTTGTCACCGGCGTCCAGCCGGCTGCCCCTGCCGATCAGCTCGGGGCCGGACGCGTGCACGTCTCCCCCTCATCCGACCGCACCGGCACGGAAGCGCGCATTCCACCAGGGGGATCAAAGGATTTGTCATCATCTGATGGCGTTTGACGCGATCTTTTCCAGGCGTGTGCCCATGGCGGCGGCGCTTCTGTGGGG
The DNA here is from genome assembly GCF_039532665.1 of Streptomyces amakusaensis. Lineage (NCBI taxonomy): Bacteria > Bacillati > Actinomycetota > Actinomycetes > Kitasatosporales > Streptomycetaceae > Streptomyces > Streptomyces amakusaensis. The sequence goes on along the minus strand of NZ_BAAASB010000006.1, from coordinate 195,796 downwards.
CAGCCCGGGGTACGGGCCTACGATCGTCATACGAAAGCACTGCCGGGGTACCGCCCGGCAGCGTAACTTGACTGCCGAACCTCCCACGCAGAGCAGCAGACCAGCCGTCGCCCGCCAGCCGCCAGCCCGCGTCCAGCAGAACCGCCGAGGGGTCCCGTGACCGTCCATCCCAGCCTCCAGAACTATGCCGATGCCTGGACCCACTCCGTCGAAGCGATAGCGGAGCTGGTGCAGCCGCTCGTGGAGGGGGAGTGGAACCGGGCGACGCCGTGCCCCGCGTGGTCGGTGCGGGATGTGGTCTCGCATGTGATCGGCGTGGAGACGGAGATGCTGGGGGATCCACGTCCGATCCATACGCTGCCGCGCGATCTCTACCATGTGACGAACGACTTCGCCCGGTACATGGAGATGCAGGTCGACGTACGCCGTCATCACACGGCCCCGGAGATGACCTCCGAGCTGGAGTACACGCTGATCCGGCGGGCGCGGCAGCTGCGCAATGAGACCCGGTCGCCCGACACCATGGTCCGGGCGCCGCTGGGGGCGGAGCAGACGCTGGAGCTGGCGATGCGGATGCGCGCGTTCGATGTGTGGGTGCATGAGCAGGATCTGCGGGTCGCGCTGAATCGGCCGGGCAATCTGGACTCGCCCGGTGCGCAGATCGTGCGGGACGTGCTGCTGGAGGCGCTGCCGAAGGTGGTGGCGAAGGACGCGGGGGCGCCGCCGGGTTCGGCGGTGGTGATCGATGTGCACGGGCCGGTGGAGTTCCTCCGTACGGTACGGGTGAACGCGGACGGGCGTGGTTCGGTGGACGGCGCGCCCTCGCTGGGGCCGATCGTGACGCTCGCGCTGGACTGGGAGACGTACTACCGGCTGGCCTGCGGGCGGGTCAGGCCGGCCGCGGTGGCGGACCGGGTGAAGGTGGACGGGGACCAGGAGCTGGCGGCGGCGATCCTGCGCGCGTTCGCCGTGACACCGTGACGCCGTGAGGCGCTGAGGCCTCACGCGGGTACGTGCACCGCCTCCACCCGGCTCGCCACCAGCCGCTCGCGCTCCAGCCGGGCCGCGCGCCCCCGCAGCCGCAGGATCTGGACGATGCCGAGGACTTGCAGGACGAACACGCTGGAGAACGCGGCGCGGTAGTTCCCGCCGGTCGCGTCGAGCAGCACGCCGATCGCCAGCAGGGTGGTCATCGAGGCGGTGAAGCCGCCGACGTTGACGATTCCCGAGGCCGTGCCCTGCCGCTGCGGCGGATTCGCCGGCCGGGCGAAGTCGAAGCCGATCATCGAGGCGGGTCCGCACGCCCCCAGCACCACGCAGAGGGTGACCAGCAGCCACATGGGGGCCCGGTCCCCGGGGTGGGCCAGGGTCGCGGCCCACAGCAGGGCCGTCGCGCCGACCGTGCCGAGGACGAGCGGCACCCGGGCGGCGTGGTGGCGGGCGATGACCTGCCCGTACACCAGGCCCACCACCATGCTCACCAGCACCACCAGGGTGAGCAGGGAACCCGCGGTCCCCCGGGCGAGGCCCTGGTCCTCGATGAGGAAGGGCATGCCCCAGAGCAGCAGGAACACCATCGCCGGGAACTGGGTGGTGAAGTGCACCCACATCCCCAGCCGGGTGCCCGGCTCCCGCCAGGAGCGGGTGATCTGCTCGCGTACGAACCCCGAGCCCGGCCGGCCCGCCGGGGGCGGCTCGTACCCCTCGGGGTGGTCCCGGAGGAAGAGCACCACCAGCACCACGACGACCGCGCCGGCCACCGCGCTGCCCGCGAAGGTGGCGGTCCAGCCGATGCCGTGCAGCAGCCGGGCGATGAGGATGGTCGAGACCAGATTGCCCGCCATCCCGAAGAGCGCGGCGATCTGGGCGATCAGCGGCCCGCGCCGGGCCGGGAACCAGCGGCTGCCCAGGCGCAGCACGCTGATGAAGGTCATCGCGTCGCCGCAGCCGAGAAGCGCTCGGGCGGCCAGCGCCGTGCCGTACGAGGGGGCGAGCGCGAAGCCCAGCTGTCCCACGGTGAACAGCACCGCGCCGATGGCCAGCACCTTCTTGGTGCCGAGCCGGTCGACCAGCAGACCGACGGGGATCTGCATCCCCGCGTAGACCAGCAGTTGGAGGATGGAGAAGGTCGAGAGCGCGGAGGCGTTGACGTCGAAACGGTCGGCGGCGTCGAGGCCCGCGACCCCGAGCGAGGTGCGGAAGATGATGGCGACGAAGTAGACGCTGACGCCGATGGACCAGATCGCCACCGCCCGGCCGCCGCCCGGCGGGGAGCCGGAACCGGAACCGGAACCGGCTATGCCGCCCGGGGCGCTCACCGGACCTCTCCGCGCGCCAGGGCGCTGAACCAGCCGACATGGCGGTGGACGAGGGCCGCGGCCCGCTCCGGGTCCCCGGCGCGCAGCGCTTCGAGGATCTCGCTGTGCTCGGTGACGTTCTTGGCGATCCGGTCGGGATGCGCGTGCATGATGGCGACCCCCATTCTCAGCTGCCGGTCACGGAGTTGGTCGTAGAGGCGGGAGAGGATCTCATTGCCCCCGCTGCGCACGATCTCGGCGTGGAAGAGCCGGTCGGTGACCGCCACCGCGGCCAGATCGCCGGTCTCGCCCTGCCGCTTCTGCTGTTCGAGCAGCTCTTCGAGCCGGGCGAGCAGCCGGGGCGGGGCGGGCACGGCCTTGCGGGCCGCGTGCTCCTCCACCAGCAGCCGGGTCTCGACCACATCGGCGATCTCCTGCGCGGAGACCGCGATGACGAGGGCCCCCTTCTTGGGGTAGAGCTTGATCAGCCCCTCGACCTCCAGCTTGAGCAGCGCCTCGCGGACCGGGGTGCGGGAGACGCCCACGGCGTCGGCCAGTTCGCCCTCGGTCAGCAGGGTGCCGCCCTCGTAACGGCGGTCGAGAACCGCCTGCTTGACATGGGTGTAGACGCGTTCGGCCGCAGGGGCTGCGAGAGGCATGCGTACAGCTTAGATACAAGTGGGGTACATCCACAGCGGCCTGTCCACGATGCAGGACGGGCCGACGGGGCGCGAGGCGGACGCGTTGGGGGCGCGCGATGGGGACGGGCGGAACGGAGTGAGATGTTCCGAAAGAGATGTACGCCGTTCCGTACATCCTTTCCGCCCCTTCGTCTGTCTCACCCCAGGGCACTTGTCTCACACAAGGCCACCTGCACTCAGACATTGACGACGCACCTGCCTATTTCGGAGCGTTTCCCTTGATACTCAGCAACACGAACGTCCGCAGGGCCGCCACCGTGGTCCTCTCCGGCGGTTTGCTGCTCACCGCATCGCCGCTCGCCGCACCCGCGCAGGCGGCGGCCAAGCCCAAGCCCAAGCCGTCCATCAGCGCCAAGGGCGGATATCTGCTGGACCAGAAGACCGGCAAGGCGCTCTTCGCCAAGAGCGAGAACACCCGCCGGGAGATGGCCAGCGCCACCAAGGTCGCCACCGCGATCACCGTCCTGGACATCAAGGGCGTCGATCTCAACCGCAAGGTGACCGTCAAGCAGGAGTACCGCGACTATGTCGACAAGGAGAAGGCGAGCGAGGCGGATCTCAAGACCGGTGACCGGCTCACCGTGCGCCAGCTGCTCTACGGCATGATGCTGCCTTCCGGCTGCGACGCGGCGTACGCCCTGGCCGACACCTTCGGCAAGGGCTCGACCAGCGCGGCGCGCACCAAGTCCTTCATCGGCATGATGAACAAGAAGGCCGCGTCGCTGAAGCTGAAGAACACCAGGTTCGACTCCTTCGACGGCATCTCGCACGGCGTGAACAACTACACCACCCCGTCCGACCTGGCGAAGCTCGCGCGGCACGGCTTCAAGAACAAGCACCTGCGCGAAGTGGTGAAGGCCGAGAGCCACACCTCCTACGCCCCCGCCAAGGGCGGCGGCACACGCAAGTACACCTGGTACAACTCGAACAAGCTGCTGGGCTCCTACAAGGGCGCGGTCGGCATGAAGACCGGCACGGGCAGCAAGGCGGGGCCCTGCCTGGTCTTCGTCGCCACCCGGGGTTCCAAGACGTATGTCGGTGTCGTGCTCAACGGCAAGGACCGCTACAAGGACGCCGCCAAGCTGCTGGACTACGGCTTCGGCTCGAAGAGCGCCAAGACCATGAAGCTGCGGACCCTGCCGGCCGGCGCCGAGCAGGACTGAGTCCCCTCGCGGACATACGGGGGCCCGTGACACTGTGCCGTGTCACGGGCCCCCGTATGTCACCGGTCGGTACCGGGCGTCAGGCCCAGGTGATCAGCCGCCTCGGGTTCTCCAGCACGGCGGCGGTGTCCGCGAGCACCCGTGAGCCCAGCTCGCCGTCGACCAGCCGGTGATCGAAGGAGAGCGCGAGCGTGGTGACCTGACGCGGCTTCACCTTGCCCTTGTGCACCCAGGGCTGGAGCTTGATCGCGCCGACCGCGAGGATCGCGGCCTCCCCGGGGTTGAGGATCGGGGTGCCGGTGTCGATGCCGAAGACGCCGACATTGGTGATGGTCACCGTGCCGCCCGACATCGCCGCCGGGGTCGTCCTGCCCTCCCGGGCGGTGGCGACCAGCTCGCCCAGCTCACCGGCGAGTTCGGGGAGGGTCTTGGCGTGCGCGTCCTTGATGTTCGGCACGATCAGACCGCGCGGGGTGGCCGCGGCGATGCCCAGATTCACATAGTGCTTCTGGACGATCTCCTGGCGCTCCTCGTCCCAGGAGGCGTTGATCCCGGGGTTCCGCCGGATCGCGACGAGCAGCGCCTTCGCGATCAGCAGCAGCGGATTGACCCGCAGACCCGCGAGGTCCGGGTCTTGTTTCAACTCGGCGACCAGCTTCATCGTGCGGGTCACATCGAGGGTGATGAACTCGGTGACGTGCGGCGCGGTGAACGCGCTGCCGACCATCGCCGCGGCCGTGGCCTTCCGTACCCCCTTCACGGGGATACGGGTCTCCCTGGCGCCGGCATCGGCGGGCACGGCCGTTTCCGGTGCCGTTTCCGGTGCGGCGTCCGGCGTCACGGCCGGGGCCGGAGTCGGGGCCGGAGTCGGGGCCGGGGGCTGGACCGCCGCGTGCACGTCCTCGCGGGTGACGACACCGCCGGGGCCGGTGGGGGTGACGGACGCCAGATCGACGCCGAGGTCCTTGGCCAGCTTGCGTACGGGGGGTTTGGCCAGCGGGCGGGGGCCGGCGGGGCGGCCGTTCACCCCGGCGGTCGCCTGCTCCGGCAGCTTGCCCGGCGTGGCGACCGGTGCGACCGGGGCAGACGGAGCGACCGGGGCAGGCGTGGCGGCCGACGTCGTCCCGGCGACGGCGACCGCGGCGGCCTTGCGGGGGCGGCGCTTGCTGGAGGTCTCGGCCACTCCGTAACCGACCAGGACCGGCTGACGGCCCTGAGGAGCCTCCTCGGCGGCCTCCTCGGCGACCGCTGGGGTCTCTGTGGCCACTGGGGCTGCCGGGGCCTCAGCGGCCTCCTCAGACCCGGCCAGCCGCACCGAGATGATGACCTGGCCGACATCGACCGTCGTCCCCTCGGCGTAGTTCAGCTCCTGCACCACCCCGTCGTACGGAATCGGCAGCTCCACGGCCGCCTTGGCCGTCTCGACCTCGCAGACGACCTGCCCGTCCGTGACCGTGTCGCCGGGCTGTACGTACCACTTGAGGATCTCTGCCTCGGTCAGCCCCTCGCCGACGTCCGGCATCTTGAACTCGCGGATCACAGCAGACTCCTCAGTACGCGAGCGAGCGGTCGACGGCGTCGAGCACCCGGTCCAGGCCCGGCAGGTACTCCTCCTCCACCCGGGCCGGCGGATAGGGCGCGTGGAAGCCGCCCACCCTCAGCACCGGAGCCTCCAGGTGGTAGAAGGATCGCTCGGTGATACGGGCGGCGATCTCCGCGCCGGAGCCGTAGAACACCGGGGCCTCGTGGACGACGACGAGCCGGCCCGTCCTCTCCACCGAGGCCTGCACGGCGTCGAAGTCGATCGGCGACATCGAGCGCAGATCGAGCACCTCGACCGACTTGCCCTCCTCGGCCGCGGCGGCGGCGGCCTCCACACAGACCTTCACCATCGGCCCGTACGCGGCCAGCGTCAGATCCGTGCCCTCACGGACGGTCCGGGCGGCGTGCAGCGGCCCCGGGATGGCCTCGGTGTCGACCTCGCTCTTGTCCCAGTAACGGCGCTTGGGCTCGAAGAAGATGACCGGGTCGTCGCTGTGGATGGCCTGCTGGAGCATCCAGTACGCGTCCGAGGAGTTGGAGGGCGAGACCACCTTGAGGCCCGCGACATGCGCGAACAGCGCCTCGGGCGACTCGCTGTGGTGCTCGACCGCGCCGATCCCGCCGCCGTAGGGGATACGGACGACGACCGGCAGCTTGATCTTGCCGAGCGAGCGGGCGTGCATCTTGGCGAGCTGGGTGACGATCTGGTCGTACGCCGGGAAGACGAATCCGTCGAACTGGATCTCCACCACCGGCCGGTAGCCGCGCAGCGCGAGACCGATCGCGGTGCCGACGATGCCGGACTCGGCGAGCGGGGTGTCGATGACCCGGCCCTCGCCGAAGTCCTTCTGAAGCCCGTCGGTGACCCGGAAGACGCCGCCGAGCTTTCCGACGTCCTCACCCATGATCAGGACCTTGGGGTCGTCCTCCAGGGCCTTGCGCAGCGACTCGTTGAGCGCCTTGGCGAGCGGGAGCTTGGTGACCGCCATGATTCAGTTGCCTCCCTCGGCGAAGGACGCCTGGTACGCGGTGAACTGCGCCCGCTCCTCGTCGACGAGGGCGTTCCCGTCGGCGTAGATGTTGTCGAAGATCGACACGGGGTCCGGGTCGGGCATCGCGCGCACCGCCTCGCGCACCCGCTTGGCGAGTGCGTCGCTCTCCTCCTCCAGGGCGGCGAACCAGGCCTCGTCGGCGTGGCCCTCCTTCTGGAGCAGGGCGCGCAGCCGCAGGATCGGGTCCTTGGCCTCCCAGGCGGCCCGCTCGTCGTCGTGCCGGTACTTGGTCGGGTCGTCGGAGGTGGTGTGCGCGCCCATCCGGTAGGTGAACGCCTCGACCAGGGTCGGTCCCTCGCCCCGGCGGGCCCGCTCCAGCGCCCAGCGGGTCACGGCGAGACAGGCCAGTACGTCATTGCCGTCCACCCGGACGCCCGGGAAGCCGTAGCCCTGGGCGCGCTGGTAGAGCGGCACCCGGGTCTGGCGCTCGGTCGGCTCGCTGATCGCCCACTGGTTGTTCTGGCAGAAGAAGACCACGGGCGCGTTGTAGACGGCGGAGAAGGTGAAGGACTCCGCCACATCGCCCTGGCTGGAGGCCCCGTCGCCGAAGTAGGCGATGACGGCCGTGTCCGCGCCGTCCTTGGCCACGCCCATGGCGTAGCCGGTGGCGTGCAGGGTCTGCGAGCCGATGACGATGGTGTAGAGGTGGAAGTTGTTGGCGTTGGGGTCCCAGCCGCCGTGGTTCACCCCCCGGAACATCCCCAGCAGATTGGTGGGGTCGACGCCCCGGCACCAGGCGACGCCGTGCTCGCGGTAGGTCGGGAAGACATAGTCGTCGTCGCGCAGCGCCCGGGCGGAGCCGATCTGGGCGGCCTCCTGGCCGAGCAGCGAGGCCCACAGGCCCAGCTCGCCCTGGCGCTGGAGGGAGGTGGCCTCGGCGTCGAAGCGCCGGGTCAGGACCATGTCCCGGTAGAGCCCGAGCAGCTCTTCGGGGGTGAGTTCGATCCGGTAATCGGGGTGCTCGACCCGCTCGCCCTCGGGCGACAGCAACTGCACGAGCTGGGGCTCGGAACTCTGTGGCTTCGTCGCGGCGCTCACGCGCTTGCTGCTGCGTCGCGGCTTGCGCGCGGCAGTGCTCTCCACGGTCACGATGCGTGCTCCTCCGTCTGTCCGGTCCCCCGGGATTGCCGGGAGCCTGGGGTCGCCCCTGTCGATGACAGGGAGAGGCTCGCCCGTTCTCGGCCTCGCGCACGGGGTGGGTGCGGGAAAACGGGAACAGGCGTGACAGGCGCCCCCGACGAGACCCTGTCAAAAAGCACGTTACCCAGTGCGGAGCATTCCTGTGAAACCCCTATTGACCTGGGATTTTGCTTGGATTTCCAAGTAAATCGAGAAATAGGGGAACACTTACCGGTTACCGCGCTGGTCACGGCCTTGCGGGCTGTCGAGGACACCGGCACGTTATCCCGGGCACCCGGGGCACGGGAAGAGCCGGTGTGTGAGACTGCATTCGTGCGCGAAGAAGGAAAAATCACCGTATTCCTGCTGGATGACCACGAAGTCGTCCGCCGCGGCGTCCATGAGCTGCTCTCCGTCGAGGACGACATCGAAGTCGTCGGCGAGGCGGGCACCGCGGAGGACGCCATGGTCAGGATCCCCGCCACCCGCCCCGATGTCGCCGTGCTGGATGTGAGGCTGCCGGACGGCAGCGGGGTGGAGGTCTGCCGGGAGATCCGTTCCCAGGACGAGAGCATCAAGTGCCTGATGCTGACCTCGTTCGCCGACGACGAGGCGCTCTTCGACGCGATCATGGCCGGTGCCTCCGGTTATGTTCTGAAGGCGATCCGGGGCAATGAGCTGCTGTCGGCGGTACGGGAGGTCGCGGCCGGGAAGTCGCTGCTCGATCCGGTGGCGACCGCGCGGGTGCTGGAGCGGCTGCGCGACGGGAACACCCCCAAGGGGGACGACAAACTGGCGGGCCTGACCGAGCAGGAGCGCAAGATCCTCAATCTGATCGGCGAGGGACTCACCAACCGGGTGATCGGCGAGCGGCTGCACCTCGCGGAGAAGACCATCAAGAACTATGTCTCCAGCCTGCTGTCGAAGCTGGGCATGGAGCGGCGGTCCCAGGCTGCCGCCTTTGTCGCCCGGCGTCAGGCGGAGCGCCAGCACCACCGCTGAGCCCGGCACCGGCGCTGAGCCCAACGCCGCGGTGCCGCCGAGCCCGGCCGGGCGGACCCCGACGAGCCCCGGACCGGGACTTACGTCCCCGTCGAGCAGGGGCGGCAGCCCCTTCCGCGGGGGACTCCGGTCACCCAGAGTGGACCCATGCCCACCGAGGAACTCCACGCCGCAGCAGCAGCCGACGCCACAGCTGTCACCGGCCGCCCCGGTTCCGCCGCTGGTTCCGCCGCCGGTTCCGTCGTCGGTTCCGGGGGAGCGCGCACCCCGGACGCCGACGAGCTGCTCGCCATGGAGCTGCTCGGCCGGGTCTCCTACGGCAGGCTGGCGACGAGCATGCGGGCGATGCCCTTCGTGGCCCCGGCCCGGCACATCGTCCTCGGCCGCGGTGTCGTGCTCCGTATCCACCGGGGTTTCGGCTACCACCGGGCGTGCAACGGCGCGGTGGTGGCGTACGGCGCGGACAACTTCAACTCCGGCGGACGGGCGATGTGGTCGGTCCAGTTCACCGGCACCGCCGAGATCGTCCAGCCGGCCGATGAGGAGCTGCGGCTCTTCGGCGACGAGCCCTTCCAGGCCGACGGCGAACGGTTTGAACCGGTATATATGCGTATCGAACCTCAGTTCGTTACCGTGCACACCCTGGACTATCTCTCAGAGCAGCCAAACCGACACGTTGCGTGATCTACCATTTGGTGAGTGCCGCGCTCATCTGTCATCGCCGCGCCGCCGGTCGGCGCCCTGCTGAGCCGCTACGAGAACCCGGGCGAACCGCTCTCCTGTGAGCGGGTCACCGAGGGGCTTCTCAACCGCGGCTACCGCCTCGCCACCACCCGTGGCGCGTACTTCCTGAAACATCATCTCGACGGCGACCACCACGCCATCGCCCGCCAGCACCGCGCCACCCTGCGCCTCCAGGCGCTCGGAGTGCCCGTCGCCCCGCCCCTCGCGGACGCGCACGGCGAAACGGTCGCGGTGATCGGCGGCCGCTGCTACGCACTGCACCCCTGGATCGACGGCCGCCACCGCGACGGGGCGCAGCTCTCCACGTCCCAGTCCCGGCGTCTCGGCTCCCTCCTCGGGCTGGTGCACACCGCTCTGGAGCGGGTGATGCGCCACCCCGCGGATCATCCCGGGGGCGGGCCCGCGGATCGTCCCGGGGGCGGGCCCGCGGATCGTCCCGGGGCCGGTACGGCGGACACCGGGCGCTTATCCGGGCACTCGCTCCAGTACGAGAGCGCCGACCCCGAGGAAACCTTCGAGCTCATCGACGAACTGCTCTCGCTGGCCCGCTCGTCCGGCCCCCGGGACCCCTTCGACACCCTCGCGGAGCACCGCCTTCAGGAGCGCCGGGCGCTGCTGGAGCGCCATGCCGGCCGCAGACCGCCCCCGGCCTCGGCGGGCGGCTGGGTGCACGGCGACTTCCATCCGCTGAATCTGCTCTACCGGGGCGGCGAGCCCGCCGCGATCGTGGACTGGGACCGGCTGGGCGTCCAGCCGCGTGCGGAGGAGGCCGTCCGGGCCGCGGTGATCTTCTTCGTACAGCCGGCCGGTGAGCTGGAGCTGACGAAGGTACGGGCGTACGCGCGGGCCTACCGCCGGGCGGTCGGGGCCGACCGGGCGGAGCTGGCGGCGGCGGTGCACCGGGTGTGGTGGGAGCGGCTCAACGACTTCTGGATACTGCGCTGGCGCTATCAGCTGCACGACCGAAGGGCCGACCCGCAGTTCGCAGCGGTGTCGGCCCTGGCGGTCTGGTGGACCCGGGAGTACGAGGCGGTACGGGAGGCGTTCACGGCGTAACCCCGCACGGCAGCCCGCACGGCGGGTGCGGAGGGCGCGGGGCCGCCGGGCCCCGCGCCGTCCCCGGTACCGGTACCGGTACCGGTACCGGTACCGGTACCGGTGTGGGTCAGGGGGTTCCGCCGCCCGCGTCGGCACCCTCGACGGCGCCGCCGCCCGGGTCGCCGCCCTCGCTGCCGCCCGCGTCCGCGCCCTCGACGGCGCCGCCGCCCGGGTCGCCGCCGCTGTCGCCACCGGCCGGATCACCGGGGTTGTCCGTCGGCCCGGTCGTCGCCGGGGTGGACTCCTCCTCCGTCGGAGCGGTGGGGGGAGTCGTCGACGGGGCCGTCGAGACGTCGTTCGTGGGCGAGTGCTGTGTCGCCGGCGGCTGGATCGGCTTGGTCACCGAGGTCGACTTCCAGGTCGGGGACTGCCCCTGCCCCGGGTTGGTGCCGGGCGTCTGCTGCGTCCGCGAGGGGGAATCCGACGGCGACGGGCTGGTCTTGGCCGGTTCCGAGGACTGGGTGGTCTTCGGCTTGTCCGTCGGCGGGGCCTTGGGCTCGTCCCGCCCGCTCAGGGCGTAGGCGACGCCCGCCACGACGGCCACCAGCGCGAGTGCCGCCACCAGCCAGACCGCGCTCCGGCTGCGGCCGGAACCGGGCCGGCCGCCGTCGTATCCCCCGTCGTCCGGGTTCATCGGCGGCAGTATCGGTCCCTGCGCGGTGTCCCCGTGGACCGGGTGCACGGCGGTCGCGCCGGGGCCGCCCATGCCCATGGCGGTGGTGGCGTTGCCCTCGGGGCCGGGCACGAAGCCGGTGTTCCAGCTGCCGTTGTGGCTGCCCTGCTGCTGAAGCATCTGGAGCCCGAACTGCACCAGACCGCGCATCTCCTCGGCGCTCTGGAACCGGTCGTCCGGGTCCTTCGCGAGGGAGCGCATGACCAGCCCGTCCAGCTCCGGCGGCACCACGTCGGAGGCCTGCGACGGCGGCAGCGGAATGTCCTGGACATGCTGGTAGACGACCGACAGCGGGGTCTCGCCGGTAAACGGCGGACGCAGCGACAGCAGTTCGTAGAGCAGACAGCCGGTGGCGTACAGATCGGAGCGGTGGTCGACGGCCTTGCCCAGCGCCTGCTCCGGGGAGAGGTACTGCGGGGTGCCCATGACCATGCCGGTCTGCGTCATCGTGGTGGACGCGCCGTGCAGGGCGCGCGCGATGCCGAAGTCCATCACCTTGACCGCGCCCGAGTGCGTGATGATCACGTTGGCGGGCTTGATGTCGCGGTGCACGATGCCGTGCTGGTGCGAGTAGGCCAGCGCCTCCAGCACTCCGGAGACGATGATCAGCGCCTGCTCCGGCGGCGGGGCGTCCGCGTTGATCAGCAGATCGCGGATGGTGCGGCCCTCGACCAGCTCCATGACGATGTACGGCACGGACTGGCCGCCCACCACATCCTCGCCGGAGTCGTAGACCGCCACGATCGCGTGGTGGTTGAGCCCGGCGACGGACTGCGCCTCACGGGTGAAGCGCGCCTTGGAGATCGGGTCCTCGGCGAGGTCGGGGCGGAGCAGCTTCACCGCGACGGTACGGCCGAGCCGTACGTCCTCCGCCGCGAAGACCTCGGCCATGCCGCCGCGTCCGAGGCGGTGGGTCAGGCGGTACCGGCCGTCGCCGACCAGTCCGCCGGCGCCCCAGGCGTCCGCCGCATCCGGCACGCCGCCGCTGCCGGCCTCGGGTTCGGGTGCCATCAGTCCTCGCCGTCGTATCTGTGTATCGGTGCCGTGTGGCCTCACGCTACAGCCTTCATACGTCAGGCCAGTCTGAGATGGACCGGCCTTTAAACCTCTGTGAGCACGGCCACGCGCATTTCGTGGCACTCCTGTGACGCTGACCGGACGGTAATTGTGCGTACGGTCACGGAACGGACGCCCGGCTTGACGTGCCGGACCCCTCGGGCACACTTGCCCCGTAACAGGGACAACGGATCACTCCGGGCCTTCGGCGTCCGGGCCGGACCGGACAGCGGTCGTCACGCCGAGGGGGATGCACAGTCATGAGCCAGGACGGCGGGCGTGGCCGGTACTCGGGCGGTTCCCTGGCCGGTGGCCGGTATCAGCTGCGCGATCTGCTCGGCGAGGGCGGCATGGCGGCCGTCCATCTGGCGTACGACACCGCGCTGGACCGGCAGGTCGCCATCAAGACGCTCCACACGCAGCTGGCGCACGAGCAGTCGTTCCGCGAGCGGTTCCGGCGCGAGGCGCAGGCCGTTGCCAAACTGTCGCATCCCAATATCGTCTCGGTCTTCGACACCGGCGAGGACACCGTTGTCTTCGACGCCTCCGGGGCCTACGCGACCGCCGACGGCGGCGCTCCGATGCCGTACATCGTCATGGAGTACGTGGAGGGTCTGCCGCTCGGCTCGGTGCTCCACGCGGATGTGCGGCAGTACGGGGCGATGCCCGCCGACAAGGCCCTGAAGGTGACGGCCGATGTGCTGGCCGCGCTGGACAGCAGCCATGAGGTGGGGCTCGTCCACCGGGACATCAAGCCCGGCAATGTGATGATGACCGGGCGCGGGGTCGTCAAGGTGATGGACTTCGGCATCGCGCGGGCGATGCAGTCGGGCGTCGCGTCGATGACCCAGACCGGCATGGTGGTCGGCACTCCGCAGTACCTCTCCCCCGAACAGGCGCTGGGCCGGGGCGTGGACGCCCGCTCCGATCTGTACTCGGTGGGCGTGATGCTCTTCCAGCTGCTCACCGGGCGGCTGCCGTTCGACGCCGACGCTCCGCTGGCGATCGCTTACGCGCATGTGCAGGAGGAGCCGCCGGCGCCCTCCTCGATCAACCGCTCGGTCACCCCGGCGATGGACGCGCTGGTGGCGCGGGCGCTGCGGAAGAACCCGAACGAGCGCTTCCCGAGCGCCGCCGCGATGCGGAGCGAGTGCGCCCGGGTCGCGAGCGCCGGGCAGTCGTCGGCACCGGTGATCGTCTCGGGCGGTCCGGTGGCGAGCGGGGCGGGGGTGGGCTCCGCGGTCTTCCCGCCGGTGGACCACGGCCGGCCGCCGGCCGCCGCGCCGGAGCCGCCCCGGCCGCAGCCCATGGGGCAGCCGGGGCACATGGGGCAGCCGTATCAGCAGCCTGGTCCCTACCGGGCTCCGGCGCCCGGTCCGCAGTACGGATACCCGCAGGGGGCCGGGACGGTTCCGGGGCAGGGCCCGGTTCCGGGGCAGGGCCCGGTTCCGGTTCCGGTTCCGGGGCAGCACGGGGCCGGGTATCCGGGGCCCGCCTACCAGCAGACGCAGTCCTCGTACACGATGTCTCCGCCGCCTCAGCACCCCGGCGGCCCGCCGCGCCGCAAGGGCTGGAACAAGAAGGCCGTGATCGTCCTGGGCGGATTGGCCCTGGCGGCGGCGGCGCTGTATCAGGTGGCCGAGGGACTGAGGTTCGATCCGCCCGCCGACGAGCCCACCGGGGGCTCCACGTCGAGCGCCTCCGCCGACCCGTCCGCCCGGGGCGGCTCCGGGAACGGTTCCGGGGGCCAGGCGCTGCCGCCGGAGCGCAATCGGACCATCAAGATCACCAAGTGCACGGACGCCATGGAGGACGGCACCGACCCGTCGAAGGTCCAGGCCCCCAACCTCCTCCACAAGGACGTGCTCTCGGTCAAGGAGTGCCTGCGGGCCGCGGACTGGACCTGGAACGTCCGTGAGGTCGACAACCCGCAGTGGCCCAAGGACACCGTGATCAGCCAGTTCCCCGCACAGGGGGCGGCCGTCTCGCCGAACAACCAGGAGTTCGAGCTCCAGATCTCGACGGGCAAGTCGGGCTGACCCTCCCTCCCCCCGCTCCCCTCCCCTCTTCGAGATGCCGGATTCATCCCGCCATGTGACGCTGAGTTCATTGCGCGGACCGGCCGGTGACGGCCACCGTCCGGCACATTCGGCGAGTTCGGCAGGTCCGGTACGGGAGGGGGTCACCCGGTGGCTCCAAGGCGGCGCACCCGCTGCGCCCTCGCGGTCGTCCCGGTGCTGCTGCTGGCCGCACCCCGGGCCCAGGCCGGGGAGTCCGCGCCGCCGGTCCCGGAGCCCGGCCCCACCGCGTCGGAGTCCTTCGCGGGACGGCCTGCGGGCGAGGGCCGGCCGCGCCCCGGGCGCTCCCCGGTGAGTGAGACCCCGACCCCGCCGCAGGAGCCGTCGGCGAGCCGCTCCGGCCCGGCCGCTCCGTCGCCGAACGGGTCCGTGTCACATTCCCGTCCCGGCTCCCCGACCGCGACGGCCACCCCGAAACCCCATCGGACCAGCCCCGGCCACCCCTCTGACTCCGATTCCGGTTACGCCTCCGACAACCGTCTTCCGGATGGCTCGGGGGCGGACCCGCTCGATCCCGAGCCCGCTGGCGAGGACGAGGCGCACGACGGGGACGACACCTCCGGCGAGGAGGCCCCGACGGTCGCGTCACCCAGCGGCCCGCCGCACGAGGCCGCACGTCAGCAGCGTACGGAGGCCGTTCCCGAGCCGGTCGCACGGCAGGTCTCACCACTCTCGCTCGGGGTCGGGATGGCCCTCATGGGGCTGGGAATCGGCTTTCTGGGGATCCGGATGCGCCGCCGCTGAAGGGCGGGAAACCGCTGTCGGCACTTGCTTCCGCTTACTTGTGGATCCGCCTCGCGTCGCCCCTTGTCCCCCTCAGGGCGGACCCGGCGAGATCCGTCTCCCGGCGGTTGGCGACACACGGCATACCCGGTATACATACTCGGTATGTCCATCCGTCACGGGCTCCTCGCCCTCCTCGAAGAAGGCCCGCGCTACGGCTCGCAGCTCCGCACGGAGTTCGAGTCGCGCACGGGAGCGACCTGGCCGCTCAACGTCGGCCAGGTGTACACGACCCTCAACCGGCTCGAACGCGACGGCATGGTCGCGCAGGGCGGGGAGGACGAGGCGGGGCACGCGCTGTACGCGATCACCGAGGCCGGCCGCGCCGAACTGCGGAACTGGTTCGCGTCCCCGGTGGACCGGAGCAGTCCGCCGCGCGACGAGCTGGCCATCAAGCTGGCGATGGCGGTCGGCGCGCCCGGCGTGGACATCCGCTCCGTCATCCAGTCGCAGCGCCACCACACCGTGAAGGCGATGCAGGAGTACACCCGGCTCAAGGCCCAGGCCCTGCTCTCGATCGAGGGCGGGGGCGGGGGCGGGAGCTCGCGGGAACGGGACGACGTGGCCTGGCTGCTCGTCCTGGAACAGCTGATCTTCCAGACCGAGGCCGAGGCGCGCTGGCTCGACCACTGCGAGGTGCGGCTCCTCCGGCTGGCCGCCCTGACCGGGCGGCGAGCCGCGGAGCGGTCGGCCGCCGCACCGCCGGAGACCCGGCCGGACCCGCCGGGGCCCGACGGATCTCCCACCGCCTCCGCGCTGTCCCCGGGCGGACGCGGATCCGCCCGCACCCACCGCCCCGGCTGAACCGCCCC
The DNA here is from genome assembly GCF_039532665.1 of Streptomyces amakusaensis. Classification (NCBI taxonomy): domain Bacteria; kingdom Bacillati; phylum Actinomycetota; class Actinomycetes; order Kitasatosporales; family Streptomycetaceae; genus Streptomyces; species Streptomyces amakusaensis. The sequence goes on along the minus strand of NZ_BAAASB010000006.1, from coordinate 179,676 downwards.
CGCCCGGTGCGCTCTCCCCGAGCGCTTCCACCGGGCGGGGGAGTCCCGGCCCGACCGCTCAGGACCGGGGCCATGGGCCCGGGGACCGGATCGGCGATCCGGCCCCGGACCCGGCCGTCTCCGGCTCACGGCTCCGGCTTCCGCCTTCCGCTTCGGCTTCGGCCCGGCTCCGGCTCCGGCTCCGGCTTCCGCTTCGGGACCACCAGCCGACCGGGCGGCCCGGCCACCGCCGCGCGGCGCTCCCCGCCCGGCCCGCGAACACGGCTCGCGAACACAGCCCGTGCCACACACCGCTCAGCCCATCAGTCCGAGGGGGACCCTCCCATGTCCAATTACCCGGCTCAGCAGTCACTACAGCCTCAGAGATCACAGCAGCCCGTACTGCAACTCCAGCAACTGGCCCGTGTGCACGGGAGCGGAGCCACCGAGGTGCACGCCCTGCGAGGCATCAATCTGGATGTCTTCCCCGGCGAACTCGTCGCCGTCATGGGCCCGTCCGGCTCCGGCAAGTCCACGCTGCTCACCATCGCGGGCGGTCTGGACTCCCCCACCTCCGGCAAGGTGATCGTCGAGAACACCGACATCACCAGCGCCGACCGGAAGACGCTCGCCGCGATGCGCCGGCGCAGCATCGGCTATGTCTTCCAGGACTACAACCTCATACCGGCGCTGACCGCCGCAGAGAATGTCTCCCTCCCCCGCGAACTGGACGGTGTCCCCGCCCGCAAGGCCCGGGTGGAGGCCGTCGCCGCCCTCGCCGAGATGGACCTCCAGCATCTCGCCGACCGCTTCCCGGACGAGATGTCGGGCGGCCAGCAGCAGCGCGTCGCCATCGCCCGCGCCCTGGTGGGCGACCGCCGGCTGGTCCTCGCCGACGAGCCGACCGGCGCGCTGGACTCCGAGACCGGCGAGTCCGTGCTCGCCCTGCTGCGCGCCCGCTGCGACGCGGGGGCCGCCGCCATCCTCGTCACCCACGAGCCGCGCTTCGCCGCCTGGGCCGACCGGGTGGTCTTCCTCCGCGACGGATCCGTGGTCGACCAGACGGTGCGCGGCAACGCGGACTCGCTGCTCTCCGGCCGGGCGGCCGAACTGTGAAGACCTGGTACCACTCCTGGCGGGCGGCGATCCGCATCGCCCGCCGCGACGCCTGGCGCGCCAAGGGACGCAGCTTCCTCGTCCTGGCGATGATCGCGCTGCCCATCGTCGGTGTGAGCGCGGCGGATCTGACGATCCGCAGCCACGAGCTCTCCGCCGAGCAGGAACTCGAACGGGAGATGGGACGGGCGGACGCCCGCGTCCGCGATGCCACAACCGGCGGCGAGCCGGTCATGCAGTCCCCCGACGCCCAGAGCCACTCCGCGGTGGGCGACTTCGAGGACAGGCCCTACCCGCAGGGCCGGACCGATGTCGCCAAGGCGCTGCCCCCGGGGGCGGAGGTCCTGACCGACACCGCCGGCCGGGCCAAGCTGCGCACCGAACACGGTCTGCTGAACACCCAGGTCCGGGAGGTCCGGGCGGCGGACCCGATGGTCGAGGGCATGCTGTCGCTGACCGGCGGACGCTTCCCGCAGAAGGCCGACGAGGTGGTCGCGACCGACTCCTTCCTGAAGAACAGCGGTCTGAAGGTGGGTTCCGGGCTCACCGCCCGTCATCTCGACCGCGAGTACACCGTGGTGGGCTCGTACGAGCTGCCCCAGGCGCTCAAGACCGACGAGGTCGTCGCGCTCCCCGGGGCCCTTCTCGCGCCGCTCGACAAGTCCTTGAAGAAGCACGATCTGCCCACCACCGGGAGCGACACCACCTATCTGGTGAAGTTCCCCGGCGGTTTCACGTGGAACATGGTCAAGGACACCAACGCCAAGGGCGTGGTGGTCGAGTCCCGTTCCGTCACCCTGAACCCGCCGCCGGACTCCGCCGTGCCGCTCTTCCAGAGCGACAACTGGGCGAGCGGCTCCGGGCAGGGGCAGGACGCCATCATCTTCGCCACGATCGCCACCGTGGTCGCGCTGGCCCTGCTGGAGATCTGTCTGCTGGCCGGACCGGCCTTCGCGGTCGGCGCCCGGCGTTCGCGCCGTCAGCTCGGCCTGGTCGGGGCCAACGGCGGTGACCGCCGCCATATCCGCGCCATCGTCCTCTCCGGCGGTCTGGTGATCGGTGCGGCCGCCGCGGTGGTCGGCACCACTCTGGGCATCGCGCTCACCCTGGCCCTGCGGCCACTGCTGGAAGACTTCGTGGGGGCCCGCTTCGGCCACTTCGACATCCGGCCGCTGGAGCTTCTCGCCATCGCGCTGCTCGCCGTGGTCACCGGGGTGATGGCCGCCCTGGTGCCGGCCGTCACCGCCTCACGGCAGCCCGTGCTGGTCTCCCTGACGGGCCGTCGCGGCGTCCGCAAGAGCAACCGGGTGCTGCCGGTGATCGGTCTGGTCGCCGTGGTCCTGGGCGTGGCGATCGCGCTCTACGGCGCGATCATGTCGGAGCAGACGCTGCTGGTCGCCGGCGGCAGCGTCCTCGCCGAGCTGGGTGTCGTCGCGCTCACCCCCACCCTGGTGGGGCTCTTCGGCCGGCTCGGCGGTCTGCTGCCGCTCTCCCCCCGGCTCGCGCTGCGGGACGCGGTGCGCAACCGGGGCCGCACGGCCCCGGCGGTGGCCGCCGTGCTCGCGGCGGTCGCCGGAACGGTCACGGTGGCGACCTACCAGGCGAGTGCGGAGGCCGAGGAGAGGGCCTTGTACGAGCCCGCGATGCCGCACAGCTCCGTCTCCCTCTTCGCCGGCGAGGCGGGCGGCGCCCGGGAGGTACCGGGGCTGCGCTCCACCGTGCAGAAGATGCTCCCGGTCGATGTACGGGCCGATCTGGACCGGCTCTCGGTGGGCAGCCCCAACTGCTCGCTGTACGACGGCTGGGGATACGAGAAGCCGGAGTGCGGGAGCTACACGGTGCTCACCCCCCGCGCCAACGAGTGCCCGCTCTGGTACACCGACCCGGCCCGGCCGGACGAGGACCCGTCCACCAAGTACAGCAAGGAGCAGAGGCAGAAGCTCGCCGAGGACTGGCGGTGCCAGAACCTCGAAGGCTCCGGCACCGGAGTCGATGTCGCGGTCGGTGACGCCAAGCTGCTGAAGGTCCTCGGCATCAAGGACCCGGCGGCCGAGAAGGCGCTCGCGGACGGGAAGGTGCTCGCCTTCAGGCGGAGCCATGTCAACGCCGAGGACAAGATCGACATCCGGCTGGTCACCGACGTCAAGGCGGCCTCCGAGGCGCAGGCGAAGAGCAAGCCGGCCCCCGGCAAGGTCAAGTCCTTCCCCGCGTACAAAATGCCCGAGAGCGCGAACTCCTGGGGCATCCCGCTGATCATGCCGGCCGCCGCGGCGAAGGCCGCGGGCATCGACACGCTCCCGCACGGCGCGTTCTACTCCACGGACCGGATGCCCACCAGCGAGGAGCGCCAGCGGCTCGACGCCGAGATCGCCAAGACCGGCTCCGACCCCAGTCTGATGATCGAGGCGGGCTACACCGCCAAGAACGACCTCGTCCTGCTGGCGCTGGCCATCTTCGCCGGACTGATCACCATCGGTGCGGCGGGCATCGCCACGGGGCTCTCCCAGGCCGACGCCGAGGCCGATCTGAAGACGCTGGCGGCGGTCGGCGCACCGCCCAGGGTGCGCAGAACGCTCAGCGGGTTCCAGTGCGGGGTGGTCGCCACGATGGGTGTGGTGCTCGGCTCGGCGGCGGGCATACTGCCGGCGATCGGGCTGCGGCTCGCCAATCGGCGGGAGAAGATGAAGTGGTTCCAGGACGCCTTCGACCAGGGCTATGTCACCGCTGCGGACGCGCCGTTCGTCCCGATCGTCCTGCCCTGGATGACGCTGCTCGCACTGCTGATCGCGGTTCCGGTCGGCGCGGCTCTGCTGGCGGCGCTGGTGACCCGCTCACGCGGGGGACTGGCCCGGCGCGAGGCGTCGTAATCCGGCGGTAGACCGCCTTTGCGGCACAGTCCGCGCTTTTGTGCCCCCGTACGAGGTGATCATTCTCGTTCGGGGGCCACCCCTGCGCGGCTCGGATGTGCGAGAGAATGACCGCATGGAGATGCCGAGGAATGAACGGTCGCAGGAGAGCCCCCACGTACTGGTCGTGGGTCAGGACGGAATGGCGCTCGGCGGCGGTGACGGTGACAGTGAGCGGCGCGAGATCCCGGTGACGGAGATGGTCGAGCAGCCGGCGAAGGTCATGCGCATCGGCAGCATGATCAAGCAGTTGCTGGAGGAGGTCAGGGCGGCTCCTCTGGACGAGGCGAGCCGGGTCCGGCTGAAGGAGATCCACGCCAGCTCGGTCAAGGAGCTGGAGGACGGCCTCGCGCCGGAGCTGGTGGAGGAGCTGGAGCGTCTGTCCCTGCCCTTCACCGACGAGGCGGTGCCCTCGGAGGCCGAACTCCGGATCGCCCAGGCCCAGCTGGTGGGGTGGCTGGAAGGTCTCTTCCACGGCATTCAGACGGCTCTGTTCGCCCAGCAGATGGCGGCCCGCGCGCAGCTGGAGCAGATGCGCCGCGCGCTGCCGCCGGGCAGCGGTCACGAGGACGACGACGACCACCCGCAGCACGGGGCGATCCGCTCGGGTCCGTATCTGTAGGCCTCGGCCGCGGGATGGGCGACGGCAGGGCCGGGGGCCGGACGGGGCGGACGCCCGGTCCGGCCCCCGGGCGCGTCACGGGCCGGGCCCGTGACGGGCCGGGCCCGTGACGGGCCGGGCCCGTGAGGCGGTCCGTCAGCCGGCCCGCAGGAGTACCTTCCCCACCGGCGCGCCGGACTCCAGCACCCGATGGGCCTCCGCCGCGTCCTTCAGCTCCAGCACCCGGTCCACCACCGGGCGCACCCGGCCGCCCTCGATCAGCGGCCACACATGCTCGCGCACCGCCGCCACGATCGAGGCCTTCTCTCCCAGCGGACGTCCCCGCAGCGAGGTCGCGGTGATCGCGGCGCGCTTGCCCAGCAGCGCCGCCAGGTTCAGTTCGCCCTTGACGCCGCCCTGGAGACCGATCACCGCGAGCCGCCCGTTGACCGCGAGCGCCCGGACGTTCCGGTCCAGATACTTCGCGCCGACGATGTCGAGGATGACGTCCGCGCCCGCGCCGTCCGTGGCCTTCCGCAGCTCTTCCACGAAGTCCTGCCGCCGGTAGTCGATCAGGATGTCCGCGCCCAGTTCAGCGCAGTGCGCCAGTTTCCCGGGGCTGCCCGCCGTGACGGCGACCCGCGCTCCCACCGCCTTGGCGAGCTGGATCGCCATCGTGCCGATGCCGCTCGCTCCGCCGTGGATCAGGACCGTCTCACCCGGCCGCAGGTGCGCGATCATGAAGACGTTCGACCAGACGGTCGCGGTCACCTCGGGAAGCGCGGCGGCGGATACCAGATCAACCCCCTGGGGCACCGGGAGCAGCTGTCCGGCCGGTACGACGGCCTTCTGCGCGTATCCGCCGCCCGAGAGCAGGGCGCACACCTCGTCGCCGACGGCCCAGCCGAAGACCCCGGGGCCCAGTGCGGCGATCCGCCCCGAGCACTCCAGACCGGGATGGGGCGACGCCCCCGGCGGCGGGTCGTAGGAGCCCTGCCGCTGAAGCAGATCGGCGCGGTTGACGGCGCTCGCCGCGACCTCGACCAGGACCTCGCCCTGGCCGGGCACGGGATCGGGTACCTCGGCCCACACGAGCGCCTCGGGACCGCCGGGTTCGGGAATCGTGATGGCATGCATGGCGGCGAGGCTACTCCCGGCCGGGAAACCGTCCGCCGCCCCGTGTCACCCGTGCCGTCAGTTCCGCTCGGACCGGGTGGAGCCGCTCGCGTGGACGATGGTGATCAGGCGGTCCGTCAGCTGGAGCGGGCTCGCGGCGGGGTCGTCGTAGCCGATCAGCCGGTGTCCGCGCAGCACGCTGACCACCAGGTCGTCCGTCTCCCGGACGCTCCGTCCCACCTCGGCCTTTATCACCGGCCGCTCGACCAGATCGAGCCCGCTGCCCTGCTGGATCAGATCCTCCATCACCGCGCCCGCGCTGGGGCTGAGCACGGAGAGCCCCAGCAGCCGGCCCGCCGCGCTGGCGCTGGTGATCACGGCGTCGGCGCCGGACTGCCTCAGCAGCGGCGCGTTCTCCTCCTCCCGCACCGCCGCGACGATCTTCGCCTCGCGGTTCAGCTGGCGGGCCGTGAGCGCGACCAGCACGGCGGTGTCGTCGCGCTGAGTCGCGATGATGATCTTTCCGGCCCGCTGGACCTCGGCCCGGATCAGCACATCGCTGCGGGTCGCGTCGCCGATCACGCCGGTGAAGCCCTCGGCCACGGCGGCGTCGATCACCTTGCTGCTGGGGTCGATGATGACGATCCGGTCTTTTTTCAGACCTGTCGCGGTCATCGTCTGAATGGCGGAACGGCCCTTTGTGCCGAATCCCACGACGACGGTGTGCTCGCGCAAGCGAAGCCTCCAGCGGTTCTGCGAAATCCCACCCGCGCGCGTGACGATCGCCCGCGCGGAGAATTGAAGCTACCTCCAAACCCTTCAACACGGCGGACGGGGGCCGCGTTCGGACGAAGGATCGGCGACCATGGTCACTCGTGCCGGCCGACCGGCCCATGAACGAAACCGACCCGAGACGCCAAGAGGGGACATCCGATGAAGGACGAGAGACGACCGCCGCCTAAGGCAGCAGGGAGGTTCTCGATCCTGCTCTCCCTGTGGAATCGGTCGAACGGCGAGGCCAGGGACGACGCGGAGGCCGGGCGCTCCATCACCATGCCCGCGCAGGCCGCCGTGCCGCCGCTCCAGCAGGTGCTGAGGCGGCTGGCCATGGCCCTGCTGGTGCTGACCGTGACCACGCTGCTGGTCTGGTTCGACCGGGCCGGCTACAACGACAACGCCGATGGGAAAGTCGACTTCCTCGACGCCGCTTATTACACGACCGTCACCCTCTCCACCACGGGATACGGCGATATCGCGCCGGTCAGCGACGGTGCCAGGCTGACGAATATCCTGATCATCACGCCCTTGCGGGTGGTGTTCCTGATCATTCTGGTCGGCACCACTCTCGAAGTGCTCACCGAACGCACCCGCCAGCAGGTCCGGGTCCATCGCTGGCGCTCCCGGATGCGCGATCACGTGATCGTCGTCGGATACGGGACCAAGGGGCGGCACTCGATCGAGACCCTTCTCGGTCAGGGCATTCCCAAGGAGAAGATCGTCGTGATCGATCCGCAGCAGAAGGCGGTGGAGGCGGCGAGCGCCGACGGGCTGGTGTCGGTCCTCGGTGACGCTACCCGCTCCAAGACCCTCCTCAAGGCCGAGCTCCAGCGAGCCGCCAGGGTGATCATCGCCCCGCAGCGGGACGACACCGCCACCCTGGTCACACTCACCGCCCGCCAGCTCAACCGGCGCGCCTCCATCGTGGTCGCCGTCCGTGAGGACGAGAACGTGCCGCTGCTGAAGCAGAGCGGCGCGGACACCGTGGTCACCAGCTCCAGCTCGGCGGGACGGCTGCTCGGGGTGTCGATGGCCAGCCCGCACGTCGCCGACACCCTCGAAGACCTGATGACCCGGGGCAGCGGACTCAACCTCGCGGAGCGCTCCGTGACCAAGACCGAGGTCGGCCGCTCTCCCCGCGAGTGCACGGATCTGGTGGTGGCCGTGGTGCGCCGGAAGAAGATGCTGGACTACGCCGACCCCGAGTGCGCCCGCCTCCAGTTCGGCGACCGGCTGATCACCATCAGCCGCGAGGAGACCGGCTACTGAGCCTGTTTCACGTGAAACACCTCACGGCCGCGCCGGAGGGGGCTCCGGGCAGCCAGGGCAGCTCCAGCACCTCCAGCTCGCCGCCGGGGCCCGCGCCGCCGGGAGGCACCGCCGCGAGCCCGTCGGCGGCGGCGATGCCCCGCAGCATGGCCGGCCCTCCGTAGCGCAGCGGCAGCAGCCGTTCGTCACGGTGGACGAAGGGCACCAGCCGGGTGTCCCGGGGATGGCCGTGGACCTCGCCCTCGACCGGCACCCGGTACGGCTGCCGGGCCGGCAGACCCATCAGGCCCCGCAGCAGCGGCTCGGCCAGCGTGAGAAGGCCGGAGACGGCCGCCAGGGGGTTACCGGGCAGCCCGACCAGGAAACGGCCCGCAGAACGGCTCTCGCCGGTTTCGCCCCGGGGGGCGAGGGCGGCCAGCAGCATGGGGTGTCCCGGGCGCACCGCGACCGAGTCGATCAGCAGCTCGGCCCCCGCCCGGCTCAGCACGGGGTGGACGTGGTCGACGGGACCGGCGGCCGTGCCGCCGGTGGTGAGGACGAGATCCGCGGTCGAGGCGGTGACGGCCCGGTGGAGGGCACGGGCGTCGTCCCCGAGCCGCCGGGTGGCGACGACCTCGGCCCCCAGCGCGGTCAGCCAGGGCCCGACCATCGGCCCCAGGGCGTCGCGGATGAGCCCTTCGTGCGGAAGTCCCCCGGTGAGCAGCTCGTCCCCGAGGATCAGCACCTCGACCCGGGGCCTGGGGACGATGCCCAGCTCGTCGTAGCCTGCGGCCGAGGCCAGTCCCAGTACGGCGGGCGTGACCACCGTCCCCGCGGGCAGCAGCCGGTCGCCCGAGCGGCACTCCTGTCCCCGGGGGCGGATGTCCTGCCCCTGGAGCACCGCCCGCCGCGCGTGCAGCAGCCGCTGTCCCTCGTCCGTACGGGCGTGCTCGCCCCGGACTACGGCGGTGGCCTCCGGCGGGATGCGCGCGCCGGTGGCGATCCGTACCGCCGTACCGTCCTCCAGCGGCGGCGGGACACCGCGCCCGGCGAGGATCGTGCCGCCGTCCCTCACGGCCCAGGGGCCCGGTCCGGCGACGGCCCAGCCGTCCATCGCGGAGGTGTCGAACGAGGGCAGGTCGCAGAGGGCGGTGAGAGGTTCGCCGAGCACCCGGCCGAGCGCCTGCTCCAGCGGTACCCGGACGGTGCGGATCCGGGCGTCGAGGCCGATCCGGGCGGCCAGCGCCCGCGCCTCGGGCCAGGCGGTCGCGCCGTGCCGTTCCGGCTTCTCGTGCTTCTCGGGGTTCTCGGGGTTCTCGGGGTTCTCCGGGGAGCGCGCGGGGCCGCCCGCGGTCCCGTTCCGCCGGTTGTCCCCGCTGACCAGCGCCAGCGCCTCCGCCACCCCGTCGGCGTCCCAGTCCTCCGCCGGTCCGCCGGAGCCCGGTGCGCCGGAGCCCGGTGCGCGGGTGTCCTGAGTACGGGTGTCCTGAGTACGGGTGTCCTGAGTACGGGTGTCCTGAGTACGGGTGTCCGGTGCGCGGGTTTCGGCGGGATCCGGTGCCACGGCCTTCCGCGCCCGGCCGCCGGGGGCCTTGGCGGGCGGGCCGTCCGGCGCGACGGGGTCCCGGCCGCTCGGCGGCGCGTCGGACGCCTTCGCCCGGGTCCTGGCCGGTTCCTTCGCGGCGGCGGTCTTGCGGGGGCTCCGGGTCCGTGTCCCCTCCGGGCGGTCCGTGCCGGTCATCCGATGTCCGTCCGTCCTGGGCCGGAGCCCTCCGGGCCGGCCGGGCCGGTCTCCGCCTCCCAGCGCAGGGCGAGCGCCGCGGCCCTGCGGGCGGCGTCGGCGACCGCTTCCGGGCCCTGTCCGGGAGCGGCGGTGGCCGCCGCGTACCCCACCAGGAAGGTGGTCAGCGGCGCGGCCGGGCGGGCCACGCCGTGCGCCGCGTCCCGGGCGAGATCGAGCAGCAGATGGGTGTCGACGTCGAGCTCGATTCCGAGCTCGTCCTTGACCGCGATGATCCATTCATCCAGCACGTTTCCATGCTCCCTGATCCGGGCCCTGGCGGCGGCGAGGTCGGCCCAGGTGTCGCAGTCGAAGGACGCCTCCGGCTCCGCGGCGACACGGGCGATGTCCAGCTCCTGCGGCAGCAGCCGGAGCGGCAGCCCGGCCAGCGTTCCGTACTCGGTCGCGAGCAGCGCCAGCTCGCGGCGGAGCGGCTCGGTCCGATAGGCGGCCACCAGCGGCTGGTCGCGCCCCTCGGCGTCGGTGAGCAGCACCGCCTCGTGCCCGCCGGCGGCGAGCGCGGCCAGCAGCCGCCGTACCGTCGGCTCGCCGAGGAACGGCAGATCGGCGGAGAGGACGAGAACGGTCTCCGACTCCGCGCGGAGTCCGCGCACCCCGGCGTCCAGCGCGGCGAGCGGGCCGCCGCCCGGCGGGCTCTCCCGGGTCCAGACGACGGGCCGGGCGGTGGGCCGCCGGCCGCCGACGACAACGGTCTCGCCCGCGCCCCGGCAGGCCGCGAGCACCCGGTCGAGCAGGGACCGCCCGCCGACGGTCAGCCCCGGCTTGTCGGCCCCGCCCAGCCGTTTCGCCTCGCCTCCGGCGAGCACCACGGCGTCGTGGTCGGGCGTTTCCAGGGGGTCGGTGCGGTGTGTCGCGGTCATGTCCGCAGTATGGCCGTGCCCTGGGGGAAAACCCGCGGGCCGCCCGGAGTGCGGGCGGCCCGTGAGGAACCGGCCGGGCGGCGTGGGGTCCCGCCCGGACGGTCCGGTGTGGGGCTCAGAGACCGCGCAGCAGCACCGCGGGCTGTTCGACGCAGTCCGCGACATGGCGGAGGAATCCGCCGGCCGTGCCCCCGTCGCAGACCCGGTGGTCGAAGGTGAGCGAGAGCTGCACGACCTGACGCACGGCCAGCTCGCCCCGGTGCACCCAGGGCTTGGGCACGATCCGGCCGATCCCGAGCATGGCCGCCTCGGGGTGGTTGATGATCGGTGTGGAGCCGTCGACGCCGAACACCCCGTAATTGTTGAGGGTGAAGGTGCCGCCGGTCAGATCGCCCGGGGTGAGTGCGGAGTGCCGGGCCGCCTCGGTGAGCCGGGCGAACTCCTCGCTCAGCGACTCGACGGAGCGCCGGTGCGCGTCCTTCACCACGGGCACGACCAGGCCGCGCTCGGTCTGCGCGGCGAACCCGAGGTGCACCTCGGGGAGTCGCACGATCTCTCCGGCTGCCAGGTCCACCGTGGAGTTCAGTTCGGGGTGGCGGGCGAGCGCCGCCGTGCAGATGCGGGCGAACAGGGCGACGAGCGAGATCCTGGGCCCGCCCACCGCGTTCATCGCGGTGCGCGCGGCCATCAGTTCGGTCGCGTCGGCGTCGACCCAGCAGGTGGCGTCGGGTATCTCGGTACGGCTGCGGGACAGCTTGGCCGCCACCGCACCGCGCACCCCGCGCAACGGGATCCGTTCCCCTCCCGGGGAGGCCGGCGCGGAACGCGGCGGGGTGCCCCGCCCGGCCGGGACCCGGGGGCTCCGGGGCGCGGCGACCGGCGCGGGCCGGGGCGGCGTCCGGGAGGCGGGCGGGCTCGGAGGCCCCGGGCGGGCCGCCAGGCCGGCCGCCCGCATGGCGTACTCGACGTCGGCGCGCAGGATCAGACCGTCCGGGCCCGAGCCGGCGAGCTGTCGCAGATCCAGTCCGTGTTCTCTCGCGAGCCTGCGCACGAGGGGCGATATGACGGGCACGGGCCCGCACTGCCCGTCGTCGTCCTCCTGCGCCAGGGCCTCGGCGGCCGGAAGCGCCGCCGTGTCGGGCCGGATCCTGCGGCGTCTGGCCGCGGGCGCTCCCGTCCCATAGCCGACCAGCACATTCCCCGAGGTCTCACTCGCCGCCGAACCATCTGCCGCCGAGCCGTTGACCACCGCCCCCGAGGACGCGGAGCCGTCGGAGACGGGGCCCGGGAGAGCCGCCCCGGCCGGCTCCGAGCCGCTCGCCGCGCCGCCGGGGGAATCCCCGGCCGTGCCGTCCGACGCCCCCACCGCCACGGTCAGCAGGGGTGCCCCGACCGGGAGTTCGCCGCCCTCCTCGCCGAAGCGCGCGGTGACCACCCCCGCGTACGGGCAGGGCACCTCCACCATCGCCTTCGCCGTCTCCACCTCGACGACGGGCTGATCGACGGCGACGACGTCGCCCACCGCCACCAGCCAGCGCACGATCTCCGCCTCGGTCAGTCCCTCGCCGAGATCGGGCAGCCTGAACTCCAGCACCTGTGCCATTTCAGCTCTCCGCCTCCCACTGCAACCGCGCCACCGCGTCCAGCACCCGGTCCACTCCCGGGAGATGGTGCCGCTCCAGCATGGGCGGCGGATAGGGAATGTCGAAACCGGCGACTCTCAGCACCGGTGCTTCCAGGTGGTGGAAGCACCGCTCGGTGACCCTGGCGGCGATCTCTCCCCCGGGTCCGCCGAAGCCCGTGGACTCATGGACGACCACCGCGCGCCCGGTGCGCCGCACCGAGGCGCAGACCGTCTCGTCGTCGAAGGGGACGAGCGAGCGCAGATCGACCACTTCCAGGTCCCAGCCCTCGGCGGCGGCCGCCTCGGCCGCCTCCAGACAGACCGGCAGCGAGGGCCCGTAGGTGATCAGGGTGGCCCCCGTCCCGGGCCGCCGGACCACGGCCCGGCCCAGCGGCGGCACCTTCGCCGGGGCCGTCGGCGACCAGGACGACTTCGCCCAGTACAGCCGCTTGGGCTCCAGGAAGACCACCGGATCGTCCGCGGCGATGGCGGCCCTGAGCAGCCCGTAGGCGTCCTCCACCGTGGCGGGGGTGACGACCTGGAGCCCCGGGGTCGCCATGTAGTACGCCTCGGACGAGTCGCTGTGGTGCTCGACGCCGCCGATGCCTCCGCCGTACGGCACCCGGACCGTGATCGGCAGCGGCATCCGGCCCCGGGTGCGGTTCCGCATCCGGGCGACATGGCTGATCAGCTGCTCGAACGCCGGATAGGCGAAGGCGTCGAACTGCACCTCCACGACCGGCCGCAGCCCGTACATCGCCATGCCGACGGCGGCTCCGAGGATGCCCGCCTCCGCCAGCGGGGTGTCCGTGCAGCGGTCGTCGCCGAACTCGGCGGCGAGCCCGTCCGTGATCCGGAAGACTCCGCCGAGGGTGCCGACGTCCTCGCCGAGGACATGGACGGAGGGATCCTCGGCCATCGCGTCCCGCATCGCCCGCTTGAGCGCCTGGGCCATGGTCGCGGGCTTCTCGGCGGTCCGCTCCTCGGTCGTCGCCGGGGTCATCGCGCCTCTCCCTCCGCCGTCAGCTCGGCCCGCAGCAGCTCGCTCTGCTCCCGCAGCTGGCCGGTCTTCTCGGCGTACACATGCGCGAACAGATCCATGGGGTCGAGAACCGGATCGGCGTTCATCCGCTCGCGCAGTTCGGCGGCCATCGCCTCGGCCGCGTCGGCGGCGGACCGCCGGCGGTCCTCGTCCAGCAGCCCGCGCCCGGTCAGCTCCCGCTCCAGGAGGAGGATCGGGTCGTGCTGTCGCCACAGCTCGACCTCGGGCTCCTCCCGGTACCGGGTGGCGTCGTCGGCGTTCGTATGGGCCTCGATGCGGTAGGTCACCGCCTCGATCAGCGTCGGACCGTCACCGCGTCTGGCGCGGGCCAGGGCCTCGGAGACGACCTGGTGCACGGCCGGGGCGTCGTTTCCGTCGACCAGCCGGCCGGGCATCCCGTACCCCACGGCCTTGTGGGCGAGGGACGGGGCGGCGGTCTGCTTGGCGAGCGGCACGGAGATCGCGAAGCCGTTGTTCTGGACGAGGAAGACGACCGGGGCGCGCCAGACGGCGGCGAAGTTCAGCGCCTCGTGGAAGTCGCCCTCGCTGGTGCCGCCGTCGCCGACCAGGGCGAGCGCGACGACGTCGTCCCCCTTGAGCCGGGCCGCGTGCGCCAGCCCCACCGCGTGGGGCAGCTGGGTGGCGAGCGGGGTGGACAGGGGCGCGACACGGTGCTCGTACGGGTCGTACCCGGTGTGCCAGTCACCGCGCAGCAGGGTCAGCACGCTCACCGGGTCCATGCCCCGGGTCACGGCGGCGAGGGTGTCGCGGTAGCTGGGAAAGAGCCAGTCCCGCTGCTCCATCGCGAGCGCGGCGGCGACCTGGCAGGCCTCCTGGCCGGTGCTCGACGGATAGACGGCGAGCCGGCCCTGCTTCGTCAGCGCGGTCGCCTGGGTGTTGAATCTGCGGCCGAGGACCAGCCGGTCGTAGAGGGAGAGCAACAGCTCGGGGTCTGCGCCCGCCATCGCGTCCGTGCCGAGCAGCCGGTGGGGCTCGGCGTCGGGAAGCAGTGGCGCGGGGTCGGTGCGGGGCTGCCAGGCCGGGGGCGGGGTGGGCCGGTGGGCGACGGCTCTCAAAGCGAGCACCTCCTCGTGGGAGCGTGGAGTGGGCGGCCGGAAATGTGGCGCGCCTCACCTACCGATTGTTCGGTCGTGGACGCATTTTGGCTACAGGCGGCTTCAGCCTGTGGACAAACGGTTCTCCACAGCCTGTAGTGGGCACAGGTCGTCCATGCCAGGGAGGCGGGGGGATATGAGGCCTGAACAAATGGCCGAGAACGGATTTCTCGACGAGGGCTGCGCCGATCGGGCCGAGCCGCCTCCGGCCAGGGCGGATCCCGCCCTGAACAGAGCGGATCCCTTCCCGGGGCAGGCTCAGCAGCCCCGGGCCCTGGACGCCATCGACCGCGACATCCTGCGCATTCTCCAATCGGAGGGACGGGCCTCCATACGGGCCGTCGCCGAGCGGGTCCATGTCTCGCGCGCCAATGCCTACGCCCGGATCAACCGGCTCATCGACGACGGCGTCATCCAAGGCTTCGGTGCCCGCGTCAACCATGAACGGGCCGGTCAGGGGGCCTCCGCCTACATCACGCTCAAGATCGTGCAGAACTCCTGGCGGACGGTCCGCGAGCAGTTGCAGGCGCTGCCGGGAGCCGCGCACATCGCGCTGGTCAGCGGCGATTTCGATGTACTTCTGCTGGTGCACACCCCGGACAACCGCACCCTGCGGGAGCTGGTCCTGACCCGGATCCACTCCATCCCCGAGGTGCTGTCCACCCGTACCCTGCTGGTCTTCGAGGAGACGGACCTCCATCCGGCCCCCGCCGTCCCGGAGGCCGAGCCGCAGTGATCGCGGGCCCGCGGCCCCCCGCGAGCCTCCCTGGGCATCCGGGAGGCTCACAGGGGCTCCCCGGGGCTCATGGGCGCTGGGGAGCCGTGCGCAGCCCGTCGAAGGCCAGCCGGACCACCGTCTCGGCGAGCTGGTCGTCGTCCTGGCCGCCGCCGGGGTGCGGCCGGTACCACTCCACCAGGGAGTTCACCATGCCGAAGAGCAGCCTGGTCGCCAGCCTGATGTCCACGTCCGCGCGGAGGTCGCCGTCGGCCGCCGCGGCCTTCAGCAGATCGGCGACGCGCTGGTCGAACTCCCGGCGGCGCTCCATCGCCCACCGCTCGGTCTCGGTGTTGCCCCTCACCCGCAGCAGCAGCGTCACATGCGGGAGTTCGGCCATCAGCACCTCCACGGTGCGCCGGGTGACGTACTCGATCCGCTCGACGGCCCGCCCCCGCACCGCCCCCGGCTCCTCCAGGACCGCGAAGAGCGCGTCCAGCGCCCGGCTCACGGCACGCCGCAGCAGCTCCTCCTTGCCCGCGACATGGTGGTAGATGGACGACTTGGAGATGCCGGCGGCCTGGGAGAGGTGCTCCATGGAGGTGCCGTCGTAGCCGCGTTCGTTGAAGACGCGCACAGCGACGTTCAGCAGAGTGTCCGGCGTGTAGGCGTCCCGCTTTGCGGCAGTCATGAGTCCGGGTCCGATCCTTCTCCGTCAGGGGCCGAGGCGTGTGTGTGCAGGAAAAGCGCCAGGCCGGGGGCGTAACGGCCGCCCGGCACCCGCTCGTCGACCGATTCCAGCAGCTCGTGGGCGTACCCCAGAGGGAGCTTCCGGTTCCATTCGAGGGGGCCCACGGGGTAGTTGACGCCGAGGCGCATCGCGGTGTCGATGTCCTCCTCGGTGGCGACGCCCTTGGCGACGGCGTCGGTGGCGAGGTCGATCATCATCGCGACCGTACGGGCCACGATCATGCCGGGGGCGTCCTTGATGACGCTGACCTTCTTGCCGAGGGCCTGGAAGAGGCCGACGGCTTCCTGAAGGGTGCGCTCGCCGGTGTGCGGCGCGGCGCTGAGCGCGATCCGGGTGGCGGCGCGGTAGTCGAGGGCCAGATCGAAGTAGACGACGTCGCGGTACTCGGCGGCGGTCTGGCCGTCGACGGGCACCAGCTGTCCGCCGCTCGGCAGGATCAGCCGGGTGCCCTCGTCCTCCGGCTCCCGGCGCAGGGTGACACCGGATTCGGCGATCAGCTCCAGCAGTCCGGGGGCGGGGTCGAGCTCGCCCTCGGCGACGACGTACGCGGGAGGGGCGGCGGGGGCCGCGGTGTGCGGCCGGGGGCGCTCGGCGCCGTCCGCGTAGTCGTACCAGCCGCGGCCCGACTTGCGGCCGAGCGAGCCGGCCTCGACCAGCCGCCGCTGGAGCAGCGAGGGGATGAACTTCGGGCTCCGGAAGAAGGATTCCCACACCGAGCGGGTGACGGCCTCATTGACGTCCTGGCCGATCAGATCGGTCAGTTCGAAGGGGCCCATCCGGAAGCCGCCGCTCTCGCGCAGGACCGCGTCCAGGGTCGCGGGGTCGGCGACCCGGTCCTCCAGGAGCGCGAAGGCCTCCGCGTAGAAGGGCCTGGCTATCCGGTTGACGATGAATCCGGGCAGATCGGCGCAGCTCACCGGGGTCTTGCCCCAGGCCGTGACCGTCGCCAGGGCCCGGCGCGCGGCATCGGCCCCGGTGGCGGTGCCGCTGACGACCTCCACCAGCGGGAGCAGCGGGGCCGGGTTGAAGAAGTGGAGTCCGACGAAGCGGCCGGGGCGGCTCAGTGCGCCGGCGACGGCCGTGACGGAGAGGGAGGAGGTGTTGGTGGCGAGGAGGCAGTCGTCGGAGACGATGCCCTCCAGCTCGCGGAACAACTCCTGCTTGACGGAGAGCCGTTCCACGACGGCCTCGACGACGAGGGCCGCGTCGGACAGCTCGGCGAGGCCGGCCGCGGGATGCAGCCGGGCACGGGCCGCGTCCCGGTCGGCGGCGGTCATCCGGCCCTTGTCGACCTGCCGGTCCAGCCGCGCGCCGATCGCCGCGGCGGCCTCGCCGACGCGGCCGGGCAGGGTGTCGTAGAGCCGTACGGGATGGCCCGCGACCAGGGCGACCTGGGCGATGCCCTGTCCCATGGCCCCGGTGCCGACGACCGCGACGACGCGATCGGGGTCGATGGCCGCGCCCCGGAGGGCGTCGGTGTTCTGCTCCACGGCGCTGGTGCTCATGGGAGTGATCCTCCCGGATGAGTTTTCCACAGGTTTGACAGGCCCCCTTGTCCCGACCGATCGTTCGGTTACTCTAACTCTGTCCTTCCGTCCCTGCCCAGCTCGACGAGGAGTTGGTCCGCCATGCAGCTGACCGAGACCCGGCTGACCGAGAGCCACCGGCCGACACTCGACCAGGCTCTTGAAGCGATCCGCACCCGCGCCTACTGGTCCCCGCACCCCGAGCACCCCAAGGCGTACGGCGAGAGCGCGCCGGCCGACGGCCTCGCCGCCTTCGAGGCCCTGCGCTCCACCCGCTTCGAGCTGGACCAGCCCGGCACCGACGGCTGGACCGGCGGCGAGGTCTCGCCGTACGGCATCGAGCTGGGCATCGAGTATCCGCACGCCGACCCGGAAGTGCTCCTTCCCGCGATGCGCGCGGGGACGGCCGCCTGGCGCGAGGCGGGCCCGAAGCTGCGCGCCCTGGTCTGTCTGGAGATCCTCGCCCGGATCAGCGCCCGTACCCATGAGTTCGCGCAGGCCGTGATGCACACCAGCGGGCAGGCGTTCATGATGGCGTTCCAGGCGGGCGGTCCGCACGCGCAGGACCGCGGCCTGGAGGCCGTGGCCCACGCGTACGCGGAACAGACGCGCGTCCCGGAGGCCGCCGACTGGTCCAAGCCCCAGGGCAAGCGGGATCCGCTGAAGCTGCGGAAGTCCTTCACCGCCGCCGGCCGGGGTGTCGCCCTGGTCATCGGCTGCAACACCTTCCCCACGTGGAACGGCTATCCCGGGCTCTTCGCCTCCCTGGCCACCGGCAATCCGGTGCTGGTCAAGCCGCACCCCCGCGCGGTGCTGCCGCTCGCGCTGACCGTCCGGACGGCCCGCGAGGTGCTCGCCGAGGCCGGCTTCGACCCGAATCTGGTGTGCCTGGCCGCCGAGCGCCCCGGCGAGGGCATCGCCAAGGCGCTGGCGCTCCGCCCCGAAATCAAGATCATCGACTACACGGGCTCCACCGCGTTCGGCGAATGGCTGGAGGCCAACGCCCGCCAGGCGCAGGTCTACACCGAGAAGGCCGGCGTCAACACGGTCGTGATCGACTCCACCGACGACTACCGGGGGATGCTCTCCAATCTGGCCTTCTCGCTCTCCCTGTACAGCGGCCAGATGTGCACCACCCCGCAGAATCTGCTGATCCCCCGGGACGGCATCGCCACCGAGGCGGGCCCGGTGCCGTACGACCGGGTGGTGGCCGATCTCGCGGCAGCCGTCGGCGGTCTGCTCGGCGACGACTCCCGGGCCAACGCCCTGCTGGGCGCGCTGGTCAACCCGGAGGTGCGGAGCCGGCTGGAGGGCGCTTCGGAGCTGGGCGAGGTGGCGCTGTCCTCCCGGGAGATCGCCAACCCGGAGTTCCCCGACGCCGTGGTGCGCACCCCGGTGATCGTGAAGCTCGACGGCGGCAAGGCCGATCCGGACGCGGTGTATCTGAGCGAGTGCTTCGGCCCGGTCTCCTTCGCGGTCGTCGTGGACTCGACGGCCGGGGCCCTGGAGCTGCTGCGGCGCACGATCCGCGACAAGGGGGCGATGACGGTCGGCGCGTACACCACATCGCCCGAGGTGGAGCGGGCGGTCGAGGAGGTCTGTCTGGAGGAGTCGGCGCAGCTCTCGCTGAATCTGACCGGCGGGGTGTACGTCAACCAGACCGCCGCGTTCTCCGACTTCCACGGCTCCGGCGGCAATCCGGCGGCGAACGCGGCGCTGTGCGACGGGGCCTTCGTCGCGGGCCGTTTCCGGGTGATCGAGGTCCGCCGCCAGGCCTGACCGGGCGGGGGAGGCGGTCAGGGACCGGGCGCGGGCACGGGCTCCGGGTCTCCTCCTCCCCAGTGGAAGAGGGTCATGGCCACGCTGGTGGCCAGGTTGTAGCTGGAGACCTGGGGCCGCATGGGAAGCGACAGCAGCCGGGTCGCCCGGCCGCGCAGCTCCGCCGAGACGCCATGGCGCTCGGAGCCGAACACGAGCAGCGCGTCATCGGGCAGGGGGACGGATCTGATGTCCTCCCCCTCCGGGTCCAGGACGTACAGCGGCCCCGGCGGGAACGCCTCGGCGGGCAGGTGCTCGACGGCGGTGGCGTAGTGGAGTCCCGCGCCCGCCCGGACGGCGTTGGGGTGCCAGGGGTCCAGGTCCCCGGTGGTGATCACACCGGTCGCGCCGAATCCGGCGGCGAGACGGACCACCGCGCCGACGTTCCCGAGGTTGCGCGGATTGTCCAGGACGACGATCGGCGCCCGCCGGGGCAGCCTCGCCATGGTCTCCGTGTTCGCGCCGCGCCCGGGCCGGGCGGCCAGCGCGGCGACCTTCGTGGGGTGGACCCGGGGGAGCAGCTCCCGGAGGGTCTCCGGGGGGACCTCGGTGACGAGTTCACCGAGGCGGTCGGTGACGTCGGCGGCCAGTCCCTCGGCTAGTTCCAGCACGGCCGCCCTGTCGCTGGTGATCGCGCACCGTACCTCCGCACCGAAACGGAGTGCGTGCTTCAGCGCATGGAAGCCGTCGAGCAGGACCGCGTCGGGTGCGGCCTCGCGCCATCGCTCTGCCGCCTTGACGGCGTCGTCGTCGCTCATCGCCTCAGGCTACGACGCCGGCGCGCGCTTCCTCCCACCGGTCAGCGCCCACAGCCGGTCACGCCCCCGGGCCGTCAGCGCGCCGAGCCAGAGGAAGAAGGAGGTGGGCAGGAAGACCGCGTCGGCCGCGATCATCGCCAGTGAGAAGAACGGCAGCCCGAGCACCACGGCGATCGCCGCGTGCTCCAGGATCATGACCACCAGCAGGACGTTCTTCACCCGCCGGTTGAAGAGCGTGAACGGGAACGCGACCTGCACGATGACGGTGCCGTACGTCAGCGCCATCACCATCACCCCGTTGGAGGCGAGCAGGTCGGAGAGGGCGGGCCAGGGGGTGAAGTAGTCGAGCTGGAGCGGGTAGTAGAGCGCGGTGCCGTCCTGCCAGCGCGAGCCCTGGACCTTGTACCAGCCCGCCGTGGCGTAGATCAGACAGACCTCCGCCATGATCACCACAAGTGCGGCGTTGTGGAGCACGTTGGCGAGGGAGTCCATCAGCAGATGCGGCTGACCGCGCGGCGAGTAACGGCTCACCCCCCACCACACTCCGAGCACCACCCACACCGCCCACAGGAGGAGCAGGATCTGCCAGCCGGTCCTGTTCAGGAAGGTGCCGGTGAAGAGCAGGAATCCGAGCACACACCACAGGACCGGACCGACCCGGTCCGGCGGCGGTCCGGTCGGAGGTCCGGTCGGCGGGTTCCCGGCCGACCGCGCCCGCCGGCGCTCCGCGAGCCACGCGTCCAGCGACCAGACCTGGGAGCAGCGGGTGAAGATCAGATAGATCGCCATCAGATGGATGACGTTGTCGCCGCCGTCGCCCATGAAGATCGAGCGGTTCTGGAGCGACAGCACCCCGATCATGAACAGCGCGGACATGGCGCGGGTCCGCCAGCCGAGCATCAGCAGGCCGGCGGCCAGCACCGCGAGGAGGTAGACGACCTCGAACCAGAGCCCGCTGTCGGTCCACATGAGCACGGTGAAGGCGTCGTTGCCGGAGATCAGATCGCGCCCCAGCTCCCAGCTCCACGGCCCCCGGGGCCCGTACAGCTCATGGCGGTGGGGCAGCTCGCGCAGGAGGAAGAGGAGCCAGACACAGCCGAAGCCGATCCGGACTATGGCGGCCTGGTAGGGGCCGAGTGCGGCGGCGGTGACCCGCTGCACGGCGGCGGCGACCCGGCCTTCGCGGGGCGCGGTCGCGGTCATCGGCGTGCCTCCGCCCGGCGGGCGGGGGCTTCGCCCTCCCCGCCGGGCCGGTCGGCGGGGGTCACGGTCCACCAGGGCATCAGCCGCTCGACGGGGCGGGTGTCGGTCTTCTCCTCGCTCCACGGCGGGGCCTCGACCGTGGTGGTCAACGACCTCATCCGGATCCGCTCCACCGAGCCGCCGAGATCCTGCCGGTCGAGGCGGAGCATCGCGATCCGGCGCACATAGCTCTCGGAGAGCCGGCCGCGCGGGCCGGTCGCGCGGCCCTTGTCGTCATGGGCGTTGAGGAAGAAGTCCCAGCCCCGGCGCAGTTCGTTCTGATGTATGTGGCTGGGCAGCGGGTTGCCGCGTATCGCCTCGGCGTCCTGTGCGGTGAGGTTGATCCAGCCGGTGGTCTCCCGGCCCCCTTCACGGGTTCGGATCTCGGCCTTCACCTGTACGGCGATGTTCTGCTGGAGCGGGTTGGGCGCGAAGAGCTTCCAGTTCTGCTCGAACTCGGGATAGATCCACGCGCCGATCGTCTCGCCGTGGCGCTTGGTCACCGTGTTGGACGGCGCGACATGGAGGAAGACCATGGCGATGTGGACGCAGGCCACACCGGCGACGAGGGCGAGCGAGACGCCCGCGACCGCCCGGTAGACCGGCGAGAGCGCCAGGACGCCGCCCGAAGGGCCCGCCGGTCCGCCGCCCCCGCCCGCGCCCGCGCCCGCGCCACTGTCCGCGTCGCCGTCCGCGTCCGTGTCTGTATCTGTGTCTGTGTCTGTGTCCTCGCGGCCGGAGCCTTGGGGAGCGGGCGTCGCGAGTATGGCATCGGGCCAGGGTTTCCGCTGCTCAGGAGGGTGTGGCGGGGCCTCGGGCGGCCGGCCGTCCACCGCTGGGGACCGCAGAGCGCCGGTGCCCTCGACGCTCTCGTTCTCGTACGAGCCCATCCCGCCCCGATCACCGTAGGACCACCTGGTTGTCCACAGGGTTGACACCTTAAGGGCCATCGACCGACCATTGAAGTCAACGAACCGAACGATCGGTCGGTAGGGGGCTGCGATGACGGCGATGACCGGGGACACGGCGGAGCGGTACGAGGCGGTGTTCGACGCCGCCGTCGCCGCCGACGAGCGCATCGAGCCGCGCGACTGGATGCCGGAGGCGTACCGGGCGACGCTGGTCCGCCAGATGGCCCAGCACGCCCACTCGGAGATCATCGGCATGCAGCCCGAGGCGAACTGGATCACCAGGGCCCCCTCCCTGCGCCGCAAGGCCATCCTCATGGCCAAGGTCCAGGACGAAGCCGGTCACGGGCTGTATCTGTACAGCGCCGCGGAGACCTTGGGCACCAGCCGCGAAGAGCTGCTCGACAAGCTCCACGCCGGCCGCCAGCGCTACTCGTCGATCTTCAACTACCCCACGCTGACCTGGGCCGACGTCGGCGCGATCGGCTGGCTGGTCGACGGCGCCGCGATCACCAACCAGGTGCCGCTCTGCCGCTGCTCCTACGGCCCCTACGCCCGCGCGATGGTCCGGATCTGCAAGGAGGAGTCCTTCCACCAGCGCCAGGGCTTCGAGCTGCTGCTCGCCCTCTCCCAGGGCACCCCCGCCCAGCACGAGATGGCCCAGGACGCGGTAAACCGCTGGTGGTGGCCCTCCCTGATGATGTTCGGCCCCCCGGACGACGAGTCGGCCCATTCCGCCCAGTCCATGGCCTGGAAGATCAAACGCCACTCCAACGACGAGCTGCGCCGGCGCTTCGTGGACATCTGCGTCCCACAGGCCCGGGCGCTGGGCCTGACCCTCCCCGACCCCGGGATCCGGTGGAACGAGGAGCGGGGCCACCACGACTTCGGCCCGATCGACTGGACCGAGTTCCAGGAGGTCCTCAAGGGAAACGGGCCGTGCAACGAGGAGCGGCTGACCCAGCGGCGCAGGGCCCACGAGGAGGGCGCCTGGGTACGGGAGGCCGCCGCGGCCCACGCGGAGAAGCACCGGACGACACCCCCCGCCCGGACCGGACACGGCGCACCCCAGGAGGCCACGGCATGAGCGGCTCGACCGACTGGCCCCTGTGGGAGGTCTTCGTCCGCTCGCGGCGCGGACTGTCCCACACCCACGCGGGCAGCCTGCACGCCCCGGACGCCGAGATGGCCCTGCGCAACGCGCGCGATCTCTACACCCGGCGCGGCGAGGGCGTGTCCCTCTGGGTCGTGCCCTCGTCCGCGGTCACCGCCTCCTCCCCGGACGAGAAGGACCCGTTCTTCGAACCGTCCGCGGACAAGCCCTACCGCCATCCGACCTTCTACGAGATCCCGGACGGGGTGAAGCACCTGTGACCGCCACCACCACCGACGCCACCGCCGCCGCGCTCGCCCTCGGCGACGACGCGCTGGTGCTCTCGCACCGGCTGGGGGAGTGGGCCGGCCACGCCCCCGTGCTGGAGGAGGAGGTCGCCCTCGCCAACATCGCGCTGGATCTGCTCGGACAGGCGCGGGTGCTGCTCTCCCTCGCCGGCGACGAGGACGAGCTGGCCTATCTCCGCGAGGAGCGCGCCTTCCGCAATCTCCAGCTGGTCGAACAGCCCAACGGCGACTTCGCCCACACCATCGCCCGCCAGCTCTACTTCTCGGTGTACCAGCGCCTGCTGTACGGCGGGCTGGCGGCCGGATCCGGCGAGTTCGCCCCGCTCGCGGCCAAGGCCGTCAAGGAGGTCGCCTACCACCAGGACCACGCCGAGCAGTGGACCCTGCGCCTGGGCGACGGCACCGAGGAGAGCCACCGGCGGATGGCGCGGGCCTGCGATGCGCTGTGGAAGTTCACCGGCGAGATGTTCCAGCCCGTCCCCGGCCTCGGCCTGGACTGGCCCGCGCTGGAGGCGAGCTGGCTGGAGCTGGTCGCCGATGTGCTGGAGCGGGCCACGCTCACCGTCCCCTCCGGCCCCCGCACCGGCGCGTGGACGGCCGGCGCGGGCCGCCAGGGCGTGCACACCGAGCCCTTCGGCCGGATGCTCGCGGAGATGCAGCATCTCCACCGCAGCCACCCGGGGGCGTCATGGTGACCGGCACCCGGCCGGGCGGCCGGCCGGCCGACGACACCGCGCTGGAGGCGCGGCTGCGGGACCTCGCCGGTTCCGTTCCCGACCCCGAACTCCCGGTGCTGACACTGGCGGAGCTGGGCGTGCTGCGCGCGGTCCATCTGCTGGGGCCCGGCAGGGTCGAGGTGGAGCTGACGCCGACCTACACCGGCTGTCCGGCGATCGAGGCCATGTCCGCCGACATCGAACGCCTCCTCCACGAGGACGGAGTGCCGCAGGTCTCGGTGGTCACCGTCCTCTCCCCCGCCTGGTCGACGGATGACATCAGCGCCGAAGGACGGCGCAAACTCGCCGAGTTCGGAATAGCCCCGCCACGGCCCCACGCGTCGGACGGCCCCGTACCGCTCACGCTCTCGGTGCGCTGCCCGAACTGCGGATCCACCGAGACCGAGCTGCTGAGCAGGTTCTCCTCCACCGCCTGCAAGGCGCTGCGCCGCTGTGTCGCCTGCCGTGAGCCCTTCGACCACTTCAAGGAGTTGTAGATGTTCCATCCGCTCCGGGTCAGCGCGGTCGAACGGCTCACGGACGACGCGGTGGCCGTCGCCCTCGCGGTGCCGCCCGAACTGCGAGAGACCTTCCGCCACACCCCCGGCCAGCATCTGACCCTGCGCCGCACGGCCGAGGGCCAAGAGATCCGGCGCACCTACTCGATCTGCTCCCCGGCCGCCCCGGCGGGCGCGGAGCCCGTGCTGCGGGTCGGCATCCGGCTGGTCGACGGCGGCGCGTTCTCGACCTACGCCCTCAAGGAACTGGCGGTCGGGGACACCGTCGAGGCGATGGCCCCGATGGGCCGATTCCGGCTGGAGCCGAGGCCCGGCCACTTCGCCGCGATCGTCGGCGGCAGCGGGATCACCCCCGTGCTGTCGATGGCCGCCACCGTGCTGTCCCGGGAGCCCGCCGCCCGGTTCTGTCTGATCCGGAGCGACCGGACGGCGGCGTCCACGATGTTCCTGGACGAGGTCGCGGACCTCAAGGACCGCCACCCCGAGCGCTTCCAGCTCGTCACCGCGCTCTCCCGGGAGGAGCGGCAGTCGGGGCTGCCGTCCGGGCGGCTGGACGGCGAGCGGCTCACCCGGCTGCTGCCCCGGCTGCTCCCGGTGGCCGACATCGACGGCTGGTTCCTCTGCGGCCCCCTCGGCCTGGTCGGCCACGCGGACCGGGCACTGCGCGGACTCGGCGTCGACCGGGCCCGGATCCACCAGGAGATCTTCCATGTGGACGACGGCTCCGCACCGCCGCCCGCACCCGCTTCCGCACCGGCCCGCGCCACTCTGACGGCGACCCTCGGCGGGCGCTCCGGAACCTGGCCCGTACGCGAGGGGGACTCCCTGCTGGAGACGGTGCTGCGCACCCGCTCCGACGCTCCCTACGCCTGCAAGGGCGGCGTCTGCGGCACCTGCCGGGCCTTCCTGGTCTCCGGCGAGGTGCGGATGGACCGCAACTTCGCACTGGAGCCCGAGGAGACCGAGGCCGGTTATGTGCTGGCCTGTCAGTCCCACCCGGCCACCCCCGAGGTGGCGCTGGACTTCGACCGCTGAGACGAATTCACCGCGGCTGTGTTCATCTCCGCGGATCTGCTCTACCTTGACCGCCCGTCAGCCGGACCTGCTCCGGTGCGGGTTCGGGCAGCTCGGGCGGTTCGGCGCGCACCGGCGGGCGTGTGGGAGGACAGATCATGGATTTCACCTTCACCGAGGAGCAGCGGGCGGCCGTCGAGGCGGCAAGGGCGGTCTTCGCGGGGGTCGCGCCCGACGGGGTGCCGAGCCCGGCGCTCACACCGGGTGCGGTGGCCGAGGACTTCGACCGGCCGCTGTGGGCCCGCCTCGCACGCGCCGATCTGCTGAGTCTGGTGGTGTCACCGGAGTACGGGGGCGCGGGGCCGGACGCCGTGGCGCTCTGTCTGGTGCTGCGCGAGTCGGCCGCGGTGCTGGCCCGGGTGCCGCTGCTGGAGAGCTGCGCGGTCGCCATGGCGGTGGAGCGCTACGGCGGGGACGGGCTTCGGGCCGCGCTGCTGCCCCGGATCGGACGCGGCGAGCTGGTGGTCACCGTGGCGGCCGAGGGCCGCACCGGCCACGACCCGGCCGAGGACGCCGTCACGGCACGCCCGGCCGCCGGGTCCGAGGACTGGCTGCTCGACGGGGTGCAGACGGGCGTGGCCTGGGCCCGGTCGGCGGATCTGATCGCCGTGCCCGCGCGGCTGGGCGACGGCCGCGCCGTGCTGGCCCTGGTCCCCGGGGACCGCGCCGGACTCTCCTTCGCCGACCAGGTCTCCACCAATGGGGAGCGGTACGCGGAGGTGCGCCTCGACTCCGTACGGGTCCGGGCCCATGAGCGCGTCGACGACGCGGGCGCGTGGGAGTGGCTGCGGCTGCTGCTGATCACCGGGACCTGCGCCAGGGCGCTGGGTCTGGGCGAGCGGGTACTGGCGATGACGAGCGAGTACACCGCCGGGCGGGAGCAGTTCGGCCACCCGGTGGCGACCTTCCAGGCGGTCGCCGTGCAGACGGCCGACCGCTACATCGATCTGCGGGCGATGGCGGTGACCCTGTGGCAGGCGGCCTGGCGGCTGACCCCGGCGCGGGACGAGGCCGGGGTCGGCGGGCCGCTCCCGGTGGCCGCCGATGTGGCCGTGGCGAAGATCTGGGCGTCGAAGGGCGTGCGCCGGGTGGTGCGGACCGCCCAGCATCTGCACGGCGGGCTGGGAGCCGACACCGAGTATCCGCTCCACCGCTACCACGCCTGGGCCAAACAGCTGGAGCTCTCCCTCGGCCCGGCCGCCGCCCACGAGGAGGCCCTCGGAGACCTGCTGGCCGCCCAGCCGCTCGGCTAGCCGACCGGCCTTTCGCTCGGGCTCAGCCCCGCCCGGTCCGGGCCGGGCCGGCTCAGGCGACGAAGGCCTGACCGCCGCCCTCGGCGACCATCGGGCGCTGGGCGGCCTCCCAGGCCAGCATCCCGCCCTCGATGTTCACCGCGTCGATCCCCTGCTGCACCAGATACTGCGTGACCTGCGCGGAACGGCCGCCCACCCGGCACATCACATGGGCCCGGCGGCCGTCCGCCACCGCCTCGGTCACCTCGCCGAAACGCGCCACGAAATCACTCATCGGGACATGCAGCGCGCCCTCGACATGCCCGGCGACCCACTCGTCGTTCTCTCGGACGTCCAGCACCAGACCGTCGGACGGCACCGCCGCGGCGTCCACCGAGGGCAGCGGGGCGAAGTTC
This sequence comes from Streptomyces amakusaensis, assembly GCF_039532665.1. Lineage (NCBI taxonomy): Bacteria > Bacillati > Actinomycetota > Actinomycetes > Kitasatosporales > Streptomycetaceae > Streptomyces > Streptomyces amakusaensis. The sequence continues at coordinate 152,416 of NZ_BAAASB010000006.1, read as the reverse complement.
ATGGGTCATGCCTTCTTTCGTGGGTACACGCGTCCGCGCGGTTCCGCGCGGCCGTCTCGTCGGGCGGGGCCGCCGATCGGCGGCCCGGCGGGCAGCCCCAGAAAACCTACTCCACCAGTCCGGAGAGTTCCTTCTCCCGTTCGGCGACCTGGGCGAGCAGCTGCTCGGCGATCTCCTCCAGCAGCCGGTCCGGGTCGTCGGGGGCCAGCAGCATCATCGCCCCGATGGCGCTCTCCTCCAGCTCCTTGGCGACGGCGGCCAGCAGCTCCTTGCGCCGGGAGAGCCACTCCAACCGGGCGTACAGCTCCTCGGCCTCGCTGAACCGGTGCTCCTCGGGCACCGGCCCGGCGTCCCACTCCTCGGCCAGCTCGCGCAGCGTCTCGGCGTCGCCGAGGGCATAGGCGGCGTTCACCCGGGTGATGAACTCCTCGCGCCGCTGCCGCTCCGCATCGTCCTGCGCCAGATCCGGGTGCGCCTTGCGGACCAGCTCCCGGTAGCGCTTACGGGCCTCCTCGCTGGGCCGCACCCGCTCGGGCGGGCGCACGGACTGGCCGCTCAGCATCGCGGCCGCCTCGGGCGGCAGCCCCTCGGAGTCCATCCAGCCGTGGAACAGCTCGTCGATCCCCGGCATGGGCAGCACGGCCGCCCGCGCCTCCTGGGCCCTGCGCCGGTCCTCCGGGTCACCGCTGCGCTCGGCGACGGCCTCGGCGATCCGGGCGTCCAGCTCGTCCAGCCGCGCGTACATCGGGCCGAGCTTCTGGTGATGCAGGCGGGAGAAGTTCTCGACCTCCACCCGGAACGTCTCCAGCGCGATCTCGAACTCGATCAGCGCCTGCTCCGCCGCACGCACCGCCGCTTCCAGCCGGGCCTCCGGCCGCTGGGCCGTGTGCTGCTCTTCGTCGTTCCGGGGCGTCGGCCCGCCGGGCGCATCCTGGGTCACCCGCTCAGCCTACGGGCGCGGCGCGCACCGTCGTCACACCCCCAGCTCGGCGGCGGTACGGCCGGTCTTGATCGCCCGCAGCAGATCGGCGTGATCCGCCTCCGTGCGGTCCGCGTACACCACCGCGAACCGGGCCAGGGCCGCGTCCAGTTCCTCGCTCTTTCCGCAGTAGCCGGCGATGATCCTCGGGTCGGCGCTGTGGGAGTGGGCGCGGGCCAGCAGCGCACCGGTCATCCGGCCGTAGTCGTCGAGTTGTCCGGGCGTGAGCGCCGCCGGATCCACACTGCCCTTGCGGTTGCGGAACTGCCGCACCTGGAAGGGCCGGCCGTCCACCGTGGTCCAGCCGAGCAGGATGTCGCTGACCACCTGCATCCGCTTCTGCCCCAGCACCACCCGGCGGCCCTCGTGGGCCGCCTCCGGGGCGGGGAAGCCGGACGCCGCCAGATGCGGCAGCAGCGCCGAGGCGCGCGCCTCCTTCACCTGGAGCACCAGCGGATCGCCCCGGTGGTCGAGCAGCAGCACCACATAGGAGCGGTTGCCGACGCTTCCCGTGCCCACCAGCCGGAACGCCACATCGTGGATCTCGTAGCGGGCCAGCAGCGGCAGACGGTCCTCCGACACCGTGCCCAGATACTCCTCCAGCGAGGCGGCGACGGCGGCCGCCTCCCCGTCGGGCACCCGGCGCAGCACCGGGGGCGCGTCCACGAAGCGCCGCCGCTCGCCCAGGCCGTCGGAGAAGATCTCGGTGGCCTTGGCGGCGAAACGCGCGCTGGTGTTGTTGCGGGCCTTCTCCGAGACGCGTTCCAGGGTGCCGAGCAGATCGCGTGCGTCGGTGTGGGAGACCAGCTCCTCGTCCGCGATCGCGTTCCAGGCGTCCAGGGCGGGCAGCCGCGCCAGCAGCCGCATGGTGCGCCGATAGGCCCCCATGGCGTCGAAGGCGGCGGCTTGGCAGACGTCCTCGTCCGCGCCCGCCGCCCGCCCCGCGAGGACCAGCGAGGCCGCGAGCCGCTTGACGTCCCACTCCCACGGGCCGACGGCGGTCTCGTCGAAGTCGTTGAGGTCGATGACCAGCCGGCCCCGGGCGTCGCCGTAGAGGCCGAAGTTGGCGGCATGGGCGTCACCGCAGATCTGGGCACGCACCCCGGTGACGGGGGTGCCCACCAGGTCGTGGGCCATCAGGCCGGCCGAGCCGCGCAGAAAGGCGAACGGCGAGGCGGCCATCCGGCCCACCCGTATCGGCGTCAGCCCCGGCACCCGGCCGCGGCTGGACTCCTCGACGGCCTCGACCGCTCCGGGGCGATTCACCGACCGCACCAGGGAGTCGTGCGAGGCCCGGGGGATCCGGCTCCGCAGCGCCTTGCCCCGTTCCTTCATCGCCGCCCCGGCGTCGCCGTCCCGGCGGCGGGCGAAGCCCGGCACCACCGGAATGCGTTCCGTCCGCTGCTCCCGCTCCGCCTGTACCTCGCTCATGATGTGCGGCCTCCCCCGTCGTCGTACCTGTTCACCGGCGTTGGCCCAGACCGTACCCGCGCGACGGGCCCGGCAGCAGGGGCCGACGGCCCCGGGCGGACGTTTCACGTGAAACAGGGGACGCTCAGCCGCGGGCAGGGGACGCTCAGCCGCCCAGGCCCGCGTCCCGCGCCAGCAGCGCGGCCTGCACCCGGTTCTCGCACTCCAGCTTCGCCAGGATCCGGCTGACATAGGTCTTCACGGTGGCCTCGCTCATATGGAGCCGCCTGCCCGCCTCGGCGTTGGAGAGCCCCTCGCCCAGCAGCGAGAGCACATCCCGCTCCCGGGTGCTGAGCTGGGCCACCAGAGTCCTCGCCTGCTCGTTGCGGGCCACGGACCGCCCGGAGGCCAGCTGGTCCACCACATGCCGGGTGGCGGCGGGCGAGAGATAGGCGTCGCCGACGGCGGCAGCCCGGACCGCGCCTATCAGCTCCGCGGGGGCGGTGTCCTTCAGCAGGAAACCCGCGCCGCCGGACTCCAGCGCCCGCAGCACATTGTCCCGCTCACCGAAGGTCGTGAGGATGACGACCCGCGCCGAGGGGACCGTCCTGCGCAGCTCCGCCATGGCCGTGAGCCCGTCCATCACGGGCATCTGGATGTCCAGCAGCACCACATCGGCACCGTGCGCGCGCACCAGCTCGATCGCCTCGCGCCCGTTCGACGCCTCGGCGACCACCTCGATCTGCCGGTCCGAGGTGAGGATCATCCGGATCCCGGCCCTGATCAACGGCTCGTCGTCGGCGATGACGACCCGAATCGGCCCACCCGTCATATCCACCCTCACACCCGCCCCTGTCCACCGGCGGGCTGGTCCCGTCCGCGGTCCCGACGGCCGTGCGAGACCCGGCCGACCGTGCCCCAAGACTGCACCACCGGCCCCCGGGACCACCCGGCGGCCCGGCCCGGCCCGGCCTACCGGACGACGTCGTACGCCTTCTTCTCCACCAGCACCCCGTCCCGGAAGCAGAACCGGAACACCGGCTCCTCCTCATAGGTCTCCGAGCTCTCCGAGGACATCAGCACCAGACAGCTGGAGTCCGCCGGCGGCTTCGGGCCCTTCCCGGTCAGCCCGGTCGTCGCGACGGTCTCCCCGCTCGGCAGCCGGCCGCGCACCGAATCCTCGCTCTCCCCGACCGTCACCTGGTCGTACTCGGCCCGGTCGATCATGCCCTCGTCCATCGAGTTCATCAGGAACACCACCCCGCCGACGCCCGCCGCCGCCAGCAGCGCCAACGCGATCATGGCGATGCCGCAGCCCAGCCCGAGGCCGCTGAACCTCGAACGCGGCCGTCCCGACGGCAGGCCGGGCGGTCCGGCCGGACCGCCCGGTGCCGACCACCCCCGGACACTCCAGTCCATGGCCTGCGGACCGCCCTCGTGCACGGCGTTCGTCGACGCCCCGGGAAAGACCCCGGGAAAGTCGTCCTCCGCCACCAGCGGCGACGCCTCCACCACCCCGTACGGCAACACCCCGGCCACCCGGAACCCGCCGCCCTCGACCGGCCCCGCGTGCACCATGCCGCCGACCAGCCGGGCCCGCTCACGCAGCCCGGTCAGCCCCTGGCCGCCGCTGACCGCGTCCCCGGCGGCGGCCGTCGCCGGACCGCTGACGATCTCGGCGACCAGGGAATCCGGCTCGTACCGCAGCTCCACCGCTATCGGAGCGCCGGGAGCGTGCTTGTAGGCGTTGGTCAGCGCCTCCTGCACGATCCTGTACGCGGCGTGATCGGCCGCCGCCGCCAGTGGCCGCACCTCACCGCTGCGCCGCAGCTCCACCGTGTTGCCGGCCGCCCGCGCGGCCTCCACCAGCTCCCCGACGCCCGCGGCGCCCCGCGCGGCCCGGCCCGTCTCCTCCACCGGGGCGGGCGTCCCCGCTACCCCGTCCCGCAGGATCCCGACGACCTCGCGCAGCTCGTGCATGGCGGTCACCGAGGCGTTCCGCAGCACCCCGACCGCCTCCCGCTGCCGGCCGGTCAGCTCGGGATCGACCTCCAGCGCCCCGGTGTGCACGGCGATCAGCGCCAGCTGATGCCCCAGGCTGTCGTGCATGTCCTGGGCGATCCGCTGCCGCTCCACGAGCCGCGCCTGCCCCGCCACCATCTGGCGCTCCCACAGCAGCTGGGCGTTGCGCTCCTGCAAGGCGTGCAGCAGGGTCTGCCGCTGGCTCCAGTGACGGCTGGACAGCCCGGGTATGACGGTCGTCGCCAGAAAGGCGAGCGTGAGGAGCAGCGCCATCTCGACGGCCTGCTGCACCTCGGACCAGCTGGTCAGCGCCACCGTGCCCAGGAAGACGACATACGCCCCGGTGAACGCGGCCAGCGCCCGTCGCGCGCCCGCGATCCGGCGGCCCGCCGACCATCCGACCACCATCTCCAGCAGGATCAGCCCGACGAACTCCACGGAGAGCGCGGTGGTGACCAGCAGCACCGGCACGGGCAGCCGGCGGCGCAGCAGCGAGAGCACCGCCGCGGCGGTGCCGGCACCGAAGAGCCGCAGCGTCCCGCCCTCGATCAGCTCCTCGACGCCGACCACCAGCAGCGCCAGCACCAGCGCGAGCACCAGCTCCACGCCCATCCCGCGCCGGGGCACCGCCGGCGCCCCCTGACGCGGCGACCACGGCTCCGGCGCGTCCAGCCACGCCCAGCCCGCGCGCACCCCGGCCAGAACTCTCGATGAGACCTTCACGTCGGCACCCTAGGCGGGTGCCTCCGCGCCCGGCCGCCCACTTTCGTCCCCCGCCGCCACGACGAAGGTCGCGCTCGGTGGGGGTGTAGCCGTCGGGGAACGCGAAAGCCCCCAGATCCTGAGATCTGGGGGCTTTCGATCTTGTGCGCGAGGGGGGAGTTGAACTCTCCACTCGCGCACCTTGCTTGTACCGCTCTGACCTGCGGATATTCCACGCAGGGAGCCGGACTCGACTGGTCGTCCTCTCCGTGCTTTTCCTGCTGTTTCCGTCGGTCTCAGAGCGCTGTTGGTCACGCGTTGGTCATGCGGGGCGGGTGATGACTCACCGGCGTTCCAGGGCGTCCGGGAGCGCTTCGGGGTCGAGCCGGGCCAGGAAGTCCCGGAGCATTCCCATGGCGTCGCTGAGCCCCTGCCGTTGCCTCTGGCTCGTGGCGCGCCCCTCCCTCAGAGGGGCCGGGACTGCTCTGGTCCGCCCAGCCGGACGCCCCGCCCGCACAGCCACCGGGGCAGCGCACGGACGGGGCGTCGTGGATCTCGCTAGACGTGCTGGGGCGCGTTCAGGGAACGCAGCTCGGTCAGTCGCCGCTGATACAGCGGCCCGGCCACGTGGGCGGCGCGTGCCTCGCTGGGGGCCGACTGCTCGATGAGGTGATGGGCCACGGCCTTGAGATGGGCCGACCACGCCAGCACATGTTGTTGCGCGGTGCGCCCGCACTCCTGCGGCTCCCCCGGGAGACACAGCGGAAGCGTGGGACCGACCTTGTTCGCGGCGTGCCGGATGTACCCGGCGATGACCGCCCATTCCTCGTCGCTCCGCTGGACGGCATCGGGGGAGGCTTCCGTCCCCCACCTGCCGAAGTCGTCTCCGTGGTCATCCATCTGCGCACCCCAGGGTTCTCGGAGGGTCAAGCGGGTGCGCCGATGCTAGCGGCTTCCACCCCCGTACCCGCCTCCCTCGGGTCGCAGTGCCCGACCGAGGGAACGCACGGTCCGCACGGTCCGCACATCGGGAGGAACTGCGGGGGCGTGCACGACTGCACCCCTTCCCCGTGAACGGCCGCGATGTCAGCGGTCACCGTGGCCATCCGGGCACCGCCCCAGATGTCGGCGAGCGGCGTTTCCCGCACGTTGCCGATGGTGAGGAACCGTCCCAGGACGCAGGGCCACACGTCCCCCGTCGGGCCGATGGCGCACTTCTCGTGGGCACAGTGCCCGCACAGGTCAGCGATGGTCGGCGCGGCTCCCTGGCTGGCCCGGCCGAACGCCCGGGTCCGGTCTCCACCCACCGTGCCCACGCCGAGCGCCGTAAGGTCCCGTGCCGCCTCTTGGACACGCTGACCTTCCCGGACCGCGACGACTCCACCGCGAAGCGGGATGTCCAGGCTCAGCGCCTTCTCGACGTTCGCCCGGGTGCGCTTGTGGGAGCCCCGGAGCTGGGTCACCGCGTCGTGGTCCTCCGCGCTGTCGGAGTAGTACGACGTAGCGAGCTTGACGCCGCACGTCGTGAAGGTCTCCCACAGCTCGTCGCGGATGTGGGTCAGGTTCGAGAACACCTCGATCGCCAGCCCCGTCCCGTGCGCGTGCTCGATCAGCTCACGGAGGTGGGGGTACAGCGTCGGTTCCCCGCCGATGAACTGAACGTCCCGCGCGCCCATGGTCGAGAGCTGATCGATCGTGTTCTTCCAGTCCGGCACGGTCATCGTGCCGTGCGTCCCCTTGGGGGACGAGGCGGCGTAGCAGTGGTCACAGAACTCGTTGCAGAGTCCCGTCACCTCTAACCACGCGAACTTCAGCAGGTTCCGGGCAGCGCTCATGGTGAGACTCCTTACGACGTGGGATTGGTGGTTTCCGCTGAGCGGGGAGCGGACGTCAGAGGTTGTCCGTGATGGCGAGCGCCACGGTGGCGAAGCACAGGACAACCACGCCGAACGCGAACGTCGGCCACGCGGCACGGCCAAGGAAGCGCTTGACGGCCGCCCATGTCCGCCGGGCGGAACTCCGCGCGGTTGCGGGTCGCCGCTCGGCGACCGGTGACCGGATCACGGCTTGCCCCTGCGGCTTCTCTCGTTGACCTCCGCGAGCCTGCTCCGCAGGCCGTTCGCGGTCCGCTCCGCCAAGGGCACGTAGTCCGGGCACCGCTCTGATCCACACCGGCACTTCGGCCACCGCAGAGCATCCCCCGGAATGAGGTCTGCTCCCTCCGGGCCGGGGTCGGCTTTCTGCACCAGGAGCACCCCGGCCACTCCGCGTGCTCCGGAGAGACGGGACAGGAATCGTCGGGCCTCAGTGCTGGGCTTCATACCGTTCAGCGTCGGCCTGCGGAGAACCGGCATCCATTGGCCCGGCATAGGCCCCCGTGTGGGCCAAGGTGTAGGCCACACTGGGTCGATGACCACCGTGATCGGGGCCAACATCAGGCGTCTGCGGAAACAGCGCGGTTGGACTCAGGCGCGCTTAGCGTGGGAGCTGTGCCGTGCGGCGGGGGTGCAGGGCAAGCCGGTCAGCGCCCAGGAGATCAGCAGGTGGGAAGCCGGTCGGCGCACTCCGCGCGACTGGCTTCCGTTCCTCGCTGCCGTACTGGGGGTTTCCGAAGACGTGCTCACAGGCCCTCCCGTGCCCCCGGAACCGGCGATGCCGACGCTGGCCGACTACCTGCCCGAAGGGGACCCGCTGGCCCCTCTCAGCGCCAGGAGCGGGCGTCGCATCGGCGGAGGGGTCGTGCTCGACCTGCACCAGAGGGTTCACGGGCTGCGCCTCGCCGACGATGTCGTCTACGGGCTGGACCTCATCGGGCGGGCCATGCGGGATCTACGCGCCGCTGTCACCTTGTTCCGCGAAGCCCGGTACACCGAGGAGACCGGCCGCCAACTCTTGAGCTTGATCGGCGAGTTCGCGCAGATCGCCGGATGGATTGCCAGCGATGCGGGACAGCACACGGAAGCTGAGCGGATCTACCGGCTGGGGCTCAGCGCGGCCCAACAAGCCGAGGACCACACCTTGGCCGGGAACCTCGCCGGGTCACTGGCCTACCAGCTTAGCAACACCGGCCGAGAGGCGGAAGGACTGACCCTCGCCCGCTCGGCGCTGGCCGAGGCCGGGCCGGACGCGCCCCCGAAAGCGCGGGCGCTGTATCTCGACCGGGTCGCTTGGGCGCACACGAAAGCCGGGGGGCCTGAGAGCGCGCAGCACGCCATGCGGGCGCTTGGGGAAGCCGGGGAAGCACTGGCCGAGGACAGCGAGGGAACCGAGTCCCCGACCTGGCTGTACTGGGTGGACGCTGGCGAACTCCAGGTCATGGAATCCCGGGTCCACACCGAGCTGCACCGGCCGCTCCGGGCCGTGCCACTCCTGCGGGATGTGCTCAGCCGGTACGACGCGACCCACACCCGGGAACTCGCGCTGTACCTGTCGTGGCTCGCCGTGGCCTACGCCGACGCCAACGAACCAGAGGAAGCGGCGGCGACCGCAGAGCGGGTCATCAGCCTGTCGGCGGACGTGGCCAGCGAGCGGACAGCGGAACGGGGACGGGTCATGCTGGCCCGGCTCGCCGAGTACGCGCACGTGCCCGAAGTCCGGGCGGTACTCGACAGCGCGTCGTGAGCAGGGGAACCACGACGCGTTCGCCGGACCGGTGACGCTCACCCGAAGCGCCCGGGGTCGCGCGCCCCGGCAGGGCTCAGGTGCCCGCCCGTGCCCGCCACGCCCCTGTGCCGACACGAGGAACGGCGAGACCCCCGGGCGTCACGCCCGGGATTGTGATGTGGCCGGTGAGTCCGGCCGCGTTCGTTGTGTACGTCATCACCCCGCCCGGTACGTCATCCACTTGACGTACGGATGCCACGCCCCCGGGAACGACGAACGGCCCCCGGGTGGGGGCCGCTGTCCGTAGAGCTGTCGGAGGGGCTGTGCGCCTGTCTCAGGCGCTGTCGGCAAGGTGGCGGTACAGAGTCGCCCGGTGCACCCCGAGCGCCTTAGCGATGGCGGTGACGCTCTCTCCCTTGGCGTACCGGGCACGGGCTACGGCTAGCTTGTCGTCGTCCATCACGGACGGGCGTCCGCCGTGGTTGCCCTTGCGGGCCGCTGTGTCCAGCCCTTCCAACGTCTTCTCCCGGATGCCCTCCCGCTCGACTTCAGCGGCCACGGCCAGGACGGCGAACACGATCGCTCCCGCCCCGTTCGGATCATGCACTCCGGTGAGGGGGCCGGAGAGGAGTTCCAGTTGGACGCCGTCCGCTTGCAGGGTGGACGACAGGGTCATGAGTTCAGCGGCGTTGCGGGCGAGACGCTTCATCTCCACCACGGTGAGGATCACCGGCTGATGGGGTGCTGCCGTCTTGATCTCCCGCGCCAGGGTGAGCACCTTCTCAAGCTCCGGGCGTTCCTTCACCCGGCTGCTGATCTTCTCCGAGAAGACCCGGGTGCACTGGGCACGGGCAAGGGCGTCCAACTGGGACTGGAGTTCCTGGCTTGCGGTCGAGCAGCGGGCATAGCCCAGCCTGATCGCTGCGCCCGGGACCGCTACCGGCGCAACCGGAACAGCCACTTCCGCTTTCCACGCCTTGCCCGGATTCCGGTCGGCCGGAGTCTTCACGGTCAGCTCCGCCTTGAGTGCGGGCACCAGGGCGAAGCGACCCGTGTGGTAGCTGGATGCCACCTTGCCCGCGCCGGTACGGCAGGGGCTCCCAGTGGGGGCCGTGCACTTCGGGCAGGGGTGACGCTCGACCTGATCGGCCGGGGTGATCGTGTTCATGAACGGGACTGTCGCATAACCGTGTCGCGTAACGCAAGATCCGGAGCCATCTTTTGCGACGGGTTATGCGACATCAGGGAAGGGCCGAACCGGACATCGACCGGGATCGGCCGGGGTGTCGCACAACCGATCGTTTACGCGACACCCCTCCGCGCCCCTCACTGCGCCGTGCCCTTGGTCCTGGTGCTCGTGCTCGACACCTTCGACAGAGGGGCGCTGCCGCGCCCCACCCTGGTCTCACCGTGGGCGTACGTGCCTGCCTGAACGTCCGCTACTCCCGTTCACCCCGTGGCTTACCGCGTGGCCTGTCAGCCCCGGAGACAGGCGCACAGCCGCACGCCCCTGGCGGCGGCGGAGAGAGGGCAGCGGCGAAGGGGTGGGGTATGACCCCCTGAGCCTGTCTTGCCCGACCGCCGTGTCTTGGCTGCTCGGATTGGGCCACAGTCCCAGGGTCGATCAGGGCGACGGCGAACCGGTGGGGGAAGTCGTCACCGCTAGAGCATGGCGGCCCTCCCCTTGCCACGGTTACAAGGGCTTTGTACCAACCCGCAGACCCCACGCCGGCTGGACCATAACCCCAGTTCAGCGCATTGAGTCGAGTTTTGTACCACGCTGGAAAGCCTGCAAGGAATGAAGCCTTGCCGAAGGGTCTTCCCAGGTGGGCCGCGTAGCGGCCCCTCTCCCGAAGCCGTCTTCCCTCTGCGGCGGCCGGACGGCCGCCCCCTGCCGCTCACCTCTTCGCCGCTGCGCTTGACCCTGTGGGGGCGCTGCCGCGCCCCGCATTCCCTTCGCCGCTGAACGTAGGCCGAAGCCGTCTTCGCTCTGTCGGCCCCGAAGGGGGCCGTCTTCCGGAAGCTCTTTCGCCTCACCGTTCGGCTTTGCTGCCAGGCTTACCAAGAGAGATAGAGAGGGGGCTCGTATCACCGCAGGTCACAACGTTGCAGCGGCACGCGGGGCGTGTCGCTCACCCTCTGATCGACACGCCCCGCGTGTAGCTGCCCTGATGAACTGGCACGCCTCGCGTGTCGGCTACGGCCGGAAGCGCTTGGCCGGGCGTATGCCGTGCTCGTCGCACGTCTCGTCCCCGATGCCCTTCTGGAAGAAGTGCATGGGCAGCACGAGGCAGCGACGGTTCGACTCCGCCTCGATCAGACCCCACTTCTTCGCCCGGCCCACGTACAGGTTCAGAGCGTTGTTGCTGGGGATCTTGCCGCTCTTGTCGGCCATGATCTTGTTCAGCTCCCCGGGCGGGAACTCCGCGTGCCCAAGCACGTTCGCCCACCCCATGGCCGCGTACTCGATGCGATGTGGGTATAGGAAGCGCGCGCTCCGCGCACGCCGCTTGCACTCATCCTGGGAAACGGCGGCGTAGTCGCCCTCGAACTGGAACGGCTTACGTCCCAAAGTGGCAGCCCCTTCCTGTGCGGCGCACACGGGTACGCCAGTGACCCCGCCGGTCGGCGGGCCATGTGCCTCCCTTCGTGAGGCGGTGGGCATGGAAGGCTGCGCGACTACGCGGCGGCCGAGCAGTCCCGCTCGATCCAGCGGTCCACGTCGGCCAGGCGGAAGCGCAAGTGTCCGCCGATCTTGCGGGCGGGGATGTTGAGCGGGCGGTGGTTGTTGTAGACCCACGCGGGCGTGACGCCCAGGTATTCGGCCAGCTCGGCAACGCTCATCAGACGGGCGCTCTGCAAAGGACGGCTCCTCGGTTGGCGGAAGGGGGCCCCTCCCGGGGGGCTGCCCATCCTGCGTTATCAGTCTGGCTCAGTCAAAGCCGGATGCGTCACACCCTGGCTTGCCCAGTCCGATCCGGTTCCGTATGTTGCTCCGCATGACGAACACCAACGATCACGACGGCGGCGCACCGCCCCGTGCGGGCGTCGAACAGGTCCAGCGCATCGGGTCGTGGAAGGTCACCATGTGGCTTCCGCTCGACTCCACGTCGGGCAACCCCCGGGAAATCCGGATCGAGCCTCACGAGGCGGGCGACCCGCAAGAGGTGGCACGCGGTATCACCACCACGGTTCTGCGGCAGATCGACACGGCCGCGTTCGCGGAAGAGGTGGGGTCGCTGGCGAAGCTGGCCCACTCAGGGCAACAGGCGGTCGAGAGTTTCCGACGCGAGTTGGCCAGCCTGCCCAAGGGGGTCTCTGACGAGTACCTCGCGGTGCTCTCCGCTCTGTACGTGCGCTTCGTGAACGCCGGTCGCCGTGCGCCCGCCCAAGATCTTGAGCTGTGGACGGGAACGAAGCAGGCCACCTTGAAGGGGCATCTCCGGGCGGCGCGGCAGCGCGGCTTCCTGACCAAGGTCGAGGGCAAGCCGGGCGGACAGCTCACGGACAAGGCGGTCGAAACGCTGAGGGGGATCAATGTCGAAGAGGTGCGGCAGCCGTAGCGGCTGGCACAGAGGAGGGGAGTAGCCGGGTGACGAAGCGAGGCAACGGACTCGGCGGGACTCCGGTGGAGATCCCGCGCAAGGGGAGACCGAACACCTGGGGCGTTCGTACGCCCCTGCACTTGAACAAGGCCACCGGGAAGAGGGGGCGCTACTGGATCGGCCGGGAGTACAAGAACAAGACCGAGGCGGAACGGGCGCTGCGCAAGTGGCACAACGACCACGAGGCGGGCAAGGCTCCCGCCCGGTCGGACATGAAGCTGAGCGCGTGGCTCGACAAGTGGATGAGCAACCATCGAAAGGAGGGGACGACCATGGCCGGGTACGAGACCAAGATCCGGCTGCACATCAAGCCGCACATCGGAGACGTGAAGCTGTGCGAGGTGACCGATGACACGCTCGATGATCTCTACCGGCTTCTGGAAACCCAGCCGTGTCCGTCGAACCAGGGCAAGCCTCTCGGTGCCAAGAGCGTGCGGCACGTCCACAACATCCTGTCGGGCGCGCTCGGCGCGGCGGTGCCCAAGCTGATACCGAGCAACCCGGCCACGACCGCGCACCCGCCGACCGCCCGGCAGATCCGGGCGCAAGAGAACCGGTACCCGACGCTGGACGACGACCAGACCTCCCGCTTCCTGGCAGCGGTCTGGGAGCCGTGCGGCGGGCGTCGGTGCGGGCCCCTGCACCACTGCCTGCGGGACGCGGTCCTCTGGACCACGATCGCCGTGACCGGCGTCCGGCGCAGTGAGGCTCTGGGGATGAAGTGGTCCCTGATCCGGTGGGACCAGTGCGCCATCGAACTTGAGTGGGTCGTGGTGGAGGAGGGCAACACCTTCCGGCTGCGACGGCTCACCAAGGACGGCGACGACAACGCGCTCATCTACGTCGATCAGTCCCTGATGAACGCGCTCAAGCGCCAGCGGGAGTACCAGCAGGCGGAAGCGGAGCGCATGGGTACCGGCTGGAACGACCATGACTTGGTCTTCGCCCGCGACGGTCACCGGCTTCGGAAGGAGAGCCGGGCGGGGGGAGCCCAGGACCCCGAGAAGGTGTCGGCCCGATGGCGCAGGCTTCGTACCCGCCTTCGACTCCCGGAGGACTTCCGCATCCATGACCTGCGCCACAGCCAGGTGACCAACGCTCTGGAGGCGGGGCAGAACCCCGTGGAGGTGTCCGCGAACGTCCGGCACCACTCGCCCGGCTACACGATGGCCCGGTACGGGCACAGCCGGAAGGACGGGGCCCGGAAGCTGGCAGCGAACAACGCCAGCCGGGTCGGACTGGCCAAGCTGGTCTGACCACTGACCAGCAAAGATTGGGATGGGTTGGTCACGCAGTTGGCCACGCCGACCCCTGAAAAGCAGAAAAACCCCAGGTGAACTGGGGTCTCTCTTGGTGCGCGAGGGGGGAGTTGAACCCCCACGCCCTTTCGGGCACTGGAACCTGAATCCAGCGCGTCTGCCTATTCCGCCACCCGCGCATTGGGTGTTGTCGTTGGGTTTACCCGCCGGTCCGGCGTGTTCTCCTGGCGACATCGAGAAGATTAGCACGCTGGACAGGGTGGAATCACATCCGTTTGTTTGCCGGCCCCGGCCGGCGAACAGACGGGAGAAACAGAGGCGGGAACAGACCCGGGAACAGGGCGGGCGCACCGGCGCGGGCGGCGGCGCGTCCGGTGGCCCGCACCCGCGCCTGCCGGGCTCCCGCCGGGTGCGGGACACTGTCATGAGGCCGCCTCTACGATCCGTGTGAGAGGTGACACTCATCGACGGGGCAGACAAGGGGAACCAGCCGATTTCCCGACGCGTGGATACGATCAGTAAGCAGTATCAGGACGGCAACAACGGAGGAGGTGCCCGATGGGAGTCCTGAAGCGTTTTGAGCAGCGTCTCGAAGGCCTGGTCAACGGCACCTTCGCCAAGGTGTTCAAGTCCGAGGTCCAGCCCGTCGAGATCGCCGGCGCCCTCCAGCGCGAGTGCGACAACAACGCGACGATCTGGAACCGCGAGCGGACCGTCGTCCCCAACGACTTCATCGTCGAGCTGAGCGCGCCCGACTTCGAGCGTCTGAGCCCCTACTCCGGACAGCTCGGCGACGAGCTGGCGGGCCTGGTGCGCGACTACGCCAAGCAGCAGCGCTACACCTTCATGGGCTCCATCAAGGTCCATCTGGAGAAGGCCGACGACCTCGACACCGGGCTCTACCGGGTGCGCAGCCGCACCCTCGCGTCGAGCACCTCGCAGACGCCCGGCGCGGGCCCCCAGGGCCCCGAGGCGGGCGGCCGTCCCGAGTCGAGCGGCCAGGGAGCGCGCGGAGGCTACGGCTATCCGCCGCCCGCGACCGCGCCCCCGATGCCGTCCGGCCCGCCGCCCGGCGGCAGGCCCGGTCTCTCCGCCGTGCCGGACCGAGGTCCGGCGACGGGTCCCGGCCCGCTGCCGGGCGCCCAGGTGCGGCGCTGGATCGAGATCAACGGCACCCGCCATCAGATCTCCCGCCCGACGCTGGTGCTGGGCCGCAGCACCGACGCCGATGTGCGGATCGACGACCCCGGCGTATCGCGCCGGCACTGTGAGATCCGGACCGGAACGCCCTCCACGATCCAGGATCTCGGGTCCACCAACGGCATCGTGGTGGACGGGCAGCACACCACCCGCGCTACGCTCCGCGACGGCTCGCGGATCGTCGTGGGCAGCACCACCATCGTTTACCGGCAAGCCGAAGGGTGAAGCGGGGGCAATGTCAGAGCTGACCCTGACGGTCATGCGGCTGGGTTTCCTAGCCGTTCTGTGGCTGTTCGTCATCGTGGCCGTCCAGGTCATTCGCAGCGATCTGTTCGGTACGCGGGTCACGCAGCGCGGTTCACGCCGCGGCGCGGACCAGCGTCCCCAGCAGACTCGCCAACCCGCCGCGCCACCACCGCAGCGGCAGCAGTCCGGCAGCCGCCAGCGGCGCGGGGCACCCACCAAGCTGGTGGTGTCCGAGGGCACCCTCACCGGCACCACCGTGGCGCTCCAGGGCCAGACGATCACCCTGGGCCGCGCACACGACTCCACCATCGTGCTGGACGACGACTACGCGTCCAGCAGGCATGCCAGGATCTATCCGGACCGTGACGGCCAGTGGATCGTCGAGGATCTCGGGTCCACCAACGGCACATATCTCGACCGGACCCGGCTCACCGCACCGACACCGATTCCGCTCGGCGCGCCGATCCGCATCGGCAAGACCGTCATCGAGCTGCGGAAGTAGTAAGACAATGAGCGAGCGGAGCGAGCGAGCCGCAGCGGTCCCGACAGCGGACCGGGACGGGCTCCCGACCGGAGGGTGGGCAGTGTGGCGCGAGACCGGCTGTACCCCGAGCCGACGGGCGAGGTGCGCATGAGTCTGTCCCTGCGCTTCGCCGCCGGATCGCACAAGGGCATGATCCGCGAGGGCAATGAGGACTCCGGCTACGCCGGGCCCCGGCTGCTCGCCATCGCCGACGGCATGGGCGGTCAGGCGGCGGGCGAGGTCGCCTCATCGGAGGTCATCTCCACCCTCGTCCAGCTCGACGACGATGTGCCCGGCTCGGACATCCTCACCTCGCTCGGCACCGCCGTGCAGCGCGCCAACGACCAGCTCCGGCTGATGGTCGAGGAGGATCCGCAGCTCGAAGGCATGGGCACCACGCTCACCGCCCTGCTCTGGACCGGCCAGCGGCTCGGTCTGGTGCATGTCGGCGACTCCCGCGCGTATCTGCTGCGCGACGGGGTGCTCACCCAGATCACCCAGGACCACACCTGGGTGCAGCGGCTGGTGGACGAGGGCCGGATCACCGAGGAAGAGGCCACCACCCATCCGCAGCGCTCGCTGCTGATGCGCGCGCTGGGCAGCGGCGACCATGTCGAGCCCGATCTCTCGATCCGCGAGGTCCGCGCCGGCGACCGGTATCTGATCTGCTCGGACGGGCTCTCCGGAGTGGTCTCCCACCAGACGATGGAGGAGACCCTCGCGGGCTATCAGGGCCCGCAGGAGACGATCCAGGACCTGATCCAGCTCGCCCTGCGCGGCGGCGGACCCGACAACATCACCTGCATCGTCGCCGATGTGTTCGACACCGACGCCCATGACAATCTGGCCGGGCAGCTCAGCGACACCCCGGTCGTGGTGGGCGCGGTCGCCGAGAACCAGCTTCAGCTGAACGACGGCGGCGCGATGCAGACCCCGGCGGGCCGCGCGGCCGGCCTGGGCCGTCCCGTACCCCCGCAGAACGGCGGCTTCGGCCCGCCCGGAAGCGGCGAGGGCTACGGCGGAATGCCCCCCGAGGGCGGCTTCGACTCCTACGACGACGAGGACTTCACCAAGCCCGGCGGCGGACGCAAGTGGCTGAAGAGATCCTTCTTCCTCGTGCTCGCCCTCGCGGTCGTCGGCGGCGGTCTGTACGGCGGCTACCGCTGGACGCAGACCCAGTACTACGTCGGCACCAAGGACGGGCACGTCGCCCTCTACCAGGGCATCAGCCAGGATCTGGCGTGGATCTCGCTCTCCAAGGTCGAGAAGAGCCACCCCGAGATCGAACTCAAGTACCTCCCGCCCTACCAGCGCAAGCAGGTGGAGGCCACGATCACGCAGAAGAGCCTGGGCAAGGCGCGGGCCAAGGTCGGCGAGCTGGCCGCCCAGGCCTCCGCGTGCAAGAAGGACGAGCAGCGCCGCGACGCCGCCGACCGCGCGAGCGCCCCGCCGCCCGGCGAGGGCGAGGCCGGGGGAGTCGCCGCCGCCCCCGCCGTACCGAAAGACAAGAAGAAGCCGACCGCTGCCTCTCCCTCTCCTACTCCGGGCCCCACCCTCTCGGAGGACGAGCAGAAGCTGGCCTCGAACTGCGGTAAGCAGTAATCAGCCGTAGGGGGCCTTCTCCACCATGAGCGTTGTCACCAACACCACCACGATCGGCGCGATCGAGGCACCGAGCCGCCGCAACACCGAGCTGATGATGCTCGCCTTCGCGGTCGCCGTCCCGGTCTTCGCGTACATCAATGTGGGGCTCGCCCTCGACGGCAAGCTGCCGACCGGAGTCCTCGGCTACGGACTGGGGCTCGGGCTCCTGGCCGCCGTGGCGCATCTGGTGGTGCGGAAGTTCGCCAAGTACGCCGACCCGCTGCTGCTGCCCCTCGCGGTGCTGCTCAACGGACTCGGGCTGGTCCTGATCTGGCGGCTGGACCAGTCACAGCGGCTGATCCAGCGCGCCGAGTACAGATGGGGGTCGTTCTCCCCCGACGCGCCCAAGCAGATGCTGTACTCGGCGATCGGCATCGCGCTCTTCGTCGCCGTGCTGCTGGTCCTCAAGGACCACCGGATCCTTCAGCGGTACACCTACATCTCGATGGCCGCCTCGCTGATCCTGCTGGTGCTGCCGATGTTCTTCCCCGCCCGCAACGGCGCGAAGATCTGGATCAGCCTCGGCCCGATCAACCTCCAGCCCGGCGAGTTCGCGAAAATCATCATCGCGATCTTCTTCTCCGGCTATCTGATGGTGAAGCGGGACGCCCTGGCACTCGCCAGCCGCCGGGTGATGGGCCTGTATCTGCCGCGCGGACGCGACCTCGGCCCGATCCTGGTGGTCTGGGCGATGTCGATCCTCATCCTCGTCTTCGAGACCGACCTCGGCACCTCGCTGCTGTTCTTCGGCCTCTTCGTGATCATGCTGTACGTCGCCACCGAGCGGACCAGCTGGATCATCTTCGGCCTGCTGATGTCGGCGGCCGGCGCGGTCGGGGTCGCCACCTTCGAACCGCACGTCCAGCAGCGCGTGCAGTTCTGGCTGAACCCCTTCGCCGATGAGACCTGGCGGCAGAGCGACCAGATCGGCCAGGCGCTGATGTCCTTCGGCGCCGGCGGAACCCTGGGCACCGGTCTGGGCCAGGGCAACTCGGACCTGATCGGCTTCGCCGCCAACTCCGACTTCATCCTCTCCACCGTCGGCGAGGAGTTCGGCCTCGCCGGGATGATGGCGTTCCTGATGATCTACGGCCTGATCGTGGAGCGCGGTGTGCGCACCGCGCTCGCGGCCCGCGACCCCTTCGGCAAGCTGCTCGCGGTCGGTCTCTCCGGGGCCTTCGCGATCCAGGTCTTCGTGGTCGCCGGCGGTGTGATGGGCCTGATCCCGCTGACCGGCATGACGATGCCGTTCGTCGCGGCCGGCGGTTCATCGGTGATCGCCAACTGGGCGCTGATCGCCATTCTGATCCGTATCAGCGACACCGCGCGCCGGCCCGCGCCCGCGCCCGCCCCGTCCCCCGACGCCGAGATGACCCAGGTGGTCCGACCGTGAACAAGCCCCTGCGCCGGATCGCGATCTTCTGCGGAATCCTGATTCTCGCCCTGCTGGTGCGCACCAACTGGCTCCAGTACGTCGAGGCCGACGATCTCAACGAGAACGACCGCAACCGCCGGATCCAGATCGACCGGTACGCCAGCGAGCGCGGCAACATCATCGTGGACGGCAAGCCCATCACCGGCTCCGTCAAGACGGACGACACCGACTTCGTCTTCAAGCGGACCTATGTCGACGGCCCCATGTGGGCCCCGGTGACCGGGTACGCCTCGCAGGCCTTCGACGCCAACCAGCTGGAGAAGCTCCAGGACGGCATCCTCTCGGGCAACTCCGACCAGCTCTTCTTCGACCGCACGATGGCGATGTTCACCGGCGACAAGAAGAAGGGCGGCAATGTCGTCACCACCCTGAACGGCGCCGCCCAGAAGGCCGCCTGGAAGGGCCTCGGCAAGAAGAAGGGCGCGGTCGCGGCCATCGAGCCGAAGACCGGGAAGATCCTGGCGCTCGCCTCGACCCCCTCGTACGACCCCGCCTCCTTCGCCGGGTACGCGGCGAAGGACGAGAAGGCGTGGAACGCGCTGGACAAGGACAAGAACAAGCCGACGCTCAACCGGGCGCTGCGCGAGATCTATCCCCCCGGCTCCACCTTCAAGGTCCTCACCGCCGCCGCCGCCCTGGAGCACGGCGCGGTGAAGAGCGTCGACGAGCCGACCGACACGCCCGAGCCGTACATCCTGCCGAACACCCGCACCCCGATGACGAACCTCGTCACCGGGTGCGAGAACGTCAGCCTGAAGAAGGCCCTGGAGATCTCCTGCAACTCCGTCTTCGCCAAGCTCGCCGACGACGTCGGCCGGGAGAAGATGCTGGAGACGGCCGAGAAGTTCGGCTTCAACGACCCCGAGCTGTTCACCCCGGTCCGGGTCTCCGAGTCGGTCTACGACAAGGAGATGGAGCGCTCCGAGAACTCGCTCTCCGCGATCGGCCAGTTCAACACCGCCACCACCCCCCTCCAGATGGCCATGGTCACCTCGGCCATCGCCAATGACGGCAAGCTGATGAAGCCGTACATGGTCGACCAGCTGGAGTCGCCGGACCTCGATGTGATCGAGAAGACCGAGCCCGAGGAGATGAGCCGCCCGATCTCCCCGGAGACGGCCCAGCTCGTCCAGCAGATGATGGAGAACGTGGTCGAGAGCGGCAGCGGCAAGCGCGCCCAGATCGGCGGCGGCGTCAAGGTCGGCGGCAAGACCGGTACCGCGCAGCACGGCGCGAACAACAGCAAGCGGCCGTACGCCTGGTTCATCTCGTACGCCAAGACCGGCGACGGGTCCCAGGTCGCGGTCGCCGTGATCGTCGAGGACGCCGGCGGCACCGCCCGTGACGACATCTCCGGCGGCGGACTGGCCGCCCCGGTCGCCAAGGATGTGATGCAGGCGGTACTGGACGGCAAGGAGTGACTCGGCTCACCCCTGACCTCCATACCCGCACATTGCGATACCGGTCAGGTATCAGCTGACGGTCACGGACCGATCGGGTGGTGGGCGGCCGGTAGCGTAGTCGCGAACAGCACACCGCCGGACCACACTCAGGGTGCGGTGGGGACTGACGGAGAGGGCTGGAACAGCTATGGAAGAGCCGCGTCGCCTCGGCGGGCGGTACGAACTGGGATCGGTGCTCGGCCGCGGTGGCATGGCGGAGGTCTACCTCGCCCACGACACCCGGCTCGGCCGCACCGTCGCCGTGAAGACGCTGCGGGCCGACCTCGCCCGTGATCCGTCCTTCCAGGCCCGGTTCCGCCGTGAGGCCCAGTCGGCCGCCTCGCTCAACCATCCGGCGATCGTCGCGGTCTACGACACCGGCGAGGACTACGTCGACGGGGTCTCCATCCCGTACATCGTGATGGAGTACGTCGACGGCTCCACGCTCAGAGAGCTGCTGCACTCCGGACGGAAGCTGCTCCCCGAGCGCACGCTGGAGATGACGATCGGCATCCTCCAGGCGCTGGAGTACTCGCACCGCAACAACATCGTCCACCGTGACATCAAGCCGGCCAACGTCATGCTGACGCGGACCGGCCAGGTCAAGGTGATGGACTTCGGCATCGCGCGCGCCATGGGCGACGCCGGGATGACGATGACCCAGACCTCCGCGGTCATCGGCACCGCCCAGTACCTCTCCCCCGAGCAGGCCAAGGGCGAGCAGGTCGACGCGCGCTCCGACCTGTACTCCACCGGCTGTCTGCTCTACGAACTCCTCACCGTGCGCCCGCCGTTCATCGGCGACTCGCCGGTGGCGGTGGCGTATCAGCATGTGCGCGAGGAGCCGCAGACTCCGTCGAACTTCGACCCCGAGATCACCCCCGAGATGGACGCCATCGTCCTGAAGGCGCTGGTCAAGGACCCCGACTACCGCTATCAGTCGGCGGACGAGATGCGCGCGGACATCGAGGCCTGCCTCGACGGCCAGCCGGTCGCGGCCACCGCGGCGATGGCGATGGGCACCTCGGGCTACGGCTACCCGCCGGAGGAGCAGCCGGGCCACGCGCTGCGCCACCCCGACCCGGCCGCCGCCCAGACCTCGATGCTGCCGCCGATGAACCCCGACGACGGGGGCTTCGGCGGCTATGACGACGGCCGGGGCCGCCGCCGCCAGCGCAAGTCCAGCACTTCCACGGTCCTGCTGGTGGTCTCGGGCATCCTGGTGCTGGTCGGCGCGATCCTGATCGCCCGGTATGTCTTCGGCGACAAGCCCGATCCCGGTGAGATGGCGGTGCCGTCGATCGTGGGCCTGACCGTCAAGGAGGCCGAGGAGGACGCCGCGAACGCGGGCATCAAGCTGGCCGAGGCCGGCCGGGAGCGCTGCGACCAGCCCAAGGGCGATATCTGTAGCCAGACCCCGGCCGATGGCACGATCACGCAGGGCGACACCATCACCTATGTGCTCTCCGAGGGCGCGCCGCAGGTCGAGGTCCCGGACGTCACCGAGAAGTCCAGGGACAACGCCGAGGACGCGCTGGAGCGCAAGGGGTTCGAGGTGGAGGTCAAGGAGGTCGAGTCCTCCCAGGCCGACCCCGGCACGGTGATGAGCCAGAATCCGGCGCAGAACAGCATGGCCGACAAGGGGACCAAGGTCACCATCACGGTGGCCACGCAGTCGCTCCAGACCGTGCCCCCGGTCGTCGGCAACCAGCTGTCCTCGGCGCAGACCCAGGTGTCGGCGGCCGGCTTCCAGGTGAACACCGAGTACGTGGACTCCGAGAAGCCCAAGGACGAGGTCCTCAGCCAGACCCCGGACGGGGACACCAAGGCGGCCAAGAACAGCACGGTCACGCTCAGGGTCTCCAAGGGCCCGGAGCAGACCGCTCAGGTTCCCAGCCTGGTGGGCGCGACCCTCGGGGACGCCAAGCAGCTGCTGGCGCAGTCCGGTCTCCAGATCGGCGACATCACGGGCCCGGCCGACGACGCCGCCCGCGTCATCGCGCAGGACCCCGGGCCCGGCAGCCAGGTCGCCCCGAATCAGCGGATCAAGGTGACGACCGCCGACTTCGGCGGGGGCAACGGCAATGGCGACGGGAACAACGGCGGCGGCGACAACCAGAACGGCGGCGGTGACAACGGCGGCAGCGAAGGTGACGGCGACGGCGAGGAGGGCGGGTTCATCGGCGGCATAGGAGGCTGATGGACCCCCTCGGTGAGACGGCCACCGCCTCACCCGTGACGGCGGCACAGTGAGAAGCCCCGGCGGCCCTGGAAAGGGCGGCCGGGGCTTCTCACTGTGCGGCTGCGGGAGAGGGCCGGATCAGCGCAGCTCCGCCGGCTTGGAGCGGTCCTTGTCGACCTTGACCTCGCGCACCAGCTCGCCCCAGACGATGTAGCGGTAGTCGGAGGTGAAGACGGGGGTGCAGGTCGTCAGGGTGATGTACCGGCCCGCCTTGGTCTTCCCCGACTCCTTCGGCACCGGATCGATCACATCGACGTTGTACTTGGACGTCTCCGGCAGCGACTTGTAGACCTTGTAGACGTACCAGGTGTCCCGGGTCTCGAAGACGATCGGGTCGCCGTTCTTCACCTTGTGGATGTTGTGGAACTTCGCCCCGTGGCCGTCGCGGTGCGCCGCCAGGGTGAAGTTGCCCCTGGCGTCCCAGGGGAGCGCCGACTTGACCGGCTTGGTGTAGTAGCCCGCGATGCCGTCGTTGAGCTTCTTGGGGTCGGTGCCCTTCTTCACCAGCACCTCGCCGTTCTTCATGGCGGGTACGTGGAGGAAGCCGATGCCGTCCCGGGTGTCGAGCGAGCCGGGACCGGCGGCCCCGCCGCCCCGGCCGTCCTTCCAGCCCTCGCGCATCAGATCGCCCTGCCGGGACGACTCACGGTCGGCGAGGACATTCGTCCACCACAGCGAGTAGACGACGAAGAGCCCCAGCACCACACCAACGGTGATCAGCAGCTCACCGAAGACACTGATGACGCCGGCGATCCGGCTGCGCGCACGTGACACTGCTTCTCTTCCCGTCCTGGCCCAGGATCGAAGTCCTCAGCTTACGAGCGCATCCGGTTTGCCCTTGCTGCGCGGCCGTTCCTCGACCATCTTGCCCCAGACGATCATCCGGTACGTACTGGTGAATTCGGGCGTACAGGTGGTGAGGGTGATGTACCGGCCGGGCTCGGTGAAGCCGGAGCCGGGCGGTACGGGGCTGATCACCTGGACATTGGACGGCGGGGTCTGCTGGAGGATGCTGGCCATCGTGTACGTGTAGTACGTGTCTTGGGTCTCGACCACGATCGGGTCACCCGGCTTGAGGCGGTTGATGTACCGGAAGGGCTCGCCGTGGGTGTTGCGGTGGCCCGCGACCGCGAAGTTGCCCGTCTTCGCGGAGGGGAGCGCGGTCTTGAGCCGGCCCTCGTTGTAGTGGCCCACCATGCCCCGGTCGAGCACCTTCTCGCTGTTGACGCTGGCGGCGACGGGGACGACGACATCCAGCTTGGGGATGTGCATGATGGCGAAGCCCTGGCCGGGGGCGAAGGCGTCCGGTTTGCGGCCGTCCGCCCAGGCTTCCTGGATCTTGTTGGTCTCCTTGTCGACCTCCTGCCCCGCGCGGATGTTGGTCCACCAGAGCTGATAGGTGACGAAGAGCAGCATCAGCACGCCGAAGGTGATGAACAGCTCGCCCATGGCGCGGCTGGCGAGCACGGCCGGGCTCTCCTTGGCGGCCTTGGCCGCGCGGCGGGCCTCGACCCGGGTCAGCGGCCGTCCTGGGGGCTCGTGGCCCCCGGGGCCCTCCTGGCCCCCGAAGGCGTTCGGCGGGCCGTACGGCGAGGGCGGCGGTCCGGCAGGGGGCCGGGCGGCGGCGGGGGGCGGCAGGCGCTTGCGGCCCCGGCCCCTGGCGGCTCTCCGCCGCTCGGCCCGCCCCTGCCCGGCGGGAGGCTCTCCGTACCCGGCGGACGATTCTCCGTACCCGGCCATGGGGTCGTAACTCTCCCCGGCCCGCCCGGCGGTCACACCAGAGCCTTGGCCACAGCCTTGCCCACCACTGGGGCGAGCCCCTCCGAACGGGCCACCGCCCCGCTGTCGCCGCACTGTTCGAGCCAGTTGGCGAGCATCAGATGCCCGTACTCGGTGAGGACCGACTCGGGGTGGAACTGCACTCCCTCGACGGGCAGATCACGGTGGCGCAGCCCCATGATGATGCCGTCCGCCGTCCACGCCGTGACCTCCAGCTCGGCCGGGAGCCGCGCGGGCTCGGCGGCGAGCGAGTGGTAGCGGGTCGCTCTGAACGGCGAGGGCAGCCGGGAGAAGACGCCCTTGCCCTCGTGGCTGACCGGGGAGGTCTTGCCGTGCAGCAGCTCGGGGGCGCGGTCCACCACGCCGCCGTACGCCACCGCCATCGACTGCATGCCGAGACAGACCCCGAAGACGGGCACCCCGGTGTCGGCGCAGTGGCGCACCATGTCGACGCAGATCCCGGCCTGCTCGGGAGCGCCGGGCCCGGGGGAGAGCAGGACGCCGTCGAAGCCGTCCTGGGCGTGGGAGAGGGCCACCTCGTCGTTCCGCACGACCTCGCACTCGGCGCCGAGCTGGTAGAGGTACTGGACGAGGTTGAAGACAAAGCTGTCGTAGTTGTCGACGACCAGAATGCGTGCGCTCATCGGGCGGCTCCTCGTTCCCCACCGGCGCCGGTGTCGGCGCTCGCTCCGTCGACCGTCACATCACCGAACGGAAGCAGTGGCTCCGCCCACGGGAAGACGTACTGGAACAGCACATAGACGGCCCCGAGGACCAGCACGAGCGAGATGAACGCCCGCACCCACGCGTTGCCCGGCAGATGCCGCCAGATCCAGCCGTACATTGCCGTCCCTTTCCGTTCGGTACCGCTCCAGACTAAGGGTCGGGGCGGTCCGGCGGGTCGGCTGTGGAAACTCGCTACCCGGACGGGTCCCGGCCGCCGGTCACCGGCCGGGTGGCGGCCAGCCGGGCCCAGACGATCAGACGGTGGCTGCTGCCCCACTCCGGCTCGCAGGTGGTCAGCGTCAGATAGCGCCCGGGACGGCCGAAGCCGGACTTCTCGGGTACGGGGTCGATCACCCCGATGTCGGTCGGAACCGTCCGCAGGGCCCGCTTCGCCACCCGGTAGGTGAACCAGGTCCTCCCGTCCGTCAGGACGATCGCGTCCCCGGCGCGGAGCCGGGGGAAGTCCTTGAAGGGGTCGCCGTGGGTGCGCCGGTGCCCGGCGACCGCGAAGTTCCCCGGCGCGCCGAGGGCGGCGGTGCCCGCGTAGTGGCCGAGGCCTCTGCGGAGGGTGTCCGTCCGGGTGCCTTCGAGGACCGGCCACTCCCAGTCGCGGCCGAAGCGGGGGATGTGCATCACGGCGAAGGACCGTCCGTCGCGGTACGCCGGCGGCCGGGAGGGGGTACGGGGCGGCGGGCCGGCCCTCCCTGCCGTCGGCGCCCGGGAGGGCGGCACGGGCGCGGCCGGGGTCCCGACGGCGGCCGGAGCGTCCGGAGTATCCGGTTCCGCCGTGATCGCGGGCTCTTCGGAGACCGGGGCGGCGGGGGAGGCCGGGGCCGGGGAGCCGGTCCGCTCCTGGGACCAGTGCGCCCGCAGCCGGTCCATCTCCCCCTCGGCGGCGTCCGCCGACGTCACTCCGGTCCAGAACACCGCGTACCCGGCGAACAGCACGATCACCGTGCCGGCCGTGACGCACAGCTCGCTGAAGACCCTGACGATCAGCCGCACCGACACCGAACCGCCCCCAGCCTGACTCAGGCGCTACTCCACGGGCTTCGCATAGTGCAGATCCACTGTGCCCGAGTAGCCGGGAAGAGTCACCGCGTCGCGCTCGTCGACTTTCCAGCCGAGCCCGTAGGCCTTCACATACAGCTGATAGTTCTGGAGCGCGGTGGACTCCTCCAGCGCCTTCTCCAGCCGGCCCTGGTCCCCGATCGCGGTGACCTTGTACGGGGGCGAGTAGACCCGGCCCTGGAGGATCAGCGTGTTGCCGACGCAGCGCACGGCGCTGGTGGAGATCAGCCGCTGGTCCATGACCTGGATCCCCTCGGCCCCGCCCTTCCACAGCGCGTTCACCACGGCTTGCAGATCCTGCTGGTGAATGACCAGGTCATTGGCCTGGGGCTCGGGGTATCCGGGGGCGGCCTGGGCGTTCGGCGGAGCGTCGTCGAGGGTGACGGTGAGCGCCCGGCCCCGGACCTTCCGGGTCCCGGACGCCTTCTCCAGCGCGGCGAGGCGCTCGTCCTCCGACCGGGTGGAGCCGTCGTCGCGGTCGGCGAGCGTGTCCACCTCGCCCCGGAGCGTGGCCGTCGACTCGTCCAGATGACCGTTTCTGGCACTGCGCTGCTGAATCAGGTCCGAGAGCTTCAGCAGGGAGTCGTCGCTGCGGAGATTGGTGCCCCTCGCGGTGTTGAAACTGGTCACGAAGATCAGCCCGGCGAGGGCGAAGACGGCGGCCGTCAGCAGCCGGCCCGTTCTCCTTCTGAGGATTCGAACCGGCCCTGGCCTGGAGTTGGCGGAATTACTCAACGTACCCTTATCTCCTCAGGCGCCGCGGAAGCACTACGCTAACGGACGCCCGGGGGAGGCGGTGGGCCCCGTCGCCTCCAGCTCCGGACGCCAGCCACAGTTTCCCTGCGCGGTCACGCAGCGCATCGACAGGAGAGTCCCTCGTGCCGAAGTCACGTATCCGCAAGAAGGCCGATTTCACGCCGCCGCCCGCCAACAGGCAGGCGACCGCCATCAAGCTGACCAACCGCAGCTGGGTCGCCCCGGTGATGCTCGCGCTGTTCCTGGTCGGGCTGGCCTGGATCGTTCTCTTCTATGTGACCGAGGGCAAGCTGCCGCTCGACTCCATCGGCGACTGGAACATCGTCGTGGGCTTCGGCTTCATCGCCGCGGGCTTCGGCGTCTCCACCCAGTGGAAGTAGCGGCTTCACACCGTCACCCGGCGCGTCAAGCCTTGCCCTGAGTTATCCACAGCGTTGTCCACAGTGGGGAAAAGGTCAGACGATCTGTGGATAACCTTCAGGACGTTGACGCCGGTGTGACTGCGGCGGCCATCTCGGTGACGGTCTCCCGCCCCTTGTCCCTGCTGGAAAAATCCAGTTCAGCGACAAGGGGCACACATGTTCCGCACAGCCTGCACAGGATCCGCCACCCGTTGTGGACAACCATGGGGAAAGCTTTCGCCCCGGGCCCGCACCGGCCCGCCCGTCGGCTCCGCGGCCAGCTCAGCGGCCGGCTCCGCGGTCAGCTCAGGGCGAGGGTTCTCGCCACCACCATCGCCAGGATCACCAGCAGCACCGCCCCGCAGACCCCGGCCTGAACCAGGGTGCGCCGGGCACGCGGCGCGTAGACCATGCCGAGGGCGATCACCGCACCCACCACCAGCCCGCCGATATGCCCCTGCCAGGAGATTCCCGGCCGGGCGAAGGTGAGCACCAGGCTGATCACGAGGATCACCGCGACCGGCCGCATATCGAGATTCGAGCGCCGGGCCAGCACCGCGAAGGCCCCCATCAGACCGAAGATCGCACCCGACGCGCCGAGCGAGGGCTGATTCTCCGCGGCCAGCAGATAGGCGAGCGCGCTGCCGCCGAGCCCCGAGAGCAGATAGAGCGCGAGGAAGCGGCTCCGGCCGAGCGCGGGCTCCACGATCCGGCCCAGAAACCACAGGCCGAGCATGTTGAAGACGATGTGCGACAGATCCTGGTGGAGAAAGACCGAGGTCAGCAGCCGGTACCACTGGCCGTCGGCGACCCCGACGACCTCGCCGAGATGAGGATTGACGGCCAGCCCGATCAGCTCGGTCCGGGCCACGAACTCCTTGCCCAGCGTGAGCACCAGGGCGTACACCGCGACATTGATCCCCAGCAGGATCTTGGTCACCAGGAAGGGATCGGCGGCGATGGTCCCGCCCGCGATGGTGCGCGGCTGGACGGCGGACGCGCTGTGGCCCGTGCCCGAACCGGTCTTCACACACTCCGGACACTGGAAGCCCACCGAGGCGCTGATCATGCACTGGGGGCAGATCGGGCGCTCGCAGCGGGTGCAGCTGATGCCCGTCTCACTGCCCGGATGCCGGTAGCAGCTGGGCAGCGAGGGGCCGCCCCGCGCTCCCTGCGGCTCCTGCGGACTGCCTGGCGCCTGATCCATGAGATCCCTCAATCCTCCTCAAGCAACACACCGCCCCGTCCATCCAGACGGACGGACGGGGCGCATTTGTTCCCTGCCGGCCGGAGAACCGGCCGGCGGGCCCGTCGGCAGACCCGCCGCCGGACCGGACGGGACTCAGCCCTGGCGGGTCTCGATCACCACGGACTCGATCACCACGTCCCGCAGCGGGCGGTCGCTGCGCGGGTTGGTCTCGGTGGCCGCGATCTCGTCCACGACCTTGACGGAGGGAGCGCCGACGACCTCGCCGAAGATGGTGTGCTTCCCGGTCAGCCAGGTGGTGGGCGACACGGTGATGAAGAACTGGGAGCCGTTGGTGCCCGGGCCCGCGTTGGCCATGGCCAGCAGATACGGCTTGGTGAAGGCCAGCTCCGGGTGGAACTCGTCGGCGAACTTGTAGCCCGGACCGCCGGTGCCGTTCCCCAGCGGGTCGCCGCCCTGGATCATGAAGCCGCTGATCACCCGGTGGAAGACCGTGCCGTCGTAGAGCTTCTCCGTGGACTTCACGCCGGTCTCGGGGTTGACCCACTCGCGCTCGCCCTTGGCCAGCTCGACGAAGTTCTTGACCGTCTTGGGCGCGTGGTTCGGCAGCAGCCGGACCTCGATGTCGCCGTGGTTGGTCTTCAGGGTGGCGTAAAGCTGCTCGGCCACGGTCCTGCCTTCCGTAAAGACTTTTCAGAGTTCTGAACCGTCAGATCCTCGCACGGAAGACACGCGCATACGGAAAAACCTCCGCGTCTCAGCCGCGAAGGCGTATAAGGGCACGGCGTCGTACCAGGGGTGCGGTATGACCGTCATGACCCGGATGCCCGTCCCGCATGCCGGGGCAGCGGTCAGCGGGCATGATGTGCCAGCAGGGGGAAAGGCGAAACACACCGCTACTGGGAAGTGCCCCAGATCAGAGGAACGCCACCGAGGAGGAGGATCCCTGTGACCCGCATCGACAGCGTGCGCGCCGCGACCGATTCGGCGAAGGACAGCGTCCTGCACGCCGCGGAAGTGGTGGCGCCTTACGCCGGTACGGCCCGGGACCAGGCCGTTCATTACGCGCATGAGGCGCGTGTGCACATCGCTCCGAAAGTCTCCAAAGCCGCTCGCCGGGCCCGTGCTCAGGCTCGTGTTCAGTACGCCGCCCATGTGGCGCCGCATGTGCCGCCCCAGGTGGACGACGCCGCGCACCGGGCGGCTCATCAGGCTCGCAAGGCCGCTCGTCAGGCGGCCGACTACACCAGGCCGCGCGTCGAACAGGCGGTCGCCGCCGCTCAGCCCGTACGGGAGGAGGCGGTGGCCCGCTCCGGGGCCGCGCTGGCCGCGCTGCGTGGTCAGGTGACGGCGAAGGAGATCGCCAAGCTGGTGCGCAAGCACGAGCGGCGATCGAGGGCCGCGCGGTTCGGCAAGGGGTTCTTGATCGTCGGCGTGGTGGCCGGCGGGGCCTTCGCCGTCTGGAAGTGGTGGGACAAGCAGGCCAACCCCGACTGGCTGGTGGAGCCGCCCGCCGCGACCGAGCTGTCCGACCGCGACCGCCTCTCGTCCGTGGACGGCAGTCCCGAGGCGCTGACCCCCGAGGTCCTGGCGAAGCAGGCCGAGGCCGAGGCGGAAGCCGCCGAAGACCGGGACGAGCGCCGCTGACCGGGAGCGGGTCTCTCACCGCCGTACCGCTGGGGCGCGTCCGGAGCACCGCCGTGGTGGGGCCGGGGCGTTCGGCCGTCGTGCCGCTGGGGCGCGCACGCGGGGCCGGGGCGTTCCCGGCGCATCACGCGGCGGTGGTCAGCAGCGAGGGGTCGGCTCCCGAAGCGGAGCCCTTGGCCGCGCGCGAGCCGATCGAGACGGCGCCGGAGTCGAGCGCCAAGGGGTCCAGGGCCGGCAGCTTGCGCACGGACGGCGACGCGTTGTGGGCCTCGGCCCTGATG
The DNA here is from genome assembly GCF_039532665.1 of Streptomyces amakusaensis. Lineage (NCBI taxonomy): Bacteria > Bacillati > Actinomycetota > Actinomycetes > Kitasatosporales > Streptomycetaceae > Streptomyces > Streptomyces amakusaensis. Next base: position 122,236 of record NZ_BAAASB010000006.1, on the reverse strand, counting down.
CGCTGCTTGATGGTCGGCGGCAGCGATCTCGTACGCGAACCAGGGCTCCAGCGCGTGGTCTGCGCGGGCACCGACGGCTTCCGCTCAGCCGCCGAGGGCTCGCGGTCCACCGGGGTGGGACGACCCGAGCGTCCCCTGCGGTCCTGCCTACCGGCCCCGGAATCCCGTCGGGCCCGCCGGCGGTCGCGCCGATCGCGCCGGTGATCCCGCTGGTCCGGAAGGCCCGGCCGCCCGGACCGGCCGGGTCGGCCCTTGCGTCCGCGTGCCCCCGTGCCGCCGGAGAGATCCTCGCGATCCACCCGATCCACCCGATCCGTGTGGTCCGTGTGGTCCGGGTGGTCCGTACGGCCCCCGAGGACCGCACCGGCCTCCGGCAGCTCCCGCCCGGCCGGGCCCTGGGCGGCGGAGCGGCGCACGGCGGCGGCGGCGCCGGTCAGTCCGATCGAGGTGAGCACCGCGACAAGAGCGGTGATGAAGGCGGTCCAGACACTTCTGACCGTGATGACTTTGACGGCGGCCATGACCCCTCGCTTTCTTCCATTTCAGGTGGGGCGATCTACATACCTTTCTCATGATGTGTATGCATCTCGAGTTGCGAAGGACCGACGCAGCAGGTACGCAGTTCTTCTGATGAACACCACCCGTACGGCCCTCTCCGGCGTGCGGAGTTCGCTCCGGTATGTCCTCCCGGCACGGAAGGGAGCGGTTCTCGGCCGTTCCCCACCTCCTCGGCCAAAGTCCCGGCACTCCTCAACCCGTCGGCTCCTCACCGCGCCTTTCAGGGCGAAGGGCTCTGAGCAGGGCGAGGCACCGAACGAGGAGGAACCCGTGGGCATCCAGGGGTGGAGAAGCGCCGCTCTGGCGACCGGCATGGCCGGGGTGATCATCGGTACGGTCGGCGCGACCGCGACCGCCGGTACGGCCGCCGCGACCGCGAGCGCGCCGAAGGCCGATCTGCGGGCGGACGTCAACCGCGACGGCCGCGTCGATGTGAAGGGCGGTTCCGACACCCCGGGCGAGAACACCTGGACCCGGCTCAGGGGCGCGGTGGTGCTCCCGAACATCGACGACGACACCCGGCGCTGCCCGACCCGTACCGCCGACGGCAAACCGCTGGGCGACAAGGAACTCGCCCGCTGCCACGACGCGGCGGACACCGTGGTGAACGGCGCGAGCGACGCGGCGGACCTGGCCCGGCTGCGTACCGTGCCGGCCCCGGAGGTCTCGTCGGACGCCTACGGCACGGTACGGATCGTGGGCCGCGCCGCCGGGCGGCTCTTCGTCCAGCGCGCCGGGAAGTGGAAGCACCTCAAGGCCGACGACCGGCTCACCGCCGCCGAGCTGCGCTCGGGCGTGGAGCTGGGTATCGAGGCCACCGATGTGGTCCGGGACGCCGCCCGCTGGGACGGCGAGATCCTGGTCCGCTTCGGCATCACCGACGGCGCGGCCTCCGCCAAGGACGACGTCCGGCTGAAGACCGCCCCGGTGCTGACCCACCATCACCGGCAGAAGGCCCAGGAAGTCCTGGTCACCCAGGTCGCCGAGGTACCCGGCATGCCCGAGCTGGTGCCCGAGCAGGCGAAGTTCGTCAAGGACCTGGAGCGGGAGGTGCGGGCCGCCGGCATCAAGAAGCCGGTCAAGAAATTCGTCTCGTACGACGATCCCTGGGCGCAGGACTTCGTGGAGCCCGGCTATGTGAGCATGACCGGCCCGAACGGCAAGGCGCACGCCATCCGGGTGATGATCCGCTCGGCCCAGGACCGCCCGGCCGGCCGTGAGCTGTTCGAGCGGCTGCGCGGCAAGGACGTCGGAGTGGTCCAGGTCGGCCAGGGGCTGCCGAGCGAGGAGGCCACGCTGAACTCCACCGGGAATCTGGAGACGATCCCGCCCTACCGGCACAAGGGAAAGGCGTACCCGGCGGGCCGGATCATCATGGGCGAGCGGGCGGACACGAAGTCCCGGCCCGCGAAGTCGATGACGACCTTCCTCTCCTCGCAGGGCGAGCAGTCGCCGCTGCTGCTGGACACCGGATGGCTGGGCGTCGGCCATGTGGATGAATTCGTCCAGTTTCTGCCCGCGAAGACGGAGCGCGGCTGGCGCATCGGCATCTCCGACCCGGACGCGGGCCTCGAAGTGCTCCGGAAGGCGCGAGCGGGCGGCCACGGCTCGGCGAAGATGTTCTCCGTCCCGGACAAGTTCGGCATGTCCGCGCCGAAGGAGACCATCGGCCAGATGCTGGAGAACAAGAACTTCCTCGCCGACAACAAGCTCGCGGCGGACCGGATCAAGGCCAACCTCCGGGTACTGAAGGCCGAGACGGGGATCACCGAGGCCGAGGTGGTCCGGGTGCCGGGCCTGTACGCCCGCCACGACACGGGCTCCGGCGCGAAGCTGGGCAAGCTCGGCGGCGACGCGTTCGCCCGGCTCGGCCAGGGGCCGAAGACCAAGCCGTACGCCGGGTCCACCGAGTCCACCGGGTCCACCGAGCGGAGCCGGGCGAAGGCGGCTCCGGTGGAGACCGGCGCGTACATCCCCGGCGCGATCAACGGCGTGGTGCTCAGCGACTCGCGCTATCTCTCGGCCCAGCAGTGGGGCCCGGTCATCGGCGGCCGGGACGTCTTCGGCGCGGCGGTGAGCGCCGCGTACGCCAAGGCCGGGTTCACGACCGCGTACATCGACGACTACTACACGTACCACTTGGGCGGCGGCGAGGTGCACTGCGCCACCAACACGCTGCGCGACACCTCTCAGCCGTGGTGGAAGCTCTCCTAGCCTCGGCTTCGGCTTCGGCTTCCGCCAAGCCGGAAGCGGCCGGTGGCCCCCCGCGCCCTTCGGGTACGGGGGGCCACCGGCGTCCGTGCTCGCGGGTGCGGGTCAGCTCTTCTTGTCCTCGCCCGGACGCTGGCCCTTGGAGTCCACGACATCGCGGTCCATCACGGCGGTGCGCGCGGTGACGGTGCCGGCCTTGACGCCGTAGGCGTCCTTGAGCTGGACGGTGCGCTCGCCGAGATGGGTGTAGGTCGTGCGGTCGAAGATCCACTCGGTGCGGCTGACGCCCTCGTGGTCCGTCAGGGCGACGGCGACGCCCTCACGGCCCGCCGCGTCCTCGGCCTTGTTCACCAGGACGACACCCGGGATCTTGGCCGCGGTCCGGTAGAGCGCGGCAGAGACCTGCGGCGACGCGAGCTGTCCGCGCAGCAGGTCGCCGATGGTGACGAAGGCCTGCTGATGCGGCCCGTTTCCCGCGCCCTTCGTCTCCTTGTAGATCTTCTTCAGCAGGACGTCCGGGTCGGTGGGGAGAGTCTTCAGATAGTCGTACGAAGGTGCGTTCAGCGACGCCTTGTACTCCTCGCCCAGCTCGGGAGAGTTCTCACCCTGGGAGACGTCGTCGGGATCCTCGGCGTAGTAGTCGAGCGAAGCGCCCTTGGTGACGCCCTCCTCCGCGTACCAGCCCTTCTCGCCGTCGGGCGACACCCAGTCCTCCCTGGTGTGCGGGGGGATCACCTTGGGTGCCTCGTCCGCGGCGGAGGCCAGGTTCGAGACCGTGCTCCTGACGTAGATGTACTGGTCCTCCCGGGGCTCCTTGGCCTTCTTCTTGGCGGCGGCGGAGGAGATACGGGACATCACGGATGCCACATTCTCGGTGCTGCCGAGGTCGAGGGTGGCGGGGGCCCCGGCGATCCCGCCCGTGCCCTTGCCGCCGGCCGTGCTCGTGCCCGTACCCGTGCCGTCGTTTGTCAGCACGCCGGTCAGCAGCGCTCCGGCCAGGGCCAGCGCGGTGAGCGGGACACCGACGTACAGCGCGCGGCGGACGGGCCGGACCCGGGCCCCGGACCTGACGCCGTCGGCGTTCGGCTGGATCTCTTGCATCAGATGCTCCTCAAGGAGTCGTCGGCGGTCGTGCGACAGATCCGGGTCACCGGGCGCGGGCAGCAGCCGGGACAGCTCCGCACGGTCGAGCGGCTGCTGCGGCCGCCGCCAAGGGGTGCGGTTCATCGGTTCTTCTCCTCGTTCGACCGGGCCGCTTCCGTGCGGCCACCCTGTACTTGTCCGCGGGCGGAACGGAGTTCCATCCTTTTCTCCACCGGTCCCTGCGACAGTCCCTGCGGCAGTTCCTCCGGAGGGTTGCGCAGCTCCTCGGCCGCGAGCGCGCGCAGCCGGACGCGGGCCCTGGAGAGCCGGGAGCGGACCGTGCCGACGGGCACCTTGAGCGCCTCGGCCGCCTCCGCGTAGCCGAGGCCCGACCAGACGCAGAGCGTGAAGACCTCCCGGTCGCCGCGGCGCAGCCGCTTCAGCGCGCGTTGGGCGGCGGCGAGCTGGGCGGCGTCGGTGAGCCGTCCGACGAGTTCGTCGGCGAAGTCGGGCACGGTGTCACGGGCCGGCAGCCGGTCCAGGGCCGCGCGGTGACGGCGGGCCGCGCGGGTCGTGTTGCGCAGCACATTGACGGCGATCCCCATCAGCCAGGGCCGGGGGCTGTCCCCCTCGTCGCGCAGTTTGCGCCGGAGTCGCCAGGCCTCCAGAAAGGTGAGGGACACGACGTCCTCGGCGACCGTCCAGTCGCCGGTGGTCCGCACGGCGTGCCGGTAGACCAGGGAGGCGTGGGCGGCGAACAGTTCCCTGAAAACCGCCGGATCGCCCTCGCGTATTCGCGCATGCATCGAATAGTCCACGTGAACTCTTGTCCGGCGGTGGCGGGGAGTTCCCGTGATTCAGGTCACCCGGGATCCGGCTCCGGCTCCGGCTCCGGCTCCGGCTGCCGGACAGAAGCAGAAACAGAGGAGGCGGAGGAGGCGGAGGAGGCGGAGGAGGCGGAGGAGGCGGAGGCCTGAAGGCACTCCTCCAGAAAGCCGAGCGCCCGCAGATGGTAGGCGCGGGCCGCCCAGCCCAGGCTGATGTTGTGCCCCGCGCCCGGCTGACGGTCCACCAGCAGGCGTGGTGCGGCGAGCAGTCCGGTGAGTTCGGCGATCGCCTCCGGATCGTGCCGCCACCACCCCTCGTACTCGGCGAAGGTCAGCCGGACGGGCACCCTCACCTCGGCGGCCACCGCCGGGAAGCGCTCCTCCCACCGCGCCGCCTCGGCCCCTTCGCGTACCGGGACATCGGCCACCGCCGTGGCGGCGAGCCGGAAGGTGTCCAGCGGATAGAGGCCCAGCGGGCCCCAGTTCAGCCCTCTGCCGCCGCCGAATCCGCTGCCCGTACCGGTACGCGCGGGCTTGGCGGCGTACCGGTGGCCGCAGCCCGAGATGTCCAGCCCGAGGAGCGCGGGGTGGAGGCCCCGCGCGGCGGCGGTCAGGGCGACCTTGCCGCCGTAGGAGTGGGCGAGGACGAAAAGGCCCGCGCCGAGGGGACGGCGGGCCGCGAAGTCGTCCAGCGCCGACCGCAGCGCGGCGGCCTGCCCTTCGAGGGCCAGTCCCTCGGGCAGCGCGGCGGCGGAGGCCCCGTAGCCGGGGCGGTCCACGGCGAGCACCGTGTATCCCAGCCCGGCCCCGAGCGTGAGCAGCGAGAGGGTGGGGTGGGCCCGCCCGTCGAAGTAATGGGCGTTCATCCCCCCGCCGTGCACGGCGAGGACGGTGGCGCGCGGCGGCCCCGGCGGCTCGGCGAGCAGGGCGGAGAGCGTCACTCCGCCCGCGTCCAGCGAAATGCGGGAGACGGACGGGGGCAGGGCCGGGGCCGGGGGCGGGGCCGGGGAGCGCGGTGGACGGGACAGGACTCCTCCTCGGTGAGGATCATCGTGTGCGGCCGGCCTCAGCGTACGGCGGCGGCGGCGATTACCGCTGAACCCGCACCGTTCGGCAGGATGGGCGGCATGACCGAGATCCGCACCCCCCGTCTCCTCCTCCGCCGCTGGCACGACGACGACCTCGTCCCCATGGCGGAGATCAACGCGGACCACGAGGTCATGCGGTGGATCGACGACGGCTCGACCCTCGACCCGGAAGCCACCGCCGAGGCGATCGAGCGGTGGGAGGAGGAGTGGGACGACGAGGGCTTCGGCCTCTTCGCCGTCGAGCTGCTGGCCTCGGGCGAGCTGATCGGCTTCACCGGCCTCTCCGTCCCCGAGTTCCTCCCCGAGGTACTGCCCGCCGTGGAGATCAGCTGGCGGCTCGGCCAGCAGTTCTGGGGCCAGGGCTACGCCTCCGAAGCCGCCCACGCCACACTGGAGTTCGCCCTCCAGGACCGCGGCCTCGACCGGGTCGTCGCCATCAGCCGGCTGGGCGACGAGGCCTCCGAGAACGTCATGAACAAGCTCGGCATGTCACTCGACCACGAGACCAAGCACCCGGTCCACGGCCACTCCCTCACCGTCCACACCATCGACCTCACCGAATTCGACGCCTGAGCCGGGCAGGGATCCTCGATGCACCTTCACGAGCACGTCCCCACCGATGATCCGTTCTTCGGCGGCGTCACCATCCGGCTCGACCACACGGCCGGGGAACTCCTCGTCGAGGGGGACGGCATACCGAGCGTCGTCGTACGCCGCGCCGCCGGCACGCCCCTGGAGAGCAAGGTGCCGATCGGCACCCGCGACCCCGACCGTCTCACCATGACCATCGGCGATTCGGCCGTCCCCCTGCTCCCCGCCAAGGGCTTCCTGACCCGCCACTCCTACCGCGTGGACGCCGGAGAGGAAGACGCCCGCTACCGGCTCGTCCCCGTCTCCCTGGGCAGCAGCCGCCTCTCCCTCGGCGACACCCCCGTCGGAGACCTGACCTCCTCCGGGGACGGCAAGGTCTCCGCCGACTGGGCCGAGGACCGCCGGCTCACCCCTTACGAGGCCGCCCTCGGCTACACCCTCGCCGCCGCCTTCGGCACCGGCGCGGAGCCGATGTGGCAGCTCGCCCTGGACGCGGGGCTCGAAGCCCTCAACTGACCGCGGCGCGGAAGAGAACCGAAAAATACCCCCTCCGACCACGTTTCCGCAGGTCGGAGGGGGTATTCATGGTGGAGCCTAGGAGATTCGAACTCCTGACATCTGCCTTGCAAAGGCAGCGCTCTACCAACTGAGCTAAGGCCCCTCACACAGGCACGGCCGAACACACCATGTGTTCGCCTCGTGCCGCAGACAAGAGTACCGGGTGACCCCGGGGATCCTGCAAAACGATAGGGACTCCCGGTGGGCGACCACTCTCCGTAAGATGCTCGTCGTGGTTCGCAGCAGCGAAGCCCGCTTGGGGAAGCGATGGGGAGACGCGCATGGACGCCGCTCAGCAGGAGACGACCGCCAGAGCCAGGGAGCTGCAGCGGAGCTGGTACGGGGAGCCCCTGGGAGCGCTCTTCCGCCGGCTGATAGACGACCTGGGGCTGAACCAGGCACGTCTCGCCGCGGTTCTCGGCCTCTCGGCCCCCATGCTCTCCCAGCTGATGAGCGGCCAGCGCGCGAAGATCGGCAACCCGGCCGTGGTCCAGCGCGTCCAGGCGCTCCAGGAGCTGGCCGGACAGGTGTCCGACGGCAGTGTGAGCGCCGTCGAGGCGACGGACCGGATGGAAGAGATCAAGAAGTCCCAGGGGGGATCCGTGCTGACCGCCAACAGCCAGACCACCAACAGCACCGGCGCGCCGACGGTGCGCCGGGTGGTGCGGGAGATCCAGTCGCTGCTGCGGTCCGTCGCGGCCGCGGGGGACATCATCGACGCCGCCGACTCCCTCGCCCCCACCCATCCGGAGCTGGCAGAGTTCCTCCGGGTGTACGGGGCCGGGCGGACCGCGGACGCCGTGGCGCACTACGAGTCCCACCAGAGCTGACAGACAACTGAGGCCGGAGACGGGCGGAGCGGGGCCTCACGAGGAACGAGGAACGGGGAGCGGACGCAGCACCATGGGTGAGGTCTTCGCCGGTCGGTACGAGCTGGTCGACCCGATCGGACGCGGAGGGGTGGGGGCCGTCTGGCGCGCCTGGGACCACCGGCGCCGCCGCTATGTGGCGGCGAAGGTGCTCCAGCAGAGCGACGCGCACACCCTGCTCCGCTTCGTCCGCGAACAGGCGCTGCGCATCGACCACCCCCATGTCCTCGCCCCGGCGAGCTGGGCGGCGGACGACGACAAGGTGCTGTTCACCATGGACCTGGTGAGCGGCGGATCCCTCGCCCATGTGATCGGCGACTACGGGCCGTTGCCCGCCCGCTATGTCTGCACCCTGCTCGATCAGCTGCTGTCCGGCCTCGCCGCGGTGCACGCGGAGGGCGTCGTGCACCGGGACATCAAACCGGCGAACGTCCTGCTGGAGGCCACCGGAACGGGCCGGCCGCATCTGCGGCTCTCCGACTTCGGGATCTCCATGCGCAAGGGCGAGCCGCGCCTGACCGAGACCAACTATGTCGTGGGCACGCCCGGCTACTTCGCCCCGGAGCAGATGGACGGCGCGGAGCCCGACTTCACCGCCGATCTCTTCGCGATCGGGCTGGTGGCGCTCTATCTGCTCGAAGGGCAGAAGCCCGACTCCCGCGCCCTGGTGGACCACTTCACCAGCCATGGCACCCCAGGGGCCCCGCAGGGCATCCCCGAGCCGCTGTGGCAGGTGCTGGCCGGTCTGCTCCAGCCGGACCCCGAAGCGCGCTTCCGGAGCGCCACCGGGGCGCGCAAGGCCCTCGCGACCGCCGTGGAGATGCTTCCCGAGTCCGGGCCCGACGACGAGCCGGTGGAGATCTTCGACCAACTGGGTCCGCTCCCGGCGGGCTTCGGCCCCGAGGGCCCGGAACGCGACACCGCGCCCGAGAACCCCGTACCACCGGAAGCCCCCGCCCACCCGCCCACCGGCACCACCGGCACCACCGGCACCACGACGCCGCTGCTGCCCCCGCCGCCCGACGGCACACCGACACCGCCCGCCCCGGACCGCTTCGTACCACCGCCGCCGTCCCCGTCGGGCCGCTTCCCGGTCCCCCCGCCGCCCCGGCAGCCGCCCACCCCGCCCCCGCATCCGGCCCGGCCGGCCACTCCCCCGCCGCTGCCCGCCACCCTCACCGCGCTCACCGCGCCGGGGGCTCCCGCGCCGGCGCACGCCGCCGCCGTCGTCCACGTCCCCGCGCCCGCCGCCGCCCGCGCCGCGCGCGCCTCCCGGGCCGCCCGCAGACGGCGCGGCCCGAGCCGGAGAACCGCCCTCACGATGCTGGCGCTGGCGCTGATCTGCTTCGCCGGGGGCATCTGGGCCCTGTCGGCGGCCTGAACCCCGCGCGGTCCCGCCCGGCGAGAATCCCCGGATTCACATCCGCAATCAGGTGATTCACGAATGCCAATAATCGAAACCCGATCGCCCCGGGACAGCACAAGGCCCCGGCCGCTCACGGCGGCCGGGGCCTCGCTCAAGACTGCTACGTCTCACACACCCGAACCTGCGGGCACGGAGTCGGTCGCCTCCGTCCACAGATCCTGCTCGGCGCGATCCGCCTGGATCTGGCGGTACACGAGGAGCCCGCCGATGGCGGCCAGTGCGACCAGGAGAAGCTTCTTCACCGCGCGACCTCGTCTTTCCTTGACGTATGAGGACTTCTGCCGCTCGACTATACACACCGACCGATACCGATCAGTGACCTGAGTACCCCGTAATCACGGCCCCGCCCCGGCCCCCGGCAGCCCTCGGCCGACCGCCGCGCCATATGCGATCGGCCCGTACGGAGTAACTCCGTACGGGCCGATTCACAACTGTGGGGCTAACAGGATTTGAACCTGTGGCCTCATCCTTATCAGGGATGCGCTCTAACCAACTGAGCTATAGCCCCGCCGCGCTCTGCGCTGACCTCTGAAGATTAGCGCACGTCCGGCGCAGCTCCCAAATCCGTTCCCCGCCGGAGGGGGGAAGAGCTACTCGTCCTCGGCCAGCGTCAGCTCGACGCCGCCCACAAAACCGGCCGAGAGGTTGTAGATGAACGCTCCGAGCGTGGCCAGCGCGGTGGCGAGCACCACATCGATCACGGCGACGACGGAGGTGAAGATCAGCACGCGCGGCAGCGAGAGGAACGACTGAAGGTCGAAGCCGCTGCTGTCGGTGGAGCCGGTGGCCTCGCTGATGGTGCCGCCGACCGTGGAGAAGACGCCCATGGCCTCCATGACCATCCAGAGCACCGCGGCGGCGACGACCGTGCAGATGCCCAGCGCGATCGAGAGCAGGAAGCTGACCTTCATCACCGACCACGGGTCGGCCTTGGCGACCCGCAGCCGGGCCTTGCGGGTGCGCGGGGTCGTCCGCGCGCCCGTACGAGGCAGTCGCATGCCCGCCTCGGTGCCGTCGTCGCCCTGGGGCGTCTGATACGCCTGGGGCGGGCGGTACGGCTGCCCCGCGACCGGCTTACGGGCCGGCTGGTCGCCGCCGAACATCTCGTACGGGGGCTTGGCCCCCCGGCTCTCCGTCACCGTATCCCCCTGGGGTTCCGCGGCAGAGCCACGGGCACCGCTCGATTTAGCTGTTCCTGCCGCTCCTGCGGCCGAACCGGCGCCCGTGGCTCCACTCACGCTCTTACTCCTCGTGCTCCCCGGCCGAGGGCTCCGTGCCCTCGACTGCCGCCTCGACCGCACCGGTGTCGGCCTCGTCGGTCCCTGCTGCCTCGTCGGTCCCGTCGACCTCTTCGGCCTCACGCCCTGCCTCGGCGTTGCGAGCGATACCGACCACGGCATCGCGCTTGCCCAGGTTGATCAGTTGAACGCCCATGGTGTCACGGCCGGTCTCCCTGACTTCATTGACTCGCGTACGAATCACACCGCCGCCGAGGGTGATGGCGAGAATCTCGTCCGTCTCCTCGACCACCAGCGCGCCGACGAGAGAACCACGGTCCTCCACGATCTTGGCGGCCTTGATACCGAGGCCTCCACGACCTTGGACGCGATATTCGTCCACTCCGGTTCGCTTCGCGTAACCACCATCTGTGGCGGTGAAGACGAACGTACCCGGCCGGACGACATTCATCGACAGAAGCTCGTCCCCTTCGCGGAAACTCATCCCCTTGACGCCCGAGGTCGCACGCCCCATCGGGCGAAGCGCGTCGTCCGTTGCGGTGAACCGGATGGACTGGGCCTTCTTGCTGATGAGCAGCAGATCGTCCTCGGCGGAGACCAGCTCCGCGCCGATCAGCTCGTCGTCCGCGCCGCTCTCGGTCTCCCGGAGATTGATCGCGATGACGCCGCCCGAGCGGGGCGAGTCGTAATCCTTCAGCGGGGTCTTCTTGACCAGGCCGCCCTTGGTGGCCAGCACCAGATAGGGCGCGGCCGCGTAGTCGCGGATGGCGAGGATCTGGGCGATCTGCTCGTCCGGCTGGAAGGCGAGCAGATTGGCCACATGCTGACCCCGCGCGTCCCGGCCGGCGTCGGGCAGCTCGTACGCCTTGGCGCGGTAGACCCGCCCCTTGTTGGTGAAGAAGAGCAGCCAGTGGTGGGTGGTGGAGACGAAGAAGTGGTCGACGATGTCGTCTTCCTTGAGCTTCGTGCCCCGGACGCCCTTGCCGCCGCGCTTCTGCGAGCGGTAGTCGTCCGTCTTGGTGCGCTTCACATAGCCGCCGCGCGAGATGGTGACGACGATGTCCTCTTCGGCGATCAGGTCCTCGATGGACATGTCACCGTCGAAGGGCACCAGCATGGAGCGCCGGTCGTCGCCGAACTTCTCCACGAGCACGGCCAGCTCTTCGCTGACGATCCGGCGCTGCTTCTCCGGGGAGGCGAGGATCGCGTTGTACTCGTTGATCTTGGCCTGAAGCTCGTCGTGCTCCGCGACGATCTTCTGGCGCTCCAGGGCGGCCAGCCGGCGCAGCTGCATCTCCAGGATGGCGTTCGCCTGGATCTCGTCGATGGCGAGCAGCTCCATCAGGCCGCCGCGCGCGATCTCGACGGTGTCGCTGCGCCGGATGAGCGCGATGACGTCGTCGATCGAGTCCAGCGCCTTGAGCAGACCGCGCAGGATGTGCGCCCGCTCCTCCGCCTTGCGCAGCCGGAACTTGGTGCGCCGGACGATGACCTCGATCTGGTGGCTCACCCAGTGGCGGATGAAGGCGTCCAGCGAGAGGGTGCGCGGCACCCCGTCGACCAGGGCCAGCATGTTCGCGCCGAAGTTCGTCTGAAGGTCGGTGTGCTTGTAGAGGTTGTTCAGCACGACCTTGGCGACGGCGTCGCGCTTGAGCACGATGACCAGGCGCTGTCCGGTACGGGAGGAGGTCTCGTCGCGGACGTCGGCGATGCCGCCGATCTTGGCGTCCTTCACCAGGTCGGCGATCTTCTGCGCGAGATTGTCCGGGTTGACCTGGTACGGAAGCTCCGTGACCACCAGGCACTGGCGGTTCTGGATCTCCTCGACCTCGACGACCGCGCGCATCGTGATGGAGCCGCGACCGGTGCGGTACGCCTCCTCGATGCCCTTGCGGCCGACGACGAGCGCGCCGGTCGGGAAGTCGGGGCCCTTGATCCGCTCGATCAGCGCGTCGAGCAGCTCCTCGTGGCTGGCGTCCGGGTGCTCCAGCGCCCACTGGGCGCCGGCCGCGACCTCGCGCAGATTGTGCGGCGGGATATTGGTCGCCATACCGACCGCGATGCCGGCCGAGCCGTTGACCAGCAGGTTCGGGAAGCGCGCCGGGAGGACCGTCGGCTCCTGGTTGCGGCCGTCGTAGTTGTCCTGGAAGTCGACGGTCTCCTCGTCGATGTCCCGGAGCATCTCCATCGAGAGCAGCTTGAGCTTGCACTCGGTGTACCGCATGGCGGCGGCCGGGTCATTGCCCGGGGAGCCGAAGTTTCCGTTGGAGTCCACCAGCGGCATACGCATCGACCACGGCTGGGCGAGTCGCACCAGGGCGTCGTAGATGGAGGAGTCGCCGTGCGGGTGGTACGTACCCATGACGTCGCCGACGACGCGGGCGCACTTGTAGAAGCCCTTCTCGGGCCGGTAGCCGCCGTCGTACATCGCGTAGAGCACCCGGCGGTGGACGGGCTTGAGGCCGTCCCGCACATCGGGGAGCGCACGCGAGACGATGACGGACATCGCGTAGTCGAGGTACGAGCGCTGCATCTCGGTCTCGAGCCCGACGGGCTCGATCCGCATCGCGGGCGGCTCGGTGCCGTCGGCGCCGGCGATCGCCGGTCCGGTCGCGGGATCGGTGGGAGCAGGGGTGGGTGTCTCGTCGGCCATTGCTGGTCTTCGGTCCTTTCGTGCGGTCAGCTGAGGCCGACTCAGATGTCGAGGAAGCGGACGTCCTTGGCGTTGCGCTGGATGAAGGAGCGCCGGGCCTCGACGTCCTCACCCATCAGCACCGAGAACAGGTCGTCCGCCTGTGCGGCGTCGTCCAGGGTGACCTGGCCGAGTACGCGGTGCTCCTGGTCCATGGTGGTGACCCGCAGCTCCTCGGCGTTCATCTCGCCCAGGCCCTTGAAGCGCTGGATCGAGTCCTCGCGGATCCGCTTGCCCTGCTGCTTGCCCAGCTCGACCAGCGCGTCGCGCTCGCGGTCGGAGTAGGCGTACTCGAAGTCGTCGCGACCCCACTTGATCTTGTACAGCGGGGGGCGGGACAGGAACACGTGCCCGGCCTCGACCAGCGGACGCATGAAGCGGAAGAGGAAGGTCAGCAGCAGGGTGTTGATGTGCTGACCGTCGACGTCGGCGTCCGCCATCAGGATGATCTTGTGATAGCGGAGCTTCTCGATGTCGAAGTCCTCGTGGACCCCGGTGCCGAAGGCCGAGATCAGCGCCTGGACCTCGGTGTTCTGGAGGATCTTGTCGATCCGGGCCTTCTCGACGTTCAGGATCTTGCCTCGGATGGGCAGGATGGCCTGGTACATCGGGTTGCGGCCGGACTTCGCCGAGCCGCCGGCGGAGTCACCCTCGACGATGAAGATCTCGCACTTGGTGGGGTCGTTCGACTGGCAGTCGCTGAGCTTGCCGGGCAGCGAGGCGGACTCCAGCAGCCCCTTGCGGCGGGTCAGATCGCGGGCCTTGCGGGCGGCGACCCGCGCCGTCTGCGCCTGGATCGACTTGCGGATGATGTCCGCGGCCTCGTTGGGGTTGCGGTCGAACCAGTCGGTCAGGTGCTCGTGCACGACCTTCTGGACGAAGGTCTTCGCCTCGGTGTTGCCCAGCTTGGTCTTGGTCTGGCCCTCGAACTGGGGCTCGCCCAGCTTGATCGAGATGATCGCCGTCAGACCCTCGCGGATGTCCTCGCCGGAGAGGTTGTCGTCCTTCTCGCGCAGCAGCTTCTTCTCCCGGGCGTACCTGTTGACCAGGCCCGTGAGCGCCGCGCGGAAGCCCTCCTCGTGCGTACCGCCCTCATGCGTGTGGATGGTGTTCGCGAAGGAGTAGACCCCCTCGGTGTACTGCGAGTTCCACTGCATCGCGATCTCGACCGAGAGGAGCCGCTCGCGGTCCTCCGACTCGATGTCGATCACGGTGGGGTGGATCAGCTCGCCCTTGCGCGAGTTCAGGTACTTCACGAAGTCGACGATGCCGCCCTCGTAGTGGTACGTGACCGTGCGGACCTGCTCCTCGGTGGGCTGCTCGGCGGTGTCCGCGCCCACGACGGCCTTGGCCGACTCGCGCTCGTCGGTGAGCTTCAGCGTCAGGCCCTTGTTGAGGAAGGCCATCTCCTGGAAGCGGCGCGCCAGCGTCTCGAAGGAGTACTCGGTGGTCTCGAAGATGTCGCCGTCGGCCCAGAAGGTGACCGTGGTGCCGGTCTCGTCGGTGACCTCGTTGCGCGCCAGGGGCGCGGTGGGGACGCCGAGCTTGTAGTCCTGGGTCCAGCGGTAGCCGTCCCGCTTGACCTCGACCGCGACCTTGGAGGAGAGCGCGTTGACGACGGAGACGCCGACGCCGTGCAGACCGCCGGAGACCGCGTAGCCGCCGCCGCCGAACTTGCCGCCCGCGTGCAGGACGGTGAGCACGACCTCGACGGCCGGCTTGTTCTCGGACGGAACGATGCCGACGGGGATGCCGCGGCCGTTGTCCACGACGCGCACGCCGCCGTCGGCGAGGATCGTGACGTCGATGGTGTCCGCGTGTCCGGCCATCGCCTCGTCGACGGAGTTGTCGACGACCTCTTGGACCAGGTGATGAAGCCCACGCTCACCGGTCGAGCCGATGTACATGCCGGGGCGCTTGCGGACCGCGTCCAGCCCTTCGAGGACGGTGATCGCGCTGGCGTCGTACGCAGCAGTGACCTCGCCGCTTCCGCCGGCGGGGGTGGACGGGATGTTCTCGTTGGGGTTGCCGGAATCGGCCACGAAGCGCCCTTTCTGGCACAGCACAAGCCGTTCTCCGGGCAAGCGGGAGCGGCTGCGTCGTTCGACATGTTCCGCAAGATGGCGGGATTGGCCACCAGTCTACCGGTACGGCCGACAGTCATGGGGGTTTGCCGGTAGCTGAGTCCCCATGTGCCGCCCTGAAAACCGTCGGTCCGACTCCCCATATTCAGGAAGGGGCTCCAGGGGGCTGACACCGGCATTGAGCGCTTCAGCCTGTCAAGAGCCGGACACGGTGGGAGCGGGCAGCCGGAAGAGCGGCCGGACAGCGGCCGGGCCACGCCCGAAGAGCACCCGGCAACAAGCGGAGGATGTCATTCCGAAGTGATGGAAAACGGCAAAACGGACAGCAGTCGAGACCGGCTCATCCGTAGGTGTCGCCCGGCCCCACACTGCCGGGGGCCCGCAGCGGTCCGTAGTTCCGGCGCGGCCCTCCCGGGCCCAGCACCTTGATCACTCTGACGGTGCCGTGGCCGAGGTCCTCGTTCAGCCGCGCCACCAGACGCGGGGCCAGCAGCCGCAGCTGGGTCGCCCACGCCGTCGAGTCGCACTGCACCGTGAGGACGCGCTCCTCGGGGTCCTCGTCGTACTTCAGCGGCACACAGTGATTCGCCAGGTCCTCGCCGACGATCTGCGGCCAGCGGCCCATCACCCCGCCGACGGCGGCCGGCGTCTCCCAGCCGCGCTCGGTGATCAGCCGGTTGATCGCGGCCCCCAGCGCCAGCGGATCACGGCCGTCCGCCCGCGCGCCGGAGCGCAGCCCGCCGCCGCGCCGGGCCTGCTTCTTCTCCTGGGCCGCCGCGCCCCGGGCGCGGGCCTGCTCCTTGGCCGCGCGCAGCGCGACCCGTGCGAGATCCACTCCGGAGGGCTCCGGGGCGCTCGCGAGGCCCTGCTTCCCCATGCCCCCGGGATCGCCCTCGGCACCGCTCTTGACGCCGTTCCCGGCATCGCTCCTGAAGTCGTTCATACCCGCGCCACCTCTCCGCCGGACACGGCGTACCGCGCCCCGGTCAGCACGCCCGGGACATCGTCGTCCACGGCCGCGGTCACCAGCACCTGCTCTCCCGGAGCCACCAGTTCCGCCAGCCGTTCGCGCCGCCGGGCGTCCAGCTCGGCGAAGACGTCGTCCAGCACCAGCACGGGCTCACTGCCCTCGCCGCGCAGCAGCTCGTAGGAGGCCAGCCGGAGGGCCAGCGCGTACGACCAGGACTCGCCGTGACTGGCGTACCCCTTCGCGGGCAGCTGTCCCAGCTTCAGCACCAGCTCGTCGCGGTGCGGGCCGACCAGCGTCACCCCGCGCTCGATCTCCTGCTTGCGCGCGCCGGCCAGCGCTGCCGCCAGCCGGGCGTACAGCTCCTCGCGCCCGGTCGGGCCACCGCCGGTCGCGCTGCCCGTCCCGGCGTCGGCCGCCGCGTCGGCGGAGGAACGGTACTCCAGCGCGAGCGGGCCGCCGCCGGGCGCCAGCGACTCGTACGCCTTGTCCGCCAGCGGCTGAAGCACCGCGATCAGCTCCAGCCGCTGGAACAGCAGCTCCGCGCCGACCCGAGCCAGATGCTGGTCCCACACATCGAGCGTCGACAGATCCGCGCCGGACTTCGCCCCGCCGTGCCGGCGGGCCATCGCCGCCGACTTCAGCAGGGTGTTCCGCTGCTTCAGCACCCGCTCGTAGTCGGAGCGGACGCCGGCCATCCGGGGCGAGCGCGCCGTGACCAGCTCGTCCAGGAAGCGCCGCCGGTCGCCGGGGTCGCCCTTGACCAGCGCCAGATCCTCCGGGGCGAAGAGCACCGTCCGTACGATCCCCAGCACATCGCGCGGTCTGACCTGCGACGAGCGGTTGATACGGGCCCGATTGGCCTTCCCGGGGTTCAGCTCCAGCTCGACCAGCTGGGAGCGGTCGCCCTGGGTGACGGCGGCGCGGACCACCGCGCGGGGCGCGCCGACGCGTACCAGCGGGGCGTCCGAGGAGACGCGGTGGCTGGCGAGCGTCGCCAGATAGCCGACCGCCTCGATCAGATTGGTCTTGCCCTGTCCGTTGGGCCCCACGAACGAGGTGACGCCCGG
Source organism: Streptomyces amakusaensis (assembly GCF_039532665.1). NCBI lineage: Bacteria > Bacillati > Actinomycetota > Actinomycetes > Kitasatosporales > Streptomycetaceae > Streptomyces > Streptomyces amakusaensis. Next base: position 104,974 of record NZ_BAAASB010000006.1, on the reverse strand, counting down.
ATCGAGAGGGACCTCGACCCGGGCGTACGAGCGGAAGTCGGCCAACGACAGATGCGTGACATGCATGGGTACGGGCCGACCTCCCCCGGCTCAGGGACTACTTCTTGTTCTCCACCGCGTGGCCGCCGAACTGGTTGCGCAGCGCGGCGATCATCTTCATCTGCGGGGAGTCGTCCTGCCGGGACGCGAACCGCGCGAACAGCGAGGCGGTGATCGCGGGCAGCGGGACGGCGTTGTCGATGGCGGCTTCCACGGTCCAGCGGCCCTCGCCGCTGTCCTGGGCGTAGCCGCGCAGCTTCTCCAGGTGCTCGTCGTCGTCCAGCGCGTTGACCGCCAGGTCGAGCAGCCAGGAACGGATGACCGTGCCCTCCTGCCAGGAGCGGAAGACCTCGCGCACGTCCGTGACCGAGTCGACCTTCTCCAGCAGCTCCCAGCCCTCGGCGTAGGCCTGCATCATGGCGTACTCGATGCCGTTGTGGACCATCTTCGCGAAGTGTCCGGCGCCGACCTTGCCGGCGTGGACGGAACCGAACTCACCGGCGGGCTTGAGCGCGTCGAAGATCGGCTGCACCTGGGCGACGTGGTCGGCGTCGCCGCCGTACATCAGCGCGTAGCCGTTCTCCAGGCCCCAGACGCCGCCGGAGACGCCGCAGTCCACGAAGCCGATGCCCTTGATGCCCAGCTCGACGGCGTGCCGCTCGTCGTCGGTCCAGCGCGAGTTTCCGCCGTCCACGACGATGTCGCCGGGGGAGAGCAGCTCGGCCAGCTCATCGATGGTGGACTGGGTCGCGGCGCCTGCCGGGACCATCACCCACACGACCCGGGGGCCCTGGAGGCCGTCCACGAGTTCCTGGAGGCTGTGGACGTCGGCGAGGTCCGGGTTGCGGTCGTAGCCGATGACGGTGTGGCCCGCGCGGCGGATGCGCTCGCGCATGTTGCCGCCCATTTTGCCGAGGCCGACGAGGCCGAGCTGCATCTCAATGTCCTTAAGCGTCGAATGCCGATGCGTAAACCGCTTCCGAGCCTACGCCGGAGTCCGGTGTGCAGCCCGACGGGTCCGTCCCGGTGGGAGCGGACCCGTCGTGGTCGTCCTGTGCGGGGCTCAGCCGGAGAGCCGCACGGGCATGATCAGGTACTTGTAGGCCTCGTCCGCCTCGGCGTCCAGCGCGGGCCTGCCGCTGAGCAGCGCCGGCTTGGTGGAGGTGGTGAACGACAGCTGGGCGACCGGGGAGTCGATCGCGCTCAATCCGTCGAGCAGGAAGGTCGGGTTGAAGGCGATGGAGATGTCGTCGCCTTCGAGCTGGGCGTCGACGCGCTCCACAGCCTGTGCGTCGTCGCTGGAGCCGGCCTCCAGGATCAGCACACCCTGCTCGAAGCTCAGCCGGACCGGGGTGTTCCGCTCGGCGACGAGCGCCACACGCTTCACGGCCTCGACGAACGGCGCGGTCTCGATGACCGCCACCGAGTTGAACTCGGTCGGGAAGAGCGTCCGGTACTTCGGGAGATCGCCTTCGAGCAGCCGGGTGGTGGTGCGGCGGCCCGCGCCCTCGAAGCCGATGAGACCTTCGCCCGCACCGGAGCCGGAGAGCGCCAGGGTGACGGTGTCGCCGCTGGTCAGGGCCTTGGCGGTGTCCAGGAGCGTCTTGGCGGGCACCAGCGCAACGGCGGAGGCGTCCGGGTTCTCCGGCTTCCACAGGAACTCGCGGACCGCGAAGCGGTAGCGGTCGGTGGAGGCCAGGGTGACGGTCTCGCCCTCGATCTCGATGCGCACACCGGTGAGCACCGGGAGCGTGTCGTCACGGCCTGCGGCGATGGCGACCTGGGCGGCGGCGGAGGCGAAGATCTCGCCGGGCACGGTGCCGGTCGCGGTCGGCATCTGCGGCAGTGCCGGGTACTCCTCCACCGGGAGGGTGTGGAGGGTGAAGCGCGAGGAGCCGCAGACCACGGTCGCCCGTACACCGTCTGTGGAAATCTCCACCGGGCGGTTGGGGAGGGCGCGGCAGATGTCGGCGAGCAGCCGGCCCGAGACGAGGACGGTGCCGTCCTCGTCGACCTCGGCCTCGACGGAGACCTTGGCCGAGACCTCGTAGTCGAAGCTCGAGAAGCTCAGCGCGCCGTCCTCGGCCTTCAGCAGGAGGCCCGCGAGCACGGGCGCCGGCGGACGGGCCGGGAGGCTCCGGGCCACCCACGCCACCGCCTCCGCGAGTACATCGCGCTCAACCCGGATCTTCACCGGAACCGCCTCCTGCTGTTGCTGGCTCGCCTTGCTGGCCTTCGTCGTCGGCTGTGTCGCCGGGGACCAGTCTGACGCACCGCACTGACAGTCGGCGCTGCTCGGGGTCAAGTCGTGATCCGGGGTGTCGCGGCCGGCCGGGCCGAGTTGTGCACAGGACCTTCTTCGAAGCCAATTCCCCGGTAACTCTAAGTGGGAGTAGTAGTAGGGCCTGTGGAAACCGTGGATAACCCCGTTTTCGCAGGTCAGGGCCTGTTTTTTATCCACCGACCCTGTGGGTGGAACCGGTGGACAACCCACTGCTTCTGTGGACACCGGAAAGTTCTGCACAGGCCATGCACAGCCCGGGGGTAGTTCTCCCCAGCTCTGTCCCCAGCTTTACCCACGTTCCCCACAGCCCAATCCACCTCCCCGGTGTGACGGCTTTCACTCGACACGGTGAGAGCGGCCCGAATGTTGCCGAACAGTGGACAGCGATGTGGACAAGCTGTGGGCAACCCGCCGGAGCCTGTGGGTTGCCGGTGGACAACTTTGATCACAGGCTGTGGACAGAAACTTTGTCCACAGCCTGTGGATCAAGGTTTGCCACAATTCCACAGGGTGCTGACCTGCTGGGATGATCTTCAGGTCGGCTCGGCTGTGGACAGAGTCTGGACAACTTCCCAGTCCCCAGGCTGTGGATGGAGAATTCTCCCCCAATCTGTGGAGAAGCCCGCGCCTCGGCCCGGTATTCGAACAGCGCGGAGGGCCCGGGACGGCGTCCCGGCCGCCGGGAACGGGCGCGGAGGCGGCCCGGGAGGGGGTTCGGAGGGGTCCCGGAGCCGTTCCCGAGCCCTCCCGAGGGCCCGGCCGACCCGTTCCGGGAGCGTTCCGAGGGGCTCTGGAGCGCGCGCGAACGACGAGAAGCGCCCCGGGAGGCGGACTCCCCGGGGCGCTTCTGGACGGCTCTTGGGCGGCTCTTGGACGCTTCCGGCGTCAGCCGTTCTTGATGCGGTTGGTGAGTTCGGTCACCTGGTTGTAGATCGAGCGCCGCTCGGCCATCAGCGCCCGGATCTTGCGGTCCGCGTGCATCACTGTCGTATGGTCCCGGCCGCCGAACTGCGCGCCGATCTTCGGCAGGGAGAGATCCGTCAGCTCACGGCAGAGGTACATCGCGATCTGCCGCGCCGTGACCAGCACCCGGCTCCGGGAGGAGCCGCAGAGGTCCTCGACCGTCAGCCCGAAGTAGTCCGCCGTCGCGGCCATGATCGCGCCCGCGGTGATCTCCGGGGCCGAGTCCTCGCCGCCCGGGATCAGATCCTTCAGCACGATCTCGGTGAGCCCGAGGTCGACCGGCTGACGGTTGAGCGAGGCGAACGCGGTGACCCGGATCAGCGCGCCCTCCAGCTCCCGGATGTTGCGCGAGATCCGGGACGCGATGAACTCCAGCACCTCCGGCGGGGCGTTCAGCTGCTCCTGGACCGCCTTCTTGCGCAGGATCGCGATCCTGGTCTCCAGCTCCGGCGGCTGCACATCGGTGGTCAGGCCCCACTCGAAGCGGTTGCGGAGCCGGTCCTCCAGCGTCATCAGCTGCTTGGGCGGCCGGTCGGAGGAGAGCACGATCTGCTTGTTGGCGTTGTGGAGCGTGTTGAAGGTGTGGAAGAACTCCTCCTGCGTCGACTCCTTGCTCGCCAGGAACTGGATGTCGTCGACCAGCAGGATGTCCACATCGCGGTACCGCTTGCGGAAGGTGTCGCCCTTGCCGTCGCGGATCGAGTTGATGAACTCGTTGGTGAACTCCTCCGAGCTCACGTACCGCACCCGGGTCCCCGGGTAGAGGCTCCGCGCGTAGTGCCCGATCGCGTGCAGCAGATGGGTCTTGCCGAGCCCCGACTCCCCGTAGATGAACAGCGGGTTGTACGCCTTCGCCGGGGCCTCGGCGACCGCCACCGCGGCCGCGTGCGCGAACCGGTTGGAGGCGCCGATGACGAAGGTGTCGAAGAGGTACTTCGGGTTCAGCCGGGCCTGCGGCTCGCCGGGCCCGGGGGCCGGCGAGGGCTGGGCCCCCAGCGGGCCGGTCGCGCCGCCGGAGCCGCCCCGGTGCGCCGGGGCGGAGTCCGGCAGTTCGCGGCGCTCGTACCCCTGCCGGTCGGACGGCTGCGGCGAGCGGTAGTCCTGCTGCGGCTGATGGGGCCGGGTGGTCGCGTAGGGATCGCGGTCCTGGAAGCCCCCGAGCCTCGGCTGCTGCCAGGAGAGATCCTCCTGACCGCGGGGCCAGGAGCCGGGCTCGGGCCGCTGCTGCTGATAATCGGGGTACGCGGGACGGATCTCCGGCAGCCCGTCCTCCGGGGCGTGGTGCCCGTACCTGCCGTAGGGCTCGTCGCGCTGGTAGCCCTGGGGGTCCTCGTGCTGCTGTCCCGGGTACGGGGGGTTCTGCTGGGGGCCGCCGGGCTGCGGGGCGCCCGGATCGCCCGCCGAGTCGTCGACGGTGATCGCGATCCGGATCTGGCGTCCGCACTCGCGGCTCAGCGTCTCGCTGATCAGCGGGGCGAGCCGGCTCTCCAGGACCCGCTTCCCCCACTCGTTGGGGGCGGCGAGCAGCGCGGTGTCCGAGACCAGGGCGAGCGGCTGGCAGCGCTCGATCCACTGCTTGTCCTTGGGTTCGACGCCCTGGTGGCCCTCGGCGAGGAGCTGTTCCAGCACGCGTGGCCACACTGCGGCAAGCTCGGCAGGTACGTCAGCCACAGGGGGCACGCTCTCTCGCAGGTCCCACGAATGTGTGGTTCTCGGGACGGGGACGGGGCCGGAAGGACAGGCAAGGACAGAAAGGAAAAGTTCCGGAGTTCAGCCAAGGTAGTCAGGCCGGGGCGACTGGTTCAAGTTGTTGTCCACAGCCTGTGCACAGTGGACCCCGCCGTGAGGCTGGTTTGACCGGATGGCGTAGCCGCGCGTACCGTGACCAGGTCGAGTTGTCGATGGCTGCTGCCGCCTGCCTCCGATGGGCAAACATCACGCTCTGTGATTGTGAAGCGGTGCACACGGGCGTAAACGCGAGCTTCTCGTGGGCGCACGGTGACAGCCAGGCGATGTTTCGCCGCCTACGAGCCATTACTGGAGCCCCCGAGTGAGCAAGCGCACCTTCCAGCCGAACAACCGTCGTCGTGCGAAGACCCACGGTTTCCGTCTGCGTATGCGTACCCGCGCCGGCCGCGCGATCCTCGCGTCGCGCCGCGAAAAGGGTCGCACCCGCCTGTCCGCCTGACCGCGCACAGGTCATGACGTGCTGCCTACCGAGAATCGGCTGAGGCGGCGCGAGGACTTCGCGACCGCGGTACGACGGGGTCGGCGGGCCGGGCGCCCGCTTCTCGTCGTCCATCTACGCAGCGGTTCACCGGACCCGCACGCGCCTGGGGAGAGCGCTTCCCAGACGTGTGCGGGTTTCGTCGTGAGCAAGGCAGTGGGTGGCGCGGTCGTACGCAACAGAGTCAAGCGCCGACTGAGGCATCTGATACGCGACCGACTCGCCGAGCTGCCCCCCGGTAGCCTGGTGGTCGTACGAGCGCTGCCCGGTGCGGGCGACGCCGATCATGCACAGCTGGCCCGAGACCTGGATGCCGCCCTCCAGCGGCTGCTGGGAGGGGGCGCGCGATGAAGTACCCGCTGCTGGCCCTGATCAAGCTGTACCAGTGGACGATCAGTCCCATGCTGGGGCCCGTCTGCAGGTACTACCCGTCGTGTTCCCACTACGGGTACACGGCCATCGACCGGCACGGTGCGGTCAAGGGCACTGCTCTCACCGCCTGGCGGATCCTGCGGTGCAATCCGTGGTCGCCGGGCGGTGTGGACCATGTGCCGGCCCGTAAGCGCCCGCGGTGGCACGAAATGCTGCGTGATGCCGTGCGCGGCCGCAAGGGCGGGAACTCCGCCGCCGATGTGCCTACCCGGGAGTCGTCCACCGAACCCCCGAGTCCGGCCGCAGAGACCTCGCCCCATGCTCAAGGAGCCTGATTAGTGGACACGATTGCCAGTTTCTTCAGCTTCATCACCACACCTGTTTCGTGGATCATCGTCCAGTTCCACAAGCTCTACGGGGCGGTCTTCGGTCCTGACACGGGCTGGGCCTGGGGACTGTCGATCGTTTCGCTGGTGGTCCTGATCCGTATCTGTCTGATCCCGCTCTTCGTGAAGCAGATCAAGTCGATGCGGAACATGCAGGCGCTCCAGCCGAAGATGAAGGCGATCCAGGAGCGTTACAAGAGCGACAAGCAGCGTCAGTCCGAAGAGATGATGAAGCTGTACAAGGAGACGGGCACCAACCCGCTCTCCTCGTGCCTTCCGATTCTGGCGCAGTCGCCGTTCTTCTTCGCGCTCTACTACGTGCTCTCGAACATCGCCTCGGGCAACACCGTCGGCGTGATCGACAAGGCACTGCTCGACAGCGCGCGGCAGGCGCACATCTTCGGTGCCCCGCTGGCGTCCAAGTTCATGGACAGCCCGAGCAAGGTCGAGGCGCTCAACGCCACGCTGCTCGATGTGCGCATCGTCACGGCCATCATGATCATCCTGATGTCCGCGTCGCAGTTCTACACGCAGCGCCAGCTGATGCAGAAGAACGTCGACCTCACGGTCAAGACGCCTTACATGCAGCAGCAGAAGATGATGATGTACATCTTCCCGGTGATCTTCGCCGTGATGGGTGTCAACTTCCCCGTCGGTGTCCTCGTCTACTGGCTGACCACCAACGTGTGGACCATGGGCCAGCAGATGTACGTGATCAACCAGAACCCCACCCCCGGCAGCAAGGCCCAGGACCAGTACCTCCAGCGTCTGCTGAAGTCGGTCGGCGCGCGGGGCGAGGTCCGGTCGCGGCGCAAGCGCAATGTCGTCCAGTCGATCGTGGCCAAGGGCCCGGACCGCAACGACAACGAGCGCAAGTTCATCAGCGGTCTCGCCAAGGCCGGCTACGCCGCCCAGGCGGACGGCACGGTGGCCAAGAGTGAGACGCCGGAGATCGAGGCCGAGGGCGGTGCCGCGGCCAAGCGGCAGCAGCCCAAGCGGCAGACCAAGGCGAAGCGGCAGACGGCCAGTGCCCAGGGCACGGCCAAGGCCGACGACTCCGAGGACAAGCTCTCGCTGAAGAAGGATTCGCCGCAGGACGCGAAGCCGAAGACGGCGGGCAAGCCCGCCGCACGCCAGCAGCCCAAGGCGGGACAGCGCAAGGGCCAGCAGCGGCCCAAGCACCCGTCGTCCAAGAAGTAAGAAGGAGTCCATCAGTGACGGAAGGCACCATCCCCGCCGCCGCCGAGGAAGCCGCCGCCGAGGAAGGCGACACGCTCACCCGCCTTGAGCAGGAGGGCGAGATCGCCGCCGACTACCTTGAGGGTCTGCTCGACATCGCCGATCTCGACGGCGACATCGACATGGACGTCGAGGCCGACCGTGCGGCTGTCTCGATCATCAGCGAGGCACCCGGCCGTGACCTGCAGAAGCTCGTGGGCCGGGACGGTGAGGTTCTGGAGGCACTTCAGGAGCTGACCCGTCTCGCCGTCCACCGGGAGACCGGTGACCGCAGCCGGCTGATGCTGGACATCGCGGGCTTCCGCGCCCAGAAGCGCACGGAGCTCGCCCAGCTGGGCGCCAAGGCCGCCGACGAGGTGAAGAGCACCGGTGAGCCGGTGAAGCTGAGCCCGATGACGCCCTTCGAGCGCAAGGTCGTGCACGACGCGGTCGCCGCCGCAGGTCTGCGCAGCGAGTCCGAGGGCGAGGAGCCGCAGCGCTTCGTCGTCGTACTCCCCGCCTGATCCTTCATCGATCATCGGCCCCGTCTGTATCGCAGGCGGGGCCGATCTTTGTCAGCCTGATAGTCAGCCACCAGGTCCACATTGCGACAGAGCGGTACGGAAGGAAGGTCCCCCGTGACGGAGGCAGCAGAGCTTCCCCAGGCGCCCGAAGCGGCGCGGACGGTTTTCGGAGATTTCTATCCGGAAGCCGTGCGCTATGCCGAGCTGCTGGCCGATGCCGGAGTGAAGCGCGGTCTCATCGGACCGCGTGAGGTTCCGCGGCTGTGGGAGCGCCACATGCTCAACTGCGCGGTGCTCTCCGAGGTGGTGCCGGAAGGCGTCTCGGTCTGCGACGTGGGCTCCGGGGCCGGCCTGCCCGGCATTCCCCTGGCGCTCGTACGGCCCGATCTGAAGATCACGCTCCTGGAGCCGCTGCTGCGGCGGACCAACTTCCTTCAGGAAGTGGTCGAGCTGCTGGGCCTGGACCATGTGACCGTGGTGCGTGGCCGGGCCGAGGAGGTGCTCGGGACCCTTCCTCCGGTGCATGTGGTCACGGCTCGCGCCGTCGCCCCGCTGGACCGGCTGGCGGGCTGGGGCGTTCCGCTGCTCCGTCCCTACGGCGAGATGCTCGCGCTCAAGGGCGACACGGCCGAGGAGGAGCTGAAGAGCTCCCGTGCCGCACTGAGCAAGCTCGGCGTGGTGGAGACCTCGGTCCTCCAGGTCGGCGAAGGGCTTGTCGACCCGCTCTCCACCGTGGTGCGCGTCGAGGTCGGGGAGAGCCCCGGCGGTGTACGGTTCGCCGCGAAGCGCGCCAAGGCGGCCCGGACCAGCCGTTCCCGCCGCCGCCGCTGAGCGGGTGCCGACGGGGGCTGCCGAGGTCTCGCGGAGTCGCGGGCGACCGACGCTCGGGGGAGGGTCGGGGGGTGTTCGGGGCGATGCTCCATCCAAGCTGGCAACGCACACGGCCCGGAGTGTCGTAGGGATGTAGTCCTGCGGCCCGTGCATCGTGTTTCACGTGAAACGTCGCTCACTGCTGCAAGGAATCATCAGCCGCGGGCGTGCCGTCGCCCCGATCCGGAGCCGGAAGCCCCCCGCACGGGCCATGGAGTTGTCCACAAAGGTGGATTCATCCACAGAAGCACAGGCCTCGTTGGTTCATGACCCCGAAAGCATGGCAGGCTCTGTTCATCGCGAGCCTGTAGTCGAGGAAGGTGAATCCTTGCGGTCCGACGCCAACATCGCGGGACCGATGACCGATCCGGTCCCCGGCCCCCGTACCGAGTCGCCGGGAGAGGATGTTTCACGTGAAACACCGCCCCCGATGGACGACACTCCCATCGGCAGAGCCGCTCAGCTCGCCATGGAGACCATGGGGCGTGCCGGTGAGGGCCTGCCCCGGCCCGAGCAGACCCGCGTCATGGTGGTGGCCAACCAGAAGGGCGGCGTGGGCAAGACCACGAGCACGGTCAACCTCGCCGCCTCGCTGGCACTGCACGGCGCACGGGTTCTCGTGGTCGACCTCGATCCGCAGGGCAATGCCTCCACGGCGCTGGGGATCGACCATCACGCCGAAGTCCCCTCCGTCTATGACGTCCTGGTGGACAGCCGGCCGCTCTCCGAGGTGGTCCAGCCCGTCCCGGACGTCGAAGGTCTCTTCTGCGCCCCCGCCACCATCGATCTCGCCGGTGCGGAGATCGAGCTGGTGTCGCTGGTGGCGCGGGAGAGCCGACTGCAGCGGGCGATCCAGGCCTATGAGCAGCCCCTGGACTACATCCTCATCGACTGTCCGCCCTCGTTGGGTCTGCTGACCGTCAACGCGATGGTGGCCGGGGCCGAGGTGCTCATCCCCATTCAGTGCGAGTACTACGCACTGGAGGGGCTGGGGCAGCTGCTGAGGAATGTGGATCTGGTGCGGGGGCACCTCAACCCGGCGCTGCATGTGTCGACGATCCTTCTGACCATGTACGACGGCCGGACCCGACTTGCCTCCCAGGTGGCGGAGGAGGTCCGCAGCCACTTCGGCGAGGAGGTGCTGAGGACCAGCATTCCCCGCTCGGTCCGTATCTCGGAGGCCCCGAGCTATGGGCAGACGGTGCTCACCTATGACCCGGGCTCCAGCGGTGCCCTGTCCTATCTGGAGGCCGCCCGCGAGATCGCCCTGCGCGGAGTCGGAGTTCAGTACGATCCGCAACCCGCCCATCTGGGCGGTCAGAACAGCCAGCAGAACATCTCGGAGGGGATCCAGTGAGCGTACGTAGAGGGTTGGGGCGGGGGCTCGGTGCCCTGATCCCTGCGGCTCCTCAGGAGAGGCAGCCGTCTGCCGCAGGTGCGGCGGGTTCGGTATTGACCCTCCCGGTACCGCAGCAGTCGGAGCCGGAAGGGCCGTACTTCGCCGAAGTACCGATCGATGAGATCACCCCCAACCCGCGCCAGCCCCGGAAGGAGTTCGATGAGGACACCATCGTCGAACTCGCGGCTTCCATCAAGGAAGTGGGGCTTCTTCAGCCGGTCGTCGTCCGGAAGCTGGGGGGCGAGAAGTACGAACTGATCATGGGTGAGCGCCGCTGGAGGGCCTGCGAGGCCGCCGGTCTGGAGCGGATCCCCGCGATCGTCCGGCACACGGAGGACGAGAAGCTTCTGCTGGACGCGCTGCTGGAGAACCTCCACCGCGCTCAGCTGAACCCGCTGGAAGAGGCCGCCGCCTACGACCAGCTGCTGAGGGACTTCAGCTGCACCCATGACCAGCTGGCCGACCGGATCGGGTACTCCCGCTCCCAGGTCTCCAACACCCTTCGTCTGCTTCGGCTGCCGACCGCGGTGCAGAGCAGGGTGGCCGCAGGAGTGCTCTCGGCCGGCCATGCGCGGGCACTCCTCGGGGTGGAGGACCCCGAGGAGCAGGAACGGCTCGCGGAGCGCATTGTGGAGGAAGGTATCTCCGTGCGCTCGACCGAAGAGATCGTGAAGCTGATCAACTTCGACTCGGAGCTTTCCGCGGGGCAGGAGAGCACCCCCAAGCCGAAGGGGCCGAGGGCCGGAGGCAGGGTCTCACCCGCGCTCTCCGATCTCGCCTCCCGGCTCTCCGACCGCTTCGAGACCCGAGTGAAGGTCGACCTCGGGCAGAAGAAGGGGAAGATCGTCGTCGAGTTCGCCTCGATGGATGATCTGGAGCGCATCCTCGGCACCCTCGCCCCGGGCGAGGGACGGGTCCTGGAGCAGGGCCTCGGGGCCGACCCGGACGCGGAGCACGAGGGCTGAGCCCTCTCGGCGATGCCAGGGGCGGGTGGTGTTCGGGTGGTCCACCGGACACCACCCGCCCTTTGTGCTGAGGCGGTACCCCCTCCGAGAACAGATCGATACGATCGCTTCCGTGTCGCGCGTCCGCTCCGCGCGGAGCGCGTCGGCAGTGGCGAACGCGGCCCGGGAAGGAAGCGAGGAACAGCCTTCATGGGGCGTCGGCTTGTACCCCTCACACTGGACAATCTGTCGGAGCTGCCCAGCCGCTGCCGGGCCTGTGTCTTCTGGGAACTCGACCCGGTCAGCGGGGAAGCGGCGGTCCAGGCCGGCCGGTCCGAGCTGGAGAAGGAAGCCTGGATCTCGGCCGTCCTGCTGGAGTGGGGATCCTGCGGCCGTGTGGTCCATGTCGACGATGTTCCGGTCGGATTCGTTCTCTACGCCCCTCCGGCCTATGTGCCGCGCTCCACGGCCTTTCCGACCAGCCCGGTCTCGGTGGACGCCGTACAGCTGATGACCGCCTGGATCAATCCCGGATACCAGGGCCAGGGGCTCGGCAGAGTCATGGTCCAGACCGTGGCCAAGGATCTGCTGCGGCGTGGGTTCCGTGCCATCGAGGCATTCGGAGACGCTCGGTGGAAGGCTCCCGCCTGTGTGCTCCCGGCCGATCACCTGCTCGCCGTGGGCTTCAAGACGGTCCGCCCTCACCCCACGTCCCCCCGGCTGAGGCTGGAGCTGCGGACCGCGCTCTCCTGGAAGGAGGACGTCGAGATGGCCCTCGATCGGCTGCTGGGCGCTGTCCAGAAGGACCCGGCGCTCAGACCGCTCTGAGCCGGATACGCGGAAGGGGCTCACCCGTGGAGGGTGAGCCCCTTCGATGTTTCACGTGAAACATCAACCGCCGGAATCGGCGGCGCTGCCGCTAGTTGCCGGCGATGAACGGCTCAAGGTCGCGAACGATCGCGGCCTTGGGCTTGGCACCGACGATGGTCTTGGCGACCTCGCCGTTCTGGTAGACGTTCAGCGTCGGGATGGACATGACGCCGTACTTGGCGGCGGTGGCCGGGTTCTCGTCGATGTTGAGCTTGACGATCTCGATCTGGTCACCGTGCTCGGCCGCGATGGCCTCCAGGGACGGCGCGATCTGGCGGCAGGGACCGCACCAGGCGGCCCAGAAGTCCACCAGTACGGGCTTGTCGTTCTTCAGGACGTCCTCTTCGAAGCTGGCATCGGTAACGTTCTTCAGCTGGCCGGCCACGGCGGCCTCCTTCTGTCTCGGGGGGAAGTAGGGGGGAACTGCGGATCAGACCGCGGAGGTCTTCTCCGGCTCGGCGACCTTCTCGCTGTCGGCGAGTGCGGCGAGGTAACGCTCGGCGTCCAGTGCTGCGGAGCACCCGGTGCCGGCGGCGGTGATGGCCTGCCGGTAGGTGTGGTCGACCACATCGCCTGCGGCGAAGACGCCGGTCAGGTTGGTACGCGTGGACGGGGCCGCGACCTTCAGATAGCCCTCGTCGTCCAGGTCGAGCTGACCCTTGAAGAGTTCCGTCCGGGGGTCGTGGCCGACGGCGATGAACAGGCCGGTGACCGCCAGCTCGGAGGTCTCGTCCGACTTGGTGTTCCGCAGCGTGAGGCTGCTCAGCTTCTGGTCGCCGTGGATCCCGACGACCTCGCTGTCCCAGGCGAAGGAGATCTTCGGGTCGGCGAAGGCCCGCTCCTGCATCGCCTTCGAGGCGCGCAGGCTGTCACGGCGGTGGACGATGGTGACCGACTTGGCGAAGCGGGAGAGGAAGGTCGCCTCCTCCATCGCCGTGTCACCGCCGCCGATCACAGCGATGTCCTGGTCCTTGAAGAAGAACCCGTCGCAGGTCGCGCACCAGGAGACGCCACGGCCGGAGAGCGCGTCCTCGTTGGGCAGTCCGAGCTTGCGGTGCTGGGAGCCGGTCGTGACGATGACGGCCTTGGCCCGGTGTACCGTGCCGGCCGTGTCGGTGACCGTCTTGACGTCGCCCGTGAGGTCGACGGAGACGATGTCGTCCGGAATCAGCTCGGCGCCAAAACGCTCGGCCTGGGCCCGCATGTTGTCCATGAGGTCCGGACCCATGATGCCGTCGCGGAACCCAGGGAAGTTCTCCACATCGGTCGTGTTCATCAGCGCGCCGCCGGCGGTGACAGCGCCCTCGAACACCAGCGGCTGCAGTGATGCGCGCGCGGTGTAGAGCGCCGCCGTGTAGCCGGCCGGCCCGGAGCCGATGATGATGACGTTACGGACGTCGCTCACGGGTTGATTCCTCGTCTCTGAAGACTGTGCTGCTGTCTACTGGGCCGAGTCAATGACTCTCATCCCACCCAACGGATCCTAAGGGGCTTGCATTCCCAGGATCGCAGCGCAGCGCGTGGGAACGCCTCAGCGACGAGGGTAAGCGTCCTTGAGGAGGAGCTTCCCGGTGGACGAGGGAGCGGAATCCGCGCATGCGGAGGCGACCACATAGGCCTGGACACGCAGATCGTCCGCCTGGTCGGGGAAGACCACCAGATAGGCGCTCTCGCCGTTGTACACACCGGGCTCGGCCGCCAGCGGACTGTCGGCGCGGCCGGTGGCCCGCTGAACACAGGGGGGCACGGTCGGTGTGCTCTCCATCTCGGTGGCCGGGGAGTGTTCCTCGGTGCCGAAGGTCTTCGAACCCTTGGACCGCGCCTCGGGCACGGGGGAGCCGGCCTCGACGAGAGCACGCACCCGGGTATCGAGGCCGGGGGCGGAGAAATCCGTGCCGGGGGCGGTCGCGGACAGCCGGCCCCGGCTCTCCGAGACGGCTTCCTTCTGGCTGTCGGAGCTCCCGTCCGTCAGGCCCGCCGGGAAGAGCAGCACGCCCACACCGACGGCCGCCGCGGTGAAGAAGGCACCCATGACCACGGTGACGCGCCGGCTCCGGCGCTTGCGGCCTGGACCGGTCGTCCCCCTGGCCTGCCCCGTCGGGCGGCTCGGGGAGCTGGGCTCACGCTGGTGGACGATGGGCGGTGTTTCACGTGAAACATGCGCGGCGGCGTCGGGCGCGGTCGAGTCCAGCAGGGCCTCGGCGGCCAGGGCCGCGTCGATCCGCTCGGCGATGTCCACCGGCATCCGGGCGCTCCCGGGGAGCGTGCCGAGCAGCCCCCGGATCTCCTCCAGCGAGGCTTGGACATCGGCACAGAGCGCACAGGCGTCCAGATGGAGCCGGAGAGCGCCGCTCTGTGACGGCGGCAGCAGTCCTTCGGTGAGATCGGAGATCTCCGAGACGTCCGGGTGCTGAGTCATATCGGCCGTGGATGTCATGTGAGCCCACCTCCGCCCTTCGCAGCGGCAGGGTCAGGCCCTGCGTCCCTTTGTCCCGATGCCGGTGGGACGGAATCCCCCGGCGTCCGGTTCCTTCCCCCGCCGGGTTCGCTCCTATCCCCGGCGTCACCGCGCAGATGGGTGAGCATGGGCAGCAGCCGGGCCCGCCCCCGTGCGCAGCGGCTCTTGACGGTCCCGACCGGCACCTCGAGGATCCGGGCCGCCTCAGCGACCGGGTACCCCTGCATGTCCACCAGCACCAGGGCGGCCCGCTGATCGGCGGGAAGCTTCGCCAGCGCGGCCAGGAGTTCCCGATTCAGGTCCTGGCGCTCGGCCGGAGCCTCCGCGGACTCATGCGGCTCAAGGAGCCGCTCGAAGCGCTCGGTGTCGTCGACGGGGGAGGTCTTGCGGGAGGCCGCCTTGCGGGCCCGGTCGAGACAGGCGTTCACGGTGATCCGGTGGAGCCAGGTGGTGACGGCGGACTGGCCACGGAAGGTGTGGGCGGCACGGAAGGCGGAGACGAGAGCGTCCTGCACCGCGTCCGCCGCCTCCTCACGGTCCCCCAGTGTGCGCAGGGCGACCGCCCACAGCCGGTCACGGTGTCGTCTGACAAGCTCACCGAAGGCATTCGGGTCCCCCGCCACATGGCGGCCCAGGAGATCCTGGTCGCTCGTGTCGCGGCGTATCGAGTCGTCCAACGGTGAGCCCCCTCCCTGCTGCCGTCAGCTGACGATCTTGATCTCCGCGACCTTGCCCCGGAACTGACCGGGGCCCGACGGCGGGAGGTCCGTCAGCCAGACCAGAACGTACCGTGACCGCACCGGCTTGCCGGGCTTGAGGGCCACATTCGTTCCGGTCCCCTCGGCGACGGTGTCGAACCCGGTCGAGAGCGTCGGCTGGGACGCGGCGCTCTCGGGTGCCGCCCGCAGCTCCACCGTGGTGTCGCCGCCCAGGAAGGACACGTCGACCGTGCCGATCTGCTGGACCTCGCCGAGGTCGAGGACGATGCCGAGACCATCCTTGAGCCGGCCGAAGTCCGGGCTCGTGTACCAGTTGGTGGTCCAGGACGTGTTGGGATCGCCGTCGTAGCTGTTCACTATCTCGGCAGGCTTCTCGGAAGGCGGCTGGCCGTACGGGTCGAAATCGCTGGCACTGACGATGGCGACCGGCTTGCCCGAAGCGGCGGCGGTGTCCTTGCCGTCGTTCTTCTTGTCGTCCTCGGACTGCGAGACACCGGGGTCCACCCGGTTGTTGTCCCGCCGGATCAGCTCGTCGGCGATCTGCCAGCTGCCGAGGCCGAGAGCGGCGATCAGCAGGGCGGCCACGCCCCACTTCAGCACCTTCCCGGTACGGCTCTCCAGAGCGGCCGGGTGGGCGGGCACGGGCTGGGTGACGGCCGGGCCCGGCCGGGCGGCGGGTCGCCCGTAGGTGCCCTGCTGGTAGGTGGTCCGCTGATACTCGGGCGGAGAGGCGAAGGCGGGCTCCGGCGGGCGGATGCGCGGCATCGCGGCGATGGCCTTGGCCAGCTCGTCGGGTGTGGTGCAGGGCGGCTCCTGGCGGGAGGCGGTCGCACCGTCATTGACCAGGGCGCGCATGGCCAGCTCGGAAAGGCCCCGGTGGATGCCGGCCCGTACCTGGTCCGGCGGGAGCAGCCCGATGCCCTTGGGCAGCCCGGAGAGCCCGTACGCGTTGTTCTCGTACGGCCAGCGCTGGGTCAGGGCCGCGTACAGCAGCGCGCCGACCGCTTCCGTGTCGGTGCGCTGGGGACGCTCGGCGGTGATGCCGCGCAGGGCCGCGCTCACGGCGAGTCCCCGGATGCGGTACTGGCCGGTGGAGGTCCGCAGCACGGCCCCGGGGGTGAGCCTCAGATGGGACAGGCCCTCACGGTGGGCGGCGGCCATGGCCTGGGCGAGCTGATCGACGAGCTGGTAGGCGGCGTGCGGCTCCATCGGGCCCATGGAGAGCAGGGTGGTCAGCTCGGTCGCGTCGGGCAGCCACTCATGGACGACGTAGACGAGGTCGTTCTCCTCGACGGCGTCCAGCACCTGGACGAAACGCGGGTCGCCCAGGAGGGCGGCGGAGCGTGCCGCGGCGAGTACGGAACGGGCACGGGGGTGGTCGGCGGGGAGCAGATGCACTCCGACGGCACGGCGCAGCTTCTCGTCCACGGCTCGCCAGCTGCTGAAACCGTCCAGACGGGTGATGCACTCCTCCAGGCGGTAGCGCCTGGCGAGTCTGTGCCCGCTGTGCAGCTCGGGCGTGGCGATGGAGGGCTCGGCGCTCTTGCGCTCGCCGCCCGTGTCCGGCGTCTTCTTCTCCGCCGTGTCCTGAGTCTGAGCCGCCCCGTCGGTCGTGGCCTTGTCCGCCTGCGCGGTCAGCGGTTCGTCTCCGCTGTTGTCGGCCACGTCGACGGCAGCCGTGCTACGTTCCGCCACCGTCGTTCCTGCCTCCCCATCCGTTGCGCATAACCAACAGCCAAAGCCAATTGTGCCCACAGTCCGCTGCTATGCACGACACGCGACGACGGACGATGGTTGTGCGAATTTCGGGGCTAGCGTCCGAGGCGGCCGCGCACCATGCCGACGATGGAGTTCAGCTCCGCGATGCGCATCCGCTTCGCGGCGACGAAGAAAACGCCCAGCAGGATGATTCCGCCGCCGACGAGCGCTGCCAGGGAGCCGAGCGCGCCGCTGCCGAGGGCCTGGAGGATGGCGTAGGCCGCCGCGCCGCCGAGGGCGGCGGCGGGGACGGAGGCGATGCAGAGACGGGCGTAGGTGCGCATGACGTGCGAGCCGTCCAGGTCGCCCCCGAGGAGCTTCTTCAGCCTGCGCCAGGCGATGCCGACGCCGACCATGTAGGCGAGGCCGTATCCCGCGGCCATGCCGACGACGGCCCAGCGCGCCGGGAGCAGCATGAAGCTGGCGACGGAGGCCGCGGCGTTGACCAGGGCGACGATGACGGTGTTGTAGAAGGGGGTCCGGGTGTCCTCGTACGCGTAGAAGCCGCGGAGCACGATGTACTGCACGGAGTACGGGATGAGGCCGAGGCCGAAGGCCATCAGAGTGAATCCGATGCCCCGGGCTCCGTCGCCCGAGCTGGCGTACAGCAGGGTCGCCATGGGGACGCCGAGCGCCAGGAAGGCGAAGGCGCAGGGCACGATCGCGACGGCCGAGGTGCGCAGACCGTAGGAGATGTCGTCGCGCACGGCGGCCGGGTCGTCGTCGTGGGCGGCCCGGGAGATCCTGGGCAGTACGGCGGTCATCACCGAGACCGTGATGATGGCCTGCGGCATCTGCCACAGCAGCAGCGCGTAGTTGTACGCGGTGATGCCGACGCCGTCGATGCCGTCCTTGGCGGCCTCCGACGCGGCCCAGGTGGCGAGCTGGGTGACGACGATCATCCCGAGCTGGTTGGCGAGGACGAAGAAGAAGGTCCACTTGGCGAGCCCGAGGGCCTTGCCCAGGCCCTGGCCCTTCCAGTCGAAGCGCAGCCGCATCTTGAAGCCGGCGTCCCGCAGATACGGGATCATCGCCAGGGACTGGACGACCAGTCCGAGCAGGGTGCCGATGGCGAGTAGCCGCACGCCCTCCGGCGTGATGGTCGACTCCCCGACCTTGGTGTCGGTGAATCCGCCGAACGCCCAGATGAACGCGCCGAAGGTCGCGATGATCACGATGTTGTTGAGGACGGGGGTCCACATCATCGCGCCGAAGCGGCCGCGGGCGTTGAGGATCTGGCCGAGTACGACGTGGACGCCCATGAAGAACAGGGTGGGGATGCAGTACTGGGCGAAGGTGACCGCGACCTCCATCCGCTGCGGATCGGAGGCGATCGGGTTCGACAGCATCCGGATCAGCAGGGGCGCGGCCAGCACACAGAGGGTGGTGACGCCTCCGAGCATCACCACGACCAGGGTCAGCAGACGGTTGGCGTAGGCCTCGCCGCCGTCCTTGTCGTTCTTCATGGCCCGGACGAGCTGGGGGATGAAGACGGCGTTCAGGGCGCCGCCGCCGGCCAGCACGTAGATCATCGTGGGCAGGACGTTGGCGACCTGGTAGGAGTCGTTGAGGGTGCCGACGCCGATGGCGGCGGCCATCACCAGGGTCCGCAGGAAGCCGGTGACCCGGGAGACGATCGTGCCCGCGGCCATGACGGCGCTGGACTTCAGCACGCTGGAGGCCCGGCCGCCCGGGCTCTTGGGGGGCGGCGGAGGCGCGGGAGCGGGTTCCGTGGCGGGTGCGGGCACGGTCTGCACCGCGTTCTGCTGGTCCCGGAAGAGATGGGCGAAGGCGTCCTGCCCCTGCCCCTGGTCCCGCTCCGGCTCACCGGCTCGGGTGACCAGTTCGTCGACACCGGTGTACTGCGTGGTCCTGGCGTCGTCGCCGTACGGCAGATGGCGCGAGGGGCCGGCGGGCTCGGGCGGCGGCGTCTGGGCCCAGACCCGGGGGTCGGGAGCGTACTGCGGCGCGGGCGGCTGCTGGTACAGCGGCGGCGGCTGCTGGTAGGTGCCCGGGGGCGGCGGCGGGTGGGAGGCCCGGTCGTAGAGCGCCTCGGCCACCGGGTCCTGCGCGGAGAGATCCTGCGCCCGGTACGGGTCCGGGGCGTAGGCGTCCTGCAGATAGGGATCCGGGGGGTACTGCTCCTGGGCGGGCTGCCCCAGGGCCCGGGGGTCCAGCGGGTAGGCGTCCTGGGCCTGGGGGTCCTGGACGTAGCCGTCCTGCGGGTACGCGTCGTGCGCCTGCGGGTCCTGGAGGTAGGGATTCTGGGCGTACGGATCCTGCGCGTACGGATCCTGGGCGGCGGGGTCGGAAGCGGGCTGGGGCGGAGCCTGGCCCGCCGGGTCCGTGCCCGCGCCCTGACCGCGGTCACCGTCGTACGGCGCGTTCATTGCTACCCCACCTCATCGTCCCGGGCCGGCCGGCCACGACATCGCTCAACGGTCCACTTTCTCACCTGGGGCCGATGGCTTGCCGCTTTCCGGTCCGGTGTCCGGTGTCGGGTCACTCGGCTGCCCGGGATCCGAGCCGCCGGCGTCCCCTCCGGAGGGCTGCACTCCGTTCGAGGGGCCGTCCTCGCCGCTCTCGCCGTCCGCGCCGTTCCCGGGTTCGGTGCCGGTGTCCGTGTCCGTCCCCGGCTGCTCCTGGGCGGAGGCCCGCTTGCGCTGGGTGTACATCCGCACACCCGCCAGGACGAGCAGCAGAACACCTCCCGCGATCACGAGCATCACCGTGGGAGTGATCTCGGAGACCTTGACGGTGAACCGCATGGGCTCGCCGTACGGCTTGTTGTCCTCGGTGTAGAGCTGGGCCGTCATCCGCACCTGGCCGTTCACATGCGCCAGAGCGTCGAACTTCACGGACTGGCTGTGACCGCCCTTCACCGTGATCGGCTGCTCGGCCACGCTCTTGTCGTCCAGGCTCAGACGGGAGGAGTTGTCCGAGCTGAGCCGCAGAACCAGATGATCGACATCCTGCACCAGCCGGTTCTGCACGGTGATCGGGATCGTGGCGCTCTGCCCGGACAAGGTGATCTGCGACTTCTTGATCAGCTGTACTTCTCCGGTGAGGACCTGGAGGTTCTCCCGCACGCTCTGGCGATACTGCGCGGCGGCGGCGCGGTGGCCCCGCCAGGAAGTGGACATCTCCCGGTCGATGGCCCGGCCGAAGGGCGTCTCCACCCGGTCCATCTGCGTCAGGATGACGGTGAACTTGTCGAGGGCTTCCTGTGTCCTGCGGATGTCCTGGAACGCCTCGACCGGCAGTTCACGCGCGCGCAGATCGCGAGGGTACTCCGAGGCCGACGGGATCCGGGTGTTCGCGCTGGTGTCGGGCTTGAAGGCGGCAGCGGCGACCAGATCCATCGGCTGGGTCCAGTGCTGGGCCTTCAGACCGCCCAGGGCCCGGGCCATCGACTGCGCCTGGGACACGGTCGGCATCCGCTGGGGAGCGACGACCAGGCTCCGCTGCTTGTCCGTGTTCTGAAGGGTGACCGCCAGCGTCTGGGCGAGGAACTTCTGGATCGCCAGAGTCGACGTGTCGGTGTTCAGCATGTCGCCCTGGAAGGCCTTGGAGAGCCGGGCGTCGGCGACCACGGCCGTCGTTCCGCCACCGATCGGGCGGGCCGCGCTGGCCGTGTAGTTCAGATCGTCCCGCAGGCTGTCGCTCCGGGCGATCACCTTGTCCGCCCCCGCCGAGGTGGCGACATCCACGATCGAGGAGTCGATCGCACCGTCCACGGGCCAGGCGAAGTCGGTGGACGGCTTCTCGTGAATGATCGTTTCCACGGTCGACTCGGCGACCTGGGTGGCCTGCTGGAGATGGCTGAGCGAACCGGGGACGTTCTTCCCCCGGTGTGCCAGAGACGCCAGATCGGGGTCGGCGAACGGCAGCGCGACCACCTCGCGGCCCTTGACCGCCGACTGGAGATCGGTCAGCCACCGCTTGGCGACGTCCTGATTCTTCCCCGCGACCGTGTCGTCGCCCTGCTTGACCTCGTACTCCTCCGTCATCGCGTTGACGGTGGAGAGCAGGTCGGGATCTATCACCCAGGTGACGGGAAGACCCCGGCCGAGCGAGACGAGCTGCCCGAGCCTGCCTTCCGGAGCCAGCTCCTCGGCCAGCGACTCGTCCTCGAACACCGGGCTCTGCTGTTTGTCCGACCCCGTCTCCGAGGTGAGATGCGTCGTGGAGATCAACGGCCAGAGATAGGTGAGCCGGGTCTTCTTCTCCAGCGCCTCGGGCTGCCAGGGAAGGAAGGTCCGCTCGATCCCCAGCACCTGCCCGTACTGAGCGCTCGGAGTCCGCCCCGTCAGGGACACGCCGAGCTGGTAGACACCGTCGTCACCGAGGTCCAGCTCGGAGACCGGGACGGTGAGCGAGAAGTCCCGGCTGATGCCGGAGGCGAGCTTCGGCAGCTTCACGGTGAATTCGTCGCCGACGGGCGCGCCGTCGGCCACGGAGTTGTAGCCGGTCCGCTGGGCGGCACGGTCGATACCGGTCCTGCCGATCAGCCGCGGACCCACCCGAAGGTCGATCTCCGCGTCGCTGACCGTCTGCCTGCCCTTGTTCACCACGGTGCCGGTGATGGTGAGCTTGTCGTCCTTCAGCGGGGTGGACGGCGTGACTGTGGTGAGCGACACATCCACCGTGCGCGAGCCCGAGGGCGCTTTGGGGGCGGCCTGCGCCGGGCCGCCGATCAGGCAGGCCATGAGCGGCACGCCGACGAGCGCGGAGGCTGTACGGCGCAGCCACCGGCGGGCAGGAGAGGGGGAGGTCTCCTGGAAGTCTGCCGCCTCGGCCACGCGCACGTCCGTCCTCGTCGTCTGATGCCGTTGGTCGCTGTCGCTCTATTGCGTCCACGCATGGTAACGAGGTGCGGCGCGCCGAAGTGCCGCGGACCGCCTCACAAGATCGCCGGGGCGGCCGGGCGTGTCCCGGGCCGGGGCTGCGGTGGTCCGGCGGGAAGGGCCGAGCGGCGGTCGATAAAGCGGGACGCCGTGGCCTGTGGGACACGTACCCTCTTCTGTTGTGCCGAACGCCAATGAAGACAGCCCCATCGCACTGAGCCAGGTGCAACGCCGTGCGGTTGCGGAACTACTGCGTGTAGCGCCCGTGGCCGATGATCTCGCGCGCCGCTTCCAGGACGCCGGGTTCAGTCTCGCCCTGGTCGGCGGATCGGTCCGGGACGCCCTGCTCGGCCGGCTCGGCAATGATCTGGACTTCACCACGGACGCCCGCCCCGAGGATGTTTTGAAGATCATCCGTCCATGGGCGGATTCGGTCTGGGACGTGGGTATCGCCTTCGGCACGGTCGGCGCACAGAAGAGCGGCTACCAGATCGAGGTCACCACCTACCGCTCGGAGGCGTACGACAGGACGTCCCGCAAGCCCGAGGTCTCCTACGGCGACTCCATCGAGCAGGATCTCCTCCGCCGTGACTTCACCGTCAACGCGATGGCCGTCGCCCTGCCGGAGAAGGAGTTCATCGACCCGCACCACGGGCTGGAGGATCTCGCCGCCCGGGTGCTGCGGACGCCGGGGACCCCCGAGGAGTCCTTCTCCGACGATCCGCTGCGCATGATGCGGGCCGCCCGGTTCGCCGCCCAGCTGGACTTCGAGGTGGCCCCCGAGGTGGTCGCCGCCCTGAAGGACATGGCCGAGCGCATCGAGATCGTCTCCGCCGAACGGGTCCGCGAAGAGTTCAACAAGCTGGTCCTCTCCGCACACCCCCGCAAGGGCCTCGCGCTGCTCACCGACTCCGGTCTCGCCGCGCATGTGCTGCCCGAGCTGCCCGCGCTGCGCCTGGAGAGCGACGAGCACCACCGGCACAAGGATGTGTACGAGCACTCCCTGACCGTTCTGGAACAGGCCATCGACCTGGAGGAGGACGGACCGGACCTGGTGCTCAGGCTGGCCGCGCTCTTCCACGACATCGGCAAGCCGAAGACACGGCGGTTCGAGAAGGACGGCCGGGTCTCCTTCCACCACCACGAGGTGGTCGGCGCGAAGATGACCAAGAAGCGCATGATCGCGCTCAAGTACTCCAACGAGATGGTCAAAGACGTCTCACGGCTGGTGGAGCTGCACCTGCGGTTCCATGGCTACGGGACCGGGGAGTGGACCGACTCGGCCGTACGGCGCTATGTGCGTGACGGGGGACCCCTGCTGACCCGGCTCCACAAGCTGACCCGGTCGGACTGCACCACCCGCAACAAGCGCAAGGCGAGCGCCCTGTCCCGGGCCTACGACGGGCTCGAGGAGCGGATCGCGCAGCTCCAGGACCAGGAAGAGCTCGATGCCATCCGGCCCGACCTGGACGGCAACCAGATCCAGGAGATCCTCGGCGTGGGTCCCGGCCCGGTGATCGGCAAGGCGTACGCGTTCCTGCTGGAGCTGCGCCTGGAGAACGGCCCCATGGAGCGGGACGCGGCGATCGCGGCGCTCAAGGAGTGGTGGGCGGCCCAGGAATCGCAGTGATCCACCAGCGCGAACCGCTGTCGTGTTTCACGTGAAACACAGCAGCGGAAGCGCCGAGGGGGCGATGTTTCACGTGAAACATCGCCCCCTCGGTGGTTACCGCGTATCGCTGGTGCGACGCCACCGCGCCATGGTGACCGCGATCCCCGCGTAGATCAGCGCCACCAGCACGACCAGCTGCGCCGAGCGTCCGTCGGGAGGCAGGATCAGCGCCGCCACGCCGGCCGCCCCCACGAACGCCACATTGAACAGCACGTCGTAGAGGGAGAAGATCCGTCCGCGATAGGCGTCGTCCACCGTGGTCTGGACGACGGTGTCGGTGGTGATCTTCGACCCTTGGGTGATGAACCCCAGGACGAACGCGGCGATCAGTATCGGCACCGGGGCGAAGGGCAGCCCGAGCGCGGGTTCCAGCACCGCGGCCGCCGTCGCGCAGAGCACCAGCCAGCCGTACCGGCCGAACCGTCCGATGGCCCAGGGGGTCACCACGGCGGCCACGAAGAACCCGGCTCCGGAGACGGCCAGGGCCAGCCCGAGCAGTGCCAGGCCGTCCTGCTCCCGTTCGTACCAGGCATAGCGGCAGAGCATCAGGACCATCACGGTCAGGGCCCCGTAGTTGAAGCGCATCAGAGTCATCGCGACCAGCACCCGGGCCGCCGCCGGCCGCTCGCCCAGATGCCTCAGCCCGTCGGCCATGCCGCGCGCGGTGGAGGCGACAGCGGCGATGAGCCGGGGATGCTCCGGTGTCGTGTCCGGCCCGAGCAGCCGGCGGTCGATCCTGAGCGAGGCGAGCGCCGAGCAGAGATAGAGCCCGGCGCCGAGCAGTACGACCGCCGCGTCGGAGTCCTCCGACACCAGCCGCACCACGAAGGCGAGCCCGCCGCCCGCGGTCGCCGCCAGCGTGCCGGCCGTCGGTGAGAGGGAGTTGGCCATGACGAGCCGTTCCTGGTCGACGACCCGGGGCAGCGCGGCCGACAGGCCGGCCAGCACAAAGCGGTTGACCGCGGTGACGGAGAGGGCCGAGACATAGAAGAGCCAGTCGGGCACGGAGGCGAGGATCAGCAGCGCGGTGCCGATCGCGAGGACGGCCCGCAGCAGATTCCCGTACAGAAAGACCTGCCGCCGCTCCCAGCGGTCCAGCAAGACCCCCGCGAAGGGGCCGATCAGGGAGTACGGCAGCAGCAGGACGGCCATGGCGGAGGCGATGGCCGCCGGTGAGGTCTGCTTCTCCGGGGAGAACACCACATAGGTGGCGAGCGCGACTTGATAGACGCCGTCGGCCGACTGGGAGAGGAGCCGGACCGCGAGCAGTCGGCGAAAGTCGGTCAGGCGCAGGAGTACGCGCAGATCACGCACGGCAGGCATGCGATCAAGCGTCACACACGCGGAGGGCCCCCGGGCAGGCAACCCGGGGACCCTCCGCGGCCGATCGACCGAACGCCGGGAATCCGGCGCGCTGTCGGATGCTTAGCGCTCGACCTCGCCCTTGATGAACTTCTCGACCTGGTTGCGAGCCTCGTCGTCGAAGTACTGCACCGGCGGGGACTTCATGAAGTACGACGACGCGGACAGGATCGGGCCGCCGATGCCGCGGTCCTTGGCGATCTTCGCCGCGCGGACCGCGTCGATGATGACGCCGGCGGAGTTCGGGGAGTCCCAGACCTCGAGCTTGTACTCCAGGTTCAGCGGAACGTCACCGAAGGCACGGCCCTCAAGGCGGACGTACGCCCACTTGCGGTCGTCCAGCCACGCGACATAGTCGGACGGGCCGATGTGGACGTTCTTCTCGCCCAGGTCGCGGTCGGGGATCTGCGAGGTGACGGCCTGCGTCTTCGAGATCTTCTTGGACTCCAGCCGGTCCCGCTCCAGCATGTTCTTGAAGTCCATGTTGCCGCCGACGTTCAGCTGCATCGTGCGGTCCAGGATGACACCCCGGTCCTCGAAGAGCTTCGCCATCACACGGTGCGTGATGGTCGCGCCGACCTGCGACTTGATGTCGTCACCGACGATCGGGACGCCCGCCTCGGTGAACTTGTCCGCCCACTCCTTGGTGCCGGCGATGAAGACCGGCAGAGCGTTGACGAAGCCGACCTTGGCGTCGATGGCGCACTGCGCGTAGAACTTCGCGGCGTCTTCGGAACCGACGGGCAGGTAGCAGACCAGAACGTCCACCTGCTTGTCCTTGAGGACCTGGACGATGTCGACCGGGGCCTCCGGGGACTCCTCGATCGTCTCGCGGTAGTACTTGCCCAGACCGTCGAGGGTGTGACCGCGCTGCACGGTGACACCGGCGCTCGGCACGTCGCAGATCTTGATGGTGTTGTTCTCGCTGGCGCCGATGGCGTCCGAGAGGTCGAGGCCGACCTTCTTGGCGTCCACGTCGAAGGCGGCCACGAACTCGATGTCACGGACGTGATAGTCGCCGAACTGGACGTGCATCAGACCCGGCACCTTGCCGTCCGGGTCGGCGTCCTTGTAGTACTCGACGCCCTGCACCAGCGAGGCGGCGCAGTTGCCCACGCCGACGATGGCTACGCGAACCGAACCCATTCCGGTTGCTCCCTGTGTGATCTCGGATGAAGCCCTGCGGATCGCTGGACTTCAGTTGACTGAGCCGTCGGACGGATCCGGCGGGGTGGCGGGCCGGGAGGAAGTGCTCCCGGTGGATCCGTCGCCCGTGTGCCGGGGCAGGCCGCCCGACGGCCCAGATGTGCTGTCCTGCTGAGCAGAGCCGTCGGTGGCGGACTGTCGCTGATCCCGCCCCGCCCGCTCGCTCTCGATGAGCTCGTTCAGCCAGCGCACTTCGCGCTCCACGGACTCCATGCCGTGCCGCTGAAGCTCAAGGGTGTAGTCATCGAGGCGCTCCCGGGTGCGGGCGAGGGAGGCGCGCATCTTCTCCAGACGCTCCTCCAGCCGGCTGCGCCGGCCTTCCAGCACCCGCATTCTCACCTCGCGCTCCGTCTGTCCGAAGAAGGCGAAACGAGCCGCGAAGTGCTCGTCCTCCCAGCTGTCCGGACCGGTGTGCGAGAGCAGCTCCTCGAAGTGTTCTTTCCCCTCCGCCGTCAATCGGTAGACGATCTTGGCGCGCCGCCCTGCGAGTGAAGCCGCGAGGGCGTCCTCGGGAGCGCTCCCCGGCTCCTCGATCAGCCGGCCGTTGGCGACCAGCGTCTTGAGACAGGGATAGAGGGTTCCGTAACTGAAGGCCCGAAAGATTCCCAGTGAGGTGTTGAGCCGTTTCCGCAGCTCATACCCGTGCATCGGGGCCTCGCGGAGCAGGCCGAGCACGGCGAACTCAAGGATGCCGGAGCGTCTGTTCACCGCAGCCCTCCTTCGCCGTCTCAGCCGCCTATGCCGTGCTGATGTATCGACTCGATACATCAGCACGATAGGCCTGTGTTCCTGCTGCGACAAGGGGGGGCATCGTGAACGGCGTCACATCGTAAATTTGTCGTGAGCAACTTGCCTGATTTGGGGTGAACTTCGGACCTGGGGCAGTTTCGAGCCTGCGTAGTCTGTGCGGATGCAGACCCCCGGGAACCAATTGACGCCGCGAGGCGTCGTCGCCGTGGATGCACAGCGGATGAGACCTCTCCCGGACTGGTCCGTATCCATTTCGGGGGGACCGGAACTCACCTGCCGCTTCCAGGCGTCTCGCCTGCCCGAGGAGTAGTCGTTCGATGAGCGAGCACCGTCGCAAACCGCCGCAGCCGCAAGGTGGCGGGCGTGCGGCCGCCAGACGCGCCACCCAGCAGCCCTCCGGCCGCCGTGGGGGCCAGCCCAGAGACACCGGCACGGGTTTTGGTTCCGTGTCGCACAGCGAGGATCAGTCCTACAGCGGCCGGGCGGAAGCGCGCCGCGCCGCCCAGCGCGGCGGCCGACGACGGGTCGACCCGGGCGCGGGCGCGGGGGCCGGCCACGGCGGTCGCGGCGGTGGCCGGCGCGGTGGCCCCGGTGGTGGGCACGAGGGCCGCGGCGGCCGGCCCGGCAAGAAGCGGCTGGTCGACTATCCGCGCGACGGCAAGTACGGCTGGCGTCGCTGGGTTCCGTCGTGGAAGCTCGTCACCGGGCTCTGCCTGGGCTTTCTCGGCAGTCTGATGACCGCTGCCACCATCGCCTACGCGATGGTGGGGGTGCCCGACCCCAATAAAATGGCGGAGGCCGAGAACAACGTCTACTTCTGGGACGACGGTACCCAGATGGCCGCCACCGGCGGTGAGGTCAACCGGCAGAACATCGGCCTGAACAAAATTCCTCAGGACATGCAGAACGCCGTGATCTCGGCGGAGAACAAGACCTTCTGGAACGACTCGGGCATCGATCCGCGAGGCATCAGCCGGGCCCTGCTCAACATGGCCAAGGGGCAGGACACCCAGGGCGGCTCCACCATCACCCAGCAGTATGTGAAGAACGCGCGGCTCGGCGACCAGTCGCAGACCTTGAGCCGCAAGTTCAAGGAGCTGTTCATCTCCATCAAGATCGACAGCAATGTGAAGAAGCCCGAGATCATGGCCGGCTATCTGAACACCTCCTACTACGGGCGCGGCGCGTACGGGATCCAGGCCGCTTCCCGTACGTACTACGGGAAGGACGCCGAGGACCTGGACGCCAGCGAGTGCGCCGTCCTCGCCTCGCTGCTGAAGGGCGCCACCTGGTACGACCCGGCGGGTGCCACCGACATCAACACCGCCGCGACCCAGGAGAAGAACTACGACCGCGCGACGAAGCGCTGGCGCTGGATCCTCGACGAGATGGTCAAGGACGGGCACCTGGACGCCGCCAAGCGCGATTCCTTCGTCAAGGCCGGATTCCCGATGCCGGACCCGGTGAAGAAGGGCGCGAAGCTCGGCGGGCAGATCGGCTATCTGGTCGATCTGGCCAAGGCCAACTTCCTCGCCAACAACGACAGGGACATAGACGCCGCCAAGCTGGCCCAGGGCGGTTACGAGATCCACACGACCTTCAACAAGGAGAAGGTCAAGAAGCTCGAGGCGGCGGTCACCGATGTCCGCGAGCGGAACATCGACGCCAAGAAGCGCCCCAAGACGGACACCCATGTCCAGTTCGGCGGCGCGTCGGTGGAGCCGGCGACCGGCAAGATCGTCGCGATCTACGGCGGCGAGGACGCGACCAAGCACTTCACCAACAACGCCAACACGACCGGCGCCCAGGTCGGATCGACCTTCAAGCCGTTCGTCCTGGCCGCCGCCATGCGCGACGGCGTCCGTGACCCGCGGCTGGGCATTGAGCAGTCGCTGGAGCAGCGCACACAGATCAACCCGGACAAAACCGTTTACAACGGTAAGAACAAGCTCCGGATCAAGAACTACAACGGCTCGGTGTGGCGGAACGAGAAGGGTGAGGAACTCTTCCAGGTCAACGACGGCGACGAGGACTACATAGACATCAATCTCCGAGAAGCCATGATCGTCTCCGCCAACTCGCCCTTTGTGCAGCTCGGCATGGACGTCGGCATCTCCGAGGTCCGGCGCGCGGCGGAGGACTCGGGACTGCTCCCCGAGTCGCTCGACAAGTCGAACGTGCCGTCGTTCTCGATCGGCATCTCGACCCCGAGCGCCATCCGCATGGCCAGCTCGTACGCGACGTTCGCGGCCGAGGGGGAACAGCGGGAGCCCTACTCCGTCACCTCGGTCAAGAAGCGCGGCGCGACGATCTTCAAGCACAAGGACGAGCCCGTCGGGGCCTTCACGGCGAACATCGCCAACAATGTGACCGATGTGCTCAGGGACGTCGTCGAGGACAAGAAGGGCACGGGCCGCAACGCGCGCATCCCGGGCCGTCATGTCGCCGGCAAGACCGGCACCACCGACGGCAACAAGTCGGCCTGGTTCGTCGGCTACACCCCGCAGCTGTCGACCGCCATCGACATGTACCGGCTGGACGACAACGAGAAGAACGCCAACCGGGGCTTCCTCAAGATGTTCGGCACGGGCGGCCAGGACAAGATCCACGGCTCCTCGTTCCCGTCCGAGATCTGGCAGCGCTACATGGCGGACGCGCTCAAGAACGCGCCGGTGATGAAGTTCCCGAAGGCCGAGCCCATCGGTGAGGCGGTCTGGGGCGGCGGTGCCAGCAGCCCGACCCCGACTCCGTCGATGACGCCTTCGCAGACTCCGTCCCAGACCCCCTCCCAGACGCCTTCGCAGACTCCGTCCCAGACCCCCTCCCAGACGCCTTCGCAGACTCCGTCCCAGACCCCCTCCCAGACCTGCAGTCCCTGGGACGAATGGTCCTGCGGCGAGGATGACGGCGGTGCCGACGGTGGGCAGCCGGGTGGTGGCGCGAACGACGGCGGTGCCGATGGCGGGCAGCCGGGTGGTGGCGCGAACGACGGCGGTGCCGATGGTGGGCAGCCGGGTGGTGGCGCGAACGACGGCGGTGCCGACGGTGGCCAGCCGGGTGGTGGCGCGAACGACGGCGGTGCCGATGGTGGGCAGCCGGGTGGTGGCGCGAACGACAGCGTGGGCATCTTCGGCTGACCCGTGGCGCCACGGCGGCGCACCCCGCCCGGCTCCGGCCGGGAACCGAGGGCCACGGCGTCCGGTGTGCCCGGTCCGTGCTTGATGCACGGGCCGGCGGCCGGAAACCGCGGCCCTCGTGGCGTCCCCCGTCCGTACGGCAGGATGAGCACCATGCCCAGTGCGGAAGAGACGATCGTGTACGAGGACCGGCCGGACGTACGGCCCACCCGGCGGGATCCCGTCGCGGCGTCCGGCAGCGAGCTGATCGGCGGCCCGGCCGGCCGCTGGGCCCTGCGCGCCCCCGGCGGCCGTCTCACGCCGGTACGTGTCGTGTCCCTGGTGGCCATCGGCATGTTCGCGCTGGGCATGGTCCAGAAGATGCCCTGCTACAACTGGGCCTGGTTCCGCGGCGCGAACTCGCAGTACACCCACGCCTGCTACTCCGACATCCCGCATCTCTATGTGGGGCGCGGCTTCTCCGAGGGGCTCATCCCGTACGTCGACCGGCTCCCCGGCGACATGGCCTTCCTCGAGTACCCGGTGCTGACCGGGCTGTTCATGCAGATCGCCGCCTGGCTCGACCTGTCCGGCGGACCGATCCAGGAACAGCAGCAGACGTACTGGATGATCAACGCGGGCATGTTGATGATCTGCGCCGCGGTCGTCGCGGTCTGTGTGACCCGCACCCACCGCCACCGCCCCTGGGACGCCCTCCTGGTGGCACTGGCCCCCGCCTTCGCGCTCACCGCCACCATCAACTGGGATCTGCTGGCCGTGGCGCTCACCGCCGCCGCGATGCTGATGTGGTCCCGGGGCAGGTCGGTGGCCTTCGGCGTCCTCATCGGCCTGGCGACCGCCGCCAAGCTCTATCCCGTTCTTCTGCTGGCCCCGCTCTTCCTGCTCTGCTGGCGGTCCGGCAAGTGGCGCGAGTTCGCCACCGCGACCTTCGCCGCCGCGAGCACCTGGCTGCTGGTGAATCTGCCGGTGATGCTGCTGGCCCCCGAGGGATGGCGGAAGTTCTACACCTTCAGCCAGGAGCGACAGGTCGACTTCGGATCCGTGTGGCTGATCCTCAACCAGCGCTTCAGCGCCGCGATCGAGCCGGAGACGGCGAACAACTACGCGATGCTGCTGATGGTGCTGATCTTCGCGGGCATGGCGGCGCTCACCCTGTACGCCCCGCGCAGGCCGCGCTTCGCGCAGCTCGCCTTTCTGATCGTCGCCGCGTTCATCCTCACCAACAAGGTCTACTCGCCCCAGTACGTCCTGTGGCTCATCCCGCTCGCCGCGCTGGCCCGGCCCCGGTGGCGCGACTTCCTGATCTGGCAGGTCTGCGAGGTGATGTACTTCCTCGGGATCTGGATGTACCTCGCGTACACGACCGGGGAGAAGCACCAGGGACTGCCGGCCGAGGGCTACCACGTGGCGATCGCCCTGCATCTGCTGGGCACGCTCTATCTGTGCGCCGTGGTCGTGCGCGACATCCTGATGCCGGACCGGGACGTCGTACGGCAGGACGGCTCGGACGACCCGTCGGGCGGAGTGCTCGACGGGGCCGACGACGTCTTCGCGCCCGGGCGGAAGGACAACCCGCCCCACCACCCGGCCACGGCGGCCAGGACCCAGTGGGGAACAGCCGCCCGGAGCGCCGAGGAGGAGCCCGCCGACCGGCCTCCGTCGGGCGGGCGGCCCTGAGGGAGCGGGTCGCGGATTCCGCGACCCGCCTCGGCCTCAGCCCTGGCGGTCCACCAGCCGGTCGAACTGGGTCGTGGTGTGGCGCAGATGGGCCACCAGTTCGTCGCCGACCCTCGGCTCCTGCGCGTCCGAGGGCACGAACAGGATCGACACCTGCATGTGCGGCGGCTCGGCGAACCAGCGCTGCTTGCCCGCCCAGACGAACGGCGAGAGGTTGCGGTTGACGGTGGCCAGACCGGCGCGGGCGACGCCCTTGGCACGCGGCATCACGCCGTGCAGCGCCTTGGGGGCTTCCAGGCCCACTCCGTGGGAGGTGCCGCCGGCGACCACGACCAGCCAGCCGTCGGAGGCGGCCTTCTGCTGGCGGTAGCCGAAGCGGTCCCCCTTGGAGACCCGGGTCACATCGAGAACGCTGCCGCGGTACTCGGTCGAGTCGTGGTCGCCGAGCCACAGCCGGGTGCCGATACGGGCGCGGAACCGGGTCTGCGGGAACTGCTGCTGGAGCCGGCCGAGGTCCTCGGCGCGCAGATGGCTCACGAACATGGTGTGCAGCGGCAGCCGGGCCGCCCGCAGCCGGTCCATCCAGGCGATGACCTCCTCGACCGCGTCGGATCCGTCCGTGCGGTCCAGGGGCAGATGGAGAGCGAAGCCCTCCAGCCGGACATCGTCGATCGCGCCCGTCAGCTGGGCCAGATCCTGCTCGGAGACGCCGTGCCGCTTCATCGAGCTCATGCACTCGATGACGACCCGGGCTCCCACCAGCGCGTGCACCCCGTCGACCGAGGAGACGGAACGGACCACCCGGTCGGGCAGCGGAACGGGCTCCTCGCCCCGCCGGAAGGGCGTCAGGACGAGCAGATCGCCGCTGAACCAGTCCTTGATCCGGGCCGCCTCGTAGGTGGTGCCCACGGCCAGCATGTCCGAGCCGAAGCGGGAGGCCTCCTCCGAGAGCCGCTCATGGCCGAAGCCGTATCCGTTCCCCTTGCACACCGGCACCAGACCGGGGAAGGAATCGATCACGGACTTCTGGTGCGCCCGCCAGCGCGCGGTGTCGACGTACAGGGAGAGCGCCATGGCCGGCCCGGAACCTTTCTGATGGCAGCGATGTGTCTGAGAGGGGTACGAGATGTACGAGGTTACGGCGTGCGTCAGCGGCGCGACATATACATGTCGAGCGCCTTGTGGAGAAGCTTGTTGAGCGGGAAGTCCCACTCGCCCACGTACTCGACGGCCTCTCCGCCCGTACCGACCTTGAACTGGATGAGACCGAAGAGATGGTCGGTCTCGTCGAGGGAGTCGCTGATGCCGCGCAGGTCGTAACAGGTCGCGCCCATGGCGTACGCGTCGCGCAGCATCCGCCACTGCATCGCGTTCGAGGGACGGACCTCACGCCCGATGTTGTCGGAGGCGCCGTAGGAGTACCAGACATGCCCTCCGACGACGAGCATCGTCGCGGCGGACAGGTTCACTCCGTTGTGGCGCGCGAAGTACAGCCGCATCCGGTTGGGGTCCTCGGTGTTGAGGACCGACCACATGCGCTGGAAGTACGAGAGCGGGCGGGGCCTGAACCGGTCGCGGATCGCGGTGATCTCGTAGAGCCGCTGCCACTCCTCAAGGTCGTAGTAGCCGCCCTGGACCACCTCGACACCGGCCTTCTCGGCCTTCTTGATGTTCCGCCGCCACAGCTGGTTGAAGCCCTTGAGGACATCGTCGAGCGAGCGGTTCGCCAGGGGCACCTGGTACACGTACCGGGGCTGGACGTCACCGAAGCCGGCGCCGCCGTCCTCGCTCTGCTGCCAGCCCATCTTCCGCAGCCGGTCCGCCACTTCGAAGGCGCGCGGCTCGATGTGCGTCGCCTCGACGTCCTTCAGCCGCTTCACATCCGGGTCCTGGATGCCGGACTTGATCGCGGGCGCGTCCCAGCGGCGGATGACCACCGGCGGGCCCATCTTCACGGAGAACGCGCCCTGCTGCTTCAGGTGGGCGAGCATCGGCTGAAGCCAGTCGTCCAGGTTGGGCGCGTACCAGTTGATCACCGGGCCCTCGGGCAGATACGCCAGATACCGCTTGATCTTGGGAAGCTGGCGGTACAGCACCAGGCCCGCTCCGACGAGCTGGCCCGTCTTGTCGAACCAGCCCAGATTCTCCGAGCGCCACTCCGTCTTGACATCAGCCCACGCCGGGACCTGGCAGTGACTTGCCGATGGCAGTGACTGGATGTAAGCCAGATGCTGCTCTCGGCTGATGGTCCTCAGGGTCAGGCTCATGCGGGGCGCTCCTCGGCAGGTGTGTCCCCATGGGTCAGGGGCTCCGGCTCTCGCGCCGAAGCCTACTGGGCCCGGGGAGCGCCCCAAATGGCCGCTCTGCCCTGGGGCCTGCCGCGGGACAGGCCCCGGCGGTCAGCCGAAGACCCCGCCGAAGAGGCCGCCGTGGGCCATCCCGAGGAAGAAGCCGAACGCGGATGCGCCGAGACCGATGATCAGCGCTGTTCGTTCGCGGGTCGTCACGGAGATGAACTGGCCGTACGCGCCGGTGAGGATTCCCACCAGCCCCGCCCATGAGCTGAGCAGATGCAGATGGTGGAACAACGACGAGACGAAGGCGATGACGCCCAGCACCAGCGTCACCGCGACCAGGGTGTCCTGGAGGGGGTGAGGCTTGCCGTCCGTGGCGAAGAGGGAGGTCTGACGTCGCACTGCCTGTGCCATCTGGCACCTCCTGGCGTTGATCGGAACGCCGCGCATCGTAGCGCCGCGCACATCCGATGTGTACAGATTGTTCCCCCTGGGCTCCGGATTTCAACCGGAAGCACCTCTCCGGGTACGCTGTACGGTCTGCACTGGTGTCTGTCCTGGCGAGAGCCGGCGAGAGTCCGTCGCCCGCCGCTGTCAGTGGCGGCTGATTGACTCGGACACCCTTGCTACGCATCACGACCCTCCTGCCACGGAACGACCGTGGCCGCTGAGTCCAAAGGAGGTGGGTTCCACATGCGTCACTACGAAGTGATGGTCATCCTCGACCCCGATCTCGAGGAGCGCGCTGTCTCCCCGCTGATCGAGAACTTCCTCTCCGTCGTCCGTGAGGGCAACGGAAAGGTCGAGAAGGTCGACACCTGGGGCCGTCGTCGTCTCTCTTACGAGATCAAGAAGAAGCCCGAGGGCATCTACTCGGTCATCGACCTTCAGGCCGAGCCTGCGGTCGTCAAGGAGCTCGACCGCCAGATGAACCTGAATGAGTCGGTCCTCCGGACCAAGGTCCTCCGTCCCGAGACCCACTGAGCATCTAGCTCAGCGGACATCGGGTTCGAGTAGCAGTAAGCAGCCAGAAGCAATCCCGCCGAGAGGTTCACCCAATGGCAGGCGAGACCGTCATCACGGTAGTCGGCAATCTTGTCGACGACCCCGAGCTGCGCTTCACCCCGTCCGGTGCGGCGGTCGCGAAGTTCCGTGTCGCGTCCACTCCCCGCACCTTTGACCGTCAGACCAATGAGTGGAAGGACGGCGAAAGCCTCTTCCTGACCTGCTCGGTCTGGCGTCAGGCGGCGGAGAACGTCGCCGAGTCGCTCCAGCGCGGCATGCGTGTCGTCGTGCAGGGCCGGCTCAAGCAGCGGTCCTACGAGGACCGCGAGGGCGTCAAGCGCACGGTCTACGAGCTGGACGTCGAGGAAGTCGGCCCCAGCCTCAAGAACGCCACGGCCAAGGTCACCAAGACCACCGGTCGCGGCGGCCAGGGTGGCTACGGCGGCGGTCAGCAGCAGGGCGGCGGCAACTGGGGCGGCGGCCCCGGTGGTGGCCAGCAGGCCGGCGGCGGTGCTCCCGCCGACGACCCGTGGGCCAGCAGTGCGCCGTCCGGCGGTCAGCAGGGCGGCGGCGGAGGCAGCTGGGGCGGAAGCTCCGGCGGTTCCTCCGGCGGTGCTTCCGGCGGCGGCTACTCGGACGAGCCCCCCTTCTAGGGATCACTCCCCAGGGGTGCTCGTGCCCCCACTTCTTGATCACACAGGAGAAACACCATGGCGAAGCCGCCTGTGCGCAAGCCAAAGAAAAAGGTCTGCGCGTTCTGCAAGGACAAGACCGTGTACGTGGACTACAAGGACACGAACATGCTGCGGAAGTTCATTTCCGACCGCGGCAAGATCCGTGCCCGCCGCGTCACCGGCAACTGCACGCAGCACCAGCGTGACGTCGCCACGGCAGTCAAGAACAGCCGTGAGATGGCGCTGCTGCCCTACACGTCCACCGCGCGCTAAGGGAGGGTGACCGAAACATGAAGATCATCCTCACTCACGAGGTCACTGGCCTCGGTGCCGCCGGCGACGTAGTCGACGTCAAGGACGGCTACGCCCGCAACTACCTGGTCCCGCGTGGTTTCGCGATCCGCTGGACCAAGGGCGGCGAGAAGGACGTGGCGCAGATCCGCCGCGCCCGCAAGATCCACGAGATTGCGACCATCGAGCAGGCCAACGAGGTCAAGGCCAAGCTCGAGGCCGTCAAGGTGCGTCTGGCTGTTCGCTCCGGCGACGCCGGCCGTCTCTTCGGCTCCGTCACCCCGGCCGACATCGCCACGGCGATCAAGTCCGCGGGTGGCCCGGAGGTCGACAAGCGTCGCGTTGAGCTCGGTGCGCCGATCAAGACCCTGGGCTCGCACCAGGTGTCCGTGCGTCTGCACCCCGAGGTTGCCGCGAAGCTCGGCATCGAGGTCATCGCCGCCTGAGTGCGTGCGTGACTGATGTGGGAAGGGCCGCACCCGATGGGTGCGGCCCTTCTCTTTCTCCGCCGCGGCCCGGCTGTGTTTCACGTGAAACACACTCGGGCCCGATGGCAGGAGTCGCTCAGCGAGTGGCGCCCGTGACGATCCAGCGGCCGGAACGGGTCCGCAGCCACAGGGTCGCCATCCGGACCGTCATCATCAGCGCCATGGCCCACCACAGCGCGGTCAGTCCACCCCCGAAGAGCGGGATGAGCAGGGCCACGGGTGTGAAGATCGCCAGTGTCACCAGCATCGCTCCCGCCAGATAGGGACCGTCGCCCGCTCCCATCAGCACACCGTCCAGAACGAAGACGACTCCGGCGATGGGCTGGGTCAGCGCGACGACCAGCAGGGCCGGCAGCAGCACGTCATGGACGGCCGAGTCGCCGGTGAACAGCGGGACGAAGAGGGAACGGGTGGCCACCAGCAGAAGGCCCAGCGCCACCCCGGAGGCGATACCCCACTGGACCATACGGCGGCAGACCTGCCGCGCCCCCTGGGCGTCGCCGGCTCCCAGATACCTTCCGATGATCGTCTGCCCGGCTATGGCTATCGCGTCGAGGGCGAATGCCATCAGGCTCCACAGGGAGAGGGCGATCTGCTGGGCGGCGACCTCGGCGTCCCCCATCCGGGCCGCTATGGCGGTCGCGATCATCAGAATGGCCCGCAGGGAGAGTGTGCGGACCAGCAGAGGGACACCTGCCTGGGCGCTGGCTCTGATGCCCGCCGCGTCGGGGCGCAGGGACGCGTGGTGCCGGCGGGCTCCCCGCACGACCACGATCAGATAGGCGGCGGCCATGGCGTACTGGGCGATGACCGTGCCCCAGGCGGAGCCGGCGACGCCGAATCCGGCTCCGTAGACGAGAAGCGCGTTGAGGACGGCGTTCGCGGTGAAGCCACCGATGGCCACATAGAGCGGTGTCCGGGTGTCCTGGAGGCCGCGCAGCACACCGGTCGCGGCGAGGACGATCAGCATGGCGGGTATGCCGAGGCTGGAGATCCGCAGATAGGTGATGGCGTGGGGGGCGGCGGTGTCGGAGGCCCCGAAGACGTCGATGAGCCAGGGGGCGGAGGGAAGGGTGAGGGCGGTGACGATCGTGCCCAGGATGATCGCCAGCCAGATGCCGTCCATTCCCTGGCGGATGGCGGCGGGAAGGTCGCCCGCGCCGACGCGCCGGGCCACGGCCGCGGTGGTCGCGTAGGCGAGGAAGACGAAGATGCTCACGGCCGTCATCAGGAAGGCGGCGGCGATGGCGAGACCCGCGAGTTGGGGCGTGCCGAGATGGCCGACGATGGCGCTGTCGACCATCAGGAAGAGCGGCTCGGCGACGAGCGCCGCGAAGGCCGGGACGGCGATGGCGATGATCTCTCGGTCATGGCGTCGCCGGAGCGCCTTGGGTGTCGCGGGAGCCTGGGTCATGCGCTCAATGTAATCTTCCACAGGTAAGAGATGCAATACGTCAGTGACTCTTACATTGGGCGTTGGTGGCGGCTCGCGTGTGCGCCGTTTGTTCTGATCTTGGCCCGGTCGGGAAAGTTTTTCTCCCCCACAGCCAGTGGATGGAAAACATGCAGGTCAGAGGCTGCATGATGAGTCGAGCATGATTTTGTCCACAGTGCTGTCCCCCGGTCCGTGCACAGGTTCCGGCAGGTTCTCCACAGCATCTGGTCGCTCGTCCACATGGCCTGTGGATAACCAGATTGGCTGACGGTGCCGGGGGGCCTACCGTGGACCGTCGCCCGACGCGCCGGAAGCGGAGTTGGGCCACTCAATTTGTCAGTGCCGTGCCGTAGAAAGAGGGGCACGGCGAGGTCCGCTGAGCGGACGGTAGGAGGTGGCCCGGTTGAGCATTTCCGAGCCCTTGGACGACCCGTGGGCGGCCGACGGCGGCCCCGGTGATCGCCTGCCCGTCTCCCGCCAGCGCCGTAACGGCCAGCGCGGCGGCCGGGACGATCAGCAGGAGCGCGGCGGCGACAGCGGAGGCTGGGAGGGCGGCTCCCCCGGCTTCGAGCGGGTGCCGCCCCAGGATCTGGACGCCGAGCAGTCGGTGCTGGGCGGCATGCTCCTCTCCAAGGACGCGATCGCCGACGTCGTGGAGATCATCAAGGGCCATGACTTCTACCGGCCGGCCCATGAGACGGTCTACACGGCCATCCTCGACCTCTACGCCAAGGGCGAGCCGGCCGACCCCATCACCGTCGCCGCCGAGCTGGTCAAGCGCGGCGAGATCACCCGGGTCGGCGGAGCGCCCTACCTCCATACGCTCGTCCAGTCCGTGCCGACCGCGGCCAACGCCTCGTACTACGCGGAGATCGTCCATGAACGGGCGGTGCTCCGGCGGCTGGTGGAGGCCGGCACCAAGATCACGCAGATGGGCTATGCGGCCGACGGCGACGTCGACGAGATCGTCAACTCCGCCCAGGCCGAGATCTACGCCGTCACCGAGCAGCGCACCAGCGAGGACTATCTGCCGCTCGGCGAGATCATGGAGGGCGCGCTCGACGAGATCGAGGCCATCGGCTCCCGCAGCGGTGAGATGACCGGTGTCCCCACCGGCTTCACGGACTTCGACTCGCTGACCAACGGTCTGCACCCCGGCCAGATGATCGTCATCGCGGCCCGTCCCGCGATGGGAAAGTCGACGCTCGCGCTGGACTTCGCCCGTGCCTGCTCGATCAAGAACAACCTCCCCAGCGTGATCTTCTCGCTGGAGATGGGGCGCAACGAGATCGCGATGCGCCTGCTCTCCGCCGAGGCCCGGGTGGCACTGCACCACATGCGCTCCGGCACCATGACCGACGAGGACTGGACCCGGCTCGCCCGACGCATGCCCGACGTCTCGCAGGCCCCGCTCTACATCGACGACTCGCCGAACCTCTCGATGATGGAGATCCGGGCCAAGTGCCGTCGGCTGAAGCAGCGCAACAACCTCAAGCTCGTCGTCATCGACTATCTCCAGCTGATGCAGTCCGGCGGCTCGAAGCGCGCCGAGAGCCGCCAGCAGGAGGTCTCGGACATGTCCCGAAACCTCAAGCTGCTCGCCAAGGAGCTGGAGGTCCCCGTGATCGCGCTCTCCCAGCTGAACCGTGGACCCGAGCAGCGCACGGACAAGAAGCCGATGGTCTCCGACCTGCGTGAGTCCGGCTCCATCGAGCAGGACGCCGACATGGTCATCCTGCTGCACCGCGAGGACGCGTACGAGAAGGAGTCTCCCCGCGCGGGCGAGGCGGACCTGATCGTCGCCAAGCACCGTAACGGACCCACGGCGACGATCACGGTGGCGTTCCAGGGCCACTACTCACGCTTTGTGGACATGGCGCAGACCTGACCGAGCGGGCATGGGACGACGTCCTTCGACGTCGCCGGCCGTCCCCCACCGATGCATCCGTAGATCACTTCACCTCATTACCGGGAGAACCCGTGACCGTGAGCAAGAACATCAACAACCCCGTGGGCATGGGCGGTGGCCAGCGCAAGAGGCTGTCCCGCGCCGAGCGGCAGAACAACGGTCCGCACCGCAACCTCGACCGCCAGGGTGCGGCCGACCAGAAGGCGGAGCTGCTGCGCAAGATGCGTGAGAAGGCGGCTGCGGCCGAGGCCGCCGGGCAGGCGGGCGACGACACCGCGCAGAGCTGACCCACCGCTGCCGCGAGGCGGCACCGTAGGGGGCGGGGCCCGGACCGCGAGGCGCGGTCCGGGCCCCGCTGCCGTGCCGGGCGGCAGGGGAAGATCGACGCGGCCCGGGGAGTCCGGTAGACCTGGATCATGACTTCACCTCTGACAGCGCTGCTCCCGGCCACGGAGCGCGCTCTGCTGCATCGCGTCGCCACCGCCCAGTCGGAGGGACGCACGCCCTCGCTCGTCGCCGGAGTGGCGCGGGAGGGAGGGACGGTGTGGTCCGGGGCCCGCCCTTCGGCGGAGGAGACCCGGGCCGCGGACACTCAGTACCGGATCGGCTCCATCACCAAGACCTTCACGGCCGTGCTGGTGATGAGACTGAGGGACGAGGGGCTGCTCGACCTCGGCGATCCGCTGGAGAAGCACCTTCCCGGGACCGGGGTGGGGGAGGCGACGATCGCCCAGCTGCTCGGTCACAGCGCCGGGCTGAGCGCGGAGTCCCCCGCGCCCTGGTGGGAGCGGACCCCGGGAACGCTGCGGCCCGAACTCGCCGACGTCCTGGGCGAGCAGACGCGTATGCACCCCGTCGGCCGCCGTCACCACTACTCCAACCCCGGATACACGCTCCTCGGCTCTCTGGTGTCCGCGGTGCGCGGCGACACCTGGGAGAACGTCCTGCGGAACGAGATCCTTGAGCCACTCGCCCTGAACCGTACGAGCGTGGAGCCGCAGAGCCCCAGCGCCGAGGGCTGGGCGGTGCACCCCTGGGCCGATGTGCTGATCCCCGAGCCTTCTCAGGATCTCGGGCTGATGGCTCCGGCCGGCCAGCTCTGGTCGACCGTCGGGGATCTCTGCCGGTTCGCGCTCTTCCTCGCGGAGGGAGACGAACGGGTGCTCCGCGCCGAGTCGGTCAGGGAGATGCGGACGCCCTCGGTTCCCGCCGAGGCCGGGGAGTGGGAGGCCACCTACGGTCTGGGCGTGCAGATCGTACGGAGCGGCGGGCGCACCCTCGTCGGCCACGGCGGCTCGCTGCCGGGATTCCTCGCGGGCCTCTGGGTGAGCGTGGAGGACGGGGTCGCCGCGGCCGTGCTCACCAATGCCACTTCCGGTCCGTTCCCCAGCCTTGTGGCGGCCGATCTCGTTCGGATCGTGGCCGAGGCCGAGCCGCGTATCCCCGAGCCGTGGCGTCCGCTGCCCGAGATCGATCAGGAGCTGCTCGCCCTCACCGGCTCCTGGTACTGGGGAACCCACTCCTTTGTGCTGAGGCTCTGTGCCGACCGGGGTCTGGAGCTCCGGCCACTCGGCGGCGGCGGCCGGGGCTCGGGCTTCGTCGCCGGGCAGGACGGGCAGGGCGGGCAGGACGGCGTCTGGACCGGCCAGGACGGCTATTTCGCAGGGGAGACGCTGCGCGTGGTGCGCCGGGAGGACGGCTCGGTCCAGCACCTGGATCTGGGCTCGTTCGTGTTCACGCGGCAGCCCTATGAGCCGGACGCGGGTGTTCCCGGCGGCGTCGACAGTGAGGGATGGCGCGGGCTCCAGCCGTGAGACACGGGCGATGTTTCACGTGAAACAGCCCGTGCCGGATACCGCGTGCCGGGTCGCCGTGGATCGGAGACCCGGCACTCCCCGGTCAGAGCTGGAGCTTGAACCCGATGTGGGACGGCTCGAAGCCCAGCCGCTCGTAGAAGCGGTGGGCGTCCGTACGGGAGACGTCCGAGGTCAGCTGCACCAGCAGGCACTCCTGGCGGCGGGCTTCCTCGACGGCCCACTCGATGAGCACCGTGCCGAGGCCGCTGCCGCGCTCATCGGCGTGGACACGGACGCCCTCGATGATCGCTCGGGTGGCTCCCCGGCGGGACAGCCCGGGGACGAAAGTGAGCTGAAGGGTGCCGACCACGCGGTTCTCACGGACCGCGACGGCCAGACGCTGCTGCGGATCCCGGGTGAGCAGCTCGAAGGCGGCGGTGTACGGGGTCAGGTCATGGGGAGACTCGCGCCGAGCGCCCAGCGGATCGTCCGCGAGCATGGCCACGATCTCCGGAAGGTCGTCGGCCGAGGCGGGCCGTATCTCCAGATCGTTCATGATCTACAGGCTAGGCGGGGGACTGAAGCTTCTCGACCGTTCTGACCAGGGGCGCGAGTACGGGATCCTCGGCGGCGGCGTCGAAGGCCTCGCGCAGCGCGGTGTCATGGGTGGGCCGTGCCTCGGCGAGCAGGCTCCGGCCCTCCTCGGTCACCTCGGTGCAGATGCCGCGGCGATCGGTGGTGCAGAGATGGCGGCGCAGCAGACCGCGGTCCTCCAGCCGGGTGACCAGTCGGGTCGTGGCGCTCTGACTCAGGTCGACGGCTTCGGCGACCTGTTTCATCTGGAGATGTCCGTCGGGGCCCTTGTGCTGGCGGCTGAGGGCGTCGAGGAGGGAGAACTCCCGCACGCTCAGACCGTGCTCGCTCTCCAGCGCGCGTTCGACATGGGTCTCGATCTTCCCGTGGAGCAGTGAGAGGGCGCACCAGCCCTGCGAGAGCGCGTCGAGCGCGGGGTCGGCAGTGGCCATTCGATGTCCTCCTCCGTGCCCGGGCGGCTGGCCATCAGAGTAGAGGACACGCGCAAAATACCGCGCCTGCAATCAACTTTTGGTGAGTGGATTCGCGGGCTCGGGCGG
Organism: Streptomyces amakusaensis; assembly: GCF_039532665.1. Classification (NCBI taxonomy): domain Bacteria; kingdom Bacillati; phylum Actinomycetota; class Actinomycetes; order Kitasatosporales; family Streptomycetaceae; genus Streptomyces; species Streptomyces amakusaensis. The sequence goes on along the minus strand of NZ_BAAASB010000006.1, from coordinate 62,267 downwards.
GAGGTCAGCCGAGCGCGACCGAGAGGGGGGCGAAGCGCCGGGTCCAGTCGCCGGGGAGAGCGTCGACGCCGTGGTTCATCACCGTGTTGAAGCTGATGGTCTCCAGCCCGTTTCCCCGGAGCCAGCTCAGCAGTTCCTCGTGCCGTACGTCGATGTCGGTGCGCAGGGGCCGGTCGGTGCCCGGGGCCAGTGAGCTGATCAAGGACTTCGCCGTCTCGGTGTCCCGGGCGATCAGCGGTCCGACGACATGGGTGTCCATGTTCGGCCAGGCGGCCGCGTAGCCGGTCAGGGTGCCGTCCTGCTCCGCCACCCGGATCTGGTCGGCGAAGGCGGGCAGCCGCGCGATCATGTGAGTGCGGTCCAGGCCGAAGACCTCGCTGTCCAGACGGACGATCGCGGACAGGTCCTCGGCGGTCGCCGGCCGGGTGGACACCGCTCCGGCTCCCGCGCCCGCTCCGGCTGCCGCTGCGGGGTCGAGCCGGCCCCGGACCATCTCGGACCGTCCCACGACGGTGAATCCCAGCCGCTCGTAGAGAGGCCGGCCGCTCGGTGTCGCGTACAGGGTGAGCGGGGTGTCCCCGGCCAGCTCCAGCACGTACCGCATCAGACGGCGGCCGATGCCCTGCCGGGCGTGGTGCTCGGCGACCAGGACCATGCCGATGGCGGAGAGACCGGGCCCGTACGAGGTCACCACGCAGGAACCGGCCAGCCCTTTGCCCGAGGGGTCGTCCATGCCGTACGCCGTCCCCGCCGTGAGCAGCAGGCCCCATTTGTGTTCCTCGCGCGGCCAGCCGCGGTTCTCGGAGAGATCGGTGCAGGAGACGAGATCGTCCAGGGTGAGGCGGCGAATGGGCAGCTCGGGCAGTGGTGTCGGCATGGCATCAGGCTGGCCGAAGCGATGATCGCTCGTCCAGTGCTTTCCCGGAAGTGATCGCATCGCGGATGAGCCAATCCGCCGGGGTGTCCGATCGCGTCCGAACGGAGGCCGTCCGGCATCGACAGCGACCGGACTCGCCGGGGTCAGCCCAGGTCGGGCGCGTGCATCGCCCGGACGCCCTCGATATTGCCGTCGAGATAGTGCCGGAGCGACAGCGGGACGAGATGGACGGCCGCGATCCCCATCCGGCTGAAGGGCACCCGTACGATCTCGTACTCGCCACAGGGCGCGTCGATCTCCGGGCCGTGCCGTCGGGCGGGGTCCATGGAGGCGAGCCGGCAGACGAAGAAGTGCTGCACCTTCACTCCGGTCACTCCGCCGCCGGCGATGTGCTCGACGGTGTCCACGAAGCAGGGCACCACATCGGTGATCTTGGCTCCGAGTTCCTCGTCGACTTCTCGGTGAAGGGCGTCGATCACGGTGTTGTCCTCGGACTCGACCCCGCCGCCCGGCGTCAGCCAGTAGGGATCCACACCGGGCTTGGTGCGCTTGATCAGGATGAGATCGTCGCCATCGAGCAGGATGGCGCGGGCGGTGCGCTTGACCACGGGACGTTCGGTCATGACTGGAAAATGGCCCGTACCGGCCGTTCTGAAACTCTCCTCGGCCGTGCGGTCACCAGTCGACGGCGGCGCGCAGCAGCCACTCGTGTGCCCGTGCGATGTGGGGAAGCGCGAGCGTACCGGTGCGTACGACGAGGAAGTAGGTGCGCAGCGGAGGCACCGGGGGGTCGAGGAGGGCCACCAGCCGTCCCCGTTCGAGGGCCTCCTCGCAGAGATAGCGGGGCAGCACCGCGAGCCCGGCCCCCGAGGCGGCGCTCTCCAGCACGGCCCGCAGGTCAGGGGCTATGACGGCCCCTGCGGCGGCCGGCCGGGAGTCGAAGACGGCGGACCAGTAGCGCGAGACGAGCGGCAGGGACTCATGGACCTCCACCACCGGCAGCTGGGCCAGCACCACATGGCCCTCGCGCAGTACGCCGGGCCCCAGCCGGGCCGCCCAGCGCGGGGATGCCACCAGGACGTGTTCCTCGTCGCAGAGCGGGGTGGCGGTCAACAGCCCGCCGCGCGGCCGGGCCGTGGTGATGGCCAGATCGTGGTGTCCGGCGGCCAGCCCCTCCAGGGTCTCCTCGGCGTTGCCGAAGGAGGCGCGCAGCGCCAGCCCTTCGGAGACCAGCGGGGTGAGGGCGGGCAGCGCGCGCAGCGAGGTGAACTCGGGGAGGCCCGCCAGATGCAGGGTCCGGACGCCGGACTGCTCGTCGAGACCGGTCTCGGCGATCTCGACCAGGGCGTCGAGATGGGGCGCGGCCCGGTGGGCCAGTTCGTCGCCGATGGTGGTCGGGGTGACGCCGCGGGCCCGGCGCAGGAACAGCGGCCGTCCCAGCTGCCGTTCCAGGGTGCGGATCTGGCCGGTCACGGTGGGCTGGGAGAGTCCGAGGAGCGCCGCTGCCCGGGTGAAGGATCCCGCCCGGTGCACGGTGACGAAGGTGCGCAGCAGGGCCAGATCCATTCCGAGCCCCTCCCGAGCGACTGCGACTGTGGTCACGAACCGAACAACTATAAATAAGTCGATAGGTCGCTGTCGCTACTGTGATTGGACACTGACGCAGAGTCAACTAGCCTGGGTCGCGCGGTTCTTCGGGGGGATGAACCGGGACGGTCCGAGCCACGAGGGGGGAGGCTCGGACCGTCCGTCAGGGCGTCCGCGGACGCGCCCGCCCGGCCGCCTCGTCCAGCGCCCGCAGGACGTCCGCCACCAGATCGGCCGTGTCCTCCGCGCCCGCCGAGAAGCGGATGAAGCCCTCCGGCACCGCGTCGCCGCCCCAGCGCCCGCGCCGTTCCGCCGACGAGCGCACTCCGCCGAAGCTCGTCGCGTCGTCCACCAGCCGCAGCGCGTCCAGGAACCGCTCCGCGTGCCCGCGGTCGGGCAGGACGAAGGAGACCACGCCGCCGTACCGCCGCATCTGCCGGGTGGCGAGGGCGTACGACGGATCCGTCGGCAGCCCCGGGTGACGCAGACCGGTCACCTCCTCGCGCGGGGCGAGCGCCCGGGCGACCGCCAGCGCGTTCGCGCACTGCCGGTCGCTCCGCAGCTGAAGCGTGGCGAGCGAACGATGGGCGAGCCATGCCTCCATGGGCCCGGGAATCGCCCCGACGATCTTGCGCCAGCGCCGCACCTCCGCGGCCCGCTCGGCGTCGCGGCAGCTCACATGCCCGAGCAGGATGTCACCGTGGCCCGTCATCCCCTTGGTGTCGCTGGCCACCGAGAAGTCCGCGCCCAGCTCCAGCGGACGCTGCCCCATCGGGGTCGCGAGAGTGTTGTCGACGGCGACCAGCGCTCCCTGGGCGTGCGCCGCGGCCACGAGCCGGCGTATGTCGCAGACGTCGAGCCCCGGATTGGACGGGGTCTCGATCCACAGCAGCCGTGCGCCGGCGAGCACGGACAGCTGGGCGTCGCCGCCGGTCGGCGCGGTTCTGACCGCTATGCCGTACGCCTGGAGCTGCTCCCGGACCAGCGGCAGCGCCTGATAGCCGTCGCTGGGCAGCACCACCGTGTCCCCGGACCTCAGCTGGGAGAAGAGCACGGCGGAGATCGCGGCCATCCCGGAGGCGAAGGTCACGGTCTCGACCGCCTCGCCGGGCGCCTCCAGCTCCCCGATCGCCCGCTCCAGATGGGTCCAGGTCGGATTGGAGTCCCGGCCGTAGGTGTACGGCCCGGTCGGCTCGCCCGGCAGGTGGAAGTGGGCCGCGAAGACGGGACCCGGCAGGGTCGGCTCGTACTTCACCGGCTCGGGCAGCCCCGCCCGTACCGCGCGGGTGCCGTCTCCCATCGGTTCTGTGCCGCTCATACGCGCTCAGTCCCCATCGGGCAGGGCGACGTTCAGCGCCCAGGAGACGACCGAGATGATCAGACCGCCCAGTACGGCGGTCCAGAAGCCGTCGACGTGGAAGGAGAGGTCCAGCTGGTCGGCGAGCCAGGAGGTCAGCAGCAGCATCAGCGCGTTGACGACCAGCGTGATCAGCCCCAGCGTGAGGATGAACAGCGGCAGCGTCAGCAGCTTCAGCAGAGGCTTGACGAGGAAGTTGACCAGTCCGAAGAGCAGCGCGACGACCAGCAGGGTGCCGGCCTTCTTGGCGGTGCTCTCACCGCTGAGGGTGATGCCGCCGACCAGCCAGATGGCCACGGCCAGCGCACCCGCGTTGGCGAGCGTCTTGACGAGGAAATTCAACATGTGTCTGATCGTGACAGACGTGATCGGAACGACGGCAGGGGCGGACGCACGATGAAGGCTTTCCGGCTGGACGAGCTGGAGGCGGAGCGGGCCGCGAACGACGGCGCGTATCTGCAGTTCCTGCGGGAGCGGAATATGTCGGTCGGCCTCTACGCGCTGGAGGCGGGGGAGCTGGACACCCAGCGGCCGCATCAGCAGGACGAGGTCTACCTCGTGGTGAGCGGTCGCGCGGCCATCACGGTCGGCCTGGAGACGACGCAGGTCGGAAGGGGCAGCGTGATCTATGTGCCGGCCGGGGTGCCGCACAAGTTCCACCACGTCACCGAGGCCCTGCGGGTGATGGTGGTCTTCTCTCCTCCGGAAAGCTGATGCCCGCGCTCCGGGCTCCGGCTTGAAGCGGAGGAGGACCCCCGTCACTCCCTAAGGGTTCGGTCAGGGGAGAGCAAGGGCTCGCGGGCCCCCGTTCTCCCCGCCGCCCGCCTAGCATCGGGAACACGAGGGAGATCTCGGGGACTCAGCCGATACCAGCGGACCCAAGCGGACACAGAGGAAGAGGTAGCGCGATGGACATGAAGAAGATCTTCGCCGGGATGCCGTGGTGGGTTAAGTGGGTCGCCGTGCCCCTCATAGTCCTCGTCGTCTTCGGCGGACTGATCACCAGCGTGGTCGGCTTTGTGATCGGCCTGCTCTTCAAGGTGCTCCTCCTGGTCGCGCTGGTCGCCGGACTCGTCTTCGTCGTACGGAAGTTCACCGCTTCCTCGAACTCGCGAGGGGACTGGTAACCACTGGCGGTACAAGTGTTAACCCGCCCGGGGGAACACCTGTTGACCCCCAGACCCATCCGGGGGGACGGCCGTTACAGTGGCAAGCCGCCTCACGCGTCCGCCGGGATCCCGCTCGGGAGAGCTCCCCGGAGACCCCGTGCGGCGGGCACGCGGGGGCGGCCTCCGCGGGCGGGCGGGTCGCCCGTCACCATGCCCGGGGGTGACCTTTGGCCACAGGTACGAGCGCCACCGTCCCTACCCTGATCGGCTCGGTGCAGCGTGCCCTGCGGCTGCTGGAGGCCGTGGCCTGCCACCCCGAGGGCGCACCCGCCAAACAGCTCGCCCGGGAGACGTCCATCCCGCTCCCCACCGCCTACCATCTGCTGCGCACCCTGACCCATGAGGACTATCTGCGCCGGGAGAAGGGCCTCTTCCTGCTCGGCGGCGCGGTCGGCCGGCTCGCTCTCGGCGAGTCGGCGCAGAGCCGTCGCGGCGGGCTCGACAGGACGCTGGAGCACTGGCGGGACGCCATCGGCGCACCCGTCTATCTCGCGTTCTACCGCGAGGGCGAGATCGAGCTGGTCGGCTGTGCCGACTCCCCCTACGCCCCGGCGGTCGAGGAGTGGGCGGACTTCCGCGAGACCGGCCACGCGCACGCCATCGGGCAGTGCCTGCTGAGCCGGCTCGACCCGGGGGCCAGGGGCGATCATCTCGACCGCCACCCGGTGCGGCCGGTGACCCCCCATTCCGTACGGGACCGGCGCACCCTGCTGGAGCGGCTCGACGCCGTCGGCCGGGGCCCGGTCGTGGAGCGCCAGGAATACGCGCTGGGCACGGTCTGCGCCGCCGTCCCGGTCACGGTCGGTTCCGGAGCCGGAGCCGGAGCCGTCGCCGCCGCGATGGCGATCTCGCTCCCCCTCTCTCAGGAGGCCCGACTGCTGCCCGCCGTCGAACAGTTACGCAAAGGAGTGGGCGCGCTGCCGGGCGCGCTCGCCCTCTCTATCAGTATCTGAAATATCACCGCTTGTAGTCCTCTAGCGCATACAGCACGATTACGGCAAGAGGGTCATGGGGATCATTCCTGGCCGTTTTCGACAGTCTTTCGGCAGTCTTCCTTCACTGCGGGGTACACGATGCGCGAGTCGGTCCAGGCTGAGGTCCTGATGAGTTTCCTTGTCTCCGAGGAGCTCTCGTTCCGGATCCCGGTGGAGCTGCGGTACGGGACGGAGGATCCGTACGCCGTGCGGATGACCTTCCATCTGCCCGGGGACGCGCCTGTGACCTGGGCCTTCAGTCGCGATCTGCTGCTGGACGGACTGCTGGGCCCCACGGGTGAGGGCGATGTCCACATCGCGCCGACCGGCTCCGACGGGCCGGCCGATCTCGGCATCCGGCTCCAGGTGCGCGGTGACCGGGCGCTGTTCCTGGTGAGCGCGGCCCCGGTGATGGCCTTCCTCGACCGCACCGACCGGCTGGTGCCGCTCGGCAAGGAGCGCTCGTACGGCGATTGCGAGGGCGATCTCGACCGGGCGCTCACCGGCATCCTGGTGGAGGCCGAGGAGAACGCGGGCTGAGCCGGCTCTACTTCTTCCGCCGGCGGCCCTTGCCCCCGAGCCCCGTACGGCCGCCCTGGCGCGCTCCGCCCTCCGCCCCCGCCGAGAATCCCGCGGAGAACCCTGTCGAGCCCCCCGCCCCGGCTCCCGCCACAGCTGCCGCCGGGGAGCCGGCGGGGCGCCCGGCGGGCCGGTCGGCGGAGACCACCAGCGCCGCGAGCGCGGTCGTCACCGGCACCGAGGCGACCAGACCGATCGATCCGACCAGGGTCCGTACGATCTCCGCCGCCACCACCTCGCTGTTGGCCACCGTCCCCACGCTGCTCTGCGCGATCGAGAACAGCAGAAGCAGCGGCAGCGCGGCTCCCGCGTAGGCCAGCACCAGCGTGTTGACCACCGAGGCGATATGGTCCCGGCCGATTCTGATGCCCGCGCGGTACAGCTCCTTCGGGCCCATGTCGGGGTCGGCCTGGCGCAGTTCCCACACGGCGGAGGTCTGGGTCACCGTCACATCGTCGAGCACGCCGAGCGAACCGATGATGATGCTGGCCAGCAGAAGGCCGCTCATGTCGATGTTCGGATAGAGGCCGTGAATCAGACCGGTGTTGTCATCGGTGTTCCCCGACAGCACCGCCCAGCCGATGAAGACCGATCCCAGCAGCCCGATCAGCATCAGGGAGACCAGGGTGCCCAGGACCGCCACCGAGGTCCGCGCGGTCAGTCCGTGGCAGGTGTAGAGCGCGATCAGCATGATCGCGCTCGATCCGACCACCGCGACGATCAGCGGATTGGAGCCCTCCAGGATCGCGGGCAGGATGAACAGGGTCAGTACGGCGAACGAAGCGATCAGCGCGATCAGCGCCATCACTCCGCGCATCCGCCCGACCAGCACCACCGAGAGCGCGAAGATGCCGGCCAGCAGCGCCATCGGGATCGTACGGTCGACATCGATCACCGCGTACTGGAGTTCACGGGGCGCGTCGGGCGCGAACGCCACCACCACCTCCTGCCCCTGCTTCAACTGCCGTGAGGCGTCGGGCTGGACGATCTCGGTGAAGACGCGGCCCGCGTTCTTCCCGGAAGTGACCTTGATCTCGGCCTTGCCGCATTCGCCCTGCCGGGCCTTGACCGCCTCCCGCCCCTGGGGCGTGCTGGTGTCCCCGGTCGGCGGCACCTGGGCGGCGTTCACCTCCTTGCAGTCGACCTTGTCGACCCGGGTGACCGTGGCCTCCTCGGTCTGCCGGTCGAAGCCGACGCCGGTGCGCTCGTGGCCGGGGGCCGAGCCGGGCCAGAGCACCAGAAGCCCCACGACGACGGCGGTCGCGAAAGGGATCAGCACCGCGGCGATCACCCTGCGCAGATGCCGGGAGACGGGAACGGCCGGACCGTGGCTGTGGCTGTGGCTGTGGCTGTGCGAGTGGCCGTGCGATTGGCTGTGCTGAGGGTCGGGCGGCGAAGAGGTCACCGGTCGATCATCGCAAGAACGGAGGGGGGCCTCTGTTCAGCACGCCAGAAATGACGCTAGCGTGGTGTCACCTTTGCACACGCGGGAGCTCGGAGCACCGGGCTGAGAGGGCGCTGAACTCCGTACGAGCCGACTGGCCAAAGCCAGCGCGCGGGCTGCGGAAATCGCTGCGTCGACCGCCGAACCTGTTACCGGGTAATGCCGGCGTAGGGAGTAGGTCTCATGACCGTTCAGGATGCACGCACGCCTGCCGTCGACCAGGCCACCGGCCACGGCGAGCGCAAGCCGGGCTGGCACAAGGGATACGTCGAGGGCTCCCGCCCCGACCTCCGGGTGCCGGTCCGACAGGTGCACCTCACCAATGGCGCGGATGTGACGCTGTATGACACATCCGGCCCGTACACCGACCCCGGCATCGAGACCGATGTACGCCGCGGCCTCGCGCCGCTGCGGGAGAACTGGATCATCGGCCGGGGCGACACCGAGGAGTACACGGGCCGCCCCGTCCGCCCCGAGGACGACGGCATCAAGCACACCTCGCCGCGCGGCGGGCTCAAGAACCTCGACGCGGTCTTCCCGGGCCGTCCGCGTCAGCCCCGCCGGGGGCGCGAGGGCCGCCCGGTGACCCAACTGGCGTACGCCCGGCGCGGTGAGATCACTCCCGAGATGGAGTACGTGGCCATCCGGGAGAACGTCTCCCCCGAGGTCGTCCGCGAGGAGATCGCGGCGGGCCGGGCGGTGCTGCCGGCCAATGTGAACCACCCGGAGATCGAGCCGATGATCATCGGCAAGCGGTTCCTGGTGAAGGTCAACGCCAACATCGGCAACTCGGCGGTCACCTCCTCCATCGAGGAGGAGGTCGAGAAGATGACCTGGGCGACCCGCTGGGGAGCGGACACGGTCATGGACCTCTCGACCGGCCGCAATATCCACACCACCCGTGAGTGGGTGCTGCGCAACTCCCCCGTTCCGATCGGCACCGTCCCGCTCTACCAGGCGCTGGAGAAGGTCGACGGCAAGGCCGAGGAGCTGAACTGGGAGGTCTACAAGGACACCGTGATCGAGCAGGCCGAGCAGGGCGTCGACTACATGACGGTCCACGCGGGGGTGCTGCTGCGGTACGTTCCGCTGACCGCGCGCCGTAAGACCGGCATCGTCTCGCGCGGCGGGTCGATCATGGCGGCGTGGTGCCTCGCGCACCACAAGGAGTCCTTCCTCTACGAGAACTTCGAGGAGCTGTGCGAGATCCTCGCCGCGTACGACGTGACCTACTCGCTCGGTGACGGTCTGCGCCCCGGCTCGATCGCGGACGCCAACGACGAGGCGCAGTTCGCCGAGTTGAACACGCTCGGGGAACTCAACCGGATCGCCAAGAGTTTTCAGGTGCAGACGATGATCGAGGGCCCCGGGCATGTCCCGATGCACAAGATCAAGGAGAACATCGACCTCCAGCAGGAGATCTGCGAGGAGGCTCCCTTCTACACGCTCGGCCCGCTCACCACGGATGTGGCCCCCGCGTACGACCACATCACCTCCGGCATCGGGGCGGCAATGATCGCCTGGTGGGGCACCGCGATGCTCTGCTACGTCACGCCCAAGGAGCACCTGGGCCTGCCGAACCGCGACGATGTGAAGACGGGCGTGATCACCTACAAGATCGCCGCTCATGCCGCCGATCTCGCCAAGGGGCACCCGGGCGCCCAGGAGTGGGACGACGCGCTGTCCGACGCGCGGTTCGAGTTCCGGTGGGAGGACCAGTTCAATCTGGCCCTCGACCCGGACACGGCACGGGAGTTCCACGACGAGACGCTGCCGGCCGAGCCGGCGAAGACCGCGCACTTCTGCTCGATGTGCGGCCCGAAGTTCTGCAGCATGAAGATCTCCCAGGACATCAGGCGGCAGCACGGCGGGTCGCAGCAGGAGATCGAGGACGGCATGAACGAGAAGTCCAAGGAGTTCGCCGCCGCCGGCAACCGGGTGTATCTGCCGCTCGCCGAGTGAGCCCGGCCGGGCCCTCCGGCCGGTGTCTCACTCCGGCCGGGGCTCGGGCCTCCGGGGCTCGGGACCTCGGAGGTCGGGTCGGTCAGGCTCCGGGCCGGTGAGGTCCGGGCTGGTGAGGTCCGGGCTGGTGAACGCCGTCCGGTGCCCGGCCGGTGGGCCCTCGCCCGGCCCGTCGGCCGCCGGGGGCCGGCTCGTGGGGTTCGGCAGCTCCAGAGACATCGGATCGATGCCGGGATCGGACAGCGCGGCCCGCAGGAACGGCAGGATGCCCCGCTCCAGCAGCGCGTGCCGCCAGGCGTCCTTGGCGCGGGTGACCTCCTCGGGGATCTCCTTCGAGATCTCCTCGGCCTCCACCTGGGTCGCGGAATTCCGCAGGGCGGTACGGAGCAGGGCCATCGTGGCGAACAGGATGGCCGCCGCCGTGAGCGCGGCGAAGACCCAGCCCGTGGTGATCAGCGGCGTCGCCAGTGCCGGGGGAGGGTCGAGCATCCTCAGAAGATGGCCGATCAGCAGGAACATCAGGGCCGCGAGCCCGGCCAGCACCGGGGCCAGCACGGTGATCACGGCCGTGAGGCCGACGCCGCTCTCCCGGTCCGGCTCGCCGCCGTCCTCGCTCGCGGAACTCGCGGAACTCGCGGTGCTCCCGGCGCTTGCGGCCCTCCCGGTGCTCGCCGCCTCGCCGTCGGCGCGGGCCGGGTGCGGGCGGGTCTCCTCGCGGATCCGGGTGTAGTGCTCGTACTCGGCGGCGGCGGCCCCGGCGATGACCGCCGTGGCGTTGAGCGCCATGGTGCGCAGCTGTGTGGCGTTCAGCCGCTGCCCCACGGCGCTGAGGTCCGGACGGTCATGGGCGGTACGCAGCACTTCGTCGAGCAGGCGCTCGAACTCGGCTCGGTCCTCGGTCAGCAGGTGCGGAGCACTTCTCATGCGCATCCCCCGGTTCCCCGGTTCCCCGCGGCACCGGACCCGCCCGGACACGACCGGGCGAACGGGCTTCGGCGGGGGAGAGACTGCTACGGATAAGCCGATGGTAAAGCCGCGATGGCGGACAGTGACAGGGGATTTCGGTAAAAGGGTGCCCGGCTTCGGTCAGTTGGGCAGCGGCAGCCGTACGACCAGGAGCTTGCCGGCCATGGTCACACCGCCGTCCATGGCGATCGCCAGACCGTCCGCGTACACATGCGGCCCTTCGACCACGGGACGGTCGCCGTCCTCGCCGTCCTCGGTGCCGACCTCTCCCAGCAGATAGGGGATGGGGCTGTGGCCGTGGACGACGCGGCTGCCGCCGTAGGTGGAGAGCAGCTCGCGCACCGCCTGCGGGCCGGCCTCGTCGCGGAAGGCGAAGCGTTTGGTCAGCTTGCGGAAGAGGTCCCAGCACTCGTCGGCGTCATTGCGGGTGAGGATCTCGTGGACGGTCTCATTGACGTCCTCGATGGTCGATCCGTACTCCAGATACGCCGTGGTGTCGGAGTGGAGCAGCAGATGTCCGTCCTCCTCGACCACCGCGTCGAGTCGGGCCATCCACTGGAGGTGGACGTCCTGGAGACGGTCCATGTCGTTCTTCTGGCCGCCGTTGAGCAGCCAGGCGGCCTGGAAGGTGGCGGTCCCGGCCCCGGAGTTGACCGGGGTGTCGGAGAACCGTTTGGCCCCCAGCAGCAGGAGTTCGTGGTTGCCCATCAGGGCCTTGCAGTAGCCGCCGGCGGCGGCGGCCTCGGCGGAGAGCCGCATCACCAGGTCGATGACGCCGATGCCGTCGGGGCCCCGGTCGGTGAAGTCGCCGAGGAACCAGAGGCGCGCGTTTCCGGCGGCCCAGCGGCCGTCGGCGTCGATGAGGCCCTGTGCGGCGAGGGCGGCGAACAGCTCGTCCAGATATCCGTGGACATCGCCGACGACATAGAGCGGACCGAGGCCGTCCGGGACCGGGGATCCCTCGGGGGCGGTGTGCGCCCGGGGGACGTCGCCGCGGCTGATCACCGGCAGGTCGCGCTCGGTGGGGGTGTAGCCGTCGGGGAACTCTCCCTCCGGCACGGCGTCGCCCGGGTGGGAGAAGTGGGAGGGTGCCGGGGGCTGGGCCGGCGGCGGGGGCGTCTGGGGAACCGGCGGGATCGATGGCACCGGCGGCACCTCCGGCGGCGGAGGCAGCTGGGGGCTGTGGGGCTGGGGCGGTGCCTGAGGAGGTTGAGGCGGTGCCTGGGGAGGCTGGGGCTGTTCCTGTCCCTCGGGCGTCTGCGACCGCACGGGTACTTGCGCGTACGGCGGAACGCGGAAATCGCGCAATGTCGCCGTCCGCACCACGGGTCCCTGACCGGCCCCCTGAGTCATCGACCCCTCCACCACCGTCGCGCCGCCGTTCACCTCTCGGCCCAGCCTGGTCGGGGTGGTCCGCGGTGTCGTGCGCCCATCATAGGAATGAGGTCCGCGCTCTGTGACGCACCAGGGGTGGTGAATCCGTCGGTACCCCTGATGCGTCGGCTGATTCGTCCTGAATAAGGGGGTCTAGTCGGGTGCGGGAGAACGAGGCGCGCTCACCGTGGTCCGGGGCGAGCGGCGCTGTGAGGAGGTCCTGATGATCAGCTCGGTCGGTATCACCTGCTCGACCGGACGCCCCTCGTCGATTCCCTCGATCGCGTCGATGAGGAGCTGGACGACGGCCGTGCCGATTCTGCGCGGTTTGAGCGAGAGCGTGGTGATGGGCGGTTCGGTCGCCGCGTACACCGTGGACTCGCTGCAGCAGACGAGCAGCAGGTCCTCCGGGACGCGCAGACCGTACCTCCGGGCGGCGGCGAGGAGATCGGTGCCGTTGGGGTCGAAGAGCCCGTAGACGGCGTCGGGCCGGTCCGGGCGGGCGAGCAGCCGGTCGGCGGCCACGGCCCCCGCGCAGGGGTCGTGGGCGGGGTAGGACTCATAGACCGGGTCCTGGCCCACCCGTTCGCACCAGCGGAGATACGCGGTGGTGGAGAGTCGCGTATAGGTGTCGGTGGTGGTGCCGGTGAGCAGCCCGATTCTGCGGGCCCCGGCGTCGGCGAGATGGTCGAGCAGATCGAGTACGGCGGCTTCGTGGTCGTTGTCGACCCAGGCGGTGACCGGGAGGGTGCCCGCCGGGCGGCCGTCGGAGACGACGGGCAGCCCCTGCCGGACGAGTTCGGTCACGACCGGGTCGTGGTCGGAGGGATCGATGACGACCGTGCCGTCGAGGGCGACATTCGACCAGACGTCGTGACGGGAGGTGGCGGGGAGGATCACCAGCGCGTAGCCGCGGGCGAGCGCGGCCGAGGTCGCGGCCCTCGCCATTTCGGCGAAGTAGGCGAACTCCGTGAAGGTGAAAGGTTCATCCCCGTACGTCGTCACGGTCAGGCCGATGAGCCCCGACTTTCCGGTACGGAGTGTGCGGGCCGCGGCGGACGGGCGATAGCCCAGCCGCTCGGCGACCTCGCGGACATGCCGGCGAGTGGCGTCCGGGAGCCGGCCCTTCCCGTTGAGCGCGTCGGAGACAGTCGTGATGGAGACACCGGCTGCGGCGGCGACGTCTCGGATGCCCGCCCGACCTTGCCGGCTGCCCCGGCGGGATGTGTCCGTCCGGCTCACCTGGTGCTTCCCTGCTGCTGTCATGGCGAGCCGATAGTAGGGCTCGCGCGGACGATTGGGCCGGTCGCATATGCACTCGTTGACAGGCACGTTTCTGCATGATCATAACCCATCAACTGCCTTGCAATTTAAAGGAGTTGATCGTTACATCTCTAATGAATAGGGTGTCTTGGCACCCCGGTCGACCGATTGATCGATGTTTCGAAGAGGTCTCAACTCACCTCTACGGGGGATGCGCGCCACGGAGTGAGCCACCGGCGCGCGCCATGGATTCGAGCGCTCCCCCATCCTTTCCGGATCCACCCGTACGCACTTCGCGGGAATCCTCATAAGGTGAGTAGTAATGGTCCCGGGGCGCTCCCGCGGTGCGCCGGTTCCATTGAACCGATGCGATGTGTGCTGATTCGATGTGCTGATCAGAAGTACTGGTTCCGTGGTGCACGGACGGTCGAGGAGGACCTGCGGTGAGCGAGACGAGCCCCAAGCTGCGAGCCGAGCTGGACGGCATCCCCACCTACAAGCCGGGCAGGCCCGCAGCCGCCGGCGGCACGGTCGCGTACAAGCTGTCGTCCAACGAGAACCCCTATCCGCCGCTGCCCGGGGTGATGGAGAGCGCGATCGCCGCGGCCGGCTCCTTCAACCGCTATCCGGACCTGGCCTGTACCGGTCTGGTGAATGAGCTGGCGAACCGTTTCGACGTGCCCCTGGAGCATCTGGCCACCGGCACGGGTTCGGTGGGCGTCGCCCAGTCGCTGGTGCAGGCCACCTCCGGCCCGGGCGACGAGGTCGTGTACGCCTGGCGCTCCTTCGAGGCGTACCCGATCATCACCCGGATCAGCGGCGCCCGGCCGGTGGAGGTGCCGCTGACCCCGGGCGATGTGCACGATCTCGACGCGATGGCCGGCGCGATCACCGACCGGACCCGGCTGATCTTCGTCTGCAACCCCAACAACCCCACCGGCACCGTGGTGCGCCGGGCCGAGCTGGAGCGGTTCCTCGACCGGGTGCCCTCCGACGTGCTCGTGGTGCTGGACGAGGCGTACCGGGAGTTCATCCGCGACCCCGAGGTGCCGGACGGTGTGGCGATCTACCGGGACCGCCCCAATGTGGCCGTGCTCCGCACCTTCTCCAAGGCGTACGGGCTGGCGGGGCTGAGGGTCGGCTTCGCGGTCGCGCACGAGCCGGTGGCCGCCGCGCTGCGCAAGACCGCGGTGCCCTTCGGGGTGTCCCAGCTCGCGCAGGACGCGGCGGTCGCCTCGCTGCGGGCCGAGGACGAGCTGCTGGGCCGGGTCGGCTCGCTGGTCGCCGAGCGGGGCCGGGTGTACGAGGGCCTGGTCAAGCAGGGCTGGACCGTGCCCGAGACCCAGGCGAACTTCGTCTGGCTCCGGCTGGGCGGGCGGACGGCCGACTTCGCGGCTGCCTGTGAGGCGGCCGGGGTGACGGTCCGGCCGTTCCCGGGGGAGGGCGTGCGGATCACCATCGGCGAGGAGGAGGCCAACGACCTCTTCCTGCGCACCGCCGAAGCCTTCCGCGCCAAGATCCAGTAGCGCCTCGGCGCCGCTCGCGCCCCGGCGTCACGGGGGCGGCCTCTTCTCTTCGCGCAGGGCCCGGACCGTACTCAGGTCCGGGCCCTGCGCGCTGTGCCGCCACGGGGGAGATCGCCGGCCTCCGGCCCCGATCCACCCGGATCCGCCCGAAGGGCACCCCCCGGTCATAGGTGTGGTTTTCGTATGAGCCATAATTGCTTGTGAATGTGAACGCGTTCACAAGCGTGTCCTGTTCATCCCGCGATCGCTGGGATTATTCAGGCAAACTGCCGATCGACCTCGTCGATGTAAGGAGATGACGACGTGGACTTGGCTTTGGCGCCGGAAACCTTGGCGCGCTGGCAGTTCGGCATCACCACCGTCTACCACTTCCTCTTCGTCCCCCTCACGATCTCCCTCGCCGCCCTCACGGCGGGGCTCCAGACCGCCTGGGTCCGCACGGAGAAGCAGAAGTACCTCAAGGCCACCAAGTTCTGGGGCAAGCTCTTCCTGATCAACATCGCCATGGGCGTTGTCACGGGAATTGTGCAGGAGTTCCAGTTCGGTATGAACTGGTCCGACTACTCCCGGTTCGTCGGCGACATCTTCGGGGCCCCGCTCGCCTTCGAAGCGCTGATCGCGTTCTTCTTCGAGTCGACCTTCATCGGGCTGTGGATCTTCGGCTGGGACAAGCTGCCGAAGCGGATCCATCTGGCCTGCATCTGGATGGTCTCCATCGGCACCATCCTGTCCGCCTACTTCATCCTGGCGGCCAACTCCTGGATGCAGCACCCCGTCGGATACCGCATCAACGAGGAACGCGGCCGGGCCGAGCTGACCGACTTCTGGAAGGTCCTCACCCAGGACACCGCGCTCTCCCAGTTCTTCCACACCATCACCGCGGCCTTCCTCGTCGGCGGCGCGTTCATGGTCGGCATCGCCGCCTACCACCTGGCGCGCAAGAAGCACATCCCGGTGATGCGCACCTCGCTGCGGCTCGGCCTGGTCACCCTGATCACGGCCGGACTCTTCACCGCCATCAGCGGCGATGTGCTCGGCAA
Source organism: Streptomyces amakusaensis (assembly GCF_039532665.1). Lineage (NCBI taxonomy): Bacteria > Bacillati > Actinomycetota > Actinomycetes > Kitasatosporales > Streptomycetaceae > Streptomyces > Streptomyces amakusaensis. The sequence goes on along the minus strand of NZ_BAAASB010000006.1, from coordinate 46,149 downwards.
GGTCATGTACCGGCAGCAGCCGATGAAGATGGCCGCCGCCGAGGCGCTGTGGGACGGCGAGGCCCCGGCCCCCTTCTCGATCTTCGCCTACGGCGATGTCGACGAGGGCCACAACAAGGTCGCCATAGAGATCCCGGGCCTGCTGTCCTTCCTGGCCAAGGGTGACTTCGAGTCGTACGTCCCGGGCATCAACGACGTCAACAAGGCCGAGCAGGAGAAGTACGGCCCCGGCGACTACCGGCCCAATATCCCAGTCGCCTACTGGGGCTTCCGCTGGATGATCGGCTTCGGCATGGCCTCCGTCGCCGTCGGAGTCCTCGGCCTTTGGCTCACCCGCAAGAGGTTCCTGCTGCCCCAGGCCCTGCGGACCGGCGAGGACGAGGTGCCGCATCTGGTGCTCTTCCGCAAGCAGCCGCTGGGACCCCGCTTCTCCAGGTGGTACTGGATCGTCGCGCTGTGGACCATGACCTTCCCGCTGATCGCCACCTCCTGGGGCTGGATCTTCACCGAGATGGGCCGTCAGCCCTGGGTCGTGTACGGAGTGCTCCGCACCAAGGACGCGGTCTCCCCCGGGGTCTCCCAGGGCGAGGTCCTCACCTCGATGATCATCTTCACCACGCTCTACGCGGTGCTCGCCGTGATCGAGTTCAAGCTGATGGTCAAGTACGCGAAGGCGGGGCCGCCCGAGCTGACCGAGGCAGACCTCAACCCGCCCACCAAGATCGGCGGCGACGACCGTGACGCCGACCGCCCGATGGCCTTCTCGTACTGAGGCCCTGAGGAGCTGCTGAGTCATGGAACTCCACGACGTCTGGTTCGTCCTGATCGCCGTCCTGTGGATCGGCTATTTCTTCCTCGAAGGCTTTGACTTCGGGGTGGGCGTCCTGACCAAACTGCTCGCCCGGAACCGGAAGGAACGGCGGGTACTGATCAACACCATCGGGCCCGTCTGGGACGGCAACGAGGTGTGGCTGCTCTCCGCGGGCGGTGCGACCTTCGCGGCCTTCCCCGACTGGTACGCCACCCTCTTCTCCGGCTTCTACCTCCCGCTGCTGCTCATCCTCTTCTGTCTGATCGTGCGCGGAGTCTCCTTCGAGTACCGCCACAAGCGCCCCGACGACAGATGGCAGACCAACTGGGAGCACGCGATCTTCTGGACCTCGCTGCTGCCGGCCTTCCTCTGGGGAGTGGCCTTCGGCAACATCGTCCGGGGCGTGAAGATCGACGCGCAGAAGGAGTACGTCGGCAATGTCCTCGACCTCCTCAACGCCTACTCGCTCCTCGGCGGACTGGTCACGCTGACGCTCTTCACCTTCCACGGCACGGTCTTCGTCGCGCTGAAGACGGTGGGGGACATCCGCGTCCGGGCCCGCGCGCTGGCCCTGAAGCTGGGACTCCTCACCGCCGTCCTGGCGCTCGGCTTCCTGCTCTGGACCCAGGCCACGCGCGGCGACGGCGCCAGCCTCATCGCGATGGCCGTCGCGGTGGCGGCACTCGTGGCGGCGATCATCGCGAACCAGGCGGGGCGCGAGGGCTGGTCCTTCGCCCTCTCCGGGGTGACCATCGTGGCCGCCGTCTCGATGCTCTTCCTGACGCTCTTCCCGAACGTCATGCCGTCCTCGCTCAACGACGCCTGGAACCTCACGGTCACCAACGCCTCGTCCACCCCGTACACACTCAAGATCATGACCTGGTGCGCCGGTATCGCCACCCCGGTCGTGCTGCTCTACCAGGGCTGGACGTACTGGGTCTTCCGCAAGCGGATCGGCACCCAGCACATCGCCGACGCCCACTAGCAGGGGATGTTTCACGTGAAACCGATCGACCCGCGTCTGCTCCGGTACGCCCGGGCCACCCGTGGCTTCCTGCTCGCGGTGGTGCTGCTCGGGCTCCTCGGGGCGGCGCTGGTCGTCGCCCAGGCGATGCTCATCGCCGAAACGGTGGTGGGGGCCTTCGAGAAGGACCTCACCGCCTCCGAGCTGACGACCCCGCTGATACTGCTGGCGGCGGTCGCGGTCGGCCGGGCGGCGGTCTCCTGGCTCACCGAACTCGCCGCCCACCGGGCCGGCGCGGCCGTCAAGTCCGAGCTGAGGGAACGGCTGCTGGCCCGTGCCGTGGAACTCGGCCCGGGGTACCTGAGCCGGCAGCGGACCGGATCGCTGGTCGCGCTCGCCACCCGTGGCATCGACGCCCTGGACGACTACTTCTCGCGCTATCTGCCGCAGCTGGGCCTCGCGGTGGTGGTGCCGGTGGCGGTGCTCGCCCGGATCGTCACCGAGGACTGGGTCTCGGCCGCCATCATCGTGGTCACCCTGCCGCTGATCCCCGTCTTCATGGTGCTCATCGGCTGGGCCACCCAGAACCGGATGGACCGCCAGTGGCGGCTGCTCTCCCGGCTCTCGGGACACTTCCTGGACGTCGTCTCCGGACTGCCCACCCTCAAGGTCTTCGGCCGGGCCAAGGCCCAGGCCGACTCGATCCGCTCCATCACCTCGGAGTACCGGCGGGCCACCATGCGCACGCTGCGGATCGCCTTCATCTCCTCCTTCGCCCTGGAACTCCTCTCCACCCTCTCCGTCGCCCTGGTGGCCGTCACCATCGGCATGCGGCTGGTCCACGGCGACATGGACCTCTACACCGGTCTGGTCATCCTGATCCTGGCCCCCGAGGCGTATCTGCCCATCCGGATGGTGGGCACGCAGTACCACGCGGCCGCCGAAGGGCTCTCGGCCGCCGAGGAGATCTTCACCGTCCTGGAGACGAAGCCGCGCGAGGGCGGCACCCGTGAGGCCCCCTTCCAGCCGCGCCTGGAACTCGACTCGGTCACCGTCCGCCACCCCGGACGCGGCGAACCCTCGCTGGACGCCGCCTCGCTGACCGTGGAGCCGGGCGAGACCGTCGCCCTGGTCGGCCCGAGCGGAGTCGGCAAGTCCACCCTGCTCGACGTGGTCCTCGGCTTCACCGAACCGGCCGGGGGCCGGGTGCGGATCGGCGGGACCGACCTCGCCGACCTCGATCTCCACCACTGGCGCGAGCAGATCGCCTGGGTGCCCCAGCGGCCGTATCTGTTCGCCGGGACGATCGCCGAGAACGTACGGCTGGCCCGCCCCGACGCCGACGACGAAGCCGTGCGGAACGCACTCCGGGAAGCCGGGGCGTACGACTTCGTCACCGCGCTCCCCCGGGGCGCGGACACCACGCTCGGCGAGGACGGCGCGGGGCTCTCCGCCGGCCAGCGCCAGCGGCTCGCGCTGGCCAGGGCCTTCCTCGCGGACCGCCCGCTGCTGCTGCTCGACGAGCCGACGGCCGCACTGGACGGGGAGACCGAGGCCGGTCTCGTCGAGGCGGTCGGACGGCTGACGGCCGGCCGGACCGTACTCCTGGTGGTCCACCGGCCGGCCCTGCTCGCCGCGGCCGACCGGGTCGTCACCCTCACCCGCCGTGCCCGCACCGAACCGGAACCGGGACCGGAGCCCGCCCGCACGGCCGCCGCGCCGCCCGGACCGGACGTCCGGCCCATGCCGCTGCCCCTGTTCGCCGAGCCCGAGCCCGAGCTTGAGGAAGAGAAGCGGTACGCGTTCACCGGAGCGGCCGGGACCACCGTCCCCGCGCTCACCCGGGTGCGGAACGCCGCCGAGAGGCAGCGGGGCCGATTCCTGCTCGGACTGCTGCTCGGCGGCCTCGCCCTGGGATCCGCCGTGGGACTCATGGCCGTCTCCGGCTATCTCATCTCCCGCGCCTCCGAACAGCCTCCCGTCCTCTATCTGATGATGGCCGTGACGGCGACCCGCGCCTTCGGCATCGGCCGGGCCGTCTTCCGCTACGCCGAACGGCTGGTCTCCCACGACGCCGTGCTGCGGATGCTCGCCGAACTCAGGGTCGCGGTCTACGGCCGGCTGGAGCGCATCGCCCCCGCCGGGCTCCGGCGCAGCAGGCGCGGAGACCTCCTCTCCCGGCTCGTCATGGATGTGGACGCCCTCCAGGACTACTGGCTCCGCTGGCTGCTGCCCGTCGGCGCGGCCGCCGCCGTGGGCGTCGCGTCCGTCGGCTTCACCGCCTGGCTGCTGCCCGAGGCCGGAGCGGTGCTCGCCCTCGGCCTGCTCGCGGCGGGCCTGCTCGTGCCGCTGCTCAGCGGGGCGGTGGCGCGCCGCGCCGAGCGCCGGCTGGCCCCGGCCCGGGGAGCGCTCGCCACCCGGCTGGTCGACCTGCTGCGCGGCACGGCCGAACTCACCGTCGCCGGAGCGCTGCCCGGCCGCCTCGACGGCGCTCGGGAGGCCGACCGCCGGCTGACCCGGATCGCCTCACGGACGGCGGCGGCCACCGCGCTCGGCAGCGGGCTCACCGCCCTCGCCTGCGGACTCACCGTCGTCTTCGCCGCCCTCGCGGGAGTGCGCGCGGTGGCCGACGGCCGGCTCGAAGGGCTGCTCCTCGCGGTCGTGGTCCTCACCCCCCTCGCCGCCTTCGAAGCGGTCAACGCGCTGCCGCTGGCCGTCCAGTACCGGCAGCGGGTCAAGCGGAGCGCCGAGCGGGTGTACGAGGTGCTCGACGCGCCCGTCCCCGTGCACGAGCCCGCGCACCCGGCAGCCCCGCCCGCGAGCGCGTTCCCGCTGCGGGTGCGCGGACTGCGGGCCCGGTACCCGGGAGCGGAACGCGAGGCGCTCGCCGGAGTGGACCTCACACTCGGGGCCGGCAGCCGGGTCGCCGTCGTCGGGACGTCCGGCTCCGGCAAGACCACCCTCGCCCAGGTGCTGCTCCGCTTCCTGGACGCCCGGGAGGGCTCCTACACCCTGGGCGGCACGGTCGCGGCGGCGCTCGACGGCGACGAGGTCCGCGGTCTCGTCGGCCTCTGCGCCCAGGACGCCCATCTCTTCGACAGCTCCGTACGGGAGAACCTCAGGCTCGCCCGCCCGGAGGCGACGGAGGACGAACTGCGGCGGGCGCTCGCCGACGCCCGGCTGCTGGAGTGGGTCGACGAGCTGCCCGAGGGGCTCGACACCCTGGTCGGCGAGCACGGCGCACAGCTCTCCGGCGGCCAGCGGCAGCGTCTCGCCCTGGCCCGCGCGCTGCTCGCGGACTTCCCGGTGCTGGTGCTCGACGAGCCCGCCGAGCATCTCGACCTCGCGACCGCCGACGCGCTGACGGCCGATCTGCTCGCGGCCACCGAGAGCCGCACCGCACGCGGCAGCGCCACCGTACTGATCACCCACCGGCTGCACGGACTCGACGCGGTGGACGAGATCCTCGTACTGGAGGAGGGCCGGATCGTGCAGCGCGGCTCCTACGCGGAGCTGACCGGGACGCCGGGGCCGCTGCGGCGGATGGCCGAGCGGGAGCGGGCCGCCGATCTCCTCGGGGAACGGCTCACGGCGCCCGTCGGCTGAGCCGGTCCGGCCGCCGGGGGCACGGGCGTTCTCCGGCGGCCGGACCGGTAGGTCAACGGTGCGCCATCCCCGTGGCCAGCAGTCGACTTTCCTCCCCAAAAGGGAATTACTACTCTCAAGAGCATGACCGTGCCCGAACCGAAGGACGCGCAGGGACCGAGGGTGCCGTCGCCGCCGGCGGCAGCCGCCGGCGGCAAGGACCCGCTCGATGCCGCGACGGCGGCGACGCGCAGCCTTCAGGGCCTGTCCACCGAACTCACCGCCCGGGTGCCGCAGCTGCTGGAGGCCATGCGCTCCGTCGGAACCGGTCTGGAACTCCACTCCACCCTCGACCGGATCTGCGAGACCGCCGCCGAACTCGCCGATGCCCGCTATGCCGCGATCGGCGTCGTGGACGAGGAGGGCGACGGGCTCTCCGACTTCGTGACCCACGGGGTCGGCGAGGAGACGGCCCGGCTGATCGGGCGCAGACCGGACGGCCACCGGGGGCTGCTCGGCGCGCTGATCCACGACCCGGCCCCGGTGCGGCTGGCCGATCTCACCTCGGATCCGCGCTTCGCCGGATTCCCCCCGGGGCATCCGGCGATGCGGACCTTCCTCGGGGTCCCCATCCGGGTCCAGGGCGAGATCTTCGGCAATCTCTATCTGGCGGAGAAGAACGGCGGGGGCGAGTTCAACGACTACGACCTCCACATGGTGCGCGTCCTCGCCACCGAGGCGGGCATCGCCATCGGCAACGCCCGCCTCTACGAGGCCGCCCGCCAGCGGGAGCGCTGGATCGACGGATCGGTCGCCGTCACCACCGCGCTGCTCTCCGGGCAGGACGCCGACGAAGCCCTGTCCGTCGTCGCCGAGCAGGCCCGCCGGCTCGCCGACGCCGACGCCGGGATCGTGATGCTGCCCGCGGGCGAAGGCGGTCTGGAGATCGCCGCCGTCGCCTCCGACCAGCCGGTGACCGCCCTGCTGGGGATGGTCCTCCCGGCACAGAGCCCGGTGGCCGCCTCGCTGCTGGCCGGGGAGCCGGTCTTCATCACGGACGCGTCCGCCGATCCGCGCGTGGCCACCGGCCTGTCCGAGCGGTACGGGCCGAGCATGATGCTGCCGCTGCACAGCGGCGGGCGGGTGCTCGGCGCGCTCGTCACCCCCCGGCGGCACGGCGCGCGCCAGTTCAGCGAGGCCGAGCGGACCCTCGCCACCCAGTTCGCCTCCCAGGCCGCGCTGGCGCTGATCATGGCGGAGGCGCAGCGCGACCGGGAGCGGCTCGCGGTGTACGAGGACCGTGACCGGATCGCCCGCGATCTGCACGACCTGGTGATCCAGCGGCTGTTCGCCACCGGGATGATGCTGGAGGGCGCTCAGCGCAAATCGGTGGTGCCCGCCGTCCAGGACGGTGTCGGCAAGGCGGTCGACGAGCTGGATGTGACCATCCAGGAGATCCGTACGGCGATCTTCGCGCTCCAGCAGGGCCCGGCGGAGGCCCCGTCCGGGCTGCGCACCCGCGTACTGCGGGAGATCAATATGGCGGCCGTGCCGCTCGGCTTCCGGCCCGGGCACCGCTTTGTGGGGCCGGTGGACTCCACCGTCGGCGAGCTGACCGGCAAGAATCTGATCGCGGCGCTGCGGGAGGCGCTGTCCAACGCCTTCCGGCACGCGGACGCGTCCCGGATCGAGGTGGTGGTGGACGCCACCGTCACGCTTCCCGACGGCTCCGGCGGAGTGCGGCTGACGGTCGCCGACGACGGGGTGGGCATCCCGGCCGGCGGGCGGCGCAGCGGGCTGCGGAATCTCGCCCGGCGGGCCGAGTCGCTCGGCGGTTCGAGCGTCTGCGGCCCGGGGATCGGCGAGGGCGGGCAGGGGACGACGGTCAGCTGGGAGGCGCCGAGGTAGCCGTTCCGGCGGTGGCCGCCGCCGGGACGGCGGCCCGCGCCGGTCGGCTCAGGCGTTCTTCGGCGGGAGGTCCCGCAGGATCTGCTCGATGACGACCGCGACGCCGTCCTCGTTGTTGGCGACGGTCCGGCCGGAGGCGGCGGCGAGCACATCGGGGTGGGCGTTGCCCATCGCGTAGGAGGTGCCCGCCCAGGTGAGCATCTCCACGTCGTTGGGCATGTCGCCGAAGGCGACGACCTCGGCGGCGGAGATGCCGCGCTCGGCGCAGCAGAGCGCCAGGGTGGCGGCCTTGCTCACACCCGGGCCGCTGATCTCCAGCAGTGCCCACGGGCTGGAGCGGGTGATCTCGGCGAGCGGGCCCGCGGCGGCCCTGGCCCGGGTGAGGAAGGCGTCGGGGTCCAGCTCCCCGTGGTGGGCGAGGAGCTTGAGCACCGGGGCTCCGGAGCCGGGGCGCTCCTCCTCCAGCAGCTTCTCGGCGACCGAGACGATGGTGCCGGGGGCGAAGCCGTGCAGCGGCGGGTAGGTCGGCTCGTGGTGGAAGCCCGCGGTCGTCTCGACGCCGAAGGAGACGCCGGGGGTGGCCTCCCGCAGGGCGTGGACGACGCCGAGGGCGGTCTCCCGCTCCAGGGCCTGGACCTTCAGCACCTTTCCGCCCGCGTGCAGATCGACCACGGCCGCGCCGTTGGCGCAGATCGCCAGGCCGTGCCCGTGGACATGGCCGCTGACGACGCTCATCCAGCGGGCCGGGCGTCCGGTGACGAAGAAGACCTCGATCCCGGCCTCCTCGGCCGCGGCGAGGGCGGCGACGGTGCGCGGCGACACGGACTTGTCGTCGCGCAGCAGGGTGCCGTCCAGATCGGTGGCGATCAGCCGGGGGACGACTGGGGCCACGGGCTGGGGATCGGTAGCTGAGGTCACCGCTCCATTCTCCCGCACTCCTCGCACGTGAGTGCGGTAGGGAGCACATATGAGTGGGCCGCGGGAGCACAGGGGCGCACACGGGCCGCGTACGCTCGAACGCATGCGTCTGAGCACCGTGATCCTTCCCGTCCGCCGCTGGCTCGACGGCGGCCGTGACCAGTGGCTGCGCGCCGAGCGGCTCGGCTTCCACACCGCCTACACCTATGACCATCTGTCGTGGCGCACTTTCCGCGACGGTCCCTGGTACGGCGCGGTCCCCACGCTCACCGCGGCGGCCGGGGCGACCGAGCGGATACGGCTGGGCACCCTGGTCACCTCGCCGAACTTTCGCCATCCGGTGACCCTCGCCAAGGAACTGATCTCGCTGGACGATGTCTCGGGCGGCCGGTTCACGCTCGGCATCGGCGCGGGGGGCACCGGCTTCGACGCGACGGCCCTGGGGCAGGAGGCGTGGACGCCGAGGGAGCGGGCGGACCGTTTCGGCGAGTTCCTGCCGCTGCTGGACCGGCTGCTGACCGAGCCCTCCGTGACCAGCGAGGGATCGTTCTACTCGGCGGTCGAGGCGCGGAATCTCCCCGGCTGTGTGCAGCGGCCCCGGCTGCCCTTCGCGGTGGCGGGGAACGGACCGCGCGGAATGCGGCTCGCGGCGCGGTACGGGCAGGCGTGGGTGACCACGGGGGATCCGGCGATCTTCGAGACGGGCACCCCGGAGGACTCCCGGGAGGCGCTGCGCGGGCAGCTCGCCCGGCTCGGCAAGGCGTGCGCCGAGGCGGACCGGGACACGGCAGAGCTGGAGAAGATCCTGCTCACCGGCTTCACCCCGGACCGGGACGCCCCGATGCGTTCCCTGGACGCCTTCGTGGACTTCGCGGGCCGGCACTTCGAGCTGGGCTTCACGGAGATCGCGATCCACGCACCGATCCCGGACACGGACTTCGCTGCGGACGAAACGGTCTTCGAGCGGATCGCGACCGAGGCGCTCGGACAGCTGAGCCGCTGAGCCGCCGAGCCGGGTGGTCCGAAGGTCGGGTGACCGGCCGATCCGGTGATCGTTTTTTGTCGGAGAATTTCCGTCCCGGAGGTTTGGTCCACAGAGAACTCGCTTTATCCACAGGGTAATTGGCGGTTCTGTGGACAACTCACGGGCGGCTTCAGCCGGGTTGACCAACACCCCCTGCCGGGCCCTCGCTTGCGGCCAGGGTGTCCAGGATCCTTGCCCGTACCTCCCGTTCGGCGGCGGCCGCGATGAAAGCGCTCAGGTGCTGATCCCCAACCAGCTCCCGTACCGCCCGGATCGTCTCCGGCGGCAGCGTCACCGAGCAGGGCCCGGGGGGCGGCGGCACGGCGGCGTCCGGGGTAAGGCGCCGTTGGAGATCACGGGTGGCGAAGGTCCGCATGGCGCGGGCCAGTTCGGCGTCGACCGTGCGCCGGGCGAGCGGGCGCAGCCGCCGGACCAGGTCCGCCGCTCTGGCCGCGTCCTCCCGGGTGGGCGGCCGATGTCCGGGGAGACGGTCGAAGACGTACTCGCCGGTGAACTCCAGGAAACGGGCGGCCATGTGCTCCACCTGCCCGCGAAGCTCCCGCAGCTGGGCGGAGACCGCGGACAGCGGGACGCCCACCGTGTGCAACTCCGCCGCGACCGCCAGCTCCTGCGGGCTCGGCACCGCGAAGGCGTCGTCCCGCCCGGGAATCGGCTCCAGCACCCCCAGCTCCACCGCCTCCGCGAGGGCCGCCTCGTCGACCGTCCCGCCGAAGGCGTCCGCCAGCTCCGCCCGGGTGACGCACTCCGTCTCCTCGTCCGTCCACGGGCCGTGGACCTCGGCGACCAGACCGAGGACCTCGCCCAGATCGCGCCCCGCGTCCCACGCCGTCAGCAGCTCCTTGATCGAGGCCAGGGTGTAGCCCCGGTCGAGCAGCTCGGCTATCCGCCCGAGCCGGGCCAGATGCGCCGGCCCGTACACATTGGACCGGCCGCGCCGCTCGGGCCTCGGCAGCAGCCCGCGATCCTGGTAGGCGCGGATCGTCCGGACCGTGGCACCGCTGTGGTGCGCCAGATCCTCTATCCGGTACTCGGCCACCGACTCCCCGGCCACATCAGCCCCCTCGGCTCTCACATCGGCGGGTTCACCCGCGCCACCGCCCGCAGCACGCGGGGCGCGAAACGGGACAGGAAGAGCGAGCCCCGGGCCTCCGGTGTCACCGGCACCACCGCCCGGTTTCGCGCCACGGCCCGCAGAATCGCCTCCGCGACCTTCTCCGGCGGGTAGTTCCGCCGCTGGTACAGCCGGGTGGACTTCACCCGCAGCCGCCGCTCCTCCGCCGCGTCGACCCCGACGAACCGTGTGGTGGCGGTGATGTTCGTAGTAATGATCCCCGGGCAGATCGCCGTGACCCCGATGCCCCGCCCCGCCAGCTCCGCCCGCAGACAGGCGCTGAGCATCAGCACCGCCGCCTTCGAGGCGCTGTAGGCGGGCAGTGACCTCGTCGGCTGATAGGCGGCTGCGGAGGAGACATTGACGATGTGACCGCCCCGGCCGCGCTCGGCCATCTGCCCGCCGAAGAGCCGGCAGCCGTGGATGACGCCCCAGAGATTGACGTCGAGGACCCTCTTCCAGTCCTCGGGGCGGGTCTCCAGGAAGGGGCCCGCCATCCCGATGCCCGCGTTGTTGACCAGGACGTCGACCACGCCGTGGGCCGAGGCGACCCTGTCGGCCAGCTTCTCCATCGCCTCCGCGTCGGCGACGTCCGCCGTCTCCGCCCGGGCCTCGGGCGCGCCTGCCCGCAGGCATTGCTCCGCCGTGTCCGCCGCGCCGTCCGCGTCGCGGTCCACCGCCACGATCCGGGCCCCGGCCGCCGCGAAGGCGAGCGCGGTGGCCCGCCCGATCCCGCCGGCCGCCCCGGTGACCAGCACGAGCCGGCCGCCGAACCGCTCGGCGTACCGCGACCGCGACCGCGACCGCGCCCCCGCCCGGGCGGCGGGCTCCACGGCGGCCGGGGAGGCGACCGCCGGGCCGCCCTCCTCCCGGGCCAGGGCGAAGTCGCCGATCCAGGCGGAGATCTGATCCGGCCGGGTGCGCGGCACCCAGTGCTTCGCCGCCACCGTGCGCCGGATCAGCCCGGGGGCCCAGCGGTCCAGCTCGTCGTAGAGCCGCTCGGAGAGGAAGACATCGCCGGTCGGGGTGATCAGCTGCACCGGGGCGTGGGCGTACGCGTCGGCGCGCGGGCGGCGCAGCCGGGACCGGACATTGTCGCGGTAGAGCCAGGCCCCGTGCGTGGCGTCCCGCCGCAGCGAAGCCGTCGGATAGTCGCCCCGGGGGACGCCCTCCAGCCGCTCCAGCGTCCCCGGCCACCGGCTGCCCAGCGGGCCGCGCCAGGCCAGCTCGGGCAGGCCCGGGGTCTGGAGCGCGAGAACGTACCAGGACTTCACGCCCTGGCCGATCAGCTGGCCGACCCGGCGGGGCGTCGGCCGGGCCGTCCGCTTCTTGACCCAGTGCCCGAAGTGATCGAGGGACGGCCCGGAGATCGTGGTGAACGAGGCGACGCGGCCCTTGGTGCGCCCGACCGTCACAAACTCCCAGGACTGCACCGATCCCCAGTCGTGGCCCACCAGATGCACCGGCCGGTCCGGGCTGACCGCGTCCGCGACCGCGAGGAAGTCGTCCGTCAGCTTCTCCAGGGTGAAGCCGCCGCGCAGCGGCTTCGGCGCGGACGAGCGGCCGTGGCCCCGGACGTCGTACAGGACCACGTGAAAGCGGTCGGCCAGCCGCACGGCGACCTCGGACCACACCTCTTTGCTGTCCGGATAGCCGTGGACGAGGACGACCGTGGGCCGCGCGGCATCGCCCAGCTCGGCGACGCACAGCTCGATTCCGCCCGTACGGACCCAGCGCTCCCGCGCGTCCCGAAGGCTCACGCCGTCTCCCAACTCCCTTGCCGCGCACGGTGCGCGACCACAACGTGACACTGATGAATGTGACAATGAGCGACGGCCGAGTCAAGGGCCGTGGGCCGTCTGTGGAAAACCCGGCCGAGTCTTTCGTAGCCGGATGCTGTTCTCTTTCGTATCCGGTTCGCGGCCGACTCCCTAGGGGGTGTACGCCTGGAGTCGCACACCGATCCAGCCGTCCAGGCTGACGTCTGATTTTCCGGGTGCCACTACGGTCGGAACGTGACTGTGATCCTGGCCGAAAACCTGAGCATGCGGTACCCACGGGTGACCGCTCTTGACCGGCTCTCCTTGGACATCGGACCGGGCGTGACCGGTCTGGTGGGCGCCAACGGAGCCGGCAAGTCGACATTGATCAAGATTCTTCTGGGGCTGTCGCCCGCCACGGAGGGCCGGGCCGCCGTGCTCGGCCTCGACGTCGCCACCAGCGGCGCCGCCATCCGTGAGCAGGTGGGCTACATGCCCGAGCACGACTGTCTGCCGCCCGACGTCTCGGCCACCGAGTTCGTCGTCCACATGGCGCGCATGTCAGGACTGCCCCCGGCCGCCGCCCGCGAGCGCACCGCGGACACCCTGCGGCACGTCGGCCTCTACGAAGAGCGCTACCGGCCCATCGGCGGCTACTCGACCGGCATGAAGCAGCGGGTCAAACTCGCCCAGGCGCTGGTCCACGACCCCCGGCTGGTCCTCCTGGACGAGCCCACCAACGGACTCGACCCGGTCGGCCGGGACGAGATGCTCGGACTGATCCGCCGCATCCACACCGACTTCGGCATATCGGTCCTGGTCACCTCCCATCTGCTCGGAGAGCTGGAACGCACCTGTGACCACGTCGTCGTCATCGACGGCGGCTCGCTGCTGCGCTCCAGCTCCACCAGCGACTTCACCCGGATCACCACCACCCTCGCCGTCGAGGTCACCGACAGCGACGAACACCCCGACGGCACCGCCGCACTCCGCGAGAGGCTCGCCGCGGCGGGGATCACCCTCCACGCGGGTACCGAGGAGGGACTGCCCGGAGCCGGTCATGTCCTCCTCCTCGAAGCGGTGGGCGAGGAGACCTACGACACGGTCCGCGACACCGTGGCCGGTCTCGGCCTCGGTCTCGTCCGCATGGAGCAGCGACGCCACCACATCGCGGAGGTCTTCCGCCCCGGCGGCGCGGACCGGGGCGCGGACCAGGTCGCGGACCAGTCGACGGAGGCGCAGGCCCGATGAGCACGCACACCCCGGGGCCCGCCCCCGAGACCACCCGTATCCACAACATCGGATACCGCAACTACGAGGGACGCCGGCTCGGCCGCGCCTATGTGCGCCGTTCGCTGTACTCGCAGTCCCTGCGCGGCGCGTACGGACTCGGCCGCTCGGCCAAGTCCAAGGTGCTGCCGATGATCCTCTTCGCGCTGATGTGCGTGCCGGCGGCGATCGTCGTCGCGGTCGCCGTGGCCACCAAGGCCAAGGGGCTGCCGCTCGAATACACCTCGTACGCGATCTTCACTCAGCCGATCATCGGTCTCTACCTCGCCTCCCAGGCACCGCAGTCCGTCTCCCGCGACCTGAGGTTCAAGACGGTGCCGCTGTACTTCTCACGCCCGATCGAGCGGTCCGACTACGTACTCGCCAAATTCGGCGCGATGGCGTCCGCGCTGTTCATCCTCACCGGCATCCCCCTGGTGATCCTCTTCCTGGGCTCGCTGCTCGCCAAGATGGACTTCTCCGACCAGGCCGCCGGATTCGGCCAGGGCCTGGTCTCCGTGGCGCTGATGTCCGTGCTCTTCGGCGGTGTCGCCCTGGTGCTCGCGGCGCTGACCCCCCGGCGGGGCTTCGGCGTCGCCGCCATCATCGCGACCCTGACGATCACCTCCGTCGCGGTCACCGTGATCCAGGAGATCGCCCGGGCCACCGACGCCCTCGACGTCATCGAGTGGTTCGGCCTCTTCTCGCCGACCACCCTGATCGACGGTGTGCAGACCGCGTTCCTCGGAGCCGAATCGGGCTTCCCCGGCGGTCAGGGCCCGGGGACCGGAGTCGGCGTGATCTATCTGCTGACCGTCCTCGCGCTCATCGCCGGTTCCTACGCCGTCCTGATGCGCCGCTACCGGAAGGCCGGGCTGTGACCACCATCAACATCGAGCACACCTCACGGTGGTTCGGAAACGTCGTGGCCGTCAACGACGTCACCATGACCGTGGGCCCCGGCGTCACCGGCCTCCTCGGTCCCAACGGCGCGGGAAAGTCCACGCTCATCAACATGATGGGAGGCTTCCTCGCCCCCTCCACCGGTGCCGTCACCCTCGACGGCGCGCCGATCTGGCGCAATGAGTCCGTCTACCGGCAGATCGGCGTCGTACCGGAGCGGGAGGCGATGTACGACTTCCTGACCGGCCGCGAATTCGTCGTCGCCAACGCGGAACTCCACGGGCTGGGGGCGCGCCAGGCGCAGGCCGCGCTCGCCACCGTCGAGATGGAGTACGCCCAGGACCGCGCGATATCGACCTACAGCAAGGGCATGCGCCAGCGTGTGAAGATGGCGTCCGCCCTGGTCCACGACCCGTCCGTGCTGCTGCTCGACGAGCCCTTCAACGGCATGGACCCGCGCCAGCGCATGCAGCTGATGGATCTGCTGCGGCGGATGGGCGCGACGGGCCGGACCGTGCTCTTCTCCTCGCACATCCTGGAGGAGGTCGAGCAGCTCGCCTCGCACATCGAGGTGATCGTGGCCGGACGCCACGCCGCGTCCGGCGACTTCCGCAAGATCCGCAGGCTGATGACGGACCGGCCGCACCGCTATCTCGTACGCTCCAGCGACGACCGGGCGCTCGCCGCCGCGCTGATCGCCGACCCGTCCACGGCCGGCATCGAGGTGGATCTCACCGAGGGCGGACTGCGCGTGCAGGCCGTCGACTTCGGACGCTTCACCCAGCTGCTGCCCCGGGTGGCCCGTGAGCGGTCGATCCGTCTGCTGACGGTCTCCCCCTCGGACGAATCGCTCGAATCGGTCTTCTCCTACCTCGTATCGGCCTGAAAGGAGCTGTGACGTCATGTACAACCCCACAGTCGCCCGGCTCACCTACCGGGCCGTGCTCGGCAGGCGACGCGCGGCGATCCTGTTCATCCTCCCCGCCCTGCTGCTGGTCATGGCGGTCGCCGTCCGCAGCTTCAACGGCGCGGACGATCAGATCGCCGCCAATCTGCTCGGCGGATTCGGCATCGCCGCGATGGTGCCGCTGATCGGCGTGATCGCCGGCACCGGCGCGATCGGGCCCGAGATCGACGACGGCTCGATCGTCTATCTGCTCGCCAAGCCGGTGAAACGCTCCACCATCATCTTCACCAAGCTGATCGTCGCGATCGCCGTGACGATGGCCTTCTCCGCGATCCCGATGCTGATCGCCGGTTTCATCCTCAACGGCAACGGCCAGCAGATCGCCATCGCCTACACCGTGGCGGCGCTCGTCGCCTCGATCGCCTACAGCGCCGTCTTCCTGCTGCTCGGCACGGTCAGCAGGAACGCGGTCGTCATCGGCCTCATCTACGCCATCGTCTGGGAGAGCGTCTTCGGCAGCCTGGTCGAGGGCGCGCGCACCCTGAGCGTGCAGCAGTGGGCGCTCGCCCTCGCCGAGGACATCGCGGGCGAGGGGCTGGTCGGCTCGGACGTCGGACTGCCGCTCGCGATCGTGCTGCTGGCCTCCGTCACCACCCTCGCGACCTGGTACGCGGGACGGAAACTGCGCGTGCTGAAGCTCGCCGGCGAGGAGTAGGACCTCCTCGCGCCCGGCGTCGGCCCCCGCTTCCTCGCACCCCGAGGACGGGGGCCGACGCGCGTACCCCCGGGGGGGACGCCCACGAGGCCCTCGTCCGGCGGGAGTTCGCGAGTACGGCTCCGGGATTAGGCCCAAGGCCCCTGGCGACTGGTCCTGTTGGCCGATGACCGGTCCCGGTGGGCGCGCCTAACGTCACCGGCATGACGAACATCGGATTCATCGGTACGGGAAACGTGGCCCGCGCGGTCGCCGCCAAGGCGGTCGCCGTCGGCCATGACGTGGTACTCGGTTCACGCGCTCCCGGCGACAGGGAGGGGCTGGGGCTGCCCGTCGTCTCCGTCGGGGACGCCATCGCCCACGGCGACATCGTCGTCAACGCCACGCCCGGCACCGAGTCGCTCGCCCTGCTGGCGCCGTTCGCGCCGGAGCTCCGGGGGAAGATCCTGCTCGACATCGCCGTCGGGCTCACCGCCGACCTGGGTCTCGCCCACCCCAACTCCAGCATCGCCGAGGAGCTTCAGGAGGCTCTTCCCGGCACCCCGGTGGTGAAGACCCTGTGCACCATGGACGCGGCGGTGATGGTCGAGCCGGACCGGCTCACCGGCCCCAGCACCGTCTTCCTCTCCGGGGACGACGCCGGGGCGAAGGCGCGGGTGGGGCGGCTGCTCGGTGACTTCGGCTGGCCCGAGGACTCCCGTACCGACCTCGGAGGCATCGCCACCGCACGCGGTCAGGAGCATCTGGCGCTGCTCTTCATCGGGGTGGCGGGCGCGCTCGGCTCCCATGTCTTCAACTTCCGGCTGGTGCCGGACGCGCCGGAGCGCACCGGCTGAGCCGGTGCGGGGCCGGTGCGGGGCCGGTGCGGGGGCGGTGCGGGGGCCGGGGAATCGTTTCCCCTCGTACGCGGAGGGGTCAGCCCCGCAACAGGGCTTCCAGGGTGAGCGCGATGCCGTCCTCGTCATTGGCGGCGGTCACATCCGTGGCCACGGCCTTCAGACCGGGGTGGGCGTTGGCCATCGCCACTCCCCGGGCCGCCCAGCCGAACATCGGGATGTCATTGGGCATGTCGCCGAAGGCGATCGTGTCCGCCGCCCGCACCCCGAGACGACGGGAGGCGAGGGAGAGCCCGGTGGCCTTGGTGAGCCCCAGCGGGAGTATCTCGACTATCCCCGGACCCGCCACCACCACATCCACCAGGCCGCCGACGGTCTCCTTGCCGGCCTTGGCGAGGGCGTCGTCGTCGAGGGTGGGGTGCTGGATGTAGATCTTGTTCAGCGGGGCCGCCCAGATCTCCGCCGGATCGCTGAGGGCGACATGGGGGAGCGGGCCGTCATGGACCGCGTACCCCGCGCTGACCAGCACCTCGCCGTCGAGCCCGTCCCGGCTGGCGGCGAGGTGCAGCGGGCCGACCTCCGCCTCCAGCTTGGCCAGGGCCAGCCCGGCGAGCTGCCGGTCCAGGGTCAGCGAGGTCAGCAGCCGTCGCTCTCCCGCGTGGTAGAGCTGAGCGCCCTGCGCGCAGACCGCGATCCCCTTGTACCCGAGATCGTCCAGTATGGGCCGGGTCCAGGGGGCCGAGCGCCCGGTCACCACGATGTGCGTGGCACCCGCCGCGGTGGCCGCGGCGAGTGCTTCGCGGGTGCGCCGCGAGACGGTGCCGTCGCTCCGCAGCAGGGTGCCGTCGAGGTCGGTGGCGACCAGCCGGTACGGGAAGGAGGGCGCGGGGCTCACTTGGCGATCGGCTCCAGGATCTCCCGGCCGCCGAGGTAGGGGCGGAGCACCGGCGGCACCCGCACCGAGCCGTCGGCCAGCTGGTGGTTCTCCAGGATGGCCACGATGGTGCGCGGTACGGCGCAGAGCGTGCCGTTCAGCGTCGCCAGCGGCTGGACCGTCTTCTTGCCGTCGGCGCTCTCGCGCATCCGGACCGACAGCCGGCGGGCCTGGAAGCTGTCGCAGTTCGACGCGGAGGTCAGCTCGCGGTACTTGCCCTGGGTCGGGATCCACGCCTCGCAGTCGAACTTGCGCGAGGCGGAGGAGCCGAGGTCGCCGGTGGCCACGTCGATGACCTGGAAAGGCAGCTCAAGGCTGGTCAGCCACTGCTTCTCCCACTCCAGCAGCCGCAGGTGCTCGGCCTCGGCGTCCTCCGGGGCGACGTACGAGAACATCTCGACCTTGTCGAACTGGTGCACACGGAAGATGCCCCGGGTGTCCTTGCCGTACGTCCCGGCCTCGCGGCGGAAGCACGGGGAGAAGCCGGCGTACCGCAGCGGCAGCTTCTCGGCCTCGATGATCTCGTCCATGTGGTACGCGGCGAGCGGGACCTCGGAGGTGCCGACCAGGTAGTAGTCGTCCTTCTCCAGGTGGTAGACGTTCTCCGCGGCCTGGCCGAGGAAGCCGGTGCCCTCCATGGCGCGCGGGCGGACCAGCGCCGGGGTGAGCATCGGGATGAAGCCGGCCTCGGTGGCCTGCGCGATCGCCGCGTTGACGAGCGCCAGCTCCAGCAGGGCTCCGACGCCGGTGAGGTAGTAGAAGCGCGAGCCCGACACCTTGGCGCCGCGCTCGACGTCGATGGCGCCCAGCGACTCGCCCAGCTCCAGATGGTCCTTGGGCTCGAAGCCCTCGGCCGCGAAGTCGCGGACGGTGCCGTGCGTCTCCAGGACGACGAAGTCCTCCTCGCCGCCGACCGGAACGTCCTCGTGGACGATGTTGCCCAGCAGGAGAAGAAGCCGGCGGGCCTCCTCGTCGGCCTCGTGCTGCTCGGCGTCGGCCGCCTTGACGTCGGCCTTCAGCTGCTCGGCCTTCTTCAGCAGCTCGGCGCGCTCCTCGGGAGCGGCCTTGGGGATGAGCTTGCCGAGCTGCTTCTGCTCGGAACGCAGCTCGTCGAAGCGGAGCCCTGACGACCTGCGCCGCTCATCGGCGGAGAGCAGGGCGTCGACGAGGTCGACGTCCTCTCCACGGGCGCGCTGGGAGGCGCGGACACGGTCGGGGTCCTCACGGAGCAGGCGAAGGTCAATCACCCCACCAGGCTACCGGTGCGGACTCTCCGTCCGGCCACTCGTTATTGCCTTGCGCGGCTTTTCGCCCCAATTGATGCACTTTGCGAAGAAAGGGAAGGTGATCCGGAATCAACGCGAGGGACGTCAAGTAAACACCATCCCATTCGCTGGAACGGGGCAGTCACGCAAGGCCGAAATTGACCGTTATCCCTTGTGGAGTGCGGGACTTGGGTCGCTCTTGTCCACAGGGGTGTGCACTTCCGAAGAGTTATCCACAGCCTGTGCGGAAAAGTTGTGGATGGTGAGAGTGATCTTTCACCGCCCGGGGCGCGAGGCCTGGGATTCCTCTCCCAAACCCGTCGCACCCACTCATTCGGGTGGGAATTGCTCGCTCCAAAGAGTTGATCAATGAAAAGAAGGTGACAAGACGGTGGCGGGACCCCTCGTGGACCTGTGGAGGGGGTGGGGTGAACGGGCCGATTTGTCGATGTCGCGGAGCCTGGGTTGTCGACTTGTCCCCAGGTCGAGGGGGAAGCCTGTGGATAACTCTGTGGATGCCGAAAATCAGCAGGTAGGACAGTTGGCCCAGGTCAGGCGCGGCCGTCCATCGAGCGCACCAGCCAGTCCGACGCCGCCGTGAACTCCTCGTCCGAGGTGCCCGGCCGCGGCGGCTCCACCTCCTCCGGGGACACCCCCGCGCGGGGGTAGGAACCGAGGAACCGCACCTGCGGGCAGATCCGCTTGAGCCCCATGAGCGCCTCCGCGACCCGGCGCTCGGAGATGTGTCCCTCGGCGTCCACGGCGAAGCAGTAGTTGCCGATGCCCGCTCCGGTGGGCCGGGACTGGATCAGCATCAGGTTGACGCCGCGCACGGCGAACTCCTGGAGCAGTTCGAGCAGCGCTCCCGGCCGGTCGTCCCCGCCCAGCCAGATGACCACGGACGTCTTGTCCGCGCCGGTCGGTGCGGCGGGTCTGGCGGGCCGGCCCACCAGGACGAACCGGGTCTCCGCGTTCTTCGCGTCGTGGATCTCGGTCACCAGCGGCTCCAGGCCGTAGGTGACCGCCGCGAACTCGCCCGCGAAGGCCGCGTCGTACTTCCCCTCCTGCACCAGCCGCGCGCCGTCGGCGTTCGACGCGGCGGACTCCCACAGGGCGTCCGGCAGATGCGTCCGCAGCCAGTTGCGGACCTGGGGCTGGGCCACCGGGTGCCCGGTCACCGTCTTGACCGAGGACAGCTCGGTGCCCGGACGCACCAGCAGCGCGAAGGCGATCGGCAGCAGCACCTCGCGGTAGATCATCAGCGGCTCACCGGCCGCCAGCTCGTCGAGGGTCGCGGTGACGCCGCCCTCCACGGAGTTCTCGATCGGCACGAGGGCGGCGGCGGCGTCCCCGTTGCGCACGGCGTCGAGTGCGGCGGGCACGGACACCATCGGGACGAGTTCCCGGGTGGCGGCCTCCGGCAGCGTACGGAGGGCGGCCTCGGTGAAGGTGCCCTCGGGGCCCAGATACGTGTAGCGCGTGGCTGACATACGGTCACCCTAATGCGGCCGGGGACACCCCAGGACCGGTACGCCGACAGGCGACCGCCGCCGGCCGGCTCCCCTCAGGACTCCAGCAGCCGCTGGCCCACGTACTCGCCCTGCCGCGCGCCGCCCGGCACCACGAACAGCCCGCTCGCCTCGTGGCGCAGGAACGGCGAGAGCGCGTCCCCCCGGTCGAGCTTCCGCTGCACCGGCACGAAGCCGCGCAGCGGGTCCGCCTGCCAGCAGATGAAGAGCAGACCGGCGTCCGGCGTCCCGTCGGGCCCGATGCCGTCGTGGTACGAGAACGGCCGCCGCAGCATCGCGGCCCCGCCGTTCTGCTCCGGGGCGGAGATCCGGGCGTGCGCGTTGGCCGCGACGACCGGCTTCCCGTCCGGCCCCAGCTCGTCGAGGGCGAGCGGGGTGCTCTCGCCGCCGCCGGTCAGCGGCGCGCCGTCCGACTTCCGCCGGCCGATGACGCCCTCCTGCTTCGCGGTCGAAAGCCGCTCCCAGTCGTCCAGCAGCATCCGGATCCGGCGTACGACCGCGTAGGAGCCGCCCGTCAGCCAGCCGTGCTCGGTGCCGGCGGGAACGAAGACCCGCCGGTCGAAGTCCGGCTCGGAGGGCTTGGGGTTGTTGGTGCCGTCGATCTGGCCCATCAGATTGCGGGTGGTCATCGGGCGGGCGGTGGCCCCGGGCGCGCGGTTGAAGCCGTTCATCTGCCAGCGCACCCGGGCCGTGTCCCCCGCCGCCTTCTGGATCGCGCGCAGCGCGTGGAAGGCGACCAGCCCGTCGTCCGCCCCGATCTGCACCCACAGATCGCCGTCCGAGCGCCTGGGGTCCAGCCGGTCGGCGGAGAAGGGGGGCAGCGGGTCGAGCCCGGCGGGCCGCCGGGCCGTCAGCCCCGTACGCCCGAAGAAGGTACGGCCGAAGCCGAAGGTGACGGTCAGCGAGGAGGGACCGGCGTCCAGCGCGACGCCGGTGTCCTCCCGGGAGGCCGGCCGGCCCGCCATCAGCTCCGCCGCCAGCGCCGACCAGCGGCGCATCAGCGCCGCCGCCGCCTTGCGGCCCGCGCCGGGGGACAGGTCGAAGGCGACCAGATGGCCGCTGGACTGCATCGCGGTGGTGATGCCGGCCTGGTGCTCGCCGTGGAAGGCGACCACACCGGAGCCGACCGTGCTGAGCGCGGTCGGGGCGGCCTCGGCCGCGGCGGCGTGCGCCGCGGCCCCGCCCGCCGCGCCCAGCGCCAGACCGGCCGCGCCCGCCGCGCCCGCAGTGCCGAGCAGCCGCCGCCTGGAGACGCCCGCCAGAGCGGTGGACCCGGTGGTTCCGGGGCCTCCGTCGCTCCGCCCGGGGTTCTCCGGCCGCGCGGCCTGCTGCTTCAATGCCTCAGCTTTCATGAGCGGCTCAGCCGATCCTCACGGTCTCGTCGATGGTCGTCTGGTCGATGTCGGAGGTCCGGACCGTCACCTGGACCGTCCACTCCCCGGGCATCGGGATCTGGATCGACTTCGCGCTCCAGTGTCCGGCCGACAGCCGCTCCGCGGTGACCGGGAGCGGGCCGATCCGCTGCTCCCGCAGGGTGAGGGAGATCTTCGCCTCGGGGACGTCCATCGGCTTCCCGGCCGGGCTCTCGACCCAGAGGTGCAGCTCGTTGCCGCCGGAGCGGGCCGGGTCCAGGGTCAGCCGCACGGTGCCCCGGCCGTCCGGGCCGCCGGTGTCGAACGGCAGCTTCAGCTCGGCGGGCCCCTGCGTCGCCGGGGCTCCACTGCCGCCGCCGGCCTTCGCCGCGGTCTCCGTGGTACGGCCCGGTTCGGTCGCCGTCAGCACGGTGGTCACCACGAGCACCACCACGGCGACGCTCGCCTCGGCGAGCACGGAACGGCGCAGTCCGGCCCGGTCGGGGTCGGCGTCCCGCGCCTTCCTGAGGCGGGCGGTGTCCAGCGCGGCCCGCTGACGGGCCAGCTGCGCGACCCGCTCGGGGGCCTCGTCCGGGCCCTGGGCGGTGGTGCCGCCCGTCTCCTTCTCCTCGGCCGCCGAACCACCCGTACCGGTGGTTTCGGCGGCGGCGGGCACAGAGACGAGATCCGCGACGGCGTCCGGTTCGGGCGCGCCGGCCGCAGGCCCGTCGCCCAGCCGGGCGGTCCACTTCCGGGAGAACCACGCGACGCCGACCATCAGCGCCACCAGCACCGCCTTGGTCAGCAGCAGCTGGCCGTACGGGGTCCCGGTCAGCGCCGACCACGAGCCGATCTGCCGCCAGGACTGGTAGATCCCGGTCGCCGCCAGGACGACCACGCTGATGAAGGCGACCCGTGAGAACCGGCGTACCGCCGAGGCCTCGATCGACGGCGCGCGGTGCAGCGCGGTCAGCAGCGCCGCGAGCCCGCCGAGCCAGCAGGCCACGGCCAGCAGATGCAGGATGTCCAGGGGCATCGCGAGCCCCGTCTGGATCCCGGTGGAGGCGTGCTCGGAGAGCGCCCAGGTCGCGGCGATCCCGGTGGCGACGACGGTGCCGCCGACGGCCAGCCCGAAGGTGAGGTCCCTCTGCCGCGCCGCCTCCCGGGGAAGGCCCGGCAGGCCGGCCCGCTCCTGCTTCGCGTACGAGCCGAAGAGCACCGCGATGAACAGCGAGGCCGCGCCGAGCAGCAGCAGCCGGGAGACCAGCGCCGCCCCCGTCCTGCTCTCCAGGACGGCGGGCAGCCCGCTCAGATCGAATACGTCCGACAGCTCGCCGGAGCGGGTGTACGGGCCGCGCAGCAGCAGCATCGCGAGGGTGGCGGCGGTGAGCGTCACCCATCCGTACGCGACGAGCCGCTGGAGCGGCCGGACCGAGGCACCGCGCCGCCAGCAGAGCAGGATGAAGGCGGCAGCGCCGACCATCAGGGTGAAGCCC
Organism: Streptomyces amakusaensis; assembly: GCF_039532665.1. Taxonomy (NCBI): domain Bacteria; kingdom Bacillati; phylum Actinomycetota; class Actinomycetes; order Kitasatosporales; family Streptomycetaceae; genus Streptomyces; species Streptomyces amakusaensis. The sequence goes on along the minus strand of NZ_BAAASB010000006.1, from coordinate 22,841 downwards.
GTGTACGCGGCATAGCGGGCGATGTCGTAGAACAGGCCGACGGCCCCGCCGCCCGCCTCGCCGGAGGACAGGGAGACCGAGGTCTCGGAGGGCGCGCCGACGGAGAAGGTGAACGCGCCGGAGACGGGGTGGCTGTCGGCCGACACCGCCTGCCAGGCGACGGTGTAGGTGCCGTCGGCCAGACCGGTCCGGAGATCGACGGCGTAGCGGACCGTGCCGTCCTGGGAGAGATCGCGGACGGTGGCGCGGTCGGCGCGCTCACCGCCGGGGTCGAGGACCCGGATCGAGTCCTTCCCCATGGCGATCTGCTCGGAGAAGGTGAGACTCACTTCCTTCGGGGCGGTGGCGACCACCGCCCCGTCCTTTGGATCGCTCCCGGTCAGGGCGGCGTGGGCCGCCGCGGGCCCGGCCGCGGTGAGCAGCGCGCCGAGGACCGTGCACAGGAGCACGGCCGCGGCGAGCAGCGCCCGCGGCGGGGAGGCCGTTCCCGGCGGCTGCCGGGCCGGGTTCGGGCCGAGGCGCGGGGCGGTGGTGGCTTTCATGGCGTGGTCGGTCCCCTCGTACTCAGTGTTTCGCGGGGTTGTGCGTCGCCGCCTTGACCGGAAGTTCGACCGTGATCGGGTCGGACTTCTCGAAGTGCAGCTTCACGGGGACCTTCTCGCCCTGCTTCGGCCGCTGCTTCAGTCCCATGAACATGATGTGATTGCCACCGCGCGCGAGGTCCAGCCTGCCGTCGGCGGGGACGTCGAACGCCTCCACCTTCCGCATCTTCTGGTCCTTGGACTCATGGATCGTCACATCGTCGGACAAGGTGCTGGTGACGGAGGTGAGCCGGTCGGCCCCGCCGTCGTTGCGCACGGTCAGAAACCCGGCGGCCATGTCGCTGACGGGCTGGGGCATGAACGCGCCGTCGACCTTCAGCTTCGGTGCGGGCGCGTCGCCCTCGGCGGAGCAGCCGGTCAGGGCCAGGGCCAGCGCCGTACCCAGCGCGACGGCGCCCGCCGCCGCGCCTCGGGTTCCCGGGGTCACGGATTCTCCCCGCGGATGAGCTTGGGCAGATCCTTGGCGAACTGGTCGGAGGAGGTGTCCTCGCCGTAGAGGACGTATCCCTTGTCCGTCTTCGGCGAGAAGGCGACGACCTGCGCGCCGTGCATGGAGACGACGGTGTCGTCCTTCTGCTTCTTCGGCGCGTCGATGCCGATGCCCATCTGACGGGCCCCCGCCTGGATGGTCGGGAAGTCGCCGCTCAGCCCGATGAAGGACGCGTCCCCGGCGCTGGGCAGCCACTTGCCCAGCTCGGCGGGGGTGTCCCGCTCGGGGTCCGTCGTCACGAAGACGACCTGGAGCTTGTCCTGGTCGGCCTTGGGCAGCGTCTTCTCCGCGATGGCGATATTGCTCATCGTCAGCGGGCAGACGTCCGGGCAGTTGGTGTAGCCGAAGAAGATCAGCGTGGGCTTGCCACCGGTCCGCTCGCGCAGATCGAACTTCTTGCCCTTGGTGTCCGTCAGCACCAGGTCCGGCTTGGTGTACGGCCGGTCCAGCACGGTGCCGGCGTCGTCCCCGTCCCGCCCGGAGAGGTCGGTCACGATGCTGCCGGAGTCGTTGGAGGGCTTGGCGGCGGCGTCGTCCTTCTCGCCGGAGGAGCAGGCGGACAACAGGAGTGCGGCGGCCACGGCGAGTGCGGCGGCCGGCACGGTCTTCTTAACCATCGAGAGATCCCAGATCTGTTACGGGGAAGGGTGGGCGAATCGGTCCGTCAGGAGGAACGCCGACGCCCGGCCAGGACGCCGAAGGCGACGCCGACGGCTCCGACGAGGATTCCGACGACCGCCAGGACACGGGCGGTGGAGTCCGAGTCGTCGGAGGACGAGGCCGCGCTCTCCTTGCTGTGAGCGCCGTCCTTGGCGTCCTCGCTGTGCTCGGAGTCCTTGGCGTCCTTGGTGTCGTCGGCGGCCGGAGTGCCGTGGTGGTCGTCGGCCGTGGCCGACAGCTCCAGGACCGGCGCGGGCGACTCGGGCTCCGTGCCCTCCTTCGGGGCCTCGATCCAGCGCACGACCTCCTTGTTGTCGTACGTCTGGAGAGCCTTGAAGACCAGCTGGTCGGCGTTCTCGGGCAGCTGCCCCAGCGAGAGGGGGAACTGCTGGAACTGACCCGGCCCGATCTTGGAGCCGTCGGCGGTCCAGGTCACCTTGGAGACCGCCTCGGTGATCTGCCGGCCGTGCGACTCGATCGGCTTGTCCAGCTTCGACTTGCTGACCGTCACCTTCCAGCCCGGCACGGGCTGCGGCAGCACCGAGGCCAGCGGGTGCTCGGTCGGCATGCTGATCTCCAGCTTCACGGTGGAGGCGCTGTCCCGCTCATTGGGGACCTTGAAGTTGACCGTGGCGTAGCCGCCCTTGGCGGCCTCGCCCTGCGGCTGGACGCTGACGTGCGCGGCGGCGGTGCCGGAGGACAGCAGCACGGCCGAGGCGGCGAGGGCGACGGCCGCCGTGGCCTTCACGGCGAAACGCGAGGAAAGGGGCGTGGCGGCGGAAGCGGGAGAGGCGGCGGAAACGTTCTGGACGCTGTTGACGCTCATGACGAGGACACTCCACGGTGAGGAGGGACGAGGACGTGCCGGACGGAGGAAGAACGCGCGGCACCACGGCCGCGCTCCCGTCGAGTCGGCCGTGTCAGGCTGCGAGGACGAGCCGCGCGGGCGGTCCACGCCTGATCACCGTGTGCTGAAGCGCCTCTTCCGCCCCGGGCGGAGGAGGGTCGTCCGTGGCGCGCCGGGCGCGGGCCGCGTCGGGGGACGTGCGTACGAGACCGGCGCACAGCGCCCGTACCAGCGCGAGCGCCGTCCGCAGCGGGCGCAGCCCGGCGGTGTCGGACGCCGCGGCGACCTCCCGCGCGGAGCGGGCGGACAGCCCGGCGAGCCGGGTCAGCGCCAGATCCCCGCGCCGCAGCAGCCAGCCGGTCGCGAGCGCGGCCAGCAGATGGGCCAGCAGCATCGGGAGGGAGGGCAGCAGTTCGGGCCGGGCCGCCGCCCGCGCGGTGTGCGCGGGCGGGTTCAGCCCGGCCAGGGTGACGATCTGGTGCGCCTCGGCCGGGGAGAGCGAGGCCGCGCCCGCCCCGCAGGTCAGCTTCGCGGCCATCCTGATCAGCATGTCGTCGGCGGTCGGCGGCAGCCGCAGCTCGTGCTGCTGGCCGAGTCCGAACAGCGAGTGCAGGGCCAGCTGTCCCAGCCCCAGCGCGACGGTGATCGACGGCAGCGAGCGCGTCCGGCCCGTGAAGGGCAGTACGAGGACGAACATCCCGGCGAATCCGGCGAGCAGCGTCCACCAGGGCACGGCCGCGCAGGCGGCCAGCGCGTGCCCCGTCGCGGACAGCGCGACGCAGACCGCGGTGAACACCGCGGCCCTCAGCAGCCGTGGACCGGCTTCGGCGCGGGGACCGAAGAGCCCCGGCGGAGTCGGTGGGGACGACAGGGACGACATGGCCGGGACATCATCCCACTGCGCCCCCGGCCGGTACACGGCAGGCCCGGCCGCACCGCCGTACCGGTCGCGGGCGTCGGCCGAATGAGCGCAATCACCGCCGCTCCGTGCTTACTGACCGTCTCCGGTGGCAATACGTATCGGTATGTCGAGCCGCAGCCAGGAGGCTGGAGCATGAGCATCTGGTGGTCTCTCCACTTGCGGCGCGAAGCTGCGAGCATTCCGCTTGCGCGCCGCCTGCTGCTCGGCACGATGGAGACCGCGGGAGTCGATTCCGACATCTGCTTCGATCTCTCCGTGGCCCTCAGCGAGGCCTGCGCCAACGCGGTGGAGCACGGCGGCGGGCACGGCCAGGGCGGGACCTCGGGGGCGTACCGGGTCACCGCGTATCTGGACGGCGAGAAGTGCCGTATCGAGGTGGCCGACTCCGGGCCCGGTTTTCCCGCCAGGCCCGCGGGGTGCGCGCACACCAGGGCGCAGGTTCCGGCGATGGCCGAGAGCGGTCGCGGGCTCTGTCTGATCGAGCAGCTCGCCGACCATGTGCACTTCGGCAACCGGCCGGGGCACGGCGCGGTGGTCAGCTTCGACAAGGTCCTCAAATGGCGGGAGGACGCGCTGCTCAAGGTCTCGTGAGACCCGGAGCGGGCGCGCCCTCCGTACAGCCGGTCGAGCTCTTCAGCTCTTCAGCTCATGACCCCTGGGGATCAGCTCTTCAGCGAGGCCATCCACGCCTCGACCTCGTCGGCCTGCCGGGGCAGGCTCTCCGAGAGATTCCGGTTGCCGTCCTCGGTGACCAGGATGTCGTCCTCGATCCGGACACCGATGCCGCGGTACTCCTCGGGCACGGTCAGATCGTCCGCCTGGAAGTAGAGACCGGGCTCCACCGTCAGACACATTCCCGGCTCCAGGGTGCCGTCGACATACGCCTCGGTGCGCGCGGCGGCGCAGTCGTGGACGTCCATGCCGAGCATGTGACCGGTGCCGTGCAGGGTCCAGCGGCGCTGGAGGCCCAGCTCCAGAACGCGCTCCACCGGACCTTCGAGCAGTCCCCACTCGACCAGGCGCTCGGCGAGCACATGCTGCGAGGCGTCGTGGAAGTCGCGGAACTTCGCGCCGGGGCGCACGGCGGCGATGCCCGCCTCCTGGGCGTCGTACACCGCGTCGTAGATCTTGCGCTGGAGCTCGCTGTACCGGCCGTTGATCGGCAGGGTGCGGGTGATGTCGGCGGTGTACAGCTCGTTGGTCTCCACACCGGCGTCGAGCAGCAGCAGATCGCCGGAGCGGACCTGGCCGTCGTTGCGGACCCAGTGCAGGGTGGTGGCGTGCGGGCCGGCGGCGCAGATCGAGCCGTAGCCGACATCGTTGCCCTCCACGCGGGCGCGCAGGAAGAACGTTCCTTCGATGTAGCGCTCGCTGGTCGCCTCGGCCTTGTCGAGGACCTTGACGACGTCCTCGAAACCGCGGGCGGTGGAGTCGCACGCCTTCTGCAGCTCCGCGATTTCAAACGCGTCCTTCACCGCGCGGGCCTCGGAGAGGTAGACGCGCAGCTCCTCGTCGCGCTCGGCGGTGACCTTGTCCGTCAGCGCGGTCTCGATGCCGGCGTCGTGACCGCGCACCGCGCGGACCGGACCGGTCGCCTCGCCCAGCGCGGCGGCCAGCTCGCGGACGTCCTTCGCGGGGATGCCCAGCAGGCTCTCGGCCTCGGTGAGGGAGTGCCGGCGGCCGACCCACAGCTCGCCCTGGCCGGAGAGCCAGAACTCGCCGTTCTCACGGTTGGAGCGCGGCAGCAGATAGATGGTGGCGCGGTGCCCGTCGGCGGTGGGCTCCAGCACCAGGACGCCGTCCTCGGACTGGTCGCCGGTGAGGTAGGCGTACTCCGTGGAGGCACGGAAGGAGTACTCCGTGTCGTTGGAGCGCGTCTTCAGATTGCCCGAGGGGATCACCAGCCGCTCGCCGGGGAAGCGGGCCGACAGGGCGGCGCGGCGGTCGGCGGTGTGGGCGGCCTGGCCGATGGGCTCCAGGTCGCGCAGTTCGGTGTCGGCCCAGCCACTCGCCATGTTGTCGGCGAGCTCGTCGGACACGCCCGGGTACAGGCCGTTCTTCCGCGGCTTGATCTGCTGCTCTTCCTCTTCCGGGGTACTCGGGTTGAGTTCCTCGGTCACGTCAGCCTCCTCGATACGACACTGGACCGGTCTCCATCGTATGTGTGAGCCGAAGGCACCCCGAAGGGATGTGAGGAATAAGACATAAGGGGTGTCCAGGTGGCTGGTGGCAGATCGTGACCGGATCGCCTCAAATCACTCGAAACGGGCCGCGAGCAGTACGACGTCCTCCTCGTCGCCCGTCCCTTCCGGGCCCTTCGCGCCCTCGGCGGGGCCGTCCCGGAACAGCGTGTTCAGTACGTGGTCGGCGACCGCCCCCGGATCCTCGCGAGCCGCGCGGGGCACGCCCGCGGCGGCCGAGCGCAGCCGGGCGAAGGCCCGGTCCATCGGGTCGCCGGTGCGCCGCAGCAGTCCGTCCGTATAGAGAAGCACCGTTTCTCCGGGCTCGGGAGTCAGCTCCACGCTCGGCGCTTCCCAGCAGGCGAGCATCCCCAGCGGGGCCGACAGCGAGGTCTCCACGAACTCGGTCCGCCGCTCGCCGACCACCAGCGGCGGGGTGTGCCCGGCCCCGGCGAGCACGACGCGCGCCGCCGAGGGCTCGGCGTAGGCGAAGAGCGCGGTGGCGGTCCGGGCGGGTTCGGTCAGCCGGAGCAGCAGTTCGAGATCGGAGAGTACGGCGACGGGGTCCTCGCCCTCCATCACGGCGTACGCCCGCAGCGAGGCCCGCAGCCGGGCCGTCGCGGCCAGTGCGCCCGGCCCCGAGCCGCTGACCGAACCGACGGCCAGCCCCAGCGCGCCGTCGGGCAGCGGCAGCGCGTCGTACCAGTCGCCGCCGCCGCTCCGGCCGCCCAGCCGGCGGGCCGCGAGCCGCACCCCGGGCACCCGGGGCAGCCTGCTGGGCAGCAGCTCCTCGGCGACGGCGGCCACCGTCCGGCGGGCGTGCTCCAGCTCCGTCAGCCGGGCCAGATGCTCGGTGGCGTACCGCGCGTAGCGGCCGAGCAGCGCCCGCCGCCGGTCGCCGGGCGACGCGGGTTCGTCGTACATCCATACGGCCACGCCCAGGAGGCCGGCCGTCTCGGTGGCGAGGGGCTGGGCGTAGTCGGCGGCGTAGCCGAGGCGGCCGGCGACCTCGCGGTGGCGGGGATCGACGGAGGGGTCGCCGAAGAGATCGGGGTGGGCGGCGGCCTCCGGGGGCCCGGCGGCGGCGCTCTCCAGGATCCGGCCGTACGCGGTCGCGCTCCGGGGGACGGTCTCGATGTGGCCCAGTTCGGCGTGGGTGAAGCCGAGACCCCTGGTGAGTGCGGGAGCACGGCCGCCGCCGAGCCGGCCGGGGCCCGCGGCCGAGGAGGCCGGCCGGGGTTCGAGGATCACCAGACCGCGGCGGGCGCCTGCCAGGGCGGCCCCGGCCGCCAGCAGCTCCTTCAGGGCCGCGTCGAGGGATCCGGTCCTGGTCAGGCGCTCGGTCAGCTCCTGAAGAGCGGCCAGGTCGGAGACCCAGCCCGCGAGCCGGTCCTGAAGCGCCCACCGGGGGTCCGCGGTGGCCGGCACGGAAGGGAGGTCGGCGGGAAGACCGGAAGGAAGGCCGGTGGGAAGGCCGGGCGGAAGATCGGAAAGGCCGGCAAGATCGGCCGCATTTTCCGTTGATTGAGGAACCGGTGAGTCGATTCCAGCCACTTTCGGCAGGTGAGGGGTACTCATTGCGGTCGGCTTTCCGACTGGTGCGTTTCGCTCAATAGCATCGCAAACCCCCATGTCATTCATGTCATTCTGCGCCGCTACCCATGGATCCACATCTACACGGAGAAGTAAGGGGATGTCCAGCATTGCACCAGTGGGATTGATGGTGTCTATGGGACCTTGAACTCCCCTTGGGGGAATCTTGAACTTGGCCGAAAAATACGCCTGATGGAGGTCAATGCGGTCGACTGAGGGCGTTCGGCAGTGGATCCCCTCGGTGGATCTCTCCGGGGCGAGACCCCGGAGCAGCCGCCGCGGAACGCGTCATACCAAGCGTGGTGGGTACGTAAACAGTGATGGCCAGGGTTAATTGGGACCGCTCCGGAACCTGGCGATCGGCTCAGGCGTCCTAACAGCCGCAGGCCGCGCCAGAACTCCACAGCAGACCCGCGAACAGCGGGACGATCCCGGAAGCTGTGGGCGCGGACAGCAAGCGCCAGGCGCGCGCCACCCGTGGCCGCGCGTTGAATGGAGCACGGCCCACGTTCGGCTCCCGGCGGCGATCCTGTCGCAGGCGAGGTGGGGACCCCCATGCCGCCGGCGCGGAGCGGTGATACGCCGATCAGCACGTATCCGTACGCACAGTACGCATTTTGTACGCACAGTGAAGAGTCGCACGCATGGTGTGATGTGGACCTCGGCGTTCAACGGAAAGGAACGAGCGCACATGCGCGAGATCCTCGGAAGGCGACGCAGGCTCCGGTTTTGGCGCAAGAAGGGGCCCGCCCAGTCAGCACAGCTGGAAGCGGCGCTCGTCTGCGCCACCGAGTGGCGTTGGCCCGTACTTCCCGGCGCGGTGCTGACATCGGCCGGCGGTCGTGGTGACCGCGGCCGCCGCTGCGCCTGCCCCGACCCCGAGTGCGTCGTACCTGGCGCACATCCTTTCGATCCCGCGATCCTCGCGGCGACGACCGACGAGCGCATGCTCCGCTGGTGGTGGGCGAACCGGCCCGCCGCGCCGGTCGTCCTGGCCACCGGGGGCGGCGCGCCCTGCGCGGTGAGCCTGCCCGCGGTGGCCGGGGCGCGGGCCCTGGCGGCGCTCGACCGGATGGACGTCCGGCTGGGGCCGGTGGTCGCGACGCCCACCCGGTGGTCGCTGCTGGTCGCCCCGTACAGCCTCGAACAACTCGGCGAACTGCTCTTCGCCAAGGACTGCGTGCCCAGCTCGCTGCGTTTCCACGGCGAGGGCGGGTATCTGGTGCTGCCGCCGTCGGAGACGGGGGCGGGACAGGTCCGCTGGGAGCGGGCGCCGCTGCCCGGGTCGGCCACTCCCTGGCTGCCACGGGTGGAAGCCGTGGTGGACGCGCTGGTGGAGGCGAGCACGAACGCGCCGGACGGCGGCAGCAAGCTCTCGTACTGAAACGGTCGACGGTCCGGGGCCGCCCGCGCGGTGGTCCCGGGTCCTGGGTCCGGCGCTTCTCGCCGGCCGGGTGTTCCGCCGGCCGCGCCCCGGCCTTCGGGCCCGGTCCCTTCCGTCCCCGTCCCTGTCCCCGTCCTCACGGCGCGTGTTCGGGTACGGGAAAACCGGCGGCGGGTCAAGGTCGCCAGAGTCGGCCGAAATCAAGCGTGATCAGCTCGTGCCGAGCGAACAGTTTCGGCAGCGAAGCCTCGAAGCAGGCTGGAATCTATCGCTCCGGAAGATCTCGCTGTGGCCGGTACGGGGATGGCGCGGCCGGGTCCGCCGTCCTCGCGCGCGGCGACCGCCGCAATCCGGCAAGGGGGCGGAATTGCGTTCCGTACACACTCCGGCGGTGCTCCGGCGAGCGCTTCGTACACATCGGACAGGTGCTTGACACGGGTGATGCTGCTGGCCTCGGCGAGATCCCGCAGGGGCTTTCCCGGGGATGGGCAGTGGCATGACCATGAGGTATTCGGCTCGCCGCGGAGTTTTCGGCGGGGGCCGGTCCGGGCGGGAATCCGCCGGCTCCGGGGCTCGGGGCAACTGCCCGGCGTCCACTGGGTGTTGACCGACCGTCAACGGATCGATCCGGTCTGTCGACCATCCGGGGAAATGGAGAGGCCCGATCGCTGGCGACGGGGGATGCACCAGCGACCGGGCTTCTAGAACCGTAACAAGAGATCGGCGGTACGCAAATTCGATCTCGGGTATTCGGACAGCGATTCAGCTTCGCTTAGCGTGAGTTGTGACTGGAGTCACTCGGCCTTTCCCGGGGTCCGCCGGATACTCCGGGACACGGATTCCGGCCGGTGGTGATCCGGTGATCCGGTGCTCCGCCGCGCGCGCCGCGCCGCCGTTCCGCTCAGCTCAGGGTCACCTGGCGGTTGGTGAGGCCGCCGCGCGCCCGGCGCTCGTCGGCGGTGAGCGGGGCGTCCGACGCGAGCGCCCCGGCCAGCCGCTCGGCGAACGCGGCGGCGGGCTTCTCGCACTCCTCCGCGCCCATCGCGCTCGGCAGGTCCCAGACGGGGACCATCAGGCCGTGCGCGCGGAACGAGCCGACGAGACGGGTCCCCTCGCCGAGCGAGGTGACACCGGCGGCGTGCAGCCGCGCGAGCGCGTCGAGGAGCTTCTCCTCGGCGTGGGGCATGACCCAGCGGAGATGGTTCTTGTCCGGGGTCTCGCACCAGTAGGCGGCGTCGACGCCGGAGAGCTTCACGGTGGGGATCGCGGCCGAGTTCGCCCGCTCCAGGGAAGCGGTGACCTCGGCGGTGGGGGCCTCGGTGGACTCCGGGATCCAGAACTCGAAACCGGAGTGGACCACGGGCTCGAAGGCGGCGTCCGGGTCGAGGAGGTCCTGGAGCCGGGGGCCGTCGCCCACGACCCGCTCCCCGCCGACCGGGTTGCCCGGCTCCGCGGCCAGCGCGCGGCTCAGGGTGTCGGCGAGATCGCGGCTGAGGTCGCCGGAGGAGGTGTCGTTCTGGAGGCCGAGCAGCACGGAGCCGTCGTCGCGGCGGAGCGCGGGCCAGGCCATCGGCAGCACGGTCGCGAGGGTCACCGAGGGCACGCCCTCGGGCAGCCCGTCCTTGAGCGTGAGCTTCACGGTGGCCGCGGGCACCAGCTCGCGCAGGGCGACCCAGTCGCACTCGCCGGCCAGACCTTCGAAGGGGCGCTGGACCAGCTCGGTCACGGCGTGCGCGGCCACCCGGCCGTGACAGGCCTTGTAGCGGCGGCCCGAGCCGCAGGGGCAGGGCTCACGGGCTCCGACCACGGGCACGGGTTCATTGGCACCGCGGGCCCGGTCCTGGGGCTGAGGCTTCGTTGCCTTGTTCTGGGGGCGCTTCTTGGCCATGGTGCGGCTTCTCCCGGGTGCGGCGGCGGTGCTGTGTCTGGCCGCGAGCCTAGCCGTCCGCCGTGTTCACGTTGCCATGGCACCCGGCTGCGGCACGGGTGTGGCACGGGTTGGCCGGTACGGAGGCCTCCGTCGGGCACGGGGTGCTCCGCCGGGGTCGCCGGGGCGGTGCTTCCCGGCGGTTCTCGGCCGGAACCGCCGTACGGGAAGCCCGAGCCGCCAGGCGTTCCCGTAATCCTCTTTCCATCCTCTTCCTATCTTTTCCGAGCATGCTCAGACGACATCGTCATAGGCCTCCACGAGGTCGAATCCGGGGGCAGTGACGCGCGTAGCGAAATCGTCGCGGCGCTGCCCTTCGCGAACGATCGCCCATACGGTCACCTCGCCCGCCGCGTTGTCGCGGACACCCCACTCACGCGCCAGCGCGGTGATGATGTTCAGCCCGCGACCGCCCCGGGCGGTCACCGAGGGCGTGGCCGGAATGGGCCGGGTCGGGCCGCCTCCGTCCGTGACCTCGACCGTGAGCCGGCCGGTCATGTCGACGCGCCATGCGGCGCGGACGTCTCCCTCTCCCACCTCCACGTGCCCCAGCGGCCTGCCGTGCCGATAGGCATTGCTGAGTAGTTCGGAAAGAATCAGAACTGCGTCGTCGACGACCGATTCCGGGACCCCGCCGCGGCGAAGATCACCACGCATACGGTGTCGTGCCTGGCCCACGCCCGCAGGGCCATGGGGTACGGCCATGCTCGACGACGTGGGCACCTCTTGTGCCACCACCAACGCCACCCCCGAGACCTCCTTTGCCCCACGCCACCGTGTGAATGCCCCAATGGACTGGACCGGAAACCGTTGGAGGAGGGACCTGTGGCGCACTTCTCAGGGCCGGACGGGGGTTGAACGCGCCGGTGTGCTCCCTGTCATGCGTGGGACGGGTGCTTCTGAGGTTTACGGACGGCCGAGTTGGGAGAGCACCTGCCGCGGCCGGTTGGTGATGATCGCCTCCACACCGAGCCCGGCGCAGAGCTCCACATCCGCCGGCTCGTTGACCGTCCAGACGTGCGCCCGGTGTCCGGCCCGGTGCAGCCGCTCGATGTAAGCGGGATGATTCCGTACGATCCGGATGCTCGGCCCGGCGATCCTGGCCCCGGCCGGCAGCCGCCCGTCGCGCAGCCGAGGGCTCACGAACTGCATCAGATACACCGTGGGAATGGTCGGCGCGGCGGCCGCGACCCGGTGCAGCGAGCGGGCGGAGAAGCTCATGACGCGTACGGACGAGTCCTCCGCCCTCGCGGGCGCGGCGAGTCCGAAGCGGCCGAGGAGCTGGAGCAGCCGCTCCTCGACCTGGCCCGCCCAGCGGGTGGGGTGCTTGGTCTCGATGGCCAGCTCGACGCGCCGCCCGGAGTCCGCGACCAGTTCGAGGAGCCTCTCCAGGGTCAGTACGGAGGTCAGCGAGGGATCACCCCAGTCGGGGCTCTCGGTGGCGTCCTCGCGCCCCTTCCAGGTGCCGAAGTCGAGCGCGGTCAGATCCGCGAGCTCCAGCGCCGAGACCGCGCCCCGGCCGTTGGAGGTGCGGTTGACGCGCCGGTCGTGGACACAGACCAGATGGCCGTCGGCGGTCAGGCGCACATCGCATTCGAGGGCGTCCGCGCCGTCCGCGATCGCCTTCATGTACGCGGCGAGCGTGTGCTCGGGAGCGTCCTCGGAGGCTCCGCGGTGGGCGACGACCTGGATGTGGTTCTGTCGTGCTTGGGTCACCACGTCATCGTGTCACCGCGCCGCGGTGGTACCGAGCCAGGGGGCGTGTCGGGGGCTCCGGGAGGGGGCTCGGCGGGGTCCTTGGCGGGACCCTCGACAGGGTGTCCGTTTCGCCCTATGTAAATGATTCCCCGAATACCCACAGCTCCTGCTTACAGTGGCCTGACGAGCCGTGGGAAATGCTGAAGCGAGACACCGTGCGACTTCCTTCCCGGGCAGCGACGCCAGCGGACGTCTGCCGGAGTGATCGACGTGGAAAATGAGGAGAGAAAGCTGTGAGCACTGAGAACGAGGGCAACGAAGGCACCGCGCAGCCGGCCGCCCCGTCCGTGCCTCCCGTGCCGGCTGCCCCTCCCCAGGGCGCGCCCCAGGCCGCCGCGCCGGCCGCCCCCGCCGACCACCCCCCGGCCCCGGCTCCGGCCCCGGCCGCCACGCCCCCTCCTGCCACTCCCCCCGCCCCGCACCAGCAGGGCGCCGGCTGGCCCCCGCCCCCGCCCGCCTTCCCCGCCTACGGAACCGCACCCCAGGGAGACGGCGCCCACCCCGGCGTCTGGGGCGTCCCGGTCCACACCCCCGAGCCGCCCCGGCGCAAGCGCTCCGGCGGCCTCCTCGCGGCGGTGCTGATCGCCGCGCTGGTCGCGGGCGGTGTGGGCGGCGGCGTCGGCTACTGGGCCGCCGAGCGCAACGACAACGGCGTCGACTCCACCACCGTGACGGCCGCGGACATCCCCAAGGACCTCCAGCGCGCGCCGGGCACCGTCTCCGCCGTCGCCGGCAAGGCCCTGCCGAGCGTGGTCACCATCGAGGCCAAGTCCAGCGCCGGCGGCGGCGACCTCAGCGGCGTCGGCGGCCAGGAGGGCGGCACCGGCACCGGCTTCGTCTACGACCAGGAGGGCCACATCCTCACCAACAACCATGTGGTCGACTCCGCCGCCCAGGGCGGCGCCCTCTCCGTGACCTTCTCCAACGGCAAGAAGTACGACGCCGAGGTCGTCGGCCGCGCCCAGGGCTACGACGTCGCCGTCCTCAAGCTGAAGAAAGCACCCCCCGGACTGGCCCCCCTGCCCCTCGGCGACTCCGGCAAGGTCGCCGTGGGCGACTCCACCATCGCGATCGGCGCGCCCTTCGGCCTCTCCAACACCGTCACCACCGGCATCATCAGCGCCAAGAACCGTCCTGTCGCCTCCGGCGACGGCTCCGGCTCCAGAAACTCGTACATGAGCGCCCTCCAGACCGACGCCTCCATCAACCCGGGCAACTCCGGCGGCCCCCTCCTCGACGCGCGCGGCGCTGTGATCGGCATCAACTCGGCCATCCAGTCCACCGGCGGCGGCCTCGGCCAGTCCCAGGCCGGCTCCATCGGCCTCGGCTTCGCCATCCCCATCAACCAGGCCAAGAGCGTCGCCGAACAGCTCATCAAGACCGGCAAGCCCGTCTACCCCGTGATCGGCGCCAGCGTCGACATGGCCACCAAGGGCGCCGGCGCCAAAATCATCGCCCAATCCTCCGGCGGCACCCCCGCCGTCACCCCCAACGGCCCCGCCGCCAAGGCCGGCCTCAAAGCCGGCGACCTCATCACCCGCTTCAACGACAAGCCCATCGACAGCGGCCCCACCCTCATCGGCGAGATCTGGAACCACGCCCCCGGCACCCAGGTCAAACTCACCTACGAGCGCGACGGCAAGCAGCACACCGCCACCGTCACCCTCGGCGAACGCGAAGGCGACAGCTGACCCCCACCCCCAACCCTGCTGCGCCCCCCACCCCCATGCCGGTACTCTGTAGGCCGCTCCGCGCCGGGTCCCGGCAGGGGCGAGGGTGGGTTGCCCGAGCGGCCTAAGGGAACGGTCTTGAAAACCGTCGTGGCAGCGATGTCACCGTGGGTTCAAATCCCACACCCACCGCAGTAAGTCAGCGGATGTGCTGACCAGAAGGGGTGTCCCGATCAGGGACACCCCTTCTGCATGGGCCCTGTCTCACCTTGATTCGCCTCTGCCACGCCGTTGACCAGCGTGTGTGGACCAGGCGTAGACCCGGTTCCGATCATGTGCCGAGACGGCACCAGCATGCCGGAGATAGGCACCAGAGGGCCGTCAGGTTCCGGATCTTCTGTCTTCGACTACAGTCCTGACTTTCTCGGCGGCCAGCTCCAAGTCCTCGTGCTCCCAGAACCGGAGCACCGCCCACCCCTGATCCTTGAGAGCGAGCGTGGTGGACGCGTCGCGGTCCCGGTTGTCCTTGATCTTCTGGCTCCACTTCTCACCGCTCTTCTTCGCCGGCCGGTAGTGGTCCGGGCAGCCGTGCCAGAAGCAACCGTCGACGAAGACTGCCACCTTGGCCTTGGGGAAGACGACGTCCGCAGTGCGCCGCAGCTCAGGGAGAGGGCGGATGCCGACCCGGTAGCGCAGCCCCCTGTGGTGCAGGGCAGCGCGCAGCATCAGCTCCGGCTTGGTGTCCTTGCCCTTGTTCGCGGTCATGACCGCGCGAACGGAGATCGACGACGCCTTCGAATTCGGGGGGAGCGGCTCGTCGACCACCTTTCCCGCTTCACGTGCCTCCGTCCACGCAAGAGCGAGGTTTGCCTTACGTGTCGCTTCGGAGACCTCGCAGACGTACTTTTCCTTCGTCTCCCCATTGTCCGACCAGCGGAGGTAGGCGCGGATGCGACGTGTGCTCCGGTACCGTCGGAGCTGGATCGACCCGCGCGCGTGGGAACCGTTGCCGAGCGGCACGGCGCGGCGGTATCGGCCTCCGGCCGCCTTGTCCTGTTCGGCGCTCCGCTTGTCACGGGACAGGCCCGGACGCGCTTTGTACGCCTTCGCGGGCGGCAGTTGATCGTTCCAGCCCTGCTGCGCTCCGACCGTCGCTCGCGTCACTGCTTCCTGCCGTGCTTCTCCAGAGCGCCGACCGAGTCCAAAGCGGCGGCGATCGCGTCGGCGAACACCTCGCCTAGTTTCACCGGAACGGCGTTCCCGAGCTGCCGCATCTTCTCGCCGCGCGGACCGGCGAGCGTCCATTTGTCGGGGAAGGTCATGACACGCGCGGTCTCACGGACCGTCATGTACCGGTAGCCGCTCCCATCGAACGTGGGGTTGTCCATCATCATCACGGACTCGCCGCCGGGAACGCCGTGTACACCGGCCTTGACCGTCTTGGCGGGACGGTCAAGGAGGTTCGGGGTGTGCCCCGTGTAGACCCGGGCGCCGGGCCATCCGAAATGGTCGGAAATCTCCCCCACCGGCGTCTTTCCATTGACAGCCGCCTCGTCGACGAACGGCAGAGGGTGCCCCTCGAACTCGTCAACGCCCTGAATCGCGTCCCGGAGCGTCCTCCAAGGCTGAAGGGTCAGCTTCTCCTTGGTTTTCGGGTTGTCGTAGTTGAGCCCCGGCAGGTTCGCGATTGCACGGTCCTTCGCCTCTTCCGACACCTCTCGATGGCGGCCCCAATACTCTCCGCCCTTACGCATGGAGTGGATCAGTGACTCATCTGAGTGGGTCGCCTTCGGTGCGAAAATATCCCAATCGTTCTCATTGATTCCGAGATCAGCACGAAAGGCCACGATCACGACCCGCTGCCGGATTTGCGGGACGCCGAAGTCGGCGGCGTTCACGGGGTGGTGTTTCACGATGTAACGCTCGGAGGCAGGTACCGAGTCGTTGGCGAGCAGCTTCTCCAGAACGTCGTTGTGGTCCTCCCAAGTCGCGTCTTTATCGCGCTTGACGAAGGGGAGTCGCATCTCGTTGAGGATGTACTTGAAGTATGGGTCGAAGGACTTCCGGAGTAGGCCCCGGACGTTCTCACAGATGACAGCCTTCGGCCGCATTTCCTGGATAGCACGGAACATCTGCGGGAACATGTTCCGCTCGTCCTCCGTGCCCTTGGCGACACCGCCCAGGCTGAACGGCTGGCAGGGCGGACCGCCAGCGAGGAGGTCGACCTGATCTTTCAGCTTCTTGAAGTCATCTTGCAGATCGCGGACATCGCCGGGCTTCAGTGGCCACTTCCCGCCACCCGGCATCGGGTTCGTCTGGAGGGTCTCGATGGCCCGCTTGGCGTACTCGTTCACCAGCAGCGGTCGGAAGCCAGCGTTGTGGACACCCAGGGCGAGGCCACCGCCACCGGCGAACAGCTCGACACAGGTTCCCGCCTTCGGGTGCTTCTTTCGCAGCTCAGACATGTGGAAACCATACCGCGGAATTGTTGATCAAGTGAACCCCTCGCGGAAATCCGGCACCGTGTTGCCCAACGTCACCAGATAGGGTGATGGCAATCACTCGTCGCCCGTCGGGAGGCCCTGGTCGTGTCGCTGGAGAACCACGCCGAGTTCAAGCTGAGCATCACCAAGGCACTCGGCGATCAACTCGCGGACGCGCTGAAGAAGCTGACGCCGGCACCTCTCGACATGGGGAAAATTCGCTCGCTCCAGCCTCTGCCCGGCGTTTATCAGCTCTACAAGGACGATGAACTCGTCTACGTGGGTAAGGCGGATCGCAGCCTTCCGCAGCGGATCGAGAAGCACTACCGGAAGATCTCCGGCCGCACTAATATCTCCATCGGTCAGATGGCGTTCACGTGTCTCTATGTGGATGAGGATTTTGGTGCGGTTGCTCCCGAGCGCCTGCTGATCAACCACCACAGGGACCAGGGTCAGGTTCCGTGGAATTACAACGGGTTCGGCAACAACGATCCCGGCAAGCGGCGTGATACGACCGAGGTGGACGAAGGTCACTTCGATCACGATCACCCGATCGACCTTGAGTACAAGCTGACGGAGGTGTTGGCCGAACGCACCTTGCTGGACGGGGTGGTTTCCCTCTCCGCCTTGCTTCAGGAGACCAAGGCGCACCTTCCATATGTTTTCCGCTACCAGGCTTCGAAGGAGTTCGACGACATAGATGTGGAACTACCCGACGCACATGTGACAGCAGACGAGACGCTCAGGGCGATCGCCGCGCGACTTCCGGACAAGTGGCAGATTACTGCTCTCCCGGGCTACCTGATCATGTACCCGAAGGCTGAGGACTACCCAAGCGCCCGGCGGTACTACCGCAACACTGGTGTTGTAGACGTCTGGCAGCGGTGAGAACAGTGATCCAGTAATCCGTACGAGTCAGAGGATCGAAACAAGTTGCCAGCTTCACCCAATCCGTCGAGCGAGAATTTCCCTTCACCGAAGAAGCCCTCGCAGAAGCCTCGCAAGTCGAAGGCGTGGCGTATAGCGGCAGAAGAACGCCATTCTGATCCGTATAACCCCCTGGATCTGGAAAACCTGGGCCGCAGTGTAGAAGCCGAACTCTTGAACCGGAAACCTGAGCCGCTGGACGAAGTTAGCCCTGTGTACGGCAGTGGCATCTATGCCCTGTACTACTGCGGCCCGAATCCCCTGTACGCGGAGATCAGCTCGCGTGACTGCCTCGTCCCCGTCTACGTGGGGCAGGCACGGCCCACCGGTGTGCGGAAGGGAACGGCTGAGGAAAAGCCCGATGCCACCACTCTGTGGGACCGGATCTACGAACACAAGCAGTCGCTCGGCCAGGTCCACGACCTAGAAATTTCGGACTTCAGCGTTCGGTACCTGGTCGCGATCGAGGCGTTCGTGAGCATCGCCGAGCGGGTGATCATCCGACACTATCGGCCAGTCTGGAACAGCATCGTCGACGGCTTTGGCAACCACGACCCCGGAGCCAATCGGCGGAAGGACAGCTACCGTCCTGCCTGGGACGAACTGCACCCGGGCCGCTGGTGGTCCCATCCGGACAACATGCCGACGCCGAGCAAGACGCCAGCGGACGTGTCTCGTTCGCGGATCCGGGATCTTTTCGCTGGCAGGCTGTCCGAGGAAGCTGTTCTTTCCATCGAGGCGGAGCAGACGGAAGAGGGAAAGAACGACTGAACTAACCTCCTGTCACCGGCTCGATAGATGGTGACAGGAGTTTCGTCGTGGTCGGAGTTTCGGCGGTTTCGTCAGTGGGCGTCGGCCACGGCGCGTTCTATCTGCTGATTCGCGCGGTCCTGGTTCCGGTGGATTGCCTTGGCATGGGAGCGAAATAGAACAGCGATGCTGTGGCCGCGCGGCGGGCAACCTCGGAGGGGGCGACGCCGGAGTCCAGCCAGAGGGAGACGCCAGCGGCCCGGAGGCCTTACGGCACCTCGGCAAGAGGGGTCTCGATCTTGTGTGGGGTGAGCACCGCGAGGCGGGCGGCCTTCGAGATGTCGCTGTACTCCTTGGACAGGAGGTGGCCACCCCGCGAGGCGCGGAAGAGGCGGCCGTCGTCGGCGGTGCCGAACTCCTTGATGTGGTAGCGGATCGTGCGGACCAGGACGGGTGGGATGGGGGATCGGCCAGGTGGCCTTCTGGGCCCGTTTCTTGAGGCCGCCCGTAGACTCCACGATCTGTGCGACGAGTTCGGGCCCTTGAGCCGCGACCACCGCGTGGCGGAGCTGGGGGCGGAGATCGCCGCGCTGAGGACGCCGTGACGAGAGGGGTTGGCATGTCGCAGACCGAAGGCGCACGACTGTTCCGGGAGGCGTGGATCGCGGGGGTGCGCCGGCGCTTTCCCGGCGAACCGAAGGCCGGATACGTCACCCCTTGGGAGGGCACCCCGGAGTGGGAGCGCCAGGCCGCCGGCTCCGTGTACGAGCAGGTCCGTCGCTTCATCGAGATCAGCGGCGGGCATGCGGCCCGGCTGTCCCGGGAGCAGAAGAGCCGCTTTGTCGCCATCTGCTGGACGGCCCAGATGTTCAAGCACTTCGAGGACCCGAAGCCGGGGTACGTGGCCGACTGGCCCGAGCTTCCGGAGTGGCAGCAGGAGACCGACGCGGACATCTTTGAAGTCATCCAGAAGTCGTTGGGCTGAGTACCCGGTGTGCACTGCCCGGTAAGCGGGGCTGCCGCCGTGGACGCCAGAAGCGATATGGGTTGGCCCTCAGAACCCAGATCTGGGGGCCACGTTTCCAGCCCGGACCAGTAGCGCCGGATCTTCCGCGATCTCATCCGCGCGCTCTCCGGCGAAGGCGATGTGGACGTCCTCATGTCCACCCATGACGTGGCCGACCTCGCCGAGGAGTCCGACCATGTCGCCGTGCTCACCGCCGGCGCGGTGCGGTTCACGGGTACCACTGCTGACTTCCTCGCCCACGCGCCCGCGGACGCTCCGCCGGCCCGGTTGGCCGAGGCGGCCTTCGGAAGCCTGGCACCCCACGTCGGTTGAGGCGGTGACTGCTTTACTACCGCCAAGTGGACTTTATGCTGCTAATGGGAAGAAACGCTGCGGTCGGCTGTGGTCGATTCGCGGTCGGCGGCCGACATTTGCCGCCGCCAAGATGTGTCAGAGGTGGCTGATAGTGATCAAAGCCTTTGGTTTTGGAACTCTACGCGGATAGAGGTATCGACGGAGTTACTAATTCCGCTTAGGTCACAGAAAGTCATTGAAAATTTTTCTCTTCCCCGTGCTGGAGGGCAAAGTCCCAGCTCAAGGGTTACATGTCTAGACCTTTCCCTGTCGATGGACCCTCTTCATGCACAGGAACTATGTGCTTATCCCCAGCGTGGAGGCGCTTCTCCACAGCCCTTGTGGATAAGCGGATTTGTAATGCTCCTTTCTGGTGCCACCATTGATGTCCACGGGTGGCGAGGCCGCAAAGGAAAGGCGGCCCCCGCTGGCACGGGAGCCGCCCTGACCCAATCCCTTGCGAGAGAAGAGGTCAGTTATGACAGTACCCACTGAGGCCGGGGCTTCCAATCCGGCGGAGTCGGACATCTGCGCGCGCGGTGATTCCGGAGTGGGGCGCTCCAGGCGTCGGCGGGGTTTGCTCTGGGGTGCGGCGGTCGGTGGTGTCGGGTGTGCGGTGATGGTTATGGCGCACTATGTGCCGAATCTTGCTACTCCTGTGGCGACGGGGGCGGCGGTTTCGGCGGTGCTTGTTCCGCTGGTGCAGACGCGGATGGGGAGTGGTGACAGGTGGCGGCGGGAGGTTGACGAGGGCTGAACGGGGGCTGTTCGCCCACATGCTGAGAAGCCCGCCCGGTGGACCGGGCGGGCTTTGTGCGTCGTCGTGCGCCGGGAGTCAGAGTGCCGAGGTGTAGCGGAGTTCGGTGAGGGTGGTGTCGGTGTAGACGTCGTCCTGGGTCGCGCCGTCGGGGCGGTAACCGGCGCGTTCGTAGAAGAGGCGGGCCGGGTGGTTGGCGGCGAGGACCCAGAGGGTGATGGAGGTGAAGTGCTGGGTGCGGGCGCGGGAGTGGGCGGTGGTGAGGAGGGCGCGGCCGATGCCGGTGCCGATGAGGTCGGGGCGGGCGTAGAGGGCGTAGAGCTCGGCGGTGTCGGGCCGGGCGGCCTCGTCGCGGCTGGGGCCGAGGCAGGCCCAGCCGACCGGGACGCCGTCGGTGTCGCCGTCGGCGACGGCCACCAGGTCGGTGGTCCGGGGGCGCGAGAGGGCGAGGCGTTCGCGGCGGCGGAGGGCGTCGGCCTCGGCGGTCATGGCGTCGAGGTAGGGCTGGGGGACGATGCCCGCGTACGCGGACTGCCAGCCGGCCACCCGCAGGGCGGAGACGGCGTCGATGTCGGCTGTGGTCATCTCTCGTACCTGCGGCATCGCGTCACTGTACGGCCGGGGCGCGGCCATCGGCACCGGGTTTGAGCCCGTGGCTCCGAGTGGCGCCATGGTGATGCCACTCCGAAGCGAACTGGTGTCATGGGGTGTCATAAGTCTCTGACCTGGGGTGATGGGTCTATCTAGGGTCATGCGGCGGCGCTGTGTGCCATGCGTGGCGGCATTCTGCTTGCAAGTGGCACCGCTGTGGTGCCATAGTGGGGCCATGGACCTCACGCCGTACGTCGAAAAACTCCGCAGGGAACTGGCGGTGGCCGCCGAAGCCGGGGGTGACGAAGCCCGCGAGCTGGCCGAGCGGCTGACCGCGCCGCTGGAGTCGGCCACCCGCCTGACCATGCTGAATGTGCTGTCCGCAGCCATGGACGAGATCACCCGTGAACTCGCCCCCGGCTCGGTCGACGTACGGCTCCGTGGCCTCGACCCCGACTTCGTGGTGGTGCTTCCGCAGTACGACGAGGCCCGGAACGAACCGTTCGACCCGCCGGTCTCCGCCCCGGCCCCTGCCCCGGTCCCGGCCGACACGGACGAGGGCGGCACCGCCCGCGTCAATCTGAGGCTGCCGGCGCAGCTCAAGGCGCGTGCCGAGGAGGCGGCGGGCCGCGAGGGCCTGTCGGTCAACGCGTGGCTGGTACGGGCGGTGTCGGCCGCGGTCGACACGGGTGGTGCCGCCGCGGCGCGTACCCCCCAGAAGGCCAGGACGGTCGGCCAGAACTTCACGGGCTGGGTGCGCTAGCCCCGGAAAGAGCCTCAGAAGAACCGGAACTGCTTCGCCCACACCACGTCCCACCAGCGGGGACGTCAAGAAGACCCAAGAGGACGGGACAGCCATGCCTTCTTTCGACACTCCCCAGCCGATTCTGGTCAACGTCCACGTGGACGCGGGATCCGTCCAGTTCGCCGCGGCCGACCGTACCGACACCGTCGTGGCGGTGGCTCCCCGCGACCCCGGCAAGCGCCATGACGTGCGGGCCGCCGAGCAGACCGAGGTCACCTACTCGGGCGGCGAGCTGCACATCAGGACGCCCAAGCAGCGCTACTACATCGGCCCCACCGGCACGGTCGATGTGACGGTCGAACTGCCCACGGGCTCGCGTGTCGAGGTGACCGGGGCCTGGACCCAGGTGCTCGGCGAGGGCCGGCTCGGCGAGGTGGGCGTGAAGACCTCCTCCGGTGATGTCCGCTTCGACGAGACCGGGCCGATCCGGCTGGCCGCCGCCCACGGCTCGATCACCGTCGAGCGGGTCGAGGGCCCCGCCGAGATCACCACCAGCTCCGGCAGCCTGCGCGTCGGCAGGGTCGAGGGGTCCGCCGTACTGAAGAACTCGCACGGTGCCACGGTCGTCGGCTCCGTGACCGGTGAGCTGCGGGTGCGCGGCTCGAACGGCGACATCAGCATCGAGCGCGCCGAGAGCTCGCTCACCGCCGCCACCGCCCACGGTGCGCTGCGCGTCGCGGAGGTCGTCAGCGGCACGGTCAAGCTGGAGACCTCCCACGGGGCCATCGAGGTCGGCATCCGCGAGGGCACCGCCGCCTGGCTCGACGTCAGCTCCGGTCGCGGGCAGGTGCGCAACACGCTCGACAGCTCCGAGGCCCCGGCGAAGTCCGTGGACACCGTCGAGATCCACGCCCGTACGCGCTACGGAAACATCGACATCCGCCGCGCCCGCGCCTGAGAGTCCGCCTCTCCCCGCCCCACTCTCCACTTCACCTCATCCTTCGATCGGGGGACCCCATGCCTTCAACTGTCATGCCCATGTCCAATAATCAGGGGCAGCTGCCGCCCGCCGCGGTCTCCGCTCTCGGTCTGCGCAAGTCGTACGGGGAGAGGACCGTGCTCGACGGCGTCGATCTGGCCGTCCCCGAGGGTTCGGTCTTCGCGCTGCTCGGCCCGAACGGGGCGGGCAAGACCA
>NZ_BAAASB010000005.1:0-474686 GCF_039532665.1 Streptomyces amakusaensis | reverse complement strand
CTCAAGGAACGGACGCTTCCTTCAGGCCCTTTTCACCAGGCCCTCCGGGCTTTCCCTTCGGTCTTGCGTTTCCAACTCTACCAGATCCTTTTCCCATTCCGTTTCCGGTTTGGATTTTCAGATCCAGTGGCCAGTTGGACCGGCCTTTTGCCTTTCGGCGTGTTCACTACTTTAGCTGATTCCCGCTGCGACTCATAATCGAGTCTTCCCAATGGATTCCGGCATGCCGAAACCACACCCGTTTGGGGGTTCATCTTCAGTAATGGGTGGCCACTTTGGGTTGCTGAACAGCAGGGCCCGTCTCAAGCGGCTCGGGCTACGTTAGGCGGCTCGCATGATCGAGTCAAGTTGCCCGGCGGCGCGGTGCGTGGGCCCGGTAGGGGCTGACCGTGGGGTCGCCGTCGATCCAGTAGCGCCAGGGCTGATGGGCCCCGTCCCCGCCGACTCCCGTCCGGGGTCCGCTGCACACCTGGTCAGGGTGGAGGCGGCTGCCCTGCATAAGAGAGAGGGGAGCCATGGCGTCTGCGCAGAGGTCGGTGCCGTTCAGGGCACGGTCGACATCGAGGGCGGTGGCCAGGCGTGCGGGCCCTTTGGCCAGTTCTCTGTCATTCCGGGCCGAGAGTCGACGTTTGCGGGCCAGGTCCGCGCCCACGAGGATCTCGCCGGCCCGCAGCAGGACTCCGCTCGCCCGGCCCTCAGGCCCGCACACGACGTTCAGGCAGTGCCACATCCCGTAGGTGAAGTAGACATAGGCGTGTCCGGGCGGACCGAACATCACCTCGTTCCGGGCGGTCTTGCCCCGGTACGCGTGAGACCCGGGGTCCAGCTCGCCCGCGTACGCCTCCACCTCGGTGATGCGCAGTTCGATGGGGCCCTCGTCGGTACGGCGTATGAGGGTGTGGCCCAGGAGTTCCGGAGCGATCTCCAGTACAGGGCGGTCGAAGAAGGCCCGGGGCAACGGCGTACGGTCGGAGTCCTCGATCATGGCGCCCGAGGCTACCGGGGAACCGGGGGCCTCCGTGGAGCGTATGTACGGAGCAGGACAGAGAAGGAGTGGACATGGCGTTCAAGAAGCTGCTCGCAAGCCTCGGTGCCGGTGGCGCATCGGTGGATACGGTGCTCTCCGAGGAGAACGTCGTTCCGGGCGGTGTCGTCCAGGGCGAGGTGCGCATCGAGGGCGGAAAGGTCGACCAGCGGATCGAGTCGATCACCGTCGGGCTGCGGGCCAAGGTCGAGGCCGAGGTCGACGACCAGGAGGTCACGGAGACCGTCACCTTCCTCAAGCAGCAGGTCGGCAGTGGCGCCTTCGACGTGAAGGCCGGAGCGGTGCATGTGGTGCCGTTCGGGCTGGAGATCCCCTGGGAGACCCCGGTCAACAGCATCGGCGGGCAGTCGCTGCGCGGGGTGAACATCGGGCTGTACACCAATCTGGAGATCGCCCGCGCGGTGGACCCGGGCGACCTGGACCCGATCAATGTGCACCCGCTGCCGGCCCAGCAGGCGATTCTGGACGCCTTCGACCAGCTCGGCTTCCGCTTCAAGAGCGCGGACCTGGAGCGCGGCCGGATCCGGGGCACCCGCCAGGACCTGCCCTTCTACCAGGAGATCGAGTTCTACCCGCCGGAGCAGTACCGCGGGCTGAAGCAGGTCGAGCTGACCTTCATCTCCGACCAGCGCGAGATGGACGTCGTCCTGGAGATGGACAAGAAGCCGGGCCTGTTCGGCGAGGGCAGCGACTCCTACAAGTCCTTCACCGTCGGTCACCACGACTACCGGTCGACCGACTGGGCCGCCTATCTCAACCAGTGGCTCGCCGATGTCGGCGGCCGGCGCAACTGGTTCTAGTCCACGGATCTAGTGTCGGGTCCGGCAGAAGACTGAAGAGGAACAGCAGCGAACCGGAGGTTCAGAACGTGGCCGAGTTGAAGAGAGCGCCGCTGCCACACGATTTCCATCCCGAGGTGCCCTCGTTCTCCGTGGTGAGCGAGGACCTCGCGCCGGGAGCGGTGCTGAGCGACGCTCAGGTCCACTCGGCGGGCAACCTCTCTCCGCAGCTGCGGTGGGAGGGGTTCCCGGCCGGGACCAAGAGCTTCGCGGTGACCTGCTTCGATCCGGACGCGCCCACCGGCAGCGGGTTCTGGCACTGGGTGCTCTTCGACATCCCGCTCTCGGTGACGGAGCTGCCCGCGGGCGCGGGCAGCGGCTCGTTCGTGGGACTGCCCGCCGGGGCGGTCCAGGTCCGCAACGACTACGGGACGAAGGACTTCGGCGGAGCCGCGCCGCCCGCCGGGGAGAACCACCGCTATGTGTTCACGGTGTACGCGGTGGACAGCGAGAAGCTGGGGCCGGACGCGGATGCCTCGCCCGCCGTGGTGGGCTTCAATCTGCGGTTCCACACCCTCGGACGCGCTCAGTTGATCGGTGAGTACGAGGGTCCGGCGGAGAGCTGAACCCGCCGGGTGCCGTTCGCCCTTTGTTTGCCCTGCTCTGGTCTTGGAGAGATCAGAGCAGGGCAGTTTTTTTGTCGCCGGTCCTTCACGGGGTCCGGGCGGCACGGATATTGCGTTGTCCATCCCGGCTCGCCCGGCCAGAGTTGATCCAAGCCCGCCAGGGGGCGGGCCGGCGAACGGAGGCGGTCGGGATGCGGGACACCCTGGTACTCAACGCGAGCTTCGAGCCGTTGTCGACGGTGACGCTCCATCGAGCGGTGGTTCTGGTGCTCCAGGACAAGGCCGTCGTCGAGCAGGCCCACCCCGGGCTCCGGATGCGTGCGGCGGCGGTTGAACTCCCGGTGCCCCGGGTCATCAGGCTCTGCCGATACGTCCGGGTGCCGTTCCGAAGACAGGCACCGTGGTCGAGACGGGGTGTGCTGGTCCGGGACCAACACCGGTGCGCGTACTGCGGCAGGCGCGCGACGACGGTGGACCATGTGGTGCCGCGCTCGCGCGGGGGTGCGGACAGCTGGCTCAATACGGTTGCCTCCTGCGCGGAGGACAATCACCGCAAAGCGGACCGTACGCCGGAGCAGGCGGGGATGCCGCTTCTGCGCGATCCGTTCATACCCTCGCCGGCCGACGCGATGCTCCTCGGGATGCGGTCGGGTGAGCGGGCCGAGCTGCCCGCCTGGCTGGCCTCGCGGTCGGCGGCCTAGGGAGCAGTCGTCTTGGGAGGGAGCCCGTTTCCGTCGGTGTGACGGAGGCGGGCTCCGGTGCGTCAGCCGAAGCGGCGGATCAGCAGCTGGACGATCGCGACCGTGCCGACGGCGACGATGAGCGCGCGCAGCGCGGTCGGCGGAAGCTTGCGGCCGTAGGCTGCGCCGAGCTGGCCGCCGATGGCGGAGCCGACCGCGATCAGCAGGACGGCCGTCCAGTCGATCTCGGCGACGAAGAGGAAGAAGATCGCGGCGATGCTGTTGACGACGGCCGCGAGGACATTCTTGACGGCGTTGATGCGCTGGAGGCTGTCGTTGATCAGCATGCCCATCAGGGCGACGTAGAGGACTCCCTGCGCGGCGGTGAAGTAACCGCCGTAGACGCTGGCGAGGAGGAGTCCGACCATCAGGAGCACTCCGCCGTCGGGGTGCTCGGGCTCGCCCTTGAGTTCGCGGCGGCGCTGGACCGCCCGGGCGATCCGGGGCTGGAGGATCACCAGGACGAGGGCGAGTGCGACGAGGATGGGGACGATCGTCTCGAACGCGGTCGAGGGCAGCGTCAGCAGCAGCGCGGCACCGGTGATGCCGCCGATCGCTGCGACGATGCTGAGCCGGATGACCCGGCGGCGCTGGCCGACCAGCTCGGCGCGGTAGCCGATCGCCGCGCTGATCGCTCCGGAGACCAGGCCGAGGGCGTTGGAGACGGTGGCGGTGACCGGGGCGACTCCGGTGGCGAGGAGCACCGGGAAGGTGATCAGGGTTCCGGAGCCGACGACCGCGTTGATGGCACCGGCGCTGATGCCCGCGACGAAGACGGCGAGCATCTCCCAGATGGTCACAGTGTGCCCCTTCATGATCGGTGCCGAGTGCACCGATCATGCCGGAAGTGGGTCGGGGTCAGTCGAGCGGGGGCTCTTCGCGGCGCTCGCGCTCGCGCTCGGTTCCGGTGTTGAAACCGGACATCCCGCTGCCGAGGTTGCCGAAGGCTCCGGAGAGGCCCTTGAGGGCGTCGCCGATCTCGCTGGGCACGATCCAGAGCTTGTTGGCATCGCCTTCGGCGATCTTGGGAAGCATCTGGAGGTACTGGTAGGAGAGCAGCTTCTGGTCGGGGTCTCCGGCGTGGATGGACTCGAAGACGGTACGGATGGCCTGGGCCTCGCCCTCGGCGCGCAGCGCGGCCGCCTTGGCCTCGCCCTCGGCGCGGAGGATGGCGGACTGCTTCTCGCCCTCGGCGGTGAGGATCTGCGACTGGCGGATGCCTTCGGCGGTGAGGATCGCGGCGCGCTTGTCCCGGTCGGCGCGCATCTGCTTCTCCATCGAGTCCTGGATGGAGGTCGGCGGCTCGATCGCCTTGAGCTCGACGCGGTTGACGCGGATGCCCCACTTGCCGGTGGCCTCGTCGAGGACTCCGCGCAGGGCCGCGTTGATCTCCTCGCGGGAGGTCAGGGTCCGCTCCAGGTCCATGCCGCCGATGATGTTGCGGAGGGTGGTGACGGTGAGCTGCTCGATCGCCTGGATGTAGCTGGCGACCTCGTAGGTGGCGGCCCGGGCGTCGGTCACCTGGTAGTAGATGACGGTGTCGATGTTGACGACCAGGTTGTCCTGGGTGATCACCGGCTGGGGCGGGAAGGGGACGACCTGCTCACGCAGGTCGATGCGGTTGCGGATGGAGTCGATGAACGGGACGACGATGTTGAGTCCCGCGTTCAGGGTGCGGGTGTAGCGCCCGAAGCGTTCGACGATGGCGGCGCTGGCCTGCGGGATGACCTGGATCGTCTTGATCAGGGCGATGAAGACCAGCACCACCAGAATGATCAGGACGATGATGATCGGTTGCATCGGTTTCCCTGTGCCCTTCGCTGCCGGATGTCTCTGATGGCGGGATGAATCTGATGATCGAGTTTCCCAGACCGCGGGCTTGTATGCGGCCCGTTCGGCAGTTTGGCTCGGATGGGGACGGTGGGCCCGGCGGCGGGCTGGTCACATGACGATCGCGGTGGCGCCGTCGATCTCCACGACGTCGACCTGTTGGCCGGCCTCGAAGGTCATGTCCGCGTCGAGCGCGCGGGCGGACCAGATCTCCCCGGCGAGCTTGATCCGGCCGCCCGTTCCGTCGACGCGCTCCACCACGACGGCCTGACGGCCTTTCAGGGCGTCCACCCCGCTGGCGAATTGGGGACGCCCGGCCCGCTGGCGTCCCGCTATCGACCGGACGACCACGATCAGGGCGACGGAGACGGCGGCGAAGACGAGGACCTGGGCGACCACTCCACCGCCCAGGGCGGCGACGACGGCACCGGCGACCGCCCCCGCGGACAGCATGCCGAACTCGGGCATCGCGGTGAGGACCAGCGGAATGCCCAGTCCGACCGCGGCGATCAGCCACCACACCCATGCGTCGATTTCCACATGGTCATGGTAGGTCCGCCGGTCGGGTCAGGACAGGGGGTGTGGACAGCCGACGGCGGGAGGAGGCCCCGCCCCGGTCATTACTGACGGTTTTCAGCCAAGCGGGAGGCCTCGGGCGGTCCAGCGGTCCCCGACGCGCTCGACCACCAGCGGGAGGCCGAAGCAGAGGGAGAGGTTGCGGGAGGTCAGCTCCATCTCCACGGGGCCCGCGGCCAGCACCTTGCCCTGACGGATCATCAGAACGTGGGTGAAGCCCGGCGCGATCTCCTCGACATGGTGGGTGACCATGATCATGGAGGGGGCGTACGGGTCCCGGGCCAGCCGGCCGAGCCGGCGCACCAGGTCCTCGCGGCCACCGAGGTCGAGGCCTGCCGCCGGCTCGTCCAGCAGCAGCAGCTCGGGGTCGGTCATCATCGCGCGGGCGATCAGGGTGCGCTTGCGCTCGCCCTCGGAGAGGGTGCCGAACCTGCGGTCCAGGTAGTCGGTCATGCCGAGCCGGTCGAGGAAGGCGCGGGCGCGCTCCTCGTCCACCGGGTCGTAGTTCTCGTGCCAGGTGGCGGTCATGCCGTACGCGGCGGTCAGCACCGTCTGGAGCACGGTCTGACGCTTGGGGAGCTTCTCCGCCATGGCGATGCCGGCCATGCCGATGCGGGGGCGGAGCTCGAAGACGTCGACTGCGCCGAGGCGCTCGTCGAGGATCTTGACCGTGCCCGTGCTCGGGTAGAGATAGCTGGAGGCGAGGTTGAGGAGGGTCGTCTTGCCGGCGCCGTTGGGGCCGAGGATGATCCAGCGCTCCCCTTCCTTGACCGACCAGGAGACGTCGTCCACCAGAGCGCGTCCGTCGCGGACCACGGATACGTCCACCAGCTCCAGTACTTCGCTCATGAGCGCGTTGTCTCCCCATGCAATCGTCTTGAGGTGTGTGGAGGCCTTGTGTGCCTGTGGGCACAGCCTTCAGGGAAAACCTACGCCACCGGTCGGGTGACCCCGTCCACCGGTCCGTTCCTTGGAGTTGATCCTTAGGCTGGGGACATGATTTCGGAACCACGATCAGGACGGCTGGCCGCATGGGGGAACGCCCTGCTGGCCGGAGTCGCATCACCCGACGACGCCGCGAGCGCGATCGTCGGGGACGACTCGGTGCACCGGGTGGAAGGGCTGCCCGGTGAGGCGGGGCCGGTCGGGCTCACGCTGGCGCTGGGGCGGCTGCGGAGGCTCGGGGTGACCGGCTGGCGGGTGGCGCTGCCCGTGCCCGGCCATCCGCTGGGGCTCAGCGGGCCCGCGGAGTTCAACGCGCGGGCGCTGGAGGCGGCGGAGGCCGTCGTCGGCCATGGAGCGGCGTACGGGCTGGTGCCGGAGGTCCGCGAGGCGGGCGGCGGGCCCGGCGCGGAGGACGTCCATGTGGAGGTCGTCTGGCACTGTCTGCCGGTGCGTGAGGCCCCGCCGGCCGATGTGCCCTCGCTCGGGGAGGCGGAGCGGGAGCTGGCGGAGGCGCTGCGGGAGGCGACCCGGGTGCTGTCGCGGCTGGACGTCGCGGCTTCGGGGCCGGTCGCGGAGGCGGCGGTGGACGCGTACCGGGCACGGGCCGAGCGGGGCCGGGAGGCGCTGGCTCCGGGGTATCCGCCGCGTGCGGTGCGGGTGCTGGAGCTGGCTCAGCGGGTGGGGCTGCTGGTGTCGGCGGCGCGGGAGAGCGGGCACGGCGGCGCGGTGAGCGCTTCGGAGATCGCGGCGCGCGGGGAGGCGCTGCGGCCGGTGGAGAGGGTGGCGCGGCGGGCGCAGGTGGCGGCGTACAACGCGTATGTGGAGGAGCGGGAGCGGGAGGCCTGAATCCTCCGCGCGGGCGGTGGGGCGGGACCCCGGCGAGACGGGTGCGGTCGGCTCGCCGGGGGAAGGCGTGTCAGGCGTTGATGCCGAGGTTGCCGAACGCGGGGTTGACGAGGCCGATCACATTGACCGTGTTGCCCACCGCGTTCACCGGGACGTGGACCGGGACCTGGATCAGGTTGCCCGAGGCCACGCCCGGGGAGGCGACAGCCTCGCCGAAGGCGTGGGATCCCGTGCTGGCGGAGGCCATGCCGGCGCCGGCGGCGACGAGAGTGCCGGTGATCATGGTGAGGGCGGCGGCCTTCTTCAGGTTCTTCACTTCTTCAATCCTCCTGGACATTCGCCGCGGCTAGTCGCCGCGGCACGCCATGGAGAACGCCTGCGCGGCGATCAGGGTGCGCCGAGCGGGTGACATACACCCGACAGTATGAATCTCGGACCGGTCGGGAACCCGGGTGAAGCCGTTCGCTCACCCCGCCAGACCGTGACGTACCGCCCAGAGCGCCGCCTGGGTGCGGTCGGCGAGGTCGAGCTTCATCAGGATGTTCGAGACATGCGTCTTGACGGTCTTCTCGGAGAGGACGAGGGCGCGGGCGATCTCGCGGTTGGAGCGGCCGTCCGCGATCAGGCCGAGGACCTCGCGCTCCCGCTCGGTGAGGGTCCCGCCGCGGCCCGAGCCCGCGCCGGTGTCCTCCTGGGTGAGGAGGGCTCCGGCGACCTCCGGCTGGAGCAGGACATGGCCCGCGTGGACCGAGCGGATGGCCCCGGCGAGCGCCTCGGGGTCGATGTCCTTGTAGACATAGCCGGAGGCTCCGGCGCGCAGGGCGGGGACCACGGTGCGCTGCTCGGTGAAGCTGGTGACGATCAGCACCTTCGCCGGGTTGGCGAGGTCGCGCAGTTTGCGGAGCGCCTCGATGCCGTCGGTGCCGGGCATCTTCACGTCCATCAGGACGACGTCGGGCTTCAGCTCCTCGGCACGGGCGACCCCCTCGGCGCCGTCGCCCGCCTCTCCGACGACCTCTATGTCTCCCTGGACCTCCAGGAAGGTGCGCAGCCCCCGGCGGACCACCTGGTGGTCGTCGACCAGCAGGACCCTGATCACCTTGTCATCCACCGGGGACCTCCATCTCGATCGTGGTGCCCTTGCCGGGCGCGGAATGCACGGTGAGGCTGCCGCCCACACCGCCGGCCCGGTCCCGCATGGAGACCAGGCCCAGGTGCCGGCCGGCCCGGCGGACCGTGCGGGGTTCGAACCCGGAGCCGTTGTCGGTGACGCTGAGGACGGCGCCGTGGCCCCGGCGGGCGAGGACGACGTCGACGCGGTCGGCCCCGGAGTGGCGCAGGGCGTTGTGCAGGGCCTCCTGGGCGACTCGGAGGACGGCCTCCTCCTGGGCGGCGGGCAGCGCCTTGGTGCCGCAGGTGTCGAAGGTGACCCTGGCCGAGTGGGCCCGGTCGAGGACCTGGATGTGGGTGCGGAGGGTGTTGATCAGGCCGTCCTCGTCGAGGGCGGCGGGGCGCAGCTCCACGACGGCGGCGCGCAGCTCGTCGGCGGCTTCGGCGGCGAGGGCGGCGACCTGCTGGAGTTCGCCCTTGGCGCGGCCGGGGTCGCGGTCGACGAGGGCGGCGGCGGCCTGGGCGGTGAGCCGGAGCGAGAAGAGTTTCTGGCTGACGGCGTCGTGGAGTTCGTGGGCGAGGCGCGAGCGTTCCTCGGCGATGGTCAGCTCGCGGCTGCGTTCGTACAGCCGGGCGTTGGTGAGGGCGATCGCGGCGTGCTGGGCGAGGATGGAGAGGAGTTCCTCGTCCTCCTCGGTGAAGGCGCAGCCGCCCTCGGGGCGGGAGCAGCGCTTGTTGGCGAGGAAGAGGGCGCCGATGGTCTCGTCGCCGTCCTTGATCGGCAGTCCGAGGAAGTCGGACATGTCGGGGTGGGCTTCCGGCCAGCCCTCGAAGCGCGGGTCTTTGCGGACGTCGGCGAGCCGCTCGGTCCTGGCGTCGCGGAGCATGGCGGCGAGGATGCCGTGCTGGCGGGGCAGGGGGCCGATGGCCTTCCACTGGGCCTCGCTGACTCCGGAGACCACGAACTGGGCGAAGCCGCCGTGGTCGTCCGGGACGCCGAGGGCCGCGTACTCCGCGTCGAGCAGCTCGCGGGCGGAGGCGACGATCGTCTTCAGTACGTCGCGCACCTCCAGGTGTCTGCTCATCGCGAGGAGTGCGGAGCTCACGGCGGCGAGGCCGGAGCTGGGTGGGTGGCTCATGACCTCACCGTACCGGCGGGGTGTGACGGTCCGTATCGGGCCGGGGACGGCATGGCCCAGGACTGAGGTCCTAGGTCCAAGTGATGTGCCGGGTGGGGTCCCGGGGACGAGGTGGTGCGCGAGGTTCCGTTTCTACCGTGGGGTTCGTCGGCGCGGAGGGAGCGGTACAGCGGGATCCGCACGGAGCGCGCCGGCCGTACAGAGGGGAATGGACGGCATGCCGGTAGCGGTGATCACGGGTGGTTCCAAGGGGCTGGGGCGCGCGCTCGCGGCCGCGCTCGCGGGGCGGGGCTGGGATCTGGTGGTGAGCGCCAGGACCGCCGAGGTGCTGGAGCGGACCGCGGAGGGGCTGCGCGGGCACGGGACCCGGGTGGTGGCGGTGGCGGGCGATGTCACGGACGCGGGGCACCGGGCGGCGCTGGTGGCGGCTGCGGACGGGCTGGGCGGGCTGGATCTGCTGGTGAGCAATGCGAGCGTGCTGGGGGCGGAGCCGCTGGTGCGGCTGGACTCGCAGCCGCTGGCGGGGCTGCGGGCGGCGCTGGAGACCAATGTGGTGGCCGCGCTGGGGCTGGTGCAGGAGGCGCTGCCGCTGCTGCGGGGGTCGCGGGCCGGGACGGTGATCGTGATCAGCTCGGAGGCGGCGGCGGAGGCGTACGAGACCTGGGGAGGCTATGGGGCCTCGAAGGCGGCGCTGGACCAGCTGGCGGCGGTGCTGGCGGTGGAGGAGCCGGGGCTGCGGGTGTGGGCGGTGGATCCGGGGGACATGGACACGGATCTGTACGAGGCGGCGGTGCCGGCCGACGACGATGAGGTGCGGCCGACGCCGGAGTCTGTGGTTCCGGGCTTTCTGCGGCTGCTGGACCGGCGGCCGGTGAGCGGGCGGTACGCGGCTCCCGCGCTGCTCGACCGGGGGTGACGGCGGTGCGGGAGGGGCGCGGGAGGGGTTTTCTCTGCCTCTGGAATGAGTTCGGGGGCGCCCTTCTCGTACTTCCGGATGACAACCCTGACACATTGCATTGCTCAAGCAACGCATTGTGATATCAGTGGGGGCCCGATGTGAGCCCGCACATAGGACGCACATCACTTACGAACCTCTTTAGTGGAGAGATAAAGGCCGTGTGAGCGGGTGTGGAGTAATCGGAACGGCATTTCGGCGAGAGCGTGATCCACTATCGGGGATAGTACGTCACACCTTTGCCAGACCATTTTGCTGCCGCTAAGAATTGCCCAGTCGCCGCCGCTTGGAGCGCAGCGCCGCCTCCACGGCCTGAAGCGACTTCCCGATTCGAAGAGGTACGTCTGTATGTCTGCTTCCCGCATTCGCAGTACCCGTATGACCAAGGCCCGCAAGGTCTCGATCGCCGGTATCGCCGCCGCAGGTGCCGCAGCCGTGACCCTGACCCTCGTTCCCGTGAACGGCTCCGCCGACACCAAGGCCGTCGCCGAGCCCTCCCCGGTGGCGCTGCAGGCGCAGGCCGCCGGCAAGCCCGCCTCGCTGAACCTCGACAGCCAGAAGTCGGCCATCGAGATACAGGTCCGCGACGCGGTGAAGGCCGCTTCCAAGGCGAAGGCCGACGCGAAGGCCAAGGCCGACGCGAAGGCGAAGCTCGACGCCGCGACCAAGAAGGCCGCCGCCGAGCGTGCCGCCGAGAAGCGCGCCACCGAGGAGACCGTGGCCACCCGTACCGTGGCCGCTCGCACCGCCGTCTACCCGAACAACCTGGACGGCTGGATCCGCGAGGCGCTCTCCATCATGAAGAAGCACGGCATCCCGGGCACGTACGACGGGCTGCACCGCAACATCATGCGCGAGTCCAGCGGCAACCCGCTCGCCATCAACAACTGGGACATCAACGCCATCAACGGCGTGCCGTCGAAGGGCCTGCTCCAGGTCATCCAGCCGACGTTCAACGCCTACCACGTCCCGGGCACCCCGTTCGACCTGTACCACCCGGTCGCCAACATCACGGCCGCGGCCAACTACGCCGCCGACCGTTACGGCTCGATCGACAACGTCTTCGGCGCTTACTGAGCCTGCTGAAGGACGCTGACACACAGACGCGCAAGGGCGGCACCCCCTCGATCAGGGGATGCCGCCCTTCGTCGTGTGCGCGATACGGCGCGGCTATTTGCGCATGACCTCGGGCTCGTGGCGGCGCAGCAGCCGGGCGACGACGACGCCGCAGATGACGCCCATCGCGAGCAGCACGGTCACATTGAGGCCCCACTGGCCCGCCGAGTGCTCCCAGAGCGGGTCGAGGTCGCCGGGGTTCTTCGGGTCCCACGGGGGCATCAGCACGCCGAGGTCCAGGGTGGTCCCCGCGCCGGCGATGGCCCAGCGGGAGGGCATCAGCCAGGCGAACTGCTCCAGGCCGAGCGATCCGTACACCTTGAAGAGGATGCCGGTGAAGACGACCTGGACGATCGCGAACATCACCAGCAGCGGCATGGTCTTCTCGGCGGTCCGCACCAGCGAGGAGATCACCAGGCCGAACATCATCGAGGTGAAGCCGAGGGCGATGACCACCAGGCACAGCTCGACGGCGGGGGGCATGATCAGGCCCTCGGCGGGGAGGGCGCGCGGCGCGAAGCCGATGCCGCAGAGGATGACGCCCTGGAAGGCGGTGATCAGTCCGAGGACGATCACCTTGGACATCAGATACGCGGAGCGGGAGAGACCGGTGGCCCGCTCCCGTTCGTAGATCACCCGTTCCTTGATCAGTTCTCGTACGGAGTTGGCGGCCCCGGAGAAGCACATGCCGACCGTGAGGATCAGCATGATCGTGCCGGCGTCGCCGTTGAAGCGGGACTTTCCGTCGTCGGGCGCGGCGAGGCCGAAGTCGGCCGGGATGACCACGCTGACCAGGCCCAGCACGGCGGGCAGGATCACCATCAGGCCCAGGAAGCCCTTGTCCGAGGCGATGACCGAGACATAGCGGCGCATCAGGGTCCACAGCTGGGCGCCCCAGCTCTGCGGCTTCGGCGGGCGCATCCGCTGCGGGGGGACGGCCACCGGCTGCGGCGCGACGGCGTCGATGTCGGCCGCGTACATCTGGTAGTGCTGCGAGCCGCGCCAGCGGCCGGACCAGTCGTAGTCGCGGTAGTTCTCGAAGGCGGAGAAGACATCGGCCCAGGTGGTGTAGCCGAAGAAGTTGAGCGCCTCCTCGGGGGGTCCGAAGTAGGCGACCGCTCCGCCGGGGGCCATGACCAGGAGTTTGTCGCAGAGCTGGAGCTCGGCCACGGAGTGGGTGACCACCAGGACGGTACGGCCGTCGTCGGCCAGTCCGCGCAGCAGCTGCATCACATCGCGGTCCATGCCCGGGTCGAGGCCGGAGGTCGGCTCGTCCAGGAAGATCAGCGAGGGCTTGGTGAGCAGCTCCAGGGCGACCGAGACGCGCTTGCGCTGGCCGCCGGAGAGCGAGGTGACCTTCTTGTCCTTGTGGATGTCGAGCTTCAGCTCGCGGAGCACCTCCTCGATCCGGGCCTCGCGCTCGGCCTCGGCGGTGTCGCCGGGGAAGCGGAGTTTGGCCGCGTACCGCAGCGCCTTCCGGACGGTGAGCTCCTTGTGCAGGATGTCGTCCTGCGGGACCAGACCGATGCGCTGGCGCAGCTCGGCGAAGTGCTTGTAGAGGCTGCGGTTGTCGTAGAGGACGTCGCCCTGGTTGGCGGGCCGGTAGCCGGTGAGCGCCTTGAGGAGGGTGGACTTGCCGGATCCGGAGGGGCCTATGACGCCGATGAGGGACTTCTCGGGCACGCCGAAGGAGACGTCGCGCAGGATCTGCTTCCCGCCGTCGACGGTGACCGTGAGGTGGCGGGCGGAGAAGGAGATCTCTCCGGTGTCGACGAATTCCTCGAGGCGGTCGCCGACGATGCGGAAGGCGGAGTGGCCGACGCCGACGATGTCGTCGGCCCCGATGACGACGGTGCCCGACTTGGCGATCGGCTGGCCGTTGACATAGGTGCCGTTGTGGGAGCCCAGATCGCTGATCTGGAAGCGGCCGTCGGGGGTCGCGGTGAACTCGGCGTGGTGCCGGGAGACCTGGAGGTCGGAGACGACCAGCTCGTTCTCCAGGGCGCGGCCTATGCGCATGACCCGGCCGAGTGAGAGCTGGTGGAAGGTGGTGGGGCCGCGGTCTCCGGGGGCGGGCGCGGCCGGGGTGGCCGCTTCCGGCCGCCGGGGGGCCTGCTGCTGCGGCTGGTCCGCCGGCCCCGACGCCGCGTGCCGGGGGCCGGGGTGCTGCTGGGGGGCGGCGTTCGCGCCGGGGGCCTGCGGTGCCTGCTGGTATCCCTGGTACGGGGCTGTGGCGTGCGGGGCCTGCGCGTGGGCGGCCTGTGCCGGGGCCTGGGTGGGCTGGGCGTGGGCGGCGTGGGGGGCCTGCTGGTACTGGTACTGCTGCTGCGGGGCCTGCTGCGGGAAGGCGTGCTGTCCCGGTGCGGCGTCGTGGCGGCCCCGCGGGGCCTCTCCGCCGGGCAGGTTCAGCCGCGGGCCGTCGACGGCGTTGCCCAGCCGTACGGTCACGCCGGGGCCGATGTCCGCCCGGTGGATCCGCCGCCCCCCGACATAGGTGCCGTTGGTGCTGCCGTGGTCCTCGATGGCCCAACTCTGCCCGCCCCAGCTGACGGTGGCGTGCCGCCAGGAGACCCGGGCGTCGTCCAGCACCATGTCACCCTGCGGGTCACGCCCCAGTGTGTACGAACCGGACGGATCGAGCGTCCATGTCGTTCCGTTCAATTCCAGTACGAGTTCCCGCACTCCATGCCCCACTACTTGTCCCCCGGAATACCCCCGTCACCGGGAGTCTAGGGATGGTGAACATCGGGAGGAACTATTTCAGGCTCGGTTACGTACCTGCTACTCGGCCCGGACGAGCCTGTGGTGTGACACAGAGTGTCCGCCCGGCTCCGGCGGCGCGCTCGCCTCGGTCCCGCCGCTGGTCACGCGCCCTGACCCGGTTCCGGGATGTCCGCCCATCGGGACGGCGCGTCTCGCCGTGACATTCGCCGGTTACGGTGGGGGAACCATGAGCGCTTCACAGAACTCCGACGTACGCACCCTTCTCGTGAAGATCTTCGGGAAGGACCGTCCAGGGCTCACCGCCGGGCTCTTCGACACTCTGGCCGCCTACTCCGTCGATGTCGTCGACATCGAGCAGGTCGTCTCCCGGGGCCGGCTCGTCCTGTGCGCCCTGGTCACCGCGCCCACGGCGGCCGGCGCGGACGAGGGCGAGCTGAGGGCCACCGTGCACAGCTGGGCCGAGGCCCTGGGGCTCCAGGCCGAGATCATCTCGGGGGTCGGCGACAACCGGCCGCGCGGCAGCGGCCGCTCCCATGTCACCGTGCTCGGCCACCCGCTCACCGCGGAGGCCACGGCGGCCATAACGGCGAGGATCACCTCCGTCGGCGGCAATATCGACCGTATCTTCCGGCTCGCCAAGTATCCCGTGACCGCCGTCGAGTTCGCGGTCTCCGGCGCGGAGCCGGAGGTGCTGCGCACCGCGCTGGCGACCCAGTCCTCCGAGATCGGCGTCGATGTGGCCGTCGTGTCGGCGGGGCTGCACCGCCGCGCCCAGCGGCTGGTGGTGATGGATGTGGACTCCACGCTCATCCAGGACGAGGTCATCGAGCTGTTCGCCGCGCACGCCGGGTGCGAGGAGGAGGTCGCCGGGGTCACGGCCGCCGCGATGCGCGGGGAGCTGGACTTCGAGCAGTCGCTGCACGCCCGGGTGGCGCTGCTCGCGGGGCTGGACGCCTCCGTGGTGGAGAAGGTCCGCGCCGAGGTGCGGCTGACTCCCGGGGCGCGGACCCTGATCCGTACCCTCAAGCGGCTCGGATTCCAGGTGGGAGTGGTCTCCGGCGGCTTCACCCAGGTCACCGACGACCTCAAGGAGCGGCTGGGGCTCGACTTCGCCTCGGCGAACACGCTGGAGATAGTCGACGGGAAGCTCACCGGCCGGGTGACCGGCGAGATCGTCGACCGCGCGGGCAAGGCGCGGCTGCTGCGCCGATTCGCGGCGGAGGCGGGCGTTCCGCTCGCTCAGACGGTGGCGATCGGCGACGGGGCCAACGATCTGGACATGCTCAACGCGGCGGGGCTCGGGGTCGCGTTCAACGCGAAGCCCCTGGTCCGGGAGGCGGCGCACACGGCGGTGAATGTGCCGTTCCTGGACACCGTGCTCTATCTGCTGGGCATCACGCGTGAAGAGGTCGAGGCGGCGGACGGCGAGGACGCCGAGCACTGAAGCTCACGAGGGGAAGGGGAGGGCCCCGGCGCACGCCCTGTGCGCCGGGGCCCTTCTTCGCCGCTCGTACGGGATCACCCGCGCGGATCACTCGGGTGTATCACTCCCGCGACGTCACTCGTGCGGCGTCCAGTAGTCGGAGAGCCGGCCCACGCCGTGCTCCAGGCCCTTCCACGAGCCGCTGAACTGGACGACGGCGAAGGCCGAGGTCGGAAAGCCGCTGCGGTTCATCCGGGGCAGCAGATCTCCCTCGGACTCCCCGGCGAGGGCGTCGGCGAGCGCGTGCATTCCGGGGTTGTGGCCGATGACCAGCAGATCGCTCACCTCGTCCGGGGTCTCGTTCAGCAGTGCGATGATCTCGCCGAGGGAGGCTTCGTACAGCCGGTCCTCATAGACCGTTCTCGGACGCGTCGGCAGTTCGTGCACGGCGAGCTTCCATGTCTCGCGGGTGCGGGTGGCCGTCGAACACAGGGCCAGGTCGAAGACGATGCCGGTCTCGGCGAGCCTGCGGCCCGCGACGGGTGCGTCGTGTCGCCCCCGGTCGGCGAGCGGGCGGTCGTGGTCGGACTCGTCCGACCAGTCGGCCTTGGCGTGTCGGAGAAGCACGATCCTGCGGGATTCGGAAGATCCGGGGGCTTTCCCCCCGGAGGGTGTGACGACGCTCATGCACCCCAGCTTCGCATGAAATGCGCCAGTGGGCGCGGGGTGTTGACGGGCTCCGTCCGCGAGGTGGACGCGGCGGCGGACGGCGGAGGGGAGCGGCCGACGGCGGTGCGCCGGTACGGCTCAGCGGAGCAGCAGCAGCGTCAGATACTCCAGGAAGACGCCGATGGCGGGCTCAGCACCGGCCTCCCGCGCCTGCGCCGGGTCGGATATGAGGACCAGCAGAGCGGCGAAGGCGAGCACCGGAAGGGTCAGCGCCCACCAGGGGAGCCGGATCCCCGCTCCCGCTCGGCCCTCGGCACGGGCAGGGGTGGGCGGGTGGACCGCCATGGTCGCCTCCGTCAGCTGTGATCTCGGGTCCGCGTTCGATGTGTGTCAAACGCTACGGATCACAGCGGCGGGGGCCCACCCGGTGGGCCACCCACTTCTCCCTGAACCTGACCCCCTAGGGGATGGTGGTGCAGGCACCACCATCGGCCGCCCGGGGCCTCGCCAGGCCGTGTCTTCGACGACACGGCCTAGGGGGAGGCGATGGAGGCGATCACGCCCATCACCACGAAGATGCCGATCATCGTGCCGAACACGAGGAGGAGCTTCTTCTGGCCGTTCTGCGGACTCGGGTCAAGGACTGGCATGCGCTCAGTCTCGCATCCCGGTCTCGTCCTCGATCGTCCGGTCCCTTCCGGCCAGGACGCCGAAGACGATCTGCGGCACGAGCAGCCCCGCCATGAGCGTGATCGGCAGTTCCCAGCCGCCGCTGTGCTGGTAGAGGGCGCCCACCAGCAGCGGGCCGGGGATGGAGATCAGATAGCCGGTGGACTGCGCGAACGCGGAGAGCCGCACCACTCCGGCGGGGGTCCGGGAGCGCAGGCCGATCATGGTGAGGGCGAGCGGGAAGGCGCAGTTGGAGATGCCCAGCAGCAGCGCCCAGGCCCAGGCTCCGGCGGCGGGCGCGGTGAGCAGGCCCGCGTACCCGGTCAGTCCGCACAGTCCCAGGACGACGACGATCGGGCCCTGGCTGCTCAGCCGGGTGGCGAGCCGGGGGATGACGAAGGCGAGGGGGACGCCCATCACCATGGTCGTCGCGAGCAGTACCCCGGCGGTCCCGGCCGGGACTCCCGCGTCGCGGAAGATCTGCGGCATCCAGCCCATGGTGATGTACGCGCCGGTGGCCTGAAGGCCGAAGAAACAGGCGAGCGCCCAGGCGGTGGGGCTGCGGGTGATCCTCGGGGCGCGCCGGTCCGTACCCCCGCCGGCCGCCGGGACGGGGACGGAAGCAGGGGCGGAGGAGGAGAGCGCGCCGCCGCGCCGGTCGCGGACGAGTGCCAGCCAGGGCAGTACGGCGACGGCGGCGAGAAGCGCCCAGAAGCCGAGGCCGACGCGCCAGCCGCCGCCGAGCGCCTGGGTGAGGGGCACGGTGACGGCGGCGGCGGCCGAGGTGCCGACAGCCAGGGCCATGGAGTAGAGCCCGGTCATCGAGCCGACGCGGTCGGGGAAGTACCGCTTGACGATCACCGGCATCAGGACATTGCTGACGGCGATGCCCATCAGGGCGAGCGCGCTGGCGGCGAGGAATCCGGCGGTGCCGCCGGCGAAGGGCCGGATCAGCAGTCCGGCCGTGATGGCGATCATGCCCGCGAGGACGACCGCTCCGGGGCCGAAGCGCCGGGCCAGCCGGGGCGCGGCGAGTCCGAAGAGGGCGAAGCACAGGGCCGGTACGGAGGTGAGCAGTCCGGCGACCGTGCCGCTCATCCCGAGTCCGGTGCGGACTTCCTCCAGGAGCGCGCCGAGGCTGGTGATGGCGGGCCGGAGGTTGAACGCGGCGAGGACGATCCCGATCATCACCAGCCGGGTGAGCCAGACCGTACGGCCGCCCCCGTCGGCGGCGGGCCCCGGTGGCGGGGCCGGCCGGGCGGGGGCCGTGGCGGTGGTCTGCGCGGTCCGCGTGTCGGGGTTGGCCTCAGAAGACATAAGACCAATCATAGGATGATTGGCTGTCCCCTCTCGGACCTTATTCTTTGGCCGGGACGCCCGGCGGCAGCGGCACCCGACCGAGCATCAAGGAGCACGATGACCCTGACCTCTCCCCGGCGCTCTGGGCTCACCGACCAGGTGATCGCCCAGCTGCGGAACCAGATCACCTCCGGCGAGTGGCCGGTCGGCTCCCGTATCCCCACCGAACCGGAACTGGTCGAGCGGCTGGGGGTGGCCCGTAACACCGTGCGCGAGGCGGTCCGCGCCCTGGCCCACAACGGGCTGCTGGACATCCGGCAGGGCTCCGGCACCTATGTTCTGGCGACCAGCGAACTGGCGGGGGTGATGCACCGGCGGTTCGCCGACGCGAGCCCCCGGCACATCGCCGAGGTGCGCTCCACGCTGGAGTCCTCGGCCGCGCGGCTGGCGGCCGAGCGCCGCACGGAACGCGATCTGCGCCAGCTGGACACCCTGCTCGCCCGCCGCGAGGAGGCCTGGGCCACGGGCGAGACGGAACGCTTCGTCGCCGCCGACGCCACCTTCCACCTCGCGGTGATGGCCGCCTCGCACAATGAGGTGCTCGGCGAGCTGTACGCG
This sequence comes from Streptomyces amakusaensis, assembly GCF_039532665.1. Taxonomy (NCBI): domain Bacteria; kingdom Bacillati; phylum Actinomycetota; class Actinomycetes; order Kitasatosporales; family Streptomycetaceae; genus Streptomyces; species Streptomyces amakusaensis. Next base: position 455,577 of record NZ_BAAASB010000005.1, on the reverse strand, counting down.
GACCTGGGCGATCTGCTGCGCGACTGGCTCCGCGACGATGTGGGGCCGGCGCTGCGCCCGGAGCGCCCCATGGACCACGGCCGGCTGGTCGAGGCGATCCGCGCGGGCGACGGGGAGGCAGCGGCGGCGGAGGCGGCCGGCTATCCCTTCGCCTGTCTGGGGGCCGGGGAACCGGCCGACGGCCCGGCGGCGGATCAGGACCGCGCTCCGGACCGGGACCGGGGTCAGGGTCAGGGCCAGGACCGGGGTCAGGAGGACGGCAGGGGCTGATGGGTGACCCAGACCGCGCGGATCTCCTTCCAGCAGCGGTCGGTGAGCGTCACATACCCCGCCGGATAGACCTCGGCGGGCGCGCTGTCCACATCGATGTCCCACCAGCGCTCGCACTCGATGTGCAGCCGCACCCGGTCCGTCCCCGGATACGGATTGTGGCAGTGGGCGGTGACACGGGAGCCGTCGATCTCGGTACGGCAGTCCGCCTCGTACCGTCGCGGCTCCGGGCCCGGTTCCAGGGACACCGCCTCGGGGGTCGCCCACAGCAGAAGCGTCACCGCGGCCAGTACGGGGGCTGAGCACCGGATCATTCGCATGAGCAGTACCTCCTCGGCCGTACCGAGGCGCGATCGCGCCTCGGCTGCACCACAAGGGGGGGGGTTGCCTCTCCACCCTGGCCCCGGCGGCGGCCGGCCGCGCGCCCGGAGGGCCGAACGGGCGACGCCCCGCCCCCCGCGCACTGCGGAGGACGGGGCGTCGGCACCGTACGGAACGAATCCGGTCCGGGCGGAGGGCGTCGCTCAGGCGCCCATCATGTGAACGCCGCCGTCCACATGGACGATCTCGCCCGTCGTACGCGGGAAGAAGTCGGAGAGCAGACCGACCACGCCACGGCCCGCGGGCTCCGGGTCGGCCAGGTCCCAGCCGATGGGCGCGCGGTGGTTCCACACGTCCGCCAGGTCCTCGAAGCCGGGGATGGACTTGGCGGCCATGGACTTGAGCGGGCCCGCCGAGATCAGGTTGCAGCGGATGCCCCGGGGGCCCAGGTCACGCGCGAGGTAGCGGTTGGTCGACTCCAGGGCGGCCTTGGCGACGCCCATCCAGTCGTACTTCGGCCAGGCGACCTGCGCGTCGAAGGTGAGACCGACGACCGAGCCGCCGCGCTCCATCAGGGGCAGGCAGGCCGTGGTGAGCGACTTGTAGGAGTACGCGGAGACCTGCACGGCGGTCGAGACGTCGTCCCACTCGCCCTCCAGGAAGTTGAACGCGCCCTGCGGCCCGAAGGCGATGGAGTGCACGATGCCGTCGAGACCGCTGTCGTCGCTGGAGTGCTCACGGATGCGGTCCGCGAGTCCGTCCAGGTGCTCCTGGTTGGTGACGTCCAGCTCGATGACCGGCGGGGTCTTGGGCAGCCGCTTGGCGATGCGCTCCACCAGGCTCAGCCTGCCGAAGCCGGTCAGGATGACCTCCGCGCCCTCCTCCTGCGCCACCTTGGCGGCGTGGAAGGCGATGGACGCGTCCGTGAGGACGCCTGTGACGAGAATGCGCTTGCCGGCGAGGATTCCACTCATGGTGATCAGTGACCCATGCCCAATCCGCCGTCAACGGGGATGACGGCTCCAGTGATGTACGAGGCGTCGTCGGAGGCGAGAAAGCGCACCGTGGCGGCGATCTCCTCCGGCTGCGCGTAACGCCCGAGCGGGACCTGCGAGACGATGCCCGCACGCTGGTCCTCGGTGAGCGCCTTGGTCATGTCGGTGTCGACGAAGCCGGGGGCGACGACGTTGAACGTGATGTTCCGCGAGCCGAGTTCACGGGCGAGGGAACGGGCGAAGCCGACCAGGCCGGCCTTGGAGGCGGCGTAATTGGCCTGTCCGGCGGAGCCGAGCAGCCCCACGACGGAGGAGATCAGGACGACCCGGCCCTTCTTCGCCCGGAGCATCGCGCGATTGGCGCGCTTGACCACGCGGAAGGTGCCGGTGAGGTTGGTGTCGAGCACCGAGACGAAGTCCTCCTCGGACATCCGCATCAGCAACTGGTCCTTGGTGACGCCGGCGTTGGCGACGAGCACCTCCACGGGACCGTGCTTCTCCTCGATCTCCTTGTAGGCCTGCTCCACCTGCTCACCGTCGGTGATGTCGCAACGGACGGCCAGGAAGCCCTCGGGGGGCTCGCCCGAGCGGTATGTGATCGCGACCTTGTCACCGGCGTCGGCGAACGCGCGGGCGATGGCGAGGCCGATGCCCCGGTTTCCTCCGGTGACGAGAACCGAGCGGCTCAACGGATCACCCTTTCGATAGCAGTCGTGGTACCCCCGAAACTATCGGTCCCGTCCCGCCCGCGGGGAATCGGTCGTGACAGCGCCTCACTCGACTCCCTGTCGGGTCTCTACAGAAAGCCCGCACGGTATGCCGCCTTCCACCCCGACCGCCCTGTCCGGCTCGCTGCCGATCCCCCCTCCTCCGCCCCTCCCCCTCTCCCCCTCTTCCCCTCCTCGGCGTCCGGCGTCACCGACCGTGCGCGACCGGGTGCCGTCGGGGTGCGGCGGCGCATGATTCACTGCCGGTTCAGGAGTCGCGTTGGCCTTGGCCGAGAAGGGGAGGGCACCTGTGCCCCATGACATCGATCCGACATTTCTCGCGCTGCCCTTGCGCGCCCTGGCCGACGCGGCGCTCGCGCGGGCCCGCGCCCTGGGGGCCGAGCACGCGGACTTCCGGTTCGAGCGGGTGCGCAGCGCGTCCTGGCGGCTGCGGGACGCCAAACCGGCCGCCTCCTCGGACACCACGGACCTGGGGTACGCGGTCAGGGTGGTGCACGGCGGGGCCTGGGGCTTCGCCTCCGGGGTGGACATGACCATGGACGCGGCGGCGAAGGTGGCGAGCCGCGCGGTGTCCATGGCGAAGCTGTCGGCGAAGGTGATCGCGGCGGCCGGCTCCGACGAGCGGGTGGAGCTGGCGGACGAGCCGGTGCACTCGGAGAAGACCTGGGTCTCCTCGTACCGGATCAATCCGTTCGAGGTGCCCGACGAGGAGAAGACGGCGCTGCTCGCCGAGTGGAGCGGGCGGCTGCTCGGCGCCGCCGGGGTCGCCCATGTGGACGCCTCGCTGCTGACCGTTCAGGAGAACAAGTTCTACGCGGACACCGCGGGCACCGTCACCACGCAGCAGCGGGTGCGGCTGCACCCCCAGCTCACGGCGGTGGCCGTGGACGAGACGACCGGCGAGTTCGACTCGATGCGCACGATCGCGCCTCCGGTGGGCCGGGGCTGGGAGTATCTGACCGGCACCGGCTGGGACTGGGACTCGGAGCTGGAGCGGATCCCGGAGCTGCTCGCGGAGAAGATGCGGGCCCCGAGCGTGGAAGCCGGGCGGTACGACCTGGTCGTGGACCCCTCGAACCTCTGGCTCACCATCCATGAGTCGGTCGGCCACGCCACCGAGCTGGACCGGGCGCTGGGGTACGAGGCGGCGTACGCGGGGACCTCCTTCGCCACCTTCGACAAGCTGGGGAAGCTGGCGTACGGCTCCTCCGCGATGAATGTGACCGGCGACCGCACCGCCGAGCACGGGCTCGCCACCGTCGGGTACGACGACGAGGGCGTCGAGGCGCAGTCCTGGGACCTGGTGCGGGACGGCACCCTGGTCGGCTATCAGCTGGACCGGCGGATCGCCCGGCTGACGGGGCTCGGGCGTTCCAACGGGTGCGCGTACGCGGACTCCCCCGGCCATGTGCCGGTGCAGCGGATGGCGAACGTCTCGCTCCAGCCGGCCCCCGGCGGGCTGTCGACCGACGATCTGATCGGCGGGGTGGAGCGCGGGATCTATGTGGTCGGCGACCGGTCGTGGTCGATCGACATGCAGCGCTACAACTTCCAGTTCACCGGGCAGCGGTTCTTCCGGATCGAGAACGGCCGGCTGGCCGGGCAGCTCAGGGATGTCGCGTACCAGGCGACGACGACGGAGTTCTGGGGCTCGATGGAGCAGGTCGGCGGCCCGCAGACCTATGTCCTGGGCGGCGCCTTCAACTGCGGCAAGGCCCAGCCGGGCCAGGTCGCGGCGGTCTCCCACGGCTGCCCCTCGGCCCTGTTCCGGGGCGTGAACATCCTCAATACGACACAGGAGGCCGGTCGATGAGCCGCACCAGCAAGCCGTACGACATCGTCGAGCGCGCCCTCGGACTCTCGACGGCCGACGGCTGCGTCGTCATCGCCGACGAGCACTCCTCCGCCAATCTCCGGTGGGCGCGGAACGCGCTGACCACGAACGGCGTCACCCGGGGCCGGACCCTCACCGTCATCGCGACGGTCGACGGCGCGGAGGGCACCGCGTCCGGGGTGGTCTCCCGCTCGGCCGTCACCGTGTCGGATCTCGAATCGCTGGTGCGCGCCGCCGAGGCCGCCGCCCGTGCCTCGGAGCCGGCCGAGGACGCCCGGCCGCTGGTCACCGGTGTGCCGGAGAGCCCCGGCTTCCGGGACGCACCGGCCGAGACCTCCTCCGCGGTCTTCGGGGAGTTCGCGCCCGCGCTCGGCGAGTCCTTCGCGCGGGCCCGGGCCGGCCGGCGGGAGCTGTACGGCTTCGCCAGCCATGAGACGACCTCCACCTATCTGGGCACCTCCACCGGGCTGCGGCTGCGCCACGACCAGCCGAACGGGACGCTGGAGCTGAACGCGAAGTCCCCGGACGGCGCGCGCTCGGCCTGGGCCGGGCGTGCCACCAGGGACTTCACGGATGTGGACCCGGGAGAGCTGGACGCCGAGCTGGCGCGGCGGCTGGAGTGGGCCCGGCGGCGGATCGAGCTGCCCGCCGGGCGGTACGAGACGCTGCTGCCGCCCACCGCGGTGGCGGATCTGCTGATCTACCAGCTGTGGTCGTCGACGGCCCGGGACGCGGTGGAGGGCCGTACGGTCTTCTCGCGGCCGGGCGGCGGCACCCGGGTCGGGGAGACGCTGTCCCGGCTGCCGATGACTCTGCGCAGCGACCCGGAGGAGCCGGGGCTCCAGTCCGCTCCGTTCGTGATCGCGCACGCCTCCGGCGACGACGCCTCCGTCTTCGACAACGGGCTGCCGCTGTCCAGGACGGACTGGGTGCGCGAGGGCAGGCTGGAACATCTGGTGACCACGCGGCACAGCGCGGCCCTGACCGGGCTGCCGGTCGCGCCGGGGGCCGGGAATCTGATCCTGGACGGCGGGGGCGGGCGTTCGCTGGAGGAGATGGTCGCGGCGACGGAGCGCGGGCTGCTGCTGACCTGCCTCTGGTACATCCGGGAGGTGGATCCGGCGACGCTGCTGCTGACCGGGCTGACCCGGGACGGGGTCTATCTCGTGGAGAAGGGCGAGGTGACCGGCGCGGTGAACAATTTCCGGTTCAATGAGTCGCCGGTCGATCTGCTCTCCCGGGCCACCGAGGCGGGCCGTACCGAGAAGACGCTGCCCCGTGAGTGGGGCGACTGGTTCACCCGTGCCGCGATGCCCGCGCTGCGGGTCCCCGATTTCAATATGAGTTCGATCAGCCAGGGCGTATAACCTCGGAGGGGCCGAGAGGCGCTTTCCCGATTCAGCAGAACACATCCGAGGAGACACGAGAGACGTGACGGACATCGTCGACGAGCTGCAGTGGCGCGGGCTGATCGCCCAATCCACTGACGAGGACGCATTGCGCAAGGCGTTCGCGGACGGTCCTCTCACGTTCTATTGCGGCTTCGACCCGACCGCTCCCAGTCTCCATCTGGGCAATCTGGTGCAGATCCTCACCATGCGCCGGATCCAGCTGGCGGGGAACCGCCCGCTGGGTCTGGTCGGCGGCGCGACGGGACTGATCGGCGACCCCAAGCCCAATTCCGAGCGCACGCTGAACGAGCCCGAGACCGTCGCGGCCTGGGTCGAGCGGCTGCGGGGCCAGATCGAGCGGTTCCTGGACTTCGAGGGCCCGTACGCGGCGACCATGGTCAACAATCTGGACTGGACGTCGGGGCTTTCGGCGATCGACTTCCTGCGTGACGTCGGGAAGTACTTCCGGGTCAACAAGATGATCGCCAAGGAGGCGGTGGCCCGGCGGCTGAACTCCGACGCGGGGATCAGCTACACCGAGTTCAGCTACCAGATCCTCCAGGGCATGGACTACCTGGAGCTGTACCGCCGGTACGGCTGTGTCCTCCAGACCGGCGGCAGCGACCAGTGGGGCAATCTGACCGGGGGCACCGATCTGATCCACCGGGCCGAGCCGGACGCCCGGGTGCACGCGCTGGCCACCCCGCTGATCACCAAGGCGGACGGCACCAAGTTCGGCAAGACGGAGAGCGGGACGGTCTGGCTGGACGCCGAGCGGACCACTCCGTACGCCTTCTACCAGTTCTGGCTGAACGCGGACGACCGCGATGTGTCGAAGTACCTGCGGATCTTCAGCTTCAAGTCCCGCGAGGAGATCGAGGAGCTGGAGCGGCTGACCGAGGAGCGTCCGCAGGCGCGGGCGGCCCAGCGGGCGCTGGCGGAGGAGCTGACGACGCTGGTGCACGGCTCCGAGGACTGCGCGGCCGCGGTGTACGCGTCCAAGGCGCTGTTCGGGCAGGGTGAGCTGGCCGAGCTGACCGAGCCGACGCTGCGGGCGGCGCTCTCCGAGCTGCCGCACGCCAAGGTCGCCGAGCTGGCCCCGGTGGTGGATCTGCTGGTGGAGGTCGGCCTGGTGGCCAGCAAGTCGGCGGGCCGGCGGACCGTGAAGGAGGGCGGGGCCTACGTGAACAACGTCAAGGTCACGGCCGAGGACGCGGTGCCGGCGGCCGAGGAGCTGCTGCACGGGCGCTGGCTGGTGCTGCGCCGGGGCAAGAAGAACCTCGCCGCGATCGAGATCGGCTGAGCCGGTGAGCCGGGAAGCTCGAGCCGGATCCGGCTCGGGCTTCCCCGGACCCGGGCCCGGACATGGCGCGGCGGCCGGGCGGAGTGATCCGCCCGGCCGCCGTACCGGGTGCCGGCGCTGGTGCCGGACCGGTGCCTATGCGGGTCAGGTGCGCTGCCGGTTGCCCCGCATCGCGATCCAGGCCCGGTCTCCGAGGAAGACCAGGACGACGGCGAAGACCAGCTGGAGGGCGTGGCGGCCCCAGTCGAAGCCGGGGGTCTCCTCGATGCCCATTCCGCCGGCGGCCCAGTTGCCGAGCACCGCGCCGCCGATGCCGCAGATGGTGGCCAGCCACAAGGGAAGGTGCTGTTTCCCGGGCAGGATCGCCTTGGCGATCAGGCCCAGCACAAATCCCACGATGATCGCCCACAACCAGCCCATGGCTGCCTCCTCGTACGGCTCCGCGTGAGCAGTTACGCCGTCAGTCTCGGCCCATTCGGGCTACCGCGCATGTCGGACACCGCCATACGCGCGGCGGCGGAGGGCGAGCACGCGTCCGGTGGCCGCCCCCGCCCTCGTGGCGGTCGCGGGGGCGGCGTACCGTGGAACCCGTCCGGACCGGGGAGCGTCCGACAGGGAAACCAGGCGGTGGAATGTGATGCGGAAGCAGACGAACGGCGAGGTCTTCCGGATCACCGGGGCCCGGCAGGGGCTCGCGGACGACGTTCGCGGGCGGCAGCGGCGCTATGTGATCTCGATGTCGGTGCGGACCGTTTCCGTGGTTCTGGCCGCCACACTGTGGAATGTGGAACGTCATGTGGCGATCGTGGCGCTGGTGCTGGGCGTCCTCCTGCCGTATGTGGCCGTCGTCATCGCCAACGCGGGCCGGGAGAACGTCCCTTCGCTGCCCTCGTCCTTCATCCGTGAGCCGATGCGTCCGGTGATCCCGCCGGTCGCGGAAACGACGGCGGACAGAGCCGCGCCGGACCGCGAGGCGGAACCCGAGGCGGAATCCCACCCGGAATCGGGCGTGCGGAACGGCGCACCCGACGGGGCGTCCGTCGGCGGATCCGGGGGCGGTACCGAGGGCCGGCGGGCCGGCTGATCGACGGCCGAACCGGGCTCCCTTCCCTCAGGAAAAGCTCAGACTCTTTCGTGAAGTTCCGGTGCACCACACCCGGTTACCCGTGACATACTTCGTACGCGCTCCGCATCCCCCGTCGGAGCGACGGACCGACGCCGGGCAGCTCCCCCCGTGGCTGCCCGGCGTCGCCATGTAGTGGAGCATTGCGCACGTGAGCGACGAGTCCCCGATCTGTTCGGCCAAGGGCTGCCGTGCCCCGGCGGTGTGGGTGCTGGCCTGGAACAATCCGAAGCTGCACACACCGGAGCGCCGCAAGACCTGGCTGGCCTGTGACGAGCATCGTGAACACCTCTCCGGGTTCCTCGGTGTACGCGGTTTCCTGAAGGACGTCGTGGAGCTGGAGGAGTGGGAGGCCGCCCGGGAGACCGGGCCGGACTCAGCCTCCGATCGCTGACATGGGCCGGCTCGGCTGAAGGAACGACGGGTCGTCCAGGCCCGAGCCCGCTTTCTTCCCCCGCATCGCCGCCTGCCACATTCCGGCTATCTCCTCGTCGGGCGCGTCCGAGCGCAGGGCCGCCCGCAGATCCGTCTCGTCCTGGGCGAAGAGGCAGGTGCGGACCTGGCCGTCGGCGGTGAGCCGGGTGCGGTCGCAGGCCGCGCAGAAGGGGCGGGTGACCGAGCCGATCACTCCGACCCGGTGCGGTCCGCCGTCCACCAGCCAGCGCTCCGCGGGGGACGATCCGCGCTCCTCGCCGCCCTCGGGGGTGAGGGTGAAGCGGGCGCGGAGGGTGTGCAGTATGTCGCCTGCCGTGATCATTCCCTCGCGCTTCCAGCCGTGCTGGGCGTCGAGCGGCATCTGCTCGATGAAGCGCAGCTCGTATCCCTCGGCCAGCGCCCAGGCGAGCAGCTCCGGGGCCTCGTCGTCATTGAGGCCGGGCATCAGCACCGCATTGACCTTGACGGGGGTCAGTCCGGCGTCCCGGGCGGCCCGGAGGCCGTCCAGCACGTCCTGGTGGCGGTCGCGGCGGGTGAGCCGCTGGAAGACCTCGGGCCGGAGGGTGTCGAGTGAGACATTGATCCGGTCGAGGCCGGCGGCCCTGAGCGCGCCGGCGGTGCGCTTGAGGCCGATGCCGTTGGTGGTCAGCGACATCCGGGGGCGGGGCGACAGCCGCGCGGACCGCTCGACTATGGAGACGAGTCCGGGGCGCAGCAGCGGCTCTCCGCCGGTGAAGCGGACTTCGGTGACGCCGAGGAGGGTGACGGCTATCCGGATCAGCCGGACGATCTCGTCGTCGGTGAGCAGATCGGGCTTGGCGAGCCACTGGAGCCCTTCTTCGGGCATGCAGTAGACGCATCGCAGATTGCACCGGTCGGTCAGTGAGACCCTCAGATCGGTGGCGACCCGGCCATAGGTGTCCAGCAGCACCGTGTCCCTCCCCTTCCACGCTCTCCTCTTCGAGCCTACGTCAGCCCACTGACATCGCCGGGCTCCGGACCGGAACCGGACCGGAATCGGGACGGGGCCGGGCCGGGGCCGGACCCCGGAAGCGGGCCGGCGGGAGCGTGTCGCAGGACACTACGGCACTCCCCCCGCCGGGCGGCCGGCGGATCAGTGGGCTCCGGTGCCGGTGAGGGACTTGACCTCCAGTTCGGCGTACTTGCCGCTGTCGGGCTTCTCCTTCGAGAGCACGGAGCCGAGCCAGCCGAGCAGGAAGCCCAGCGGGATGGAGACCAGGCCGGGGTTCTCCAGCGGGAACCAGTAGAAGTCGGCGTTCTTGAACATCGAGGTGGGCTTGCCGGAGACGACCGGCGAGAAGAGGACGAGGACGACGGAGGAGATGAGTCCGCCGTAGATCGACCACAGGGCGCCCTGGGTGGTGAATTTCTTCCAGAAGAGGCTGTAGAGGATCGTCGGCAGGTTTGCCGAGGCGGCGACGGCGAAGGCGAGGGCGACGAGGCCGGCGACGTTGAGATCGCGGGCGAGCGCGCCGAGGGCGATGGAGACGACGCCGATGGCGACGGTCGCCCAGCGGGCGGCGCGGACCTCTTCCTTCTCGGTGGCCTGTCCCCTGCGGATGACATTGGCGTAGATGTCGTGGGCGAAGGAGGAGGACGAGGCGAGGGTGAGGCCGGCGACGACGGCGAGGATGGTGGCGAAGGCGACGGCGGAGATCACGGCGAGCAGGATCGCGCCGCCCGTGGAGTCGGTGCCGCCGATGTGGAGGGCGAGCAGGGGGGCGGCGGTGTTGCCCGCCTTGTTGGAGGCGGTGATCTCCCCGGGTCCGACGATGGCCGCCGCTCCGAAGCCGAGCGCGATGGTCATCAGGTAGAACGCGCCGATGATGCCGATGGCCCAGTTGACGGACTTACGGGCGGCCTTCGCGGTGGGCACGGTGTAGAAGCGGATGAGGATGTGCGGCAGTCCGGCGGTGCCGAGGACCAGGGCGATGCCGAGGGAGATGAAGTCGAGCTTGGAGATCTCGGTGGAGCCGTACTTGAGGCCGGGCTCCAGGAAGGCCTGCCCGTGTCCGCTCTTGGCGGCGGCGGTGCCGAGCAGGTCCGAGATGTTGAAGTTGAACTTCAGCAGCACCAGGAACGTGATGAGGAGCGTTCCCGCGATGAGGAGGACCGCCTTGACCATCTGGACCCAGGTGGTGCCCTTCATCCCTCCGATGGTGACGTACAGGATCATCAGGATGCCGACGAGGGCGACGATCAGCACCTTGCCGCTGTCGCTGGTGATGCCGAGGAGGAGTGAGACGAGGACGCCGGCGCCGGCCATCTGCGCGAGCAGATAGAAGATCGACACGACGATGGTGGAGGTGCCCGCGGCGGTTCGGACCGGGCGCTGGCGCATCCGGTAGGCGAGGACGTCGCCCATGGTGAACCGGCCGGAGTTGCGCAGGGGTTCGGCGACCAGCAGCAGGGCGACGAGCCAGGCGACCAGGAAGCCGATGGAGTAGAGGAAGCCGTCGTAGCCGAAGAGGGCGATGGCTCCGGCGATGCCGAGGAAGGAGGCGGCGGACATGTAGTCGCCGGAGATCGCCAGCCCGTTCTGGAAGCCGGTGAACTGGCGTCCGCCGGCGTAGAAGTCGGCGGCGCTCTTGGTCTGGCGGCCGGCCCAGACGGTGATGAAGAGGGTCGCGACGACGAAGGCCCCGAAGAGGGCGATGATCAGCGGCCGGTGTTCGGTGGTCGCGCTCTGGGCGGCGAGGTGGAGTGCGCTGGTCACAGTTCGGCCTCCATCCGTGCCTTGATGGCCTCCGCCTTGGGGTCGAGGCGGTTCGCGGCGTGGCGTGAGTAGAGCCAGGCGATGAGGAAGGTGGTGGCGAACTGGGCGAGGCCGAGGACGAGGGCGACATTGATGTTGCCGAAGAGCCGGGTGCCCATGAAGCCGCCGGCGTAGTTCGAGAGCAGTACGTAGAGCAGGTACCAGAGGATGAACGCGACGGTCAGCGGAAAGGCGAAGGAGCGGTAGGTGTGCCGGAGTTCGGCGAACTCGGGGCTCCGCTGCATGGCGACGAACTGCTCGGTCGTGGGCTGCGCGGGGCTGGTGTCCCTGGGGCCGTCGGGCGGTGGCGGTGCGTCGGTAGTCACGGACTCTCCTCGTGACGCGGGAGCGGTGGGGATGGACAAGTCGGGCCTTCGTTCGAGCCTGTGCTGCGGGGCGGTTTGATGTTGCTCCACCCCCTGACAACGGCACGGAGAGCACGCCGGGCGGGTTCAACATCGGTCTTTTTTCTTCACGATCGACACTTTCGGTTCAGGTTTTCCTCTCCAACTCATTGATGACGATCAAGATCGGCGATAACTTCGCTGGTCATGTACCCGTCCGGCGCAGCCGGTGTCCGGGCGGCCCTCACGGATGATGTGGAGAACCCATGGCTCAGCTGGGAACCAGGCGCCGACGTGCCCTCGCGCTGCCCGTCGGTCTGGCGCTCACGGCCTCGCTCGGCTTCGTTCCGGCCGGGTCGGCCGTCGCCGCCGCCCCCGCCACCACGCCCGGTGCGGTGGTCACCGACGGGCCCAAGCTGTCGTACGTGGTCAACGTCAAGGGCAACAGCCGGAAGACCGCGAAGTCGGTGAAGCAGGAGATAGCCAAGGCCGGCGGGTCGATAGTGATCGACTACGACCGAATAGGCGTCATCGTCGTCCACTCGCAGAACCCGGCGTTCGCCCAGACGATCCGCACCGTGCGGGGCGTCGAGTCGGCGGGCGCGACCCGTACGGCTCCGATCTCCCCCGCCACCGACACCTCCACCGGTGCCGAGCGTCCGCTGACCGCCCAGGAGGCCGTGGCCTCGGCGGCCAAGGCGGAGGCGGAGCAGGACCCGCTGGAGCCGCTGCAGTGGAGCCTGCCCGCGATCAAGGCGGACCAGGCGCACAAGAAGACCCTGGGCAGCAAGCGGGTCACGGTCGCGGTCATCGACACGGGCGTCGACGACACCCACCCCGACCTCGCGCCCAACTTCGACACGGCCGCCTCGGCGAACTGTGTGAGCGGCAAGCCGGACACCACCCCCGGCTCCTGGCGTCCGGCCCCGGGCGAGAGCGACCACGGCACCCATGTCGCGGGCACGATCGCCGCGGCGAAGAACGGGGTCGGCATCACCGGTGTCGCCCCGGGCGTGAAGGTCTCCGGCATCAAGGTGTCGACCCCCGCCGGATTCTTCTACACCGAGGCGGTCGTCTGCGGCTTCATGTGGGCCGCCGAGAACGACGTCGAGATCACCAACAACAGCTACTACGTGGACCCGTGGCTGTTCAACTGCAAGAACGACCCGGACCAGACGGCCCTGGTCGAGTCCGTCACCCGTGCCACCCGGTACGCGGAGCGCAAGGGCTCGGTGAACGTCGCCGCGGCCGGCAACAGCGCCATGGACCTCGCGTCGGACGAGCTGAAGGACACCACCAGCCCCAACGACACCACCCCGGGCGACCGGCTGGTGAACCCGAGCGAGTGCCTGGACATCCCGACGCAGCTCCCGGGTGTGGTGACCACCGCCTCGCTGGGCGCGAAGAACCTGAAGTCCTCGTTCTCCAACTACGGTGACGGCGTCATCGACATCTCCGCCCCCGGCGGCGACCGCACGGCCTACCAGAAGCCGGACGCTCCCGCCACGGACGGCCGGATCCTCTCCACCACCGTCAACGGCAAGTACTCCTACAAGGCCGGTACGTCGATGGCCACGCCGCACGTGGCGGGTGTGCTCGCGCTCCTGAAGTCGACGAACCGGAGCGCCTCCCCGGCCGCGCTGAAGGCGCTGCTGGCCGAGCAGGCGGACAAGCAGGAGTGCACCAACCCGTACGACTACAACGCCGACGGCGTCGTGGACGCGGTGTGCGAGGGCGGCAAGAACAAGAACGGCTTCTACGGCGAGGGTGTCGCCGACGCTCTGGACGCCGTTCGCCGCTAGCCAGTCCCTGAGATCCGTCCGGTTCCGCTCCGGACGGACAGCGGACAGCGGACAGGGGGAGGGGCCGGGCGCGGCAGTCGCGTCCGGCCCCTCCCCTCGTCGCTCCCCTCGTCGCTCTCCTCGTCGGCTCTCCTCGTCACTCTTCTCGGCCGTGACGCCCTTCAGCGGCCTCCGCGCGGTCAAACCGCCGGAATGCGGCCAGCACCCCGAGGGTGAGCAGCAGTTGGGCCGCGCTGTAGAGGAACATGATCCAGAAGTCGGGCGCGGGGGGCCTCGGCCACTCGGCCAGCTCGGTGGCGATGAGCAGGTCCGAGATGAGGAAGAGCGCGCCGCCCGCGCCCGCGGCGGGCCCGAGGCCGCCCGCCCGCCAGGCCGTCGCGGCCAGCAGGACCGCGTATCCGGCGACGGGGACGCGCAGTCCGGCGGGGAGACCGGGCCACATCAGGGCGACGACGGCCACGAGCAGGACGGCGTAGAGCGGCCCGAGCGCCCGGTGCGGCCGGCGGCGGCCGAAGAGCGTCAGGTAGCAGAGGTGCCCGGTGGCGAAGAACCCCATGCCCGCGAGGAAGGCCCACTCCGCGTCGAGGAGCAGGAAGACATCGCCGGCCCAGCCCAGGAGCAGCGCGGCGATCAGGAGGCGGGGGCCTCCTCGTACGGCGGCGTACGCGGCGAGCAGCGGCATCAGGAGCGGCTTGGCGATCCAGTGGCCGGCTTCCGCGCCCGCGAGGAGCGAGACGAGGTCGGCGAGGACCGCGAGGGCGAAGGCGGCGAGCAGGACATTGCCGAGGGTGTCCCGGGAGAGGGCGGCGGGACGCGGGGCCGGGGCTGGGACCGGGGCGCTCCGGACCGGCTCGGACCGGTTGAACAGGTGCTCGGCATCGGGCGTGTTCGGCATGGGTGCACCGTAGAGGCGGTGCGCGGGGCAGGGCCAGAGGTTGTTACCGATAAGTATGCGAGACGAGCCGTCAGCACGGTGACCGGTGGACACACGCGCACATAAGGGGTGTACGGGGCAGGCGGCTCGGGAACTGTCAGTGAGGGGCCGTATTCTCTGTGACCATGCTCGACGACAGCACCGCAGCAGCGACGGCGTGGCCGCCCGCGTATCCCCAGGGGTACGCGGTCGTCGACGTGGAGACCACCGGACTCGCCCGCGACGACCGGATAATCTCCGCTGCCGTGTACCGGCTCGACGCCTTCGGCGACGTCGAGGACCACTGGTACACCCTGGTCAACCCGGAGCGCGATCCGGGACCGGTGTGGATCCACGGCCTGACCAGCGATGTGCTGGACGGCGCGCCGCTGTTCGGCGAGATCGCGGAGGAGTTCTCCGAGCGGCTGGCGGACCGGGTCCTCGTCGCCCACAACGCCGTGTTCGACTGGTCCATGATCGCCCGGGAGTACGCGCGCGCCCAGCGCGCCGCGCCCACCCGGCAGCGGCTGTGCACCATCGCGCTCTCCAAGGAGCTGGCGCTGCCGCTCCCCAATCACAAGCTGGAGTCGCTGGCCGCGCACTTCGGCGTCGTCCAGCAGCGCGCCCACCACGCGCTGGACGACGCGCGCGTACTGGCGGAGGCGTTCCGTCCGAGCCTGCACACGGCCGCCCGGGACGGAGTGCGGCTGCCGCTGCTGGAGTGCCGGCCGCTGACCGAGTGGTCGGACTCCCCCGCCACCCCGCGCGTCGGCTACCAGCCCTCAGGTCCCCACTCCTCGGCCGGGCGGTACGGCCCCGGCAGCTGGCGCCCCTCGCGCAAGCGGCCCGCCTGCCCCTACCCCAACCCCGGACGGTACGAGGCGGGGAAGTCGCTGAAGCAGGGCATGCGGGTGGCGATCTCCGGCGACACCTCCATCGACCGGGAGCTGCTGGAGGACCGGGCGATCGAGGCCGGGCTGCACATCGCCACCAGCGTCTCCCGGCTGACCAGCCTGCTGGTGACCAACGACCCCGGGGCCGTCACCTCCAAGACCGTCAAGGCGAAGTCCTACGGCACCCCGGTGATGGACGAGGCGGCCTTCACCCAGCTGCTGCGCGATGTGACGCCCTCGGACGGCCCCGGCACACCGGGATAGCGGGCCCATGGAGCCGGGGGAGGAGCCCGTGGACGGGACCCACCGAAAGCACGGACCGGGGCGAAGGGTACGGTCGACGCCGTGTACCGCTTCCTGTTGACCCGGCAGTGGGTGTCCCTCACCCTCATCAGCCTCGTCCTCATCCCGACGATGGTCGAGCTGGGGTTCTGGCAGTTCCACCGGCATGAGCGCCGGGTCGAGCAGAACGCGCTGATCGCCCGGAACCTGGACCACGAGCCGGTCCCGGTGACCGAGCTGACCTCCCCCGGACACACCGTCCCCCGCTCGGACTACTGGCGCGCGATCACCGCCACCGGGGTCTACGACACGAGCGGCGAGGTCGTCGTACGCCGCCGGGTCAACGTCGACGAGAAGGTCGGCGCCCAGGTGCTGACCCCGCTGGTGCTCACCGACGGGCGGATCGTCCTGGTCAACCGGGGCTGGATCCCGCTGGCGGTCAACCAGCGGGCCTATCCCGAGGTGCCGCCCGCGCCCAAGGGGACGGTGACCGTCACCGGCCGGCTCAAGGCGGACGAGACCACGAAGGGCAGCGGCATCAAGGACCTCGCCGGTCTGCCCGACCGCCAGGTCATGCTGATCAACAGCGAGCAGCGGGCCGAGGCGCTCGGCAAGCCCGTGCTCGGCGGCTATCTGGAGCAGACCGGCCCGAAGCCCCCCGGGACGCTCCCGGAGCTGATCCCCGAGCCCGAGCACGACTCCATCGGCGCGCACATGGCGTACGCGATCCAGTGGTGGCTGTTCGTCGCCGGAGTCCCCGTCGGCTGGGTGATCCTGGTCCGCCGCGAGGTGCGCGACCGGCGGGCCGCCGCCGCGGCCGGCGCCGCGTCGGAACCGGCCCCCTCCCCGGCGAACGCCTGACAGCCGCAGCCCGTCTGATTGGTCCGCCCACCGGGCGGGAATGCGCCACTGCGTGACCCTACGCATCGAGGACTACGCCCTGATCGGCGATCTTCAGACGGCGGCGCTGGTCGGCACGGACGGCTCCATCGACTGGCTCTGCCTGCCCCGCTTCGACTCCGCCGCCTGCTTCGCGGCCATCCTCGGCGACGAGGGGAACGGCCACTGGCGGATCGCGCCCAAGGGCGCGGGCCCCTGCGCCCGGCGCGGTTACGCGGGCGACTCGCTCGTCCTGGAGTCGGTGTGGGAGACCCGCACCGGCACGGTCAAGGTCGTCGACTTCATGCCGCAGCGCGACGAGGCCCCCTCCGTGGTGCGGATCGTGGAGGGCGTCAGCGGCTCGGTCGAGATGGAGTCCGTACTGCGGCTGCGCTTCGACTACGGCTCGGTGGTGCCCTGGATGCGGCGCGCGGACGGCCGCCGGGTGGCGGTCGCCGGACCCGACTCGGTGTGGCTGCGCAGCGAGCCGCCGGTCAAGACTTGGGGCCAGCAGTTCAGCACCGTCTCCTCGTTCGCCGTCGGCGGGGGCGAGAAGGTGGCCTTCGTCCTGACCTGGCACCCCTCGCACCTGGAGCGCCCCGGGGAGCTGGACCCGTTCGAGGCGCTGGAGTCCGGTCTGCGGGACTGGGGCGAGTGGGCGAACCGCTGCCGGACCGAGGGCCGCTACCGGGATGCCGTGGTCCGCTCCCTGATCACCCTGAAGGCCCTCACCTACGGTCCGACCGGCGGGATCGTCGCCGCGCCCACCACCTCCCTCCCGGAGGAGATCGGCGGCGTACGGAACTGGGACTACCGCTTCTGCTGGCTGCGGGACTCCACCCTCACCCTGGACGCGCTGCTCGACGCGGGCTACCAGGACGAGGCCGCCGCCTGGCGGGACTGGCTGCTGCGGGCGGTGGCCGGCGATCCGGCCGACCTCCAGATCATGTACGGGCTGGGCGGGGAGCGGCGGCTGCCGGAGACGGAGCTGCCGTGGCTGACCGGATACGCGGGCTCCGCCCCCGTACGCACCGGCAACGCGGCGGTGAAGCAGCTCCAGCTCGATGTGTACGGAGAGGTGATGGACTCCCTCTTCCTGGCCCGCGAGGCGGGGCTGCCCACCCAGCGGCACGCCTGGTACCTCCAGCTCAGCCTGCTCGGCTTCCTGGAGTCGAAGTGGCGCGAACCCGACGAGGGACTGTGGGAGATCCGGGGCCCCAGGCGTCACTTCGTGCACTCCAAGGTGATGGCCTGGGTGGCCGCCGACCGGGCGGTGCGCACCCTGGAGGCGGACTCCTCGCTGCGCGGGGACGCCGACCGCTGGCGGGCGATGCGGGACGAGGTCCACCGGGAGGTCTGCGAGAAGGGGTACGACCCCCTGCGCAACACCTTCACCCAGTCCTACGGCTCCGCCGAACTCGACGCGGCGACCCTGCTCATCCCCCGGGTCGGCTTTCTGCCGCCGGAGGACCCCCGGGTGGCCGGCACCGTGGACGCGGTCCGGGCGGAACTGGGCGCGGGAGGCGGGCTGGTGCGCCGCTACAGCTCCGAGGGCGCGTCGGTGGACGGGCTGCCGGGGGGCGAGGGCGCGTTCCTGGCCTGTTCCTTCTGGCTGGCGGACGCGCTGCGGATGACGGGCCGGGCGAAGGAGGGGCGTGAGCTGTTCGAGCGGCTGCTCACTCTCCGCAATGATGTCGGGCTGCTCGCCGAGGAGTACGACCCGGCCTCGGGCCGGCAGCTCGGGAACTTCCCCCAGGCGTTCAGCCATATCGCCCTGGTGACGACCGCTCTCGCGCTGGACCGGGAGGAGGCGGCAGGATAGCCCCATGGATCTTGGACTGAAAGACCGCGTCTATGTCGTGACCGGGGCTTCGCGAGGGCTGGGCAACGCCTCCGCGCGGGCGCTGGTCGCCGACGGCGCGAAGGTCGTCATCACCGGGCGCGACGAGCGGACCGTCCTGGACGCCGCCGCCGAACTCGGCCCCGACGCGGTCGGCCTGGCGCTGGACAACGCCGACCCGACGGCCGCGGACCGGCTGATCGCGGCGGCCCGCGCCCACTTCGGCCGGTTCGACGGGGTGCTGATCAGCGTGGGCGGACCGGCCCCGGGGTACGCCGCCGACAACACGGACGAGCAGTGGCGGTCGGCGTTCGACTCGGTGTTCCTGGGCGCGGTGCGGACGGCCCGCGCCGCGGCGGCGGAGCTGGGCGAGGGCGGGGTGATCGGCTTTGTGCTCTCCGGCTCCGTCCATGAGCCGATCCCCGGCCTGACGATCTCCAACGGGCTCCGCCCCGGCCTGGCGGGGTTCGCCAAGTCGCTCGCCGACGAACTCGGCCCCCGGGGCATCCGGGTGATCGGCCTCCTCCCCTCCCGCATCGACACCGACCGTGTCCGCGAACTGGACGCCCTCTCCGGCGACGCGGACGCGGCGCGGGCCGCGAACGAATCACTCATCCCGCTGCGGAGGTACGGCACCCCCGGGGAGTTCGGCACGGTCGCGGCCTTCCTCCTCTCCCCGGCCGCCTCCTACCTCACCGGCGTGATGCTCCCGGTCGACGGCGGCACCCGCCACGGCTTCTGATTCCCGGGCCGTTCCCGTGTGCGGCGGTCCACCGGACCGCCGCTCTGTCAACTTCCGCCAGCCGTCGGCGAGTTGCCCCGGAGACGGGAGGAGAGATCTGGTGCCCCTGTTCGAAGCCTGCTAGATTCGAGCTACTGGACCGCTCGTTTCAAAACGCTCGGGCCTGCCAATGATCCCTTCAGGGATCGGGGTCACCATCCAGAGGATCTGGTCAAGAGCGCACACGCAGAGAGCAGGACACGCGGATGAATGCGATTGCGCCCCGGCGCGCGCCCGTGGAGACCGGCCAGAGAGCTTTGACGCTCCAGGCTTTGACGCTCCACCGAGGCAGCACTACCACGGCAGAATGAGTTCCACCACTCGTGCGATCCGCGGTGCCATTCAGGTCTCTGCCAATACGCATGAGGACATCGCACAGGCCACTGTCACCCTCGTCGATGCGGTGATGGGAAAGAACGGCCTGGAGTCCACCGATGTCGAAGCCCTTTTCTTCACCATGACTTCGGATCTGACCGCCAATATCCCGCCCCTCGCCATCGTCGAGCGGGGATCCGTCGACGCCCCCTGTCTCTGCTCGGCAGAACCTCGATGGGACGGGGAAATGCCGCGTGTGATCAGACTGATGGCCCTCGTGCACAAAGGGCGGGACGAAGCGCTCGAACACGTCTATCTGAACGGCACCGCCCCCACGAGGCCCTGACCCGGCCCGCGGGACATCAGAACCCCATTGCCGACGGAGGAGGATTTCGTCATGCCCGAAACTGCTTTGGCGACCGCACTGATGGAGTCCGAAAGGGCGGTCGGGGGTGACACCGCCCGGGTCGTCCACCCCGTTCCACCGGGGGCGAACGTCTCCATGTTCGCCTCCCGCCGTGTACCGGCCGTCATCCGCCCCGCCCGCGCCGACCAGGTCCCCGCGATCGTGCGCGCTTTCGCCCGCGAGGACACCCCGCCGCTGCACGCCGTCTCCACCGGCAGGAACTGGGGCCTCGGCTCGCGCGAAGCCGCCGGCCACGACGCCGTACGCGTGGAACTCGACGACCTCGACAGCATCAGGGACCTCGACACCGACCACGGATGGGCCGTCATCGAACCCGGCGTCACCCAGCGCCGGCTGTCGCGGGAGCTCGCGGGCACACAGCGCATGCTGAACGTCACCGCCTCGTCCGGCTACTCCAGCGTCCTGGGCAACGCCCTGGACCGGGGGGTGGGTCTGCGCAGACAGCGCACCGAGGACCTGGTGGGCCTGGAGGTCGTCCTTCCGGACGGGGAGCGGGTCCGGGTCGGCTGGTGGCCGCGGCGGGGAGTGGACACCGCGGTGAACCCCTACGGACTGGGGCCCTCGCTGCTGCACCTGTTCACCCAGTCCAACTACGGAATCGTCACCGCCGGAGTGGTACGGCTCCTCCCCCGCCCCGAGACACAGCGCGTCCTGCGCCTCGGCTTCGAGTATGACAACGTTGTTGCCGCCGTGGACGAACTGCGGCGGTGGCACGCCCAGGGGCTTGTCCACGGCGTTCTCAAGATCTACGACACCACGTCCGCCGCCTCGTACGGAACCAGCACGGCGCAGGGCGGCTACCTCGCCCACATCTCCCTCGGCGGCACCGCCGCGGTGGTGGACGCCCTGACCGAGGCGGTCTTCGAACTGGCCGAGACCTCGAAGCTGTTCACCGGCATCGCCCGCTCCGACAAGGAGCCCCCGGCCGCCGACGACGTGGTCGCCCGTGTCGTCCAGCACGGGTACTCCGGCAGCGTGGTCCACCACGAGGAGATGCTCCGCTCCGCCGTCGGCCAGCACGCGCCCCGCGTCGACGACCAGGGCGGCGGCTGGCTCTTCTTCCTCCCTCTGGTGCCTTTCAGCGGGGAGCACATCGCCGCCGCGCTCCGCATCCTCGAAAAGGTCGGCGCGGAGACCGGCATCCGGACCGGGGCCACCGTCAACGCGCTCGACTCCGACGTGATCGACCTGGTGGTGTCCCTCCGGTTCTCACGTACGGACGACGGGACCACGCGCGCGCACGCCGCTCTCGACAAGCTCTACGAGCTGTTCACGGCGGCCGGATACCTCCCCTACCGCCTCGACGTGGATCACGGGCAGTGGACCGACCGTCTGCTCGACCCCCAGGCCCTCGCCCTCACCCGGCGTCTGCGCGAGGCCATCGACCCACACCGCGTGATCGCCCCGGGCCGCTACGCCTGACCGGGCTTCCGCCCCTCCTTCTCCCCCTTCCTCCAGACCACACACAGGCACCTACGGAAGGACTCCCCCAATGAAACCGCCGATACGGGTCGTGCTGTTCTCGGAGGTCAACTCCAAGCTTGGCGCGCCTTTCCTGGACATGCTTCATGGACATCCCCTCGTGAATCTGGTGGCGGTGGTCACAAGCCCCGTCAACCGCCTGTGCGACTACTTCACCGCCGACACCGAACAGGTCGACCTGGAACAGCGCGGCAAAAACCTCGGCGTACCCGTCCTGCGTCCGGAGAAGGTCAACGACCCGGATTTCGTTCAGCGGATCAGAGACCTGGAGCCCGACTATCTGATCGTGGGGAACTTCCAGCGCATCCTCAAGGAGGATCTGCTCAGCACCCCGAAGGTGACCTGTGTCAATTTCCATCCGAGCGCACTTCCCCGCTACGCGGGACTGGCCCCGTTCTACTGGATGGTCCGCAATGGCGAGACGGACGGTGCCGTCACCGCCATCGAGATGGCGGCCGGGCTCGACACCGGCCCCATCCTCACCCAGCACCGCACACCGCTCACCGGTCGCGAGACCGCCCTGGAATTACGCACGATCCAGGAACGCGCCAATGTGCTGATGCTGCTGGATCTCATTCCCCAGCTGGTGTCCGGCAGTTTCCACCGCATTCCGCAGGATCCCTCCGAGCGCACGTACTTCACCCGCCCGTCGGAGAATGAATTCCGCCTGGACTTCGCACACTCGGTCCACAAGGTCAGCTGTCACATCCGGGCCGGGTACCGGAATCCGGGAGCATTCGCCGAAACTCCCGGCGGTGACCGCGTGACGATCCTCTCCTCGGACGACACCACCCCGGCCGGGGTGGACCTTGAGCCCGCCGGGACGGTGAGGCAGCTGGAGAACGGTCTGTTCGTCGCGTGCCGCGACGGGTGGCTCCGGCTGCTCACGGTCGAATGGGGCGGCAGCGAGGTGCCCGCGCAGGCCCACCGCGCGCTCACGGACGGAACCGTGCTCTCCGCCACCGTGCTCGAACCGGCGTAGACCGGGGGGACCATGGCGCTCCGGCCGACTCACCGACCGCACGGGCCGGCGAGTCGGCCGGAGCCGCGGGAAGGGAATGAACGCACCGTTTGACCTCCATGTTCGAGCTCCGTCCCATTTGACGGAATATTGTTCCATGCATTCCAGAAGCTGTATGCTGACGGTATGGGGCGACCGCGATTGTTCGACGAAGACAAAGCCGTGGAGGCCGCGTGTCGCGTCTTCTGGACGAAAGGCTACGAAGGCGCCTCGACCGAGGATCTGTGCGAAGCCACTGACCTCAGACGCAGTAGCGTCTACAACACCTTTAAATCCAAGGCACATCTCTTTCGCCGAGCCCTCAGTCACTATGTCGACACCATGACCGACCGACAGATCGCAGTGCTGAGCGAAGACGGATACGACGCGGTCGAGCGCATCCGCAGACTCCTCGCGGTCATTGTGGAAGCGGAGATGGAGAGCCGGAGGAGTGGCTACGGATCCGGCTGCTTCACCGTGAACACCATCACCGGGCTGGCATCGAAAGACCCGCTCGTGGCCGAGATCCTCGACAAGGATTTGAAGCGGCGTCTGTTCCTGCTCCGGTCCGTGATCAACGACGGGAAGCGGGCGGGGATCATCAACTCCCCGATGGACGCGCAAGATCTGGCCTGGTATTTCGTGGCCGTCATCTACGGGATAAGGGTCGCCGCCCAGTCCGGGGCGGACGAGGCCGAACTGGTGTGCATCGCCTCCGCCAGCACCGCCGTGCTCGCTCCCCGGCCGGACAGCGTCTAACTCACCCGGCGCGCCTGGTGTTTCGCCGCCTTGAGGCGCACCTCCACGGGGAGCGTCCGCGCCCCCACCGACTCCCGGGCGTGCGCCACCGCCTCCGACGTCAGCCGCCCCAGCGTTCCGCCCGGAGAGGCGAACGGCTCCAGCGACAGCCCGACCCGCGCGCCGGGCCTGCCCCGCCGCCCGGTCAGCCGGACCCGTGCCCCCCGTACCCCCTCCAGCGACTGGGCCTCGCTCCGCAGCGCCTCCTCCAGCGCCCGCCCTCTCAGCCGCGCGCCCTCCCCGTCGCCGCTGTCGACGAGGATCTCCGCCGGCCGGGGCCGCCGCAGCTGGGCCAGGAGCAGCCACAGCGCCAGCAGCACCAGGATCGCGAGCCCCGCGATCACCGCGGGCCACCACCAGCTCTCGTCGCGCCAGCGCTCCCGGTCCGCGGCGCTCAGCAGGACGTCGCGGGGCCCGTGCCAGGGCCACCAGGACGGCAGGGAGAGCCCCGTGCCGGCGGCCAGGACCGCCCCTCCCCCGCACACCAGCACCACGCCCGCGAGTCCGAGCAGCAGACGGTTGACCACCGGGAGCATTCCGCTTCACCTCTTTCTGACGGGCGGTCGGGTGACCCGTACGGACGTCGAGGGCCGCTTGGCGAGACCGAGGCCGGCGATCGCCTCGTCGAGCGCCCCGTCCAGATCCGTCCGTACGTCATCGAGCTCCCGGAAGTGGGAGTCGGCCCGCACCGAGACCTTCGAACGGCCCATCCGCACCCGTACGGACCGCACTCCCGGCACCTCCATCGCCCGGTCCCGCACGACCAGCGCCGCCGCCTCCCGGGTGAGGCCCGCTCGTACGGAGGGCTCGTCGCGGCGCATCGGCAGCAGCCGGCGCAGGCCCGGGGTGAGGGCGAGGACGATCAGACAGACGCCGAGGACGGCCGCGACGGCCGCGCCCGCGAGCACCCAGGGGTCTTCGAGACGCCACTCGGCCAGCCTCGCCGCGGCGACGCGACGCCAGCGCATGGCGGGGTGGTCCGCCCGTACCGCCGCGATGTCGTAGAGCAGGACGCCCGCGCCGCCGAGCACCGCTGCGGCGAGCAGCGCTGCCGGAACCCGGCGTACCGACCAGAAGCGGCCGGCCTTCGTGTTCGGCACCAGGAAGGGGCCGGCGGAGGGGTCCGGCTCGGGGCCGCCGGGAGATCCGGGCTCGGACAGTCCGGCCGGCTCGGGGGGCTCGGGCGGTTCGGGGGGCCGGGTCATCGGGGGCTCCCCGGGGCGGTGTCGCGGGAGTGGGGCGAGTGCAGGTGCTCGACCAGGACCAGGACTTCGGGGACCGCCATTCCGGCCAGGGCGCTCACCCGTTCGGCCACGCGCCGGCGCACCGCGCCGCATCGCGCGCCGATGTCGGACGGGTAGTCGAGCTCCAGGCTGATCCGCACCCGGGCGGCGTCGTGGCGGACCACGACCGCGGCGCGGGGCGGGACGCCGCCCTCCGGGACGCCGACCGCCTCCCTGGCCGCCTGTGCGGCGATCTTCGCCACGACCCGGTCGGCGATGACGGTCGCGCCCCGGTCCCGGGCGTCGATCCGGGCCCCGGTCCGCTCATCCGCCCGGTCGCCTCCGGCCCCGCGGGATCCGTCGCCGGTGCGCTCCGTGGCCACCGCGCGTCACCGGGGCCGGTCGCCGCGGTCACGGCCACGAGCGCGGAAGAACTCTCCGGGTTCGAGATCGCCCTCCAGAAAGCGCCCGGCCACGAAGCCGACCGCGCCAAGGGCGGCCACCAGCAAAAACGCGCCGAAGCCACCGAAGTACCCGGCGAAGCCGAGCGCCATGCCGGCCACCATGCCGACCATAGCCATACTCATCTGAGCCTCCTCATCTCGGGCTTCGGGGCTACTGCAGACGGGGTTCCGGCTCGTCCTCTTCCTCGTCGGGGAGCTTCACATCGCTGACCGCGATGTTGACCTCGACGACTTCCAGACCGGTCATCCGCTCCACGGCGGAGATCACGTTCTCGCGCACCGCGCGGGCGACATCCGCGATGGAGACGCCGTAGTCGACGACGATCTCCAGGTCCAGAGCGGTCTGCACCTCGCCGACCTCGGCCTTCACCCCTCGGGTGACATTGGATTTGGCACCGCCAGGCACCCGGTCGCGGACCGCGCCGAAGGTGCGCGAGAGGCCGCTGCCCATGGCGTGCACACCGACCACATCGCGGGCGGCGAGTCCGGCGATCTTCTCGACGACGCCGTCGGCGATCGTCGTACGGCCGCGCGAGCCGGGATCCCCGCCACCCCGTTTGCCGCTCGACGACTTCCTCAGCTCCCTCGGCTCCTCGCCCGAGCCGCCGGAGGGCTCATTGCCGCTTCGTTCGGTCATCGCCTTGCGTCCTTTCCGGGGTTGCCAGGTCGTGCCGCGCCGGATGCCCGGCTTCCGGAGACCCGGGACCGTCGCCCGGGGTTCTCCCGGAGCCTGCGGTCCGTCCGGGGCCGCTCCGGAATCGGGCTGATCCCGCGGACACCCTCCAGCCCACACTAAGCGCGGTTGCCCGCTCTCGCCCCGGGGATGCGGCAGGCTGGGGGGATGACCACTGCTGACGCGGTACGCGTACGTCTCGGTCTCGGCCGGCTCCTTCCGCTGGGCGGGCCCGGGGACGGGGCCTGGCTGACCGAGCGGGCGGCCGTCGCGGTGCTGCGGCGCGCGGCGGCCGGCATCGCGGGGGCGGAGCTGGGGAAGGTGCGGCTGGCACTGGCGGATCCGGCGGAGGCGGGTGTTCCGGCGGTGCCGCCGCCACCGAGCGCGCTGCCGCCGGGGGCGCTGCGGATCGAGGCCGAGTTCGAGGCGGTGTACGAGGCGGCGTACGGGCCGGGACACGAGGCGGCGGGGGCCGCGGTGCCCCGGCCGCTGCCCGCCGTCGCGGACGCCCTGCGCGAGGCGCTGTTCTCGGCCGCGACGGACGCGTTGGACCTGGCGGTCGAGGCGGTGGATCTACGGGTGACCGCGCTGGTGGAGACGGTGCCCGGCGCTCCGGACCGTCCTGCTCCGAGCGGCCCTGAGGCCGCCGCCGAGGAGGAGTCCGACCGGGAGCCGCTCGCCCGGACGGTGGCCTCGGTCCCCGGGGTCGCCCGGCTGACATCGGTCCTGGGCGCGGCGGTGCGCGTGAGGCCCGGCGATGTCCGGGTGGAGGTGGCGATCGTGTCCGGACGGCGTCCGCTGGCCGTGGTGCGCGCGGTCAGGGCCTCGGTGGCCTCGGCGCTGGGTGACGACCGCCCGGTGGCGGTGGTGGTCACCGACGCGTCGGGGTGACGCGGGGCAGCCGTGCCGGACCCGCCCGGGTGGGCCCGGCCGGTGTCACCGGCGGGGTCAGTCGCCGATGCCCGCGAGATCCCGGAGCCGGCGCGCCTGCGCCGCTCGTTCCGCGGCGAGCTGGTCGTCGTACGAACGCCGGGTCGCGCCCTGGAGCAGCGCCTTGGTCTCGATGAGGGCGTCGCGGGGCGCGGCGAGGAGCGCGGCGGTCAGATCCCGTACGGAGGCGTCGAGGTCCGCGCCGGGGACCACCAGATTGGCGAGCCCGGTGCGCTCGGCCTCCTCGGCGTGCACCGAGCGTCCCGTGGCGCAGATCTCCAGCGCGCGGGCGTACCCCACCAGCGCCACCAGCGGGTGTGTGCCGGTGAGGTCGGGGACGAGTCCGAGGCTGGTCTCGCGCATGGCGAACTGCACGTCCTGGGCCACGACCCGGAGGTCGCAGGCGAGGGCGAGCTGGAATCCCGCGCCGATCGCATGGCCCTGGACGGCCGCGATCGTGACGATGTCACTCCTGCGCCACCAGGTGAAAGCCTCCTGGTACTCGGCGATGGCGGCGTCGAGGTCCGTGTCGGAGGCCCGTGCGAGATCGAGGAACGACGGCTCGCCGTCGAAGCCCTCCGGCGTGAACGCCTGCCGGTCGAGCCCGGCGGAGAAGGACTTGCCCTCACCGCGGAGCACCACGACGCGCACGGTGCCCGGGAGCGACCGACCCGTGTGCGCCAGCGCCCGCCACAGGGCGGGGGACTGGGCATTGCGCTTGGCCGGATTGGTCAGGGTCACCGTGGCGACCGTGTCCTCGACGGTGAGCCGTACGCCGTCCTTGTCCAGCACGAGTTCGTGCGCGGAGCCGGGCGAAGTCATGGGGCGCCTCCGGTTCGGGTGATGCGGTGTCTGTGCAGACGCAGACTAGCTAAGCGACTGCACAGTAACCACCCTCCACCGGTCAGCCTTCGGCGACCGGCGGTCGGTGGTCCGCTTCCGATGCCTGCCCGGACGGCCCTTCGGCCGACCGGGCGGACATCTCTCGAACCGGCGGGGAGCCCTGATCGTCAGGATCAGGCCGATGCGGCCTTCTTGCCTCGCGTGGCTCCGCCGCGTCCTCGTAGGATGACTCCGGACTCGCTCAGCATCCGATGGACGAATCCATAGGAGCGACCGGTCTCTTCGGCCAGCGCCCGGATACTCGCACCGGAGTCGTATTTCTTCTTCAGGTCTGCCGCGAGCTTGTCGCGCGCGGCGCCGGTCACCCGGCTGCCCTTCTTCAGAGTCTCGGCCACCCGTGCCTCCTCATGGGAAGTGCGCTCTGGACTTCTCATGATCACCCCTTGCGCCGTTCCTGGCCACCCATTCGACAAGGTCCATGGAAGGACCTTTGCCGGGAATCAAACGCGCGCCATGACCGGAATGGCTTATTCAGCACACCGGCGGTCCCGGGCCACGCTCGCTCCACTCAGAGAAACCGCAGGTCAACAAGGGTGGGCCGAGGAATCCCCCGGCCCGCCCGCTAAAAATGATCTTGTGTTGAGAGCTTCGCCGGGGTACGAGACACCCTCACCCAGATGATGGATCACCTGTGAGCCGAATGATCCATACGGAGTGGATCAGCGGCCTGGCCGGGCCGCCGCAAGCGCCGGGCGAAGATCAGGCGAGGGCGACCAGATCCGCGTAGTCCGCGCCCCACAGGTCCTCCACACCGTCCGGCAGCAGGATGATCCGCTCCGGCTCCAGCGCCAGGACGGCCCCCTCGTCGTGGGTGACGAGGATGACCGCGCCCTTGTAGGTGCGCAGCGCGCCGAGGATCTCCTCGCGGCTGGCGGGGTCGAGGTTGTTGGTGGGCTCGTCCAGCAGCAGGACGTTGGCGGAGGAGACGACCAGGGTGGCCAGCGCCAGCCGGGTCTTCTCGCCGCCGGAGAGGACTCCGGCCGGCTTGTTGACGTCGTCGCCGGAGAAGAGGAAGGAGCCGAGCGTCTTGCGCACCTCGACCAGATCGAGGTCGGGCGCGGAGGTGCGCATGTTCTCCAGGACCGTGCGCTCGGGGTCCAGGGTCTCGTGCTCCTGGGCGTAGTAGCCGAGCTTGAGGCCGTGGCCCGGGGTGACCGCGCCGGTGTCGGGCTTCTCTACCCCGGCGAGCAGCCGGAGCAGGGTGGTCTTGCCCGCGCCGTTGAGGCCGAGGATGACGACCCTGGAGCCCTTGTCGATCGCGAGATCGACATCGGTGAAGATCTCCAGCGAGCCGTACGACTTGGACAGGCCCTCCGCGGTGAGCGGGGTCTTGCCGCAGGGCGCGGGCTCCGGGAAGCGCAGCTTGGCGACCTTGTCGATGGCCCGCACCTCCTCCAGACCGGCGAGCAGCCGCTCGGCGCGCTTGGCCATGTTCTGCGCGGCGACGGTCTTGGTGGCCTTGGCGCGCATCTTGTCGGCCTGCGAGTTGAGGGCGGCGGCCTTCTTCTCGGCGTTCTGGCGCTCGCGCTTGCGGCGCTTCTCGTCGGCCTCGCGCTGTTGCTGGTAGAGCTTCCAGCCCATGTTGTAGACATCGATGGCGGAGCGGTTGGCGTCGAGGTAGAAGACCTTGTTGACGACCGTCTCGACCAGTTCGACATCGTGGGAGATGACGATGAAGCCGCCTCGGTAGCTCTTCAGGTAGTCGCGCAGCCAGACGATCGAGTCGGCGTCGAGGTGGTTGGTCGGCTCGTCCAGGAGGAGGGTGTCGGCGTCCGAGAAGAGGATGCGCGCGAGCTCGACCCGGCGGCGCTGGCCGCCGGAGAGGGTGTGGAGGGGCTGGCCGAGCACCCGGTCGGGAAGGCCCAGCGCGGCGGCGATGGTGGCGGCCTCGGCCTCGGCGGCGTACCCGCCCTTGGTGAGGAACTCCGTCTCCAGGCGCTCGTACTTCTTCATCGCCTTCTCGCGGGTGGCGCCCTGTCCGTTCGCCATCCGGTCCTCGTTCTCCCGCATCTTCCTCAGCACGGAGTCGAGGTCGCGGGCGGAGAGGATGCGGTCGCGGGCGAGGGTGTCGAGATCGCCGGTCCGCGGGTCCTGGGGGAGGTAGCCGACCTCGCCGGAGCGCGTGATGGTGCCGGCGGCGGGGATGCCCTCGCCGGCCAGGCACTTGGTGAGGGTGGTCTTGCCCGCGCCATTGCGTCCGACCAGGCCGACGCGGTCGCCCTTGGCGATGCGGAAGGAGGCGGACTCGATGAGGATGCGGGCACCGGCGCGCAGCTCGATACCGGAAGCGGTGATCACGGACATACTCCAGGGCGGTGTGGACGGCGGAAGGACGGGCTTATGAGGCTGCGATGCCGTCTAATGCACAAGGAGAATGGCCATGGGGCCAGTCTAACGGGGCACTGCAAGTGGTATTCCCGGGCCGGTCGCGGGGGCGGTGCGGGAGCGGTGCGGAGGCGGCCCCGCGTGCTCGGCGCGGGCGGGGGAACAAAAGGGGCGACGGCCGGCGGGGCGGTCGATACTCGGCGCAGGGCGGCAAGGCAGCCGTCCGTCGCACCGGATCCGACGGCGGTGGCCCATGCAGTTCGACGACGACGCCGATCTGGACACGTCCGAGGTCAGGGATGTGCGCGGGAGCCGTCTCCCGGGCGGCAGGGCGGCCGTCGGCGGAGGTGTGGCGGGGGTCATCGCGCTGATCCTGGGGCTGATCTTCGGAGTGGGCCCCGATCAGCTGGGGCTCTCCTCCGGCGAGCCGGAGCCGGTCGCGACCGCGTCGACGCAGGCGGAGGTGGGCCGGGCCTGTCTGCGGGGCTCGGACGCCAATACGCGGGAGGACTGCCGGATCGTCGCGGTGGTCAACAGCGTGCAGGACTTCTGGCGGGCGGAGTTCCCCCGGCGGCAGGGGCGCTACTCGGACGCCCGGACGGTGATGTTCACGGGCCGGGTGAACACCGCGTGCGGGACGGCGACCTCGGCGGTGGGGCCGTTCTACTGCCCGGCGGACCGGCAGGTCTATCTGGACCTGGGGTTCTTCGACGATCTGCGGAACACCTTCGGGGCCGGCGGCCCCTTCTCGCAGGCGTATGTGGTGGCGCACGAGTACGGACACCATGTGCAGAACCTGATGGGGACCCTGCGCAGGGCCCAGGACGGGCGGCAGGGCGCGGCGAGCAATTCCGTACGGGTGGAGCTCCAGGCGGACTGTTACGCGGGGGTGTGGGCACATCACGCGACGACGACGCCGGACGAGAAGACCGGGCGTCCGCTGCTGACCAGTCTGACGGAGGCGGACATCGGGGACGGGCTGGACGCGGCGGCCTCGGTCGGGGACGACCGGATCCAGGAGCGGTACCAGGGGCGGGTCACCCCGGAGACATGGACGCACGGCTCGGCGGCGCAGCGGCAGCAGTGGTTCGACGTGGGGTACCGGAGCGGGGACATGGCGCGCTGCGACACCTTCCGCTGACCCGCCGCTCTCCTCGGAAGGCTTTGAGTCAAGGCTTTGAGCTGGGGATACGCGCTGCGGACGGGCATTGTCAGTGGCGGGTGCCAGACTGAGACACAGTTCACATCCCGGCGGTTCGCACACGGGCGGACCGCGGGTGGAGGGCGGGCCGGAAGGAGTGAGGGAGATGGCGGAGTCGTCCGGCGGAGGATCGCCGAGCATCTGTCCGTCGCTGTTGTACGCGGACGCCAGGGCCGCGATCCGGCAGCTGACCGAGGCCTTCGGCTTCACCGAGCACGCGGTGTACGAGGACGGCGAGGGCCTGGTCGCGCACGCCGAGCTGACGTACGGCAACGGCATGGTGATGGTGGGCAGCAGGGGCACGGGCGGTGCCTTCGACCGGCTGACGGCCGGCGGCGGGCCCGGCGGGGTGTTCGTCCATGTCGACGATGTGGACGCCCATCACCGCAGGGCGGTGGAGCACGGGGCGGACGTCGTGACCGCGCCGAGCGACAAGGAGTACGGCGCCAGGGACTATCTGGTGCGGGACCTGGAGGGCAATGTGTGGAGCTTCGGGGACTACATACCCGAGGCCCCCGCGCCCTGACGGCCGTCCCGCGGGCTTCCGCCCGCGCCCGGCGCCGTGGTGGCTGCCGGGCCCGGCAGCCACCACGGCGGGAGGCAGGGCCTGTGCTAGGCCCCGCCGGTGTGGACCTGGAAGGCCGCCCGGCGGACGGCTTTCGCGAGGGCGGGGTCGGGGTGGGCCGCGGCCAGGGCCACCAGGACCTGGACGGTGCGCGGGTGGCCGCCCGCCCTGACCTCCTCCAGGAGGGCCGGGACCGTGCCCTGGACGGCCGAGTCGAGATGGCGCAGCAGCAGCTGGGGCTCACCGTGGTCGGCGACGGCCGCTGCGGTGTCCACCCAGAGCCAGGTGGCCTCCTCGCGGGTGAGGACGTCGTGGACGTCCTCAGGGTCCGCCCCCTCGTACTCCGCGAGCCACAGCAGGGCGTACGGACGCAGTGACGGCTCCTGGGCGACGGAGCGGACCTCGGCCTCGGCGGGCGCGCCGACGACGCGGAGCGCTTCGAAGGCGAGGCCGCGCAGCAGGGCGTCCTCGCCCCTGGCGACGCCGAGGAGTTCGGTGACGGAGCTGGAGACGGTGCGCGCCGCCAGCCAGGCGCGGTACTCGGCGCGGGCGGGCCCGGGGGTGAGCCGGGCGCAGCCGCGCAGCATGTCCTCGGCGGACTGCTCGATATTGCCGGCCGGGCTCTGGGCGGCGACGCAGATCTGCTCCAGCTTGACCCAGACCGCCCAGTTGCCGAGCGGGGTCAGGGTGGCGGACCTGCCTCGGTCGAGGGTGAGCGCGCCGACGGCGGAGAGGCCCTCCAGGGCCCAGCCGAGGAGGGAGGAGACGGTTTCCGGGCGGGGTGCGGTGGATCCGGTGGGTCCGGTGGCGGCGGGCGGGCCGTCGTCGGAGGGGTCCGGGGCGGCGGGCGGGCCGCCCGCGGGCATGGGGAGGGGCTGCGACTGCGGGCCGTAGGGGACTTCGCAGCGTTCCTCGCGCAGTTCCTCGACCCGCTGCTCCAGGAGGTCGAGGAGGGCGGGGACCAGGACGGGGCCGGCCGAGAGCTGGAGGAGGGAGAGCAGCTGGGGGACGGCTTCCACGACCTCGGCGACGGCGGCCGGGGCCACGTCGCCGGGGGCGGGGTGGGCCAGGGACCAGGCGTCGAAGAGAGCGACCCAGCCGCGCAGCACGGCCATGTCGTCGCGGTCCCAGGCACGCAGCCGCCAGCCGGGGCGGGCTGTGCCGCCGTGCAGTTCGACCAGTCCGGCGAGTCGGGCGCGGTCCCATCCCGCGCGTACCTGGAGGGGGGTCAGATCGAGTGCGGCGGCGGCCCGTTCGCGCGCCGGGGAGGCGAGCGAGGCCGTGCCGGGGTCCCGCTCGACGGCCGCCCAGCGGGCGATCCGTACGGCGTCGACGAGGACTTCTCTCGCCTGGCGGGCCAGCTCGGCGGGGGGCGGAGTGCCCTCCGGAGGCCGTGGGGCCGAGCGGGTACGCCGGGTCGTCACGGCCCGCCGGGCGGTGGCCAGCGGTCGCGGGCGGACAAGACGGAGTCTGGAGTTGCGCGCCAATTGCTCATCAGGCTTTCGGGACGTCACAGGGAGCAGTCTTCCCGCTGACGGGCCGAAAGCCCAAACGGAACCCGATGAATGACGGGTCGGCGGGCCTCGCGGGCCCGTCGGCGGGCGGGGGCCCGGGCGGGTCGGGGCGGTCGGCGCGAAGGCCCGGGGGCGGTGCGGAGGTCCGGGCGGGGTGTCACATCAAGGGGGTGAGGAAGCGGCGCAGGGCCTCTTCGTAGCGGGCCGGGTCGGCATTCCACATGGCCGCGTGGGGTGCGTTGCGGACCGTGTGGAGGTGGACGAGGTCGGGGCGGCGGGCGGCGAGCTCCCGGGAGGGGTGCCAGGGGGCGATGGCGTCGTCCGGG
Organism: Streptomyces amakusaensis; assembly: GCF_039532665.1. Lineage (NCBI taxonomy): Bacteria > Bacillati > Actinomycetota > Actinomycetes > Kitasatosporales > Streptomycetaceae > Streptomyces > Streptomyces amakusaensis. The sequence continues at coordinate 422,521 of NZ_BAAASB010000005.1, read as the reverse complement.
CCGTGGAAGATCAGGGTGGGCACCTTCAGCAGCCTGGCGTCGGCCGCCAGGGCGGGCCGCCGGCCGTCGTACAGCCCGGCCCTGCCCCGGGCGGCGCGGACCGTGAGGGGGAGCAGGGGCGCGGGGGTGCGCCGGGCGGCGGCGAGGGCGCGCAGGGTGGCGTCCTGGTCGAGGACCGGGGAGTCGAGGACGAGCCCGGTGATCCGGTCGCGCAGGGCGGAGCCGGCGGCGGCGTGCAGCGCCATCGTGGCACCGGTGGACCAGCCGTACAGGACGACGTGGCGCGCGCCGTTGCCGACGGCGAAGCGGAGGGCGGCGTCGAGGTCGCGCCACTCGGCTTCGCCGAGGTGTCCGAGTCCGTCGGGGGAGCGGGGGGCGTCCGGGTCGCCCCGGTAGGCGATCCCCAGTACCGGAATGCGTCGGCCGTGGAGAAACGGAAGGAGGTTCATGGGGTGTTCGCGGGTGGTGCCCAGGCCGTGCACGGCGATGACCCAGGTGGTGCGGGGGCCCGGCACGGACCAGGCGGGGATGGGTCCGAGTTCGCCGGGGACGCTGACGTCGGTGTGCCGGATGCCGAGCGCGGAGGTCGGGTCGCCGATGTGGAGCCGGGGGTTCAGCCGGACTCTGACGCCGGGGCGCAGACCGCCGTCGCCAGGGTGTTCCAGCCGGCGCACGACGGTGTCGGCGGAGGGCTGCGTTCCGTCGAGGACCGGGCCGACGACGGCGTGGACGCCCGGGCCGTCGAGTCCATAGGTGCCGGGGCGGCGGGAGGCGAGGGAGCGGGTCAGGGTGATCCGGTCGCCGTCGGCGGCGTGCACGGTGAGTCTCGGGTCGCCGGGGAGCGGCCGGCCGGGCTCGGGTCTGAGCACCGCGTCGCTCGCGTAGCGGCCGGCCGCGATCGCGGCCGCGCCGACGCCGATCAGGGTGGTGACGGCCGCTGCCGTCGCTGTAGCCGGGCGCACCGTTCCAGTGTCGGCGCGGTGGTACGGCCCTGCCAGTGGACGGCGTCCGCCGGTGTCGGGCCCCGGTCGGGGCGGTCCCCGCCGGTGCGCGGCGGGGACCGTCCGGGGTGGAGCGGCTCCGGGCGCGCGGGGTCAGCGCGGGCGGCCGTAGCCGCTCAGGCGCTCGGCGGCCTCCGCGAGCCGGCTCTCGGAGAGCAGGGAGGGCGTGTGGCCGGGCACGGAGGCCGCCGTGAGCCAGAGGCGGCACATCCACTCCAGCTGGGCGGTGCGGTCGTAGGCCTGGTCCAGGCTCTGTCCGTGGGCGACGGTGCCGTGGTTCTGGAGCAGGCAGGCGGTGCGCCCCTCCAGGGCGCGGAGCATGTGGGAGGCGAGGGCCTCGGTGCCGTAGAGGGCGTACGGGGCGACGCGGACGGGGCCGCCGAGCGCGGCGGTCATGTAGTGGACGGGCGGGAGCTCGGGGACGAGGGTGGAGACGGCCGTGGCGTGCACGGCGTGGGTGTGGACCACCGCGAGGGCGTCGGTGTGCCGGTAGATCTCCAGATGGAGCGGCAGTTCGCTGGTGGGTTCGAGGTCGCCGAGGACGCGTTTTCCCTCGATGTCGACGACGGTCGTGTCCTGGGCGGTGAGCCGGTCGTAGGGGACCGCGCTGGGGGTGACGAGGATCAGCGGGCCGACCCGGGCGGAGACATTGCCCGAGGTGCCCACCACAAGGCCCTCGGCCGCCGTTCTGCGGGCGGTGGTCACCACGTCCCGCCACGCGTCTTCGATCGCTCTCTGGGACACCTGTTCGGTCATGCGGCGATCCTGTCAGGAGACGGCTCGCCGTCACAGAGGGCCACAGCGGAGCCACGGAGGGGAGGATCGGACAGATTATCCGAAAGAGTGATGTAAGGCACTTTGCGGGGCGTGGGGTCGGGCACAAGGGCCGGTCAAGCGCTCCGGAAGCGAAAGCGGAGCCCAAAACCTCACATGGGGACACCCTGAATCCGGCCTCAGTTCACCTTCCGTTCACCCAGGTTACTTACGTTCACCAGGCCACTGACGTCCATAGATTGCCTGGGTAAATGGAACACATCACGCTGCTGCTCGCGATTGTGATCGTGACGGCTCTCGTGTTCGATTTCACGAACGGTTTCCACGACACCGCCAACGCGATGGCGACGACCATCTCGACCGGCGCGATGAAGCCCAAGTCCGCGGTGGCGATGTCCGCCGTGCTCAACCTCGTCGGCGCTTTCCTGTCGGTGGAGGTCGCCAAGACGATCTCCAGCGGCATCGTCAACGAGTCAGGCATATCCCCAGAAGTGATCTTCGCGGCGCTCGTCGGCGCCATCCTCTGGAATCTTCTGACGTGGCTGGTCGGCCTGCCGTCCAGCTCCTCGCACGCCCTCATGGGCGGTCTGATCGGTGCCACCATCGCCTCGGTCGGCTTCAGCGGAGTCAACGGCGGCACGGTCATCACCAAGGTGCTGATCCCCGCGATCGCCGCCCCGCTGGTCGCCGGCATCGGCGCGTACCTCGCCTCGCGGCTGACGTACAAGCTCGGCAAGAACACCGACGACAAGGCGACCTCCAAGGGCTACCGCGCCGGGCAGATCGCCTCCGCCGGCCTGGTCTCCCTGGCGCACGGCACCAATGACGCCCAGAAGACGATGGGCATCATCACGCTGGCGCTGGTCACCGGCGGCATCCTGGTCCCCGGCTCGAACCCGCCCATGTGGGTCATCGTCTCCGCCGGTGTCGCGATCGCCCTCGGCACCTACCTCGGCGGCTGGCGCATCATCCGCACCATGGGCAAGGGCCTGACCGACCTCCAGCCGCAGCAGGGCTTCGCCGCCCAGTCCAGCGCGGCCAGCGTCATCCTCGCCTCCTCCAACCTGGGCTTCTCCCTCTCCACCACGCACTCCTGCTCCGGCGCGGTGATGGGCGCGGGCCTCGGCCGCAAGGGCGGCGTGGTCCGCTGGTCCACCGCCACCCGGATGTTCGTCGCCTGGGGTCTGACCCTGCCGGCCGCCGGTCTGGTCGCCGCGGGCTCGGAGTTCGTGATGCGGCAGGGCGACTGGGGCATCGCCGCGGTCACCATCTTCCTGGTCGGCTCGTCCGCCGCCATCTGGCTGTACTCGCGCCGCCAGATCATCGACCACACCAACGTCGTGGACGACGACGAGAGCGACGAGCCCGGCGTGGTCACCACCGCGATCAACGCCGTCACCCCGCCGCCGGCCGGCACCCCCGCGCAGGACACCGTCACCGCGCAGGACGGCCTCAAGACGACCATCGCGGCCCCCTCCGCCGCAGCCCCCGAATCCGGCCCGGCCAGCCCGGCCGCGGTGTAAGGACAGATCAGCATGAAAATCGACTGGGTAGCTCTCGGCTCCGTCTTCGGTGTGAGCCTCGTGGCCACTGTCGTCCTGGTGGGTCTGTTCACCCTCGGGATCATCGGTCTCAGCAAGCAGCCGTCGGCCGCCGGACAGACCGGCGGAGGCTCCGTGGCCCTGTTCCGCGGTGGCGCCTACCTCTGCTTCGCGCTCTGCGCGGCCGCCGTCACCTACGGGATCTATCTGATCGTCACCTGACGGCCGCAGTTCCGGAAACCGGGCCGGAACACCCCCCAGGGGTGTTCCGGCCCGGTTTCGTCTGTCCCGGAACGCCGTCCGGAGCCCGGTCCGCGCCGATCTCCGATGTGGGGCTGAGCACACTGTCCCGCCGCAGGTCAACGGCAGGTTGACGGCTGTTCTCGCAGCGTGGTGGACTGCCGGGGCCATTACGGCGGCAGCAGAGGAAGCCGGTGCGAATCCGGCGCGGTCCCGCCACTGTCACCGGGAGCGATCCCGGAAGCCAGGAACTCTCGCCGCCGATCACGTCGAACCAGGGCGCGGACACCCTGAGTGAGGACATATCGCCATGCCCGGCCACGGTTCAGCCCCCGCCCCGAGTACGCCTCGCACTCCCCCGCCGCCCCTGTCGGCCCCCCGGAACGAGACGCCGGCCTGAACGATGCGTGCCGACCGAATATTCGCGTACGGCGCCACCGCCGGCCTGATCGGCGACCTGCTGCTCGGCGACCCCCGCCGAGGCCATCCGGTCGCCGCGTTCGGACGGGCCGCCGGCGCCGTCGAGCGGGTGCTGTGGCGTGACCACCGAGGGTGGGGCGCGCTGCACACCGCCGTGTGCGCCGGAGGCACCGCCGCCGCCGGGGCGCTGCTCAGCCGTGGTGTCCGCGGCCGTCCCGCCCTCTCCGTCGCGCTGACCGCCGCCGCCACCTGGACCGTCGTCGGCGGCACCTCGCTGGGCCGCGAGGCCCGCACCGTCGGAGCGGCCCTCACCGCGCGGGACGTGGCGCGGGCCCGGGAGCGGCTGCCGCATCTGTGCGGCCGTGACCCGCACTCCCTGGACGAGCAGCAGATCGCCCGTGCCGTCGTGGAGTCCGTCGCCGAGAACACCTCCGACGCGGTCGTCGGAGCCCTGGTCTGGGGAGCGCTCGCGGGCGTGCCCGGACTGGTCGGCTTCCGGGCCGTCAACACCCTGGACGCGATGGTGGGCCACAAGTCCCCCCGCTACCGGGCCTTCGGCTGGGCCTCGGCCCGGCTGGACGATCTGGCCGGCTGGCCGGGGGCGCGGCTCACGGCCGCGCTCGCCGTGCTGGCGGGCCCCGACCGGCGCGGCGCGGCCCGCGCCTGGCGGGCCGACGCGCACCGGCACCCGAGCCCCAACGCCGGCCCGGTGGAGGCCGCGTTCGCCGGAGCGCTCGGGGTGCGGCTCGGCGGCACCCTCGCCTACGGCGGCCGGATCGAGCACCGGCCGGTGCTCAACGGCGACGGCCGTCCCGTGGACGTCACGGACATCGAGCGCGCGGTGCGGCTCTCGCGCCGGGTGAGTCTGCTCGCCCTCGTGGCGAGCGCGGCCGGACGGCTGGCGTTCCGGCGGATCTCGGCGGCGCGCCGCCGACAGGGAGGAAACCGATGACCGGGCCGGGACGCAAGGGAGGCGGACTGCTCGTCGCGGGCACGACGTCCGACGCGGGCAAGAGCGTGGTCACGGCGGGAATCTGCCGCTGGCTGGTGCGCCAGGGGGTGAAGGTCGCCCCCTTCAAGGGACAGAACATGTCCCTCAACTCCTTCGTGACCCGCGACGGCGCGGAGATCGGCCGGGCCCAGGCGATGCAGGCGCAGGCCGCCCGGGTCGAGCCGAGCGCGCTCATGAACCCCGTGCTCCTCAAGCCGGGCAGCGACCGCAGCAGCCAGGTCGTGCTGATGGGCAGGCCCGTCGGCGAGCTGAGCGCGCGCGGCTACCACGGAGGCAGGCAGGAGGCTCTGTTCGGCCCCGTGGTGGAGTGCCTGGAACAGCTGCGGAGCAGCTATGACGCCGTGATCTGCGAGGGGGCGGGCAGCCCGGCGGAGATCAATCTGCGGCGTACGGACATCGTGAACATGGGCATCGCCCGGGCGGCCCGGCTGCCGGTGCTCGTGGTCGGGGACATCGACCGCGGCGGGGTCTTCGCCTCCTTCTTCGGGACGACGGCGCTGCTGAGCGCCGAGGACCAGCGGCTGGTGGCGGGATACCTGGTCAACAAGTTCCGCGGCGACGTCTCGCTGCTGGAGCCGGGTCTCGACATGCTCGAAGGGCTCACCGGGCGGCGGACCTACGGGGTGCTGCCGTACACCCACGGGCTCGGCATCGACGAGGAGGACGGGCTGCGGGTCTCGCTGCGCGGGGCCGTGCGCGAGTCGGTGGTGGCCCCGCCGGTCGGCGAGGACGTGCTGCGGGTCGCGGTCTGCGCGGTGCCGCTGATGTCCAACTTCACCGATGTGGACGCGCTCGCTGCCGAGCCGGGGGTGATCGTCCGATTCGTGGACCGGCCCGAGGAGTTGGCCGACGCGGATCTCGTCGTCGTACCGGGAACCCGGGGCACGGTCCGCGCGTTGGAGTGGCTGAGGGAGCGGGGGCTGGCGAGGGAGCTGGCTCGCAGGGCCGCCGAGGGGCGGCCGGTGCTGGGGATCTGCGGCGGCTTTCAGCTGCTGGGCGAGCACATCGAGGACGAGGTCGAGTCACGGGCCGGTTCCGTGACCGGTCTGGGGCTGCTGCCCGTACGGGTGCGGTTCGCGGCCGAGAAGACCCTGGCCAGGCCGACGGGCACGGCACTGGGCGAGCGGGTGGAGGGGTACGAGATCCACCACGGCGTCGCCGAAGTGCTGGGCGGCGAGGCCTTTCTGAGCGGATGCCGGGTCGGTGAGGTGTGGGGCACCCACTGGCACGGCTCACTGGAGAGCGACGGCTTCCGGCGGCAGTTCCTGAGACGGGTCGCGAGCGCCGCCGGCAGGCGCTTCGTGCCCGCTCCGGACACGTCGTTCGGCGCGCTGCGCGAAGAACAGCTGGACCGGCTCGGCGATCTGATCGAAGAACACGCGGACACGGACGCGCTCCTGCGGCTGATCGAGCGGGGCGCGCCCTCGGACCTTCCCTTCATCGCGCCCGGAGCGCCCGCCGCACCCCCGGTGCGCGCGACGGCCGGAGCGCCCGGACGACCTGGAGCCCCCGCATGAGCAGTGTGCCGATGTTCCCGACCGCCGAAGCGGATCCGCCGGGGGCCGGTGGCGGCGTGCCGCGCCCGAACCCCGGGGCCGGCCCGGCCGGTGTGACCGCGTTCCCGTATCCGTCCGTGTCGACCGAGGAGCCCGTATGAGCACGCCCTACCCGTTCACCGCTGTCGTCGGGCAGGACGATCTGAGGCTCGCGCTGCTGCTCAACGCCGTGTCGCCCCGGGTCGGCGGGGTGCTGGTGCGGGGTGAGAAGGGGACCGCCAAGTCGACCGCCGTGCGGGCCCTCTCCGCGCTGCTGCCCGCTGTCGAGGTCGTCGCCGGGTGCCGGTTCTCCTGCGACCCGGCCGCGCCCGACCCGGAGTGCCCCGACGGGCCCCATGAGGCGGGCGGGGCGGCGGCGCGGCCCGCGCGCATGGTGGAGCTGCCCATCGGCGCTTCCGAGGACCGGCTGGTGGGCGCGCTGGACATCGAGCGGGCGCTCGCGGAGGGGGTCAAGGCCTTCGAGCCGGGGCTCCTCGCGGACGCGCACCGGGGAATCCTCTATGTGGACGAGGTGAATCTGCTCCACGACCATCTGGTGGACGTGCTGCTGGACGCCGCCGCGATGGGCGCGTCCTATGTGGAGCGCGAGGGTGTCTCGGTGCGGCACGCCGCCCGCTTCCTGCTGGTGGGGACGATGAACCCGGAGGAGGGCGAGCTGCGACCGCAGTTGCTGGACCGGTTCGGGCTGACGGTGGAGGTCGTGGCCTCCCGCGAGCCCGACCAGCGGGTCGAGGTCGTCCGCCGGCGGCTGGCGTACGACGACGACCCGGCGGGCTTCGCCGCCCGCTGGGACGGGGACGAGAGCGCGCTGCGGGAGCGGATCATGGCGGCGCGGGCGCTGCTGCCCGAGGTGACGCTGGGGGACGCGGCGCTCCGTCAGATAGCGGCGACCTGCGCGGCCTTCGAGGTGGACGGCATGCGGGCCGACATCGTGATGGCCCGTACGGCCTGCGCGCTGGCCGCCTGGGCCGGGCGCGGGGACGTCCTCGCCGAGGATGTGCGGCAGGCCGCGCTGCTGGCGCTGCCCCACCGGCGGCGGCGCAACCCGTTCGACGCGCCCGGGCTGGACGAGGAGAAGCTGGACCGCACCCTGGAGGAGTTCGGCGCGGACGAGCCCGAGCCCGAGCCCGAGCCCGATCCGGAGCCCGACCCCGACCAGGACCCCGATCCCGATCCCGGCCAGGGACCGGACGGCGGCCCGGACGGCGGCGGTCCCGGCGGCGGCCCGCCTCCGCGGCAGGGCCCCGAGGCCCCCGAGCCCCCCGCGCAGGAGGACCCCGGGATTCCGCCGCAGGGCGAGTCACCCGAGCCGAAGGAGTCGCCGGAGTCCGGCGAGGGCGGTGTGCCGGTGGGCGGCGGTCGTGAGCAGCGGCCGGTGGGCGCCGGTGAGCCGTTCCGTACGAAGATGCTGAGCGTGCCGGGGATGGGCGAGGGCGCGGCGGGCCGCCGTTCGCGCTCCCGGGCCGAGCACGGACGCACCACCGGTGCGCGGCGGCCCCGGGGGGCCCTCACCAAGCTGCATCTCTCGGCGACGGTGGCGGCGGCGGCCCCGCATCAGCGGGCGCGGGGGCGCGGGGGACCCGGTCTGGTGGTGCGGCGGGACGATCTGCGGCAGGCCGCGCGGGAGGGGCGGGAGTCCAATCTCGTCCTCTTCGTGGTGGACGCCTCGGGGTCGATGGCGGCCCGGCAGCGGATGAGCGCGGTCAAGGGCGCGGTGCTCTCGCTGCTGCTGGACGCCTATCAGCGCAGGGACAAGGTGGGGCTGGTGACCTTCCGGGGCAAGGAGGCCGAGCTGGCCCTGCCGCCGACGTCCTCGGTGGACGCGGCGGCGGCCCGGCTCGATCTGCTGCCGACCGGCGGGCGCACCCCGCTGGCTGCGGGGCTGCTCAAGGCGCACGACGTGCTGCGGGTGGAGCGGATGCGCGATCCCTCGCGCCGGCCGCTGCTCGTCGTGGTGACCGACGGGCGGGCCACCGGCGGCCCCGACCCGGTGGGGCTGGCCTCGCGGGCGGCCCGGCTGCACGCCGCCGGGGGCACGGCCGCCATCGTGGTGGACTGCGAGTCCGGGCCGGTCCGGCTGGGGCTCGCCGGCACCCTCGCGGCCGATCTTCAGGGATCGGCCGTCACACTCGACGAGTTGCGGGCGGACGCGATCGCCGGACTGGTGAAGAGCGCCCGGTCCGCCGGGTCCGACAGAAAGGCCGCGTAAATGCCACAGGGACAGCCGTCCGTCGTTCCGGACGACGGACTCACCACGCGTCAGCGGCGGAACCGCCCGCTGGTCTTCGTGCACACGGGCACCGGCAAGGGGAAGTCGACGGCCGCGTTCGGGCTCGCGCTGCGGGCCTGGAACCAGGGGTGGCCGATCGGGGTGTTCCAGTTCGTCAAATCGGCGAAGTGGAAGGTCGGCGAGGAGAACGCGCTGAAGGTGCTGGGGGCGTCCGGCGAGGGCGGCGCGGTCGACTGGTACAAGATGGGCGAGGGCTGGTCGTGGGTGCAGCGCGACCGGCAGTTCAGCAACGAGGAGGCGGCCCGGGAGGGCTGGGAGCAGGTCAAGCGGGATCTGGCCGCCGAGCGCTACAAGCTCTACGTCCTCGACGAGTTCGCCTATCCCCTGCACTGGGGATGGGTGGACACGGCCGAGGTCATCTCGGTGCTGCGTGACCGGCCGGGGAACCAGCATGTGGTGATCACCGGCCGCAACGCCCCGGCCGAGCTGATCGAATTCGCCGATCTGGTGACCGAGATGACCAAGGTCAAGCACCCGATGGACGCGGGGCAGAAGGGGCAGCGGGGCATCGAGTGGTAGCACGTCTTGTGATCGCCGCGCCCTCGTCGGGCAGCGGCAAGACCACCGTCGCGACCGGTCTGATGGCGGCGTTCGCCGCCACCGGGCTGGCCGTGTCCCCGCACAAGGTGGGCCCCGACTACATCGACCCCGGCTACCACTCGCTCGCCACCGGCCGGCCGGGCCGGAATCTGGACGCCTATCTGTGCGGCACGGAGCTGATGGCTCCGCTGTTCGCGCACGGTGCGGCCGGGTGCGACGTGGCCGTGGTCGAGGGGGTGATGGGGATGTACGACGGCGCGTCGGGAGCCGGTGAGCTGGCGTCCACGGCGCAGCTGGCGAAGCTGTTGCGGGCCCCGGTGGTACTGGTGGTGGACGCCTCCTCGCAGTCGCGGTCGGTGGCGGCGCTGGTGCACGGCTTCGTCTCCTGGGACCCGGAGGTCCGGGTCGGCGGGGTGATCCTCAACAAGGTGGCGTCCGACCGGCACGAGGAGTTGCTGCGGCAGGCGCTGGAGGAGGTCGGGGTCCCGGTGCTGGGGGTGGTGCGGCGGCGGGCCGCCGTGGCGACCCCCTCGCGCCATCTCGGCCTGGTGCCGGTGGCCGAGCGGGCCGCGGAGGCCGTCGCCTCCGTGGCGGCGATGGGCGAGCTGGTGCGGCAGGGGTGCGATCTGGAGGGGCTGCTGGCGCTCGCCCGCTCCGCTCCCCCGCTGGATTCAAAGGCGTGGAGCGCCGGCGGGGAGTCCTGGGGTCCCGCGGCGGAGGCGCTGCCCAATGGGGCGCGGGGCGGGCGTCCGGTGGTCGCCGTCGCCGGCGGCCCGGCGTTCACCTTCTCCTACGCCGAGCATGTCGAGCTGCTCACCGCGTACGGGGCCGATGTCGTCGCCTTCGATCCCCTGCGGGACGAGCGGCTTCCCGAGGGGACCTCGGGGATCGTGATAGGCGGCGGGTTCCCCGAGGTGTACGCGCCGGAGCTGTCGGCCAACGAGTCTCTGCGCAAGGTGGTCGAGGCGTTCGCGCGGGACGGCGGGCCGGTGGCGGCCGAGTGCGCGGGGCTGCTGTATCTCGCGCGGTCCCTGGACGGGCGGCCGATGTGCGGGGTGCTGGAGGCCGACGCGCGGATGGGCGAGCGGCTGACGCTGGGGTACCGGGAGGCGGTGGCGGTGGCCGACAGCTGTCTCGCGGCGACGGGGACCCGGCTGCGGGGCCACGAGTTCCACCGGACGGTGATCGAGCCCGGCGCGGGTTTGACCCCGGCCTGGGGGATGCACCGGCCGGAGCGCCGGGTGGAGGGGTTCGTCCAGCGGGGTGTGCACGCGAGTTATCTGCATACGCACTGGGCGGCAGAGCCCGGGGTGGCCCGCCGTTTCGTGGCTCAGTGCGCGCGGTGAGAACGCCGGGAGCGGTGGTGGCGGTCGGCCGGGCGAGGCCCCACCGGCCCTACAGAATCGTTTCTGCACTCTCTCCGCCCTCGCGCGCCCGCACGGCGGCGAGCCCCTCACTCGGCGACGCCGACGACCAGCCAGATGAAGCCCGCGCCCGCCGCCGTGCAGAGCAGGGTGGAGCGGGCCGGGTGGGTGTGGTGCGCCTCGGGCAGGATCTCGGCGGCGGCGAGATAGAGCAGCGCGCCGCCGAAGAATCCGAGGTAGCCGCCGAGCAGCCCCACCGGAATGGTGAACAGCAGGGTGGACGCGGCTCCGACGACGGGCGCGAAGGCGTCGGCGACCAGCATCGCGACGGCCTTGGCCCGGGTGTTCCCGTAGAGGCTGGTGAGTGTGTAGGTGTTGAACCCGTCCGCGAAGTCATGGGCGATGACGGCGAGCGCCACGGTCAGCCCCATGGCCTCCCCCACCTGGAAGGCCGCGCCGATCGCGATGCCGTCCAGCAGGCTGTGGCCGACCATGGCCGCCGCCGCGGTCAGCCCCACCTGCGGCACCTTCCCCTCCCCCGCGCCATGGGCGGCCTGGCGGGCGGCCAGCAGCCGTTCCACCATGTGCGCGGTGAGGAAGCCGCCCACGAACAGCAGCAGGGCCAGCGGCACACCGAACACCTCCTGCCCCGCCGCCTTCAGCGCCTCGGGCAGCAGATCGAGCCCGACCACGCCGAGCATCAGCCCGCCGGCCAGCCCCAGCACCAGATGCCGGCGGTCGGTGACGCGCTGCGCCGTCCAGCCGCCGAACAGCGTCATCAGGAACGCGCCGAGCGCGACGAACACCGCCATGCGCCCTTGCTAGCGGATTGACCCGGCTCCGCGCACATTCCGCCGGAAGACCCGCCCGATTCACCCGTTTGACGCGAGAGGACCCCTGCTCATGGCCGAGCCCGGCGCCGCCGTCGGCCGTCCGGCCGGCCGCCTCCCCGCGCCGGTGCTCGCCCGTCTCCCGGCGGATCCCTCGCGGTACGCGGTGCTGCTGGGCCCCCCGGCGGGCGGGGGCGCGGCGGCCCCGGCCGAGGCGGCGGCGCTCCATGTCACCGATCTCGTCCTGCCGTTCGGTCCGGGTACGGCGGTGCTGCGACCGCCCTCGCTGGTGGTGGGGGTGGGCGCTTCGCGCGGCGTTCTTGAGGACGAGGTCCTCGCCCTGGTGGCCGAGGCGCTGCGGGACGCGGGGCTGTCCGGGCTGAGCGTGCGGGAGTTGGCGACGGCCGGGGCGAAGGCCTCCGAGCCGGGCATCGTGGCCGCGGCGAAGACCCTCGGTGTGCCGCTGGCGGCCCACCCGGCGGAGCGGCTCGCCCGGGTGGCGGTGCCGAATCCGTCCGGCGCGGCCCTGGCCGCCGTGGGGACCCCCTCGGTCGCGGAGGCCTCGGCGCTCGCGGGCGGCGGGGAACTCCTCGTACCGAAGCGCGTGTCGAGCCCCCGGGGCCGGGCAGCGAGGGCGACCTGCGCGGTGGTGAGGCGGAGTTCGCCCGGTGGCCTCCTGGTGTTCACCCCCGGGCCCGGCGCGGCTGGTCCGCTGTCGGCATGGAGTTCCGACGGGGTGCGGTACGACGGCTCCCGGCCGTGCCCGGAGTGGCCCGGCGGGCCGCTCGGCCCGGGGACGTGGGTGCTCGAGCCCGCCGGGGGCTCCCCCGGGGGCTCCTCCGCCGCCGGGCACACGGTCCTCGTGACCGGCCCCGGCCCGGCGGCGCTCCAGGGACTCCCGGCGGCGGCGGAGCACCGGCCGCCCGGCGTTCCGGCGGCCCTGGCCCGGAGCACCGCTCGACCGTATGAATCAAGCCATGTGGCGACACTGGCCGGAGTGGATCCCCCGACGGTGGACATGATGACCGACGTGACGGCCGGCAACACAGCCACCCGCGTCATCGCGGGCCGTGCGGTGACCCCGTACGGCTATCGGTGGCAGCCATGAATCCGCGCGGCACCCAGCCCGGCGCGGCCGCGAGCGCATGCGCCCGTACGACCGCTTCCGGTCGTTCGCGGCGGTCGAAGCGCCCGCGCGCCGCTCGGTCCGGCCCGCTTCCCCCGGTGCCGGGCCGCGCACCCGTACGGGAGCACAGCCAGTGTGTTCGTACGATTTCAGCCACGACGGGACGAGCCCGAGGCCGGCACGGAGACCGCCCGTGCTCCGGACGGGGACCCGTCGTGCGGCGGGCCGCCGTCGCACACTCCGCCGTACCACCCCCACACCGAGGAGAACGCGTGACCACCCCGCCCCCACCGCCGACCGCCGGCGGATTCCTCCCGCCGCCCCCACCGCCGTGCGGCCCCGTGGCCGGGCCCGGCCGCAGGAGACATCGCGCGACCGCGCCGGGGAAGAGCCCTCTTCCGCCCGGCCGACGCCACACCGGACACCAGCACGGCAGCCATGCTCATGCACACTGACGGCCCACACGACCTGCGGCACCACGGCGACGCGGAGATACGCGACACCGGTGCCCTGCTGATCGACCTCGCGGTCAACGTCCGGGCGAACACTCCGCCGCAGTGGCTGCGGGAGTGTGTCGGCGGCTCGCTGGCCTCGCTCGCCGCCTATCCGGACGGCCGTGCCGCGCGGTCGGCCGTCGCGGCGCGGCACGGGCTGCCGCCGGAGCGGGTTCTGCTGACCGCGGGCTCCGCCGAGGCGTTCGTCCTGCTGGCGCGCGCGCTGCCGGTCCGTCATCCCCTGGTGGTGCATCCGCAGTTCACCGAGCCGGAGGCGGCGCTGCGGGACGCGGGCCACGAGGTGGACCGGGTGCTGCTGCGCGAGGAGAACGGCTTCCGGCTGGATGCCGCCGCCGTGCCCGAGTCGGCGGATCTGGTGGTGATCGGGAATCCGACCAACCCCACCTCCGTACTGCACTCGGCGGAGGAGATCGCCTCGCTGGCCCGTCCCGGCCGACTGCTGGTGGTCGACGAGGCGTTCATGGACGCGGTGCCCGAGGAGACCGAGGCGCTCGCGGGCCGTACGGACGTCCCGGGGCTGGTGGTGCTGCGCAGCCTGACCAAGACCTGGGGGCTCGCGGGCCTGCGGATCGGCTATGTCATGGCCGACCCGGAGACGATCACGGCACTGGAGCGGGCTCAGCCGCTCTGGCCGGTCTCCACTCCGGCGCTGGCGGCGGCCGAGGCCTGTATGGGTCCGGCCGCGCTGAAGGAGGCGGACCAGGCGGCCCGGCTGATCGCGGTGGAGCGCGCGCATCTGCTGGCCGGGCTGGCGGAGTTCGACGAGGTACGGGTCGTGGCCGAGGCCGAGGCTCCTTTTGTGCTGATCCGGGTGCGGAAGGGCGCCGAGGTCCGTGAGCAGCTGCGCTGTCTCGGTTTCGCGGTGCGGCGCGGTGACACCTTCCCCGGGCTCGGCCCGGGGTGGCTGCGGATCGCGGTGCGCGACCGGGTCACGACCAACCGCTTCCTCCAGGCCCTGGACCAGGCGCTGGCGGTGGTCGGTGACTGATGGGACGGTGACGTGACCAGGCGGTGACCGATCAGGCGGTGACCGATCAGGCGGTGACCGATCGGGCCGTGTCGCGGCGGGCGGGGGCCGGGGACCGCTTCCCGCCCGCCGCGTGCCCGGGGATCCGGGCCGGGGGGTGGCTCAGACGCGCCCGCGGGCCTTGGCACGCCCGCGGGCGAGGGCGATCGCGCCGCCGCCGAGGGCGAGCAGCAGCGCCGCGCCGATCGCGAGGTACTTGGTGCCGGAGTCGCCGCCGGTCTCGGCGAGGTTCTCGGTGGGCCGCTCACCGGCGCTCTGGGCGGCGAGGCCCGGCGTGGACTCGCTCTCGGACTCGCTCGGCCGCTCCTTCGCGGGCTCCTGGGGGGTGCGCGGGGCGAGGGCCCTGGGCGATTCGCAGGTCGCCTCGACCAGGGTGACGGTGCCGTTCACCTCGGCGACATTGAGGCTGAGCGGGTTGACCGCGACCTTCAGCTTCAGGGCGGTGGCGGCGGCGGTCCGGGAGGTGGTGTGCGTGTGGGAGAGGTCGAGGGTCACCTCGCCGACGCCGGGCACCTGGAGCCGGGTGGGGCCGCCGGTGGAGAGGGTGACCCTCTTGCCGAGCACCTTCACCGTGCCCAGGAGGTTCGACTCGGCGACGGGCTGCCGGCCGGTCTCGCAGACCGCCTTGGAGGTGGCCTTCTCCACCTCGACGAGCGAGAGCAGCGGCAGTCCGGGCAGCCGCACCCGGGCGTGCGCCAGATTGGCGTACCCCTCGGCCCGCTTCTTGTCGGCCTCCGCCCGGGTGGAGGCCACGTCCGCGCGCAGCATCGAGAAGGGCCTGCCCCCGTCGACTCCGTCCAGCTGGACGCTCAGCGTGGTCCGCTCGGCGGTGGCGGGGGCCCGCACCGCGTTGAGAGAGGCGGCGAGCGGCACCCGTACGGTCTTGTCGAGCAGGGACACTTCGAGCCCGGCGCGCAGGATGACCGCGCCCGCCCTTCCCTCGGCGCCGCCCCCGGTGGCCTGCGCCGGGCCTGCCATCGCCACGGGCGACGCGGCCAGCGCGGCGGCGGCGGTGACGGCGGCGCAGCGGCGCGTGGGCATGCGGAAGGTGTTGCTGTTCACGGTGGTGGAACCCCCACGGGAGACATGGCGTCGCCCTCCCGTCCGCAGGGACCGCGGCCGGTGGCGACTGAGACACCGGAATCTTTACGCACCGAGAGTGAACTGACAGATACCTGGGGTTAGTTCACTCCAAAGGGGGGTTTCCGGGTCTGTATTCGATTCCCGGGGTACGGGTGTTCCCCGGTGGCCCCGCCACCGCGGCGTGGCGGGGGCGCGCCGGGCCGCTTCGGGGGCGTGCGCGGGGAGCTTCGGCGGGCGGCGGGGCGCGGGCGGAAGAGCTTCAACGAGGGGCCGGACCCGGAGGTCACGGCCGGTCAACAGGGCGACGGCCGGGCACCCGTCCGCCCGGGGCCCGGCCCGGAACCCCGCCCCGGCCCCGGCGGCCGGAGCGGCGGCCCGGCTCTCAGCCCACGATCCGCCCGTTCAGGACGATCCGGCGCGGCGCGGCCAGCGCGCGGACGTCGGCCCGGGGGTCGGTGTCGTACACCACCAGGTCCGCCGGCGCGCCCTCCTCCAGCGCGGGGCGGCCCAGCCAGGCCCTGGCTCCCCAGGTGGCGGCGGAGAGCGCCTCGACGGGCGGGATCCCGGACTTGACCAGCTCGGCGACCTCGGCCGCGACCAGGCCGTGGGCAAGCGAGCCGCCCGCGTCCGTGCCGACGAAGACGGGGATGCCCGCGTCGTGGGCCGCGCCGACGGTGTCGTAGCGGCGCTCGTGGAGCCTTCGCATATGCGCCGACCAGCGGGGGAACTTCGCCTCGCCGCCGTCCGCCAGCGCCGGGAAGGTGGCGATGTTGACCAGGGTCGGCACGATGGCCACCCCGCGTTCGGCGAAGAGCGGGATGGTCTCGTCGGTGAGTCCGGTGGCGTGCTCGACGCAGTCGATGCCCGCCTCGACCAGGTCTCTGAGCGAGTCCTCGGCGAAGCAGTGCGCGGTCACCCGCGCGCCCAGCCGGTGCGCCTCGGCGATCGCCGCCCCGACCGCGCCGCGCGGCCAGCAGGCGGTCAGATCGCCCGCCTCGCGGTCGATCCAGTCGCCGACGAGCTTGACCCAGCCGTCGCCGCGCCGGGCCTCGCGGGCGACGTACGCCACCAGGTCGTCCGGCTCGATCTCATGGGCGTAGTTGCGGATGTAGCGGCGGGTGCGGGCGATGTGGCGGCCGGCCCTGATGATCTTCGGGAGGTCCTCGCGGTCGTCGATCCAGCGGGTGTCGGCGGCCGATCCCGCGTCGCGGATCAGCAGGGTGCCGGCGTCCCGGTCGGTGAGCGCCTGCCGCTCGCTGGTGGCGTCGTCCACCGCGCCGTGCGCGTCGAGGCCGACATGGCAGTGGGCGTCGACCAGTCCGGGCAGCGCCCAGCCGCGCACGGTGATCCCGTCGGCGGCCCCGGGCGGCCTGCGGTAGGTGATCCGCCCGCCGACGACCCACAGTTCGTCCCGTACGTCCGCCGGGCCGGCGAGCACCCGCCCCTTCACATGCACCACCGTGTGATCGCTCATACCGGCACTGTACGAGGGGGCGCGGCGGTGCCGGCGGGTGCGGGCCGGGGCCGCCGGGAGGGCGTGGGTAGGCTCGCCGGAGGCCGGACAGGCCCGGCCGAGACCACCCATTCCGAAGAAGGCTCCACCGTGACTCATCCGCTTCTGGATCTGCCCCCGCTGACCGCCGCGCACTTCGCGGGCATCGAAGAGCGGGTCGCCGCCCTGCTGGACACCGAGCGGGATGTGGTGATCACCCAGGGGGAGGCGCTGCTTCCGCTGGAGGGCTGCATCCGTTCCGGGGCCCGGCCGGGCTCGACCGCGCTGAATGTCGTCACCGGGCCGTACGGGCAGACCTTCGGGAACTGGCTGCGCGACTGCGGTGCGCGGGTGGTGGACCTGGCGGTGCCGTTCGACACGGCGGTGACCGCCGAGCAGGTGGAGCGGGCGCTCGCCGAGCACCCGGAGATCGACTTCGTCTCGCTGGTGCACGCGGAGGCGGCGACGGGCAACACCAACCCGGTCGCCGAGATCGGCGAGGTGGTGCGGCGGCACGGCGCGCTCTTCATGCTGGACGCGGTGGCCTCGGTGGCCGCCGAGCCGCTGCTGCCGGACGCGTGGGGCGTCGATCTGTGCGTGATCGGCGCGCAGAAGGCGATGGGCGGCCCGGCGGGGGTGTCGGCGGTGTCGGTCAGCGAGCGCGCCTGGGAGCGGTTCGCGGCGAACCCGGCCGCGCCCCGGCGGTCGTACCTCTCGCTGCTGGACTGGAAGGAGCGGTGGATCGACACCGGCCGCAAGGCGCTGCCGCACGCGCCCGCGCAGCTGGAGATGCTGGCGCTCCAGGCCTGTGTGGAGCGGATCGAGGCGGAGGGCCTGGCGGCGACGCTGGCCCGGCACGCGTCGGCGGCTGCCGCGACCCGGGCGGGCGTCACCGCGCTGGGCGGCGGGCTGGAGCCGTATGTGCGCGACGCCCGGGACGCCGCCCCGGTGGCGACGACGCTGCGCACGCCCGCCGGGGTGGACGCCTCCGAGCTGGTGGCGCGGGCGCTGGCGGCGGATCCCTCGCTGCCGCTGATCGCGGGCGGCGGGGCGCTGTCCCGGGAGATGATCCGGGTCAACCACTACGGGGTGGACGCGACCCGGGGCGCGGTGCGCTCCTCGCTGTCGGCGCTCGGCGGGGCCCTCGCGGAGACGGGCGCGAAGGTCGATCTGGCGGCGGCCGGGCGGGCGGTCTCCGCCGCCTGGGCATAGCCCGGAATCATTGAAGGGAATTGACGCCCACTGAATTCATCAATACGGGAAGCTGTCTTTTCTGGCAGCTTCCCGTATGCATATACCTCTTCGTCTGCCCCGGTTCTCCGGGTGCAAACGCTAAAATCCCAACAAGACGAAGAAGCTCTCCACGCATATGTGACCGACCCCACACGGTGCCCGTTTAGCGGCTTATATGCGTCACAAAGCACCCTAAAGCGCTGCACGTTCGAGGACTCCCTCCTGCCCGCGCGATAACACAGGGCATCGATTCACCCAACCCTTGCGGACCATGCATTTTCTGAATTTGCTGGGTAAATTGCTCAAGCATGACCGCCGCACAAGAAGACCTTGTACGAGCCGACCGCCCGAGCGAATTCACAACCATCGAAGCGCCACGAGTGGAGGACGGAGCCGCGATCTGGCGCATGGCCCGCGACTCCGAGGTCCTGGACCTCAACTCCTCGTACAGCTATCTGCTGTGGTGTCGTGACTTCGCGGCCACCTCGCTGGTGGCACGGGACCCGGACGGCGAGCCGGTCGCCTTCGTCACCGGATACATCCGGCCCGACCGCCCGAGGGCCCTCGTCGTCTGGCAGATCGCCGTCGACCGCGCGCACCGGGGGCGGGGCCTGGCCGGGACGCTGCTCGACGCGCTGACCGCCCGGGTCGCCAAAGAGCGCGGCGTACGGGAGGTGGAGACGACCGTGACACCGGACAACACCGCCTCCGACCGGCTCTTCGTCGCCTATGCCGAGCGCCATGGCCTGCCGCTGGAGCGGGAAGTCCTCTTCGACGGCGCGCTGTTCCCGAAGGATTCCGGGGATTCCGCCGACGGCGGTCCGCCGGCCGTGCCGCACCAGCCGGAAGTCCTGTACCGGATCGGCCCCCTCTCCGTCTGACGTCACCGACCGAATCGCATCTGGAGACCGCAGTGACCATCACCCCGCCCGCCCTGAGCGTCTTCGAGACCCTGGAGTCCGAGGTACGCAGCTACTGCCGCGGCTGGCCCGCCGTCTTCGACCGCGCGCAGGGCAGCCGTCTCCACGACGAGGACGGCCACAGCTACCTCGACTTCTTCGCCGGAGCCGGTTCGCTCAACTACGGCCACAACAACCCGGTGCTGAAGCGCGCGCTGATCGACTACATCGAACGCGACGGCATCACCCACGGCCTGGACATGGCCACCAGCGCCAAGCGCGCCTTCCTGGAGGCGTTCCAGAACATCGTGCTGCGCCCCCGCGATCTGCCGTACAAGGTCATGTTCCCCGGCCCGACCGGCACCAACGCCGTCGAGGCCGCGCTCAAACTGGCCCGCAAGGTGAAGGGCCGCGAGTCGGTGGTCTCCTTCACCAACGCCTTCCACGGGATGTCGCTGGGCTCGCTCGCCGTCACGGGCAACGCCTTCAAGCGCGCCGGGGCCGGGATCCCGCTGGTGCACGGCACCCCGATGCCGTTCGACAACTACTTCGACGGCCGGGTCCCGGACTTCCTCTGGTTCGAACGGCTGCTGGAGGACCAGGGCTCCGGGCTCAACAAACCGGCCGCGGTGATCGTGGAGACCGTGCAGGGCGAGGGCGGCATCAATGTCGCCAGGGCCGAGTGGCTGCGGGCGCTCCAGTCGCTGTGCGAGCGCCAGGACATGCTGCTGATCGTGGACGACATCCAGATGGGCTGCGGTCGCACCGGCGGCTTCTTCTCCTTCGAGGAGGCCGGGATCACCCCGGACATCGTCACCCTGTCGAAGTCCATCAGCGGCTACGGACTGCCCATGTCGCTCTGTCTTTTCAAGCCCGAGCTGGACATCTGGGAGCCGGGCGAGCACAACGGCACCTTCCGGGGGAACAACCCCGCCTTCGTGACCGCCACCGCGGCGCTGAACGCCTACTGGGCCGACGGCCAGATGGAGAAGCAGACCCTCGCCCGGGGCGAGCAGGTCGAGCGGGCGCTGCTGGCGATCGCCGCCGAGGACACCGGTTCCGGCGCGCGCTTCCGGGGCCGGGGACTGGTGTGGGGGCTGGAGTTCACCGACCGGACGCGGGCGTCGGCGATCTGCGCCCGGGCCTTCGAGCTGGGGCTGCTGCTGGAGACCTCGGGTCCGGAGAGCCAGGTGGTGAAGCTGCTGCCGGCGCTCACCGTCTCGCCCGAGGAGCTGGACGAGGGGCTGCGGATCCTGGCCCGCTGCGTCCGCGAAACGGCCTGAGCGGCCACACGCACAGACACACACCGACACCGAGAGCCACGGGAGAAAGGCGGCATCGCACCGTGATCGTCCGTTCATTGCGGGACATCGAGAACACCGAACGCCATGTGAGGTCCGCCTCCGGCACCTGGGAGAGCAAGCGTCTGGTGCTCGCCCGGGAGAAGGTCGGCTTCTCGTTCCACGAGACCGTGCTGTACGCGGGCACCGAGACGTCGATGTGGTACGCCAACCACATCGAGGCGGTGCTCTGCGTGTCGGGCGAGGCCGAACTGACCGACGACGAGACCGGCGAGATCCATGTGATCTCCCCCGGCACGATGTATCTGCTGGACGGCCATGAGCGCCACACTCTCCGGCCCCGTACCGACTTCCGCTGTGTCTGTGTCTTCAATCCGCCCGTCACCGGGCGGGAGGACCACGACGAGAACGGCGTCTATCCCCTGATCACCGAGGAGGGCTGAGCATGACCGCCGCCGTACGCACCGATCCCTACCCGACCCGAGGCGCGAGCGAGGCGGTGACCGCCCGGCTGGACCCGGTCGTCTGGTCGGCCCCGGGCGCGCCGGGGCCGATCCTCCGGTCCGAGCTGCTGGAGTACGAGCGGGACGGCTTCCTCACCGTCGATGAGCTGATCTCCGACGAGGAGGTCGCGCTCTACCGGGCGGAGATGGACCGGCTGATCGCCGACCCCGCCGTACGCGCCGGGGAGCGCGCGATCGTGGAGCCGGCCTCCCAGGAGGTGCGCTCGGTCTTCGAGGTGCACCGGCTCAGCGAGGTCTTCGCCGCCCTGGTGCGCGACGAGCGGGTGGTGGGCCGGGCGCGGCAGATCCTCGGTTCGGACGTGTACGTCCACCAGTCCCGCATCAATGTGAAGCCGGGCTTCGGGGCCTCGGGCTTCTTCTGGCACTCGGACTTCGAGACCTGGCACGCCGAGGACGGGCTGCCGAACATGCGGACCGTCTCGGTCTCCATCGCGCTGACCGAGAACCGGGACACCAACGGCGGGCTGATGATCATGCCTGGTTCGCACCGGACGTTCCTGGGGTGCGCGGGCGAGACGCCGAAGGACAACTACAAGAAGTCGCTCCGGATGCAGGACGCGGGGACCCCCTCGCACACGGCGCTGACCCGGTTCGCCGATGAGCACGGCATCCGGCTCTTCACCGGCCGGGCCGGCTCGGCGACCTGGTTCGACTCCAACTGCATGCACGGCTCGGGGGACAACATCACTCCGTACGCCCGCAGCAATGTCTTCATCGTCTTCAACAGCGTGGAGAACGCGGCGGTACGGCCCTTCGCCGCGCCGGTGCCCCGGCCCGAGTTCATCGGGGCGCGCGACTTCACCCCCGTACGCTGAAGGCGTCGAGGGGGGCGGGTCCGGTCCACCCCCGTCGGACCGGACCCGCCCCCCGGCCCGCTCAGGCCTCGGTCAGTACGGGGTAGTCGAGGTATCCCTCGTCACCGCCGCCGAAGAAGGAGGCCGGGTCCGGGGTGTTGTACGGGCCGGCGGCGCGCAGTCGCTCCGGGAGGTCCGGGTTGGCGAGGAAGAGCGCGCCGAAGGCGAGTACGTCGGCGATGCCGTCCTCGACCAGGGGCAGCGCGCGGTGGTCGGTGGGGCCCTCGGTCGCCGGGTTGAGCACGAGGACGCCCCGGTACCGCTCGCGGATCGCGATGGTCACCTCCCGGGCGCTCTCACTGGTCTCGGTGATGTGCAGATAGGCCAGGTCCAGCGGCTGGAGCTCGCGGACGAGCGCCGGGTAGACCTCGTGGGCGTCGGTCTCGGCGATGTCGTTGTAGGCGTTGTTGGGCGAGAGCCTGATGGCGGTGCGCTCGCCGCCGATGGCCTCGGCCACGGCCTTGACCGTCTCGACCGCGAAGCGGATGCGGTTCTCGACGGAGCCGCCCCACTCGTCGGTGCGGAGGTTGGTGTTGGTGGACAGGAACTGCTGGATGAGATAGCCGTTCGCGCCGTGCAGCTCCACGCCGTCGAATCCGGCGGCGACGGCGTTGCGGGCGCTGTGGACGTACTCCCCGATGACGGAGGGGATCTCCTCGGCGGGCAGGGCGCGCGGCTCGACGAAGTCCAGCATCCCCTCGCCGGTGTAGAGCTGCCCGGCCGGGGTGACGGCGGAGGGGGCGACGCTCGCCCGGCCGTCGGGGAAGATCACCGGGTGGCCGATGCGCCCGGAGTGCATCAGCTGGGCGAAGATCGTCCCGCCCTTGGCGTGCACCGCGTCGGTGACCTCGCGCCAGGCCGCGACCTGCTCGTCGCTGTGCAGCCCCGGGGTGTCGGGGTAGCCCTGACCGGTGACGGAGGGCTGGATGCCCTCGGTGATGATCAGCCCGGCTCCCGCCCGCTGCGCGTAGTACTCCACCGTCGACTCCGTGGGGGACAGCCCCGGGCCGAAGGCGCGGCTGCGGGTCATCGGAGCCATCGCGACGCGGTTGGAGAGCCGTGCGCCCCGGAGCACGAGGGGGTCGAAGACGGTGGTCATGGGGTACTCCCGAAAATATATGTGGTCGACCAATCAATGGCCGGGACACCACTGTAACGCACTTACTTGGTCGGCCAAGGTAAAATCTGGGGAGAGAGATCCGGCCACAGGGAGAGACACGGAAGCGGGACTGTCCCCCAGACTGTTCACCAGACAGCTCTCTTGACGATCCCTTCCGACTCTCTTCCGAGGAGGCCCGATGAAGTCCGAGGCCACGCTCGACCCGGTGGGCGGCGCGCCGCCGCCGTTCACCGGCTGCGACGAGCCGATACACACCGCCTCCGGCCCCGGCGCGCCCTCGGCGGAGTCCTGTCTGGGCGGCCCGGTGAGCCACGCCGTCTCCCGTGTCGCCCGGCTGCACCGGGTGGCCGCCGCCAAGGTGCTCAGAGGGCTGGGGCTCTACCCGGGGCAGGAGTTCTTGATGATGCATCTGTGGGACGCGGGCCCGGTGCGTCAGTCCGATCTGATCAGGACGCTGGAGCTGGACCCGTCCACCGTGACCAAGATGCTCCAGCGGCTGGAGCAGTCGGGCCATGTCCGCCGCGCCCCCGACCCCGCCGACCGGCGCGCGGTCCTGGTGGAGGCGACGGACGAGAGCTGCGCGCTGCGGTCGGCGGTGGAGCGGGCGTGGTCGCAGCTGGAGGTGCGGACGCTCACCGGGCTGGAGCCGGGCGAGTGCGAGGAGCTGACCCGGCTGCTCGGGAAGGTCGAGTCGAACCTCTGCGCGCAGACGGCGGACTGCCCGGGACCGGAAGGCCCGTAGGTCCAGGCCCCGGCCCCGGCCCGGGCCCCGGCCCGGGCCCGGTCACGTAAGCCCTTCGGGAGACCCGCGGTCGGCCGGTCGGCCGGTCAGCCGGTCAGCAGATCCAGCAGCCGGTCCGCCTCCGCCGACGTGTTGTAGAGGTGGAACGCCACCCGCAGATTCCCCGCCCGGTCCGAGACGATGACGCCCTCCCGGGCCAGCCCCTCGGCCCGGCCCCCCAGCCCCGGCACCGCGACGACCGCGGACTCCCCGGGCACCGGCTCGTGCCCCAGCGACCCGAGCCCCTCCCGGAACCGCCTCGCCAGCCCGGTCGCACGGGCGTGGATCGCCGCCACGCCGATCTCCTCCACCAGCTCCAGCGACCGCTCGGCCCCGCTGTACGACAGATACGACGGCGCGTCGTCGAAGCGCCGGGCCGACGCGGCGAGCCGCTCGACCGGGCCGTACAGCACCTCCGCGCCCCTCTCCGCCGCGAAGAACGCCGCGTGGAGGGGCGGCACCGCAGGCTGCGCCTCCTCGGTGACCGTGAGGAAGGAGACCCCGCGGGGACAGAGAAGGAATTTGAACGCCCCGGTGACGGTGAAGTCCCACTCCCCCGCGTTCAGCGGCAGCCACCCCGCCGCCTGGCTCGCGTCGAGCAGCGTACGGGCCCCGTGCGCCGCCGCCGCCGCCCGTACCGCCGGCAGATCGGCGATCCGGCCGTCCGAGGACCGCACCGCGGAGAACGCCACCAGCGCGGTCCCCGGGCGCACCGCGTCCGCGAGCCCCGCCGCCGGCGCGTACCGGAGCTTGAGATCGCCCCGGACCGTGAACGGGGTGACGACCGAGGTGTACTCCCCCTCCGGGAGGAGGACCTCGGCCCCCGGCGGCAGCGAGTTCGCGATCAGCGCGACATGCCCGGCGACCGAGCCGCCCGCGGCGACGCGGTCCGCGCCCACCCCGGCGATCCGGGCGAAGGCCCGCCGGGCCCCGGCGACCCGCGCGTCGTCGTACGCGACACCGGACGGCCGGCCGGCCACCAGGTCCCGGACGACGGCCGTCATGGCGGTGACGGCCCGCGCCGGCAGCAGCCCGGTGGAGGAAGTGTTCAGATACGTCGTGTCCGGCGCGAACTCGGTACCGCCCAAGGTCTCCATGCGTCCCACCCTGGGCCGCGCCCGGCCGCCGGTCAACCGTGCCGGAAACGGCGCGCGGCCCCGGCGGCTCAGTGCCCGGGGACCTCACAGGCACCGTCGGCGTCGCAGGCCGGGGCGTCCGCGCCGACGGTCTCCGGGACGGTCGCCGGGACGGGCTCGCGGCCCTGCCAGGCCTGCTCCAGCGCCTTGGTGAACAGCTCGGCGGGCTGGCCGCCGGAGAGGCCGTACCGGCGGTCGAAGACGAAGAAGGGGACGCCGTTGGCCCCCAGCTCGGCGGCCTCGCGCTCGTCCGCGCGCACCTCGTCGGCGTACACGCTCCCGTCGGCGAGGACGGCGCGCGCCTCGGTCTCGTCGAGGCCGGACTCGACCGCGAGGGCGAGGAGGACGGCGGGGTCGAAGACCGAGCGCTCCTCGGCGAAGTTCGCCCGGTAGGCGCGGTCCAGCAGCTCGTTCTGGACCCCGCGCGCGGCGGCGAGGTGGAGCAGGCGGTGTATGTCGAAGGTGCTGCCGTGGTCGCGGCCCTCGGCGCGGTAGGCGAGGCCCTCGGAGTGCGCGTTGGAGGCGACGTGCTCCTCCATGGCCACCGCCTCCTCGCGGGTACGGCCGTACTTCAGCGCCAGCATGTCCACGACGGAGCCGACATCGCCCTTGGCGCGATTCGGGTCCAGCTCGAAGGAGCGGTGGACCACCTCGACCTCGTCGCGGTGGGCGAAGTCCGCGAGTCCCTTCTCGAAGCGGGCCTTCCCGATGTAGCACCAGGGACAGGCGATGTCGCTCCAGATCTCGACGCGCATGCTGTTTCTCTCCAAGGGGTGTCGCGGCGGGGCGCGCCCCCGCCGTCCCCCGCTCAACGCTTCCGGGGCCCGCCGGATTCCTCCCGGCCCCGGGACGCGTTCTCCCCCGCCCGGCGGAGGCGGATCGTCACCGAGCGGGAGGCGCGGCCCGGCGGCGGCGGGGAAGGCTGAACGGCATGAACCCCGCCCCGCCCGGCCCGGTCCCGTCCTGCTCCGCTCTGTTCGCACTCGCCCACGCCGGGCGAAATGATCATCGGACCGCCGCCGCGGGGACAGGGGGCATGAGGGGCATGAGGAGGCGGCTGTACGCGTTCCGGGGCGTCCTCGGTGTCCCTTGTGATCGCCCTGCGCGGCGAGGAGTTGGAGATCGTCATGGAGAATCCGCTGTCCGGCAGGGCCCCGGTGGTGCGCCCGGGAGGCGGCCGGGGGCTGCGCGGCGTCGCCGAGCGGGCCGCCCTGCTCGGCGGGGAGTCCTCGGCCGGGCCGGTGGGCGAGGTCTGGCGGCTGAGCGCCGGACTGCCGCTGGGCGCCCCCCGGGGCGGCGGCCGATGAGCGACGCCGTGCGGATCGTGCTCGCCGACGACGAGCGCATGGTGCGCACCGCGCTCCGGGTGATCCTGGAGGCGGAGCCCGGCCTGACGGTGGTGGGCGAGGCGACGACGGGCGCGGAGGCGGTCTCCGTCGTACGGGAGCTGCGGCCCGATGTGGTGCTGATGGATGTGCGGATGCCGGAGATCGACGGCATCCGCGCCACCGAGCGGATCCTCGCCTCCCTGCCCGGTCCGCCCCGGATCGTGGTGGTGACGACCTTCGAGAACGACTCCTATGTGTACGAGGCGCTCCGCGCGGGCGCGGCGGGCTTTCTGCTGAAGCGGGCGGCCCCGGAGGAGCTGGTCCAGGCGGTGCGGCTGGTCGCCCGGAGCGACTCGCTGCTCTTCCCGTCGGCGGTGCGCGCGCTGGCCTCCGAGTACGGCGCGCGGCCCCGCCGCCCCGGGTGGCGACGGGGCTGACGAACGCGGAGATGGCGGGGCGGATGGGGGTGGGGGCCGCGACGGTGAGGTCGCATGTCGCGGCGGTGCTGGCGAAGACGGGGGCGCGGGACCGCACCCAGGCGGTGATAGCGGCGTACGAGTCGGGTTTCCTCGGCCGGTAGCCGCTGGGGCTGTGGGGGCCTGTGCGACATGAGGAAGTCCTGAGAATCGCATGAGAGGGGGAACGGGCCGCCGCCTGCCGTTCGTCCTCCGGTGGGATGAACAAGACGATCAGACACTCCGCAGTCTTCAGCCTGCTGCTGGTGCTCGCCCTGCTGGTGCGGGCCACCTGGCTCCAGGCGTACGACGCCAAGGCCCTCGCCGACCACGACCGCAACCCGCGCACGAAGATCGCCCAGTACGCGCAGCCACAGGGCGACATCGTCGTCGGCGGCTCGCCCGTCACCGGCTCGGCGCGGACCGGCGGCGCGGACTACGCGTACAAGCGCACCTACCCCGACGGGGGTCTGTACGCGCCGGTGACCGGCTACAGCTCGCAGGCGTACGGCTCGACCCAGCTGGAGGGCATCTACCGCGAGGTGCTGGACGGCACCGACAGCCGGTTCCGGAATCCGCTGGACGAGCTGACCAACAAGCAGCAGAAGCCGGGCGATGTGCTGACCACCATCGACCCCGCCGTGCAGAAGGCCGGCTACCGCGCCCTCGGCGACGCCAAGGGCGCGGCCGTCGCCCTCGACCCCGCGAGCGGGGAGATCCTCGCCATGGTCAGCACCCCCTCGTACGACCCGTCGAAGATCGCCGGCACCTCGGACTCCGCCGCGTGGGAGAAGCTTCTCGACGACCCGGACAAACCGCTGGTCAACCGGGCGCTGCGGCAGCCGCTGGCCCCCGGCTCGACCTTCAAGCTGGTGGTCGCGGCGGCGGCGCTGGAGGAGGGTCTGTACGGCTCGGTGGACGAGCCGACCAAGAGCCCGGTGCCGTACATCCTGCCCGGCACCGTCCGGGATCTGCCCAACGACATCGCGTCCGCCCCCTGCGAGAACGCCTCGATCCGCACCGCCCTGCGCTACTCCTGCAACAGCGTCTTCGGCAAGCTGGCCGTCGACCTCGGCCAGGACAAGGTGCGGGAGACCGCCGAGCGGTTCGGCTTCAACGACAAGGAGCTGGACGTTCCGGTGCGGGCGTACGAGAGCGTCTTCCCGAGCGGCCTCGACAAGGCGCAGACGGCGATGACGGGCATCGGCCAGTTCGATGTGACCGCGACCCCGCTCCAGATCGCGATGGTCTCCGCCGTGATCGCCAACGACGGGGTGCTGGAGTCCCCGCACATGGTCTCCGAGGTGGTGGACTCCGCGGGCGAGACGCTGGAGTCCCCCGGGGGCGACTCCCGGCGGGTGATCTCGAAGTCCACCGCCGAGCAGCTCCGCAGCGCCATGGTCACCGTCGTGGAGGACGGCACCGGCACCAACGCCCGGGTCCCGGGCGCCGAGGTCGGCGGCAAGACGGGCACGGCCCAGCGCGGCGAGAACAACAGCAAGACGCCGTACGCCTGGTTCACCTCGTACGCCGAGGCGGGCGACCGCCAGGTCGCGGTCGCGGTCCTGATCGAGGACGCGGGCGGTCCCCGCTCCGAGGTCAGCGGCAATGGGCTGGCCGCCCCCGTGGCCCAGAAGATGATGGCCGCCGCGCTGAAGTGAGACCGCGGAACACCGGATCCCAGGCCGTCCGCCCGATTCGGGCGGGGGCCTCGGGGAGCACGCCGACGGCGGCGGGGCCGCTGGGCCGGGGCGGCCGGGGGCGACCGGGCGGGCGTTGGGCCGAAAGGCGGTTTGTGGGGGCGGGGGGAAAACGGTGAGGGAACGGCGGAGCGGCTTCGCTCGTTACCCCGGCATGACCGCAATGACCCCCGGCTCGAACATCCCTCTCTCCGTCGCGCGCATCGCGGTGGACGTCGCCGCCCCGGTGCGGCTCGACGTATCGGGCCTGCTGCTCACCGCCGACGGCAAGGTGCGCTCCGACGACGACTTCATCTTCTACAACCAGCCGACCGGCCCCGGCGTCACCCACCGCTCCGGCGGGGGCTCGGCCCCGGACGCGATCGTGGTGGACACCTCCGCCGTCCCGGCCGGCATCGAGAAGATCGTCGTGACCGCCAGTCCGGACGCCGCGGGGCAGACCTTCCAGGGCATCGAGCCGACCGCGACCGTCCGCGACGCCGGCACCGGAGGCGTGCTCGCCACCTTCACCCCGCCCCGGCTCGGCAGTGAGACGGCTCTCGTCGTCGTGGAGATCTATCTGCGCAATGGCGTCTGGAAGGCCCGCGCGGTCGGCCAGGGTTACGCCAACGGGCTGGCGGGCATCGCCACCGACTTCGGCGTCTCGGTCGACGAGGAGCCCGCCGCGGCCCCCGCGCCCGCCCCTGTCGCGCCGCCCGCTCCCCCGGCGCCCGCGCGGGCGATGGCCTCCACCCCGGCCGCCGCTCCCCCGCCGCCGGCCGCCCCCGCACCCGGCTCCGGGAAGATCAATCTGGACAAGGGCCGGGTCAGCCTCCAGAAGAACCAGACGGTCTCGCTGGTCAAGGGCGGCAAGCCGCTGCTCTCCAAGGTCAAGATGGGGCTCGGCTGGGAGCCCGCCTACCGGGGCAAGGACATCGACCTCGACGCGTCCGTGATCGCCTACGGGCCCAACCGGAATCACCTGGACAGCTGCTACTTCGGAAAGCTGGCGATCCTCAACGGCTCGGTCAAGCACTCCGGCGACAATCTGACGGGTGAGGGCGCGGGCGACGACGAGGTGATCACCGTGGATCTCGGCCGGCTCCCGGCGGAGGCCACCGGGCTGGTCTTCACGGTGAACTCCTTCACCGGCCAGAAGTTCACCGAGGTCGCCAAGGCCTACTGCCGGCTGATGGACGCGGCGACCGGCGAGGAGCTGGTCCGCTTCGACCTCACCTCGGCCGAGGCGCAGACCGGGGTCATGATGGCCAAGCTCATCCGGCAGTTCTCCGGCGAGTGGGAGATGACCGCCATGGGCGACTTCGTGAAGTCACGCACCGTGCGCGGCATGGTGAAGCCCGCCGCCCAGGCGCTCTGACAAACGCCCCGGCAGAGCGCCGGGGCCCGCTGCCCTGTGCATCACGGCAGCGGGCCCCGGCGGGGGATTGGTCCTCAGAGCTTGGCCAGCTTGGCGAAAGGGCTGAGGATTCTGCCCTTCCGCCCGGAGAAGTCGACGAGCACCGCGGCGTTGTCGTTCTCGACCGCGATGACCCTTCCCAGGCCGAATTGATCGTGTGATACCCGGTCGCCCACCGCCCACTGTTCGATCGGCGGGGCTGCCGGGGCATTGCGGTTGAAGGGACTGGACGGCAGGTGGCGCCGGGATCCGGCTGACTTCGTCATTACTGGAAGTATGGTCTCTCCGGGCGCAAAGCGACAACGCCCGGGTGAGACCGTGGTCAGATCGCAACCGGAAACAGGGCCGTACGGGCCTGTCCCCGCAAGGCGAACGGCAACTGAACACCAGTTCAGAATAGGTGCGGCCCGGAGCCGCGCGAGGCGCGCGCCGGGCCCGGAAGAGCCTCTCGAAGGGGTGCGGAGCACGGCCCGGCCCCACGCGATCCCGCCATGGGTGACCAGGTCGATCATCCCGGCCGGCCGCCTTCCTCGTACACCGGATCCATGGCCGTTCCCTCCGTTCGGGCCGCCGGGCCGCGCACGCTCCGGGCCGCCCGGGTCCGGTGGTCACACGGCCCGGGGCGCGGGAGCACCCGCCCGGTCCGGGTCCGCCGGGCCCCTCGCGCGCTCCACCCCATCGGGCGACCCGGCGTTCCGGGCGGAGAGGTCCCGGCCGCCGGGCGGGGGTCAGTCGCGGTGGGAGTGCCGCCGCCACGGTCCGGTGATCGCCAGCATGATGCCCGGGCTCTGCATGTTCGCGTACAGCGTCCCGCCGTCGGGCGAGAAGACCACCCCGGCGAACTCGCTGTACTCCGGCTCCTCCTCGGTGCCTATGTTCCGCTCGTTGCGGGCTATGGGGTAGGTGCGCCCCCGGTCGGTCGCGCCGAAGAGGTGCTGCGCGCCGTCGCCGTCCTCGGCGATGATCAGCCCGCCGTACGGGGAGACGGTGATGTTGTCGGGGCCGTCGTAGTCGGCGCTCCCGGCGGCGCTGTCCCGGGTGGTGTCGGCCCCGGCTCCGAGCAGGACCTTCAGGGTGAGGGTGCGCCGCCTCGGGTGGTAGAACCAGACCTGGCCGGAGTGCGGGCCGGGGCTGTCGGAGCGGGCGTACGAGGAGACGAAGTAGGCCCCGCCGTCGCCCCACCACATGCCTTCCAGCTTGCGGCCCCGGGTGACGGCTCCGTCGGCGAACTGCTTCCGCACGGGGGTGGTGCGGGCGTCGCGGTCGGGTACGTCGGTCCAGTCCACGCCGTAGACCGTGCCGATCCTGGTGGCGCGGGAGAGGTCGTCGACGAAGCGGCCCCCGGAGTCGAAACAGCGGGGGGCCTGGAGCACCCCGGCGTCGTCGGCCAGCCCGCGCAGCCTGCCGCGGCCGTGCCGGAAGCCCTCCGGGGGGACCCAGCGGTAGAAGAGGCCGTGCGGAGCGCCCGCGTCCTCGGTGAGGTAGGCGTGGCCGCTCCTGGGGTCGATGACGACGGCCTCGTGGGCGAAGCGGCCGAAGGCCTTCACCGGGCGGGGGTCCCGGTTGGCCCGGCGGTCGTAGGGGTCGACCTCGAAGACATAGCCGTGGTCCTTGGTCATCCCGTTCTGGCCGGCGAGTTCCTCGCTCTCCTCGCAGGTGAGCCAGGTGCCCCACGGGGTGCCGCCGCCGGCGCAGTTGGTGGACGTCCCGGCCACGCCGACCCATTGGGCGACCTCGCCGCCCGTGCGCACCTCGACCACCGTGCAGCCGCCGGACGCGGCGGGGTCGTAGACATGCCCCTCGGCCAGCGGCACCGGGTACCGCCAGCGCTCGCGGGTGCCGCGCAGCTCATGGTTGGCGACGAGGAGGGTGACGCCCCTGGGGCCGGGGAAGGCGGCGGTGCCGTCGTGGTGCGAGGGGGTGAACTCGCCGGACTCCAGCCGGGTCACCCCGCTGTGGGTGACGACCCGGTACGAGAAGCCCGCGGGCAGCGCGAGCAGGCCCTCGGGATCGGGGAGCAGCGGGCCGTACCCGGGCTCGCGCCCGTCGCCGCCGCCACCGCGCCCGGTGACATCCTCGGCGGCGAGCGCCCCTGGCGCGGTGGCGAGCGCCGCGACGGTGCCGGTGAGGGCGACGCCCGCACCGGTGAACGCGGACTGCCTGCTGAATTCTCTGCGGGTGAGCGGCATCGAGTCTCTCCTGAGGTACCTGGTGATCCTGAGGGGCACGAATGGCTCGGGGCCGGCGGGTGACCGGTGCCCTGGTTACCGTCGGGGAACGGTGAGCAAACGATTCCTCCCTCGTGAACGAGGGGTTTGAACACCAAAGGAGTGAAACTGGCCAGAGCGTGGCTTGAGTTATGCGCTCCGGCGCGCGAAAGCGCGCCCGCGCGGGGGTGATCGCCGACGCGACCGGGCCCCGACCAGCCGGTCGGGGCCCTCTCGGGTCCGCCTCAGGCGGGGCGGTGGGAGCGGGCCTTGAAGGCGGCCTTGCGGGCCTCCTTGGCGGCGCGCTTGTCGGGGTGGAGGCGGCCCATGGCCTCCAGGACGTCGGCGGTGGCCGGGTGGTCGACGCGCCAGGCGGCGTCGAAGAAGCCGGTGTGCTGCCCGGTGAGGCCCTCGACCAGGGCGCGGAGTTCGTCCGACTCGCCGTCCGCGTCGAGCTGGGCGGCGAGAGTGTCGACGGAGAGCCAGAAGATCATGGCCTCCGGCGGCGGGGGCACGTCGGCGGCGCCGTGCTCGGCGAGCCAGACCCGGGCGAGACCGCCGAGTTCGAGATCGTCGAGCACCGCGCGGACCTCCGCCTCGGCCTGGGGGCCCACCAGGGCCAGCGCCTGCTGGCAGAGGAGCCGCCGCAGCGGGCCGCCGTGGTCCGAGCCGCGCGCCGCCGCGAGGAGTTCGCGGGCGGCCGGGGCGGGTTCGCGGCGGGCCAGCCACTGTTCCGTCTCGGCGCGGGCGGCCCGCTCGGGGTAGTGGGCGAGCCCGTCGAGGAGGGCGTCGGCGCCCTTGTCCGCCAGCTCGCCCACGGCGGGCGCGTCGATGCCCGCGTCCAGCATCCGCGCCCTGATCCCGTACAGCCCCAGCGGGGTGAGCCGGACCAGTCCGTACCGGGAGACGTCCTCGTCGTCGTCGACCGGGCCGCCCTCGTCGTCCTCGGCCATCAGGGCGTCGTCCACCGGCTGGTACTCGACCAGCCCGATCGGCTCCAGCAGCCGGAACTGGTCGTCCAGCCGCATCATCGCGTCCGAGACCTGCTCCAGCACATCGTCGGTGGGCTCGCCCATGTCGTCGGGGACGATCATCGAGGCGGCGAGCGCGGGGAGCGGCACCGGCTGCTCGACCGGGCCGTCGTCGGTGACGGTGAGCAGATACAGATTGCCGAGGACCCCGTCGAGGAACTCGGCCTCCGCCTCGGGGTCCCACTCCAGCATCCCGAGGTCGATCTCGCCGTCCTCGCCGATCGCGTCGGTGAGATCGTCGAGCAGCGGGGCGATGGCGTCCGCGTGGACGGCCTCCAGCGCCTCCAGCCAGATGGCGAGGACGTCCTGCGGGCCGCCGGAGATCAGCAGCGCGAGATTCTCGCCGGGGCCGGCCGTGCCGTGCCCGGTGTCCCCCTCCGGGTCCCGGACCTCCACCAGTCCGGCGTCGACGGCGGTGCGCCAGGCCTCGCTCGCGAACGCCGGGCCGTCCTCGTCGGCCCCCAGGCCCAGCTCCTCGGCCGCGGCGGCCAGTTGCTCCTCGGCCAGTTCGCCGCCCGCGTCCACCAGCGTCCCGGGGCCTGCCCAGCGGGCGAGCCTCACGGCCCTGGTCAGCAGGGGGGCGGCGAGCGCGTCCCGCGCCAGCTCCGCGTCCGAGCGCAGCCGTACGGGCGGCAGGGAGGGACCGTCTTGGGGCATCTGGCTGTTTCTCCTCGGGACGTACATCGGGACGTACAGGGGGGTGGGCAGGGCCTCTGAGCGCTCTCCAGCGTAGACGTATTTCACCGGGTTTCGCCGCCCGGTCGCGCTTCCCCCACGCCCTGCCGATGTTCTCGGACACCCGGTCGGACGCTTACCGGACACCCCCGGGGCGGGCCCGGCCGGACACCCGGCGCGCACCGCCCGCACCGTCGCGGCCGGCCGCCCGGGCCCGGCGCGTACGGCTCTTCGGCCGCCCGCCTTCCGCCGTACATCCGGCAGCTCTTGACAAGTCCACCGCCCAGCCAAGAGATTGACGCGCGTAGAGCCGTCTTCGCGCCACATCGTGCGGAGCGCGCACCACCCACCCCGTGGCCCACCACCCCGATCCCGGAGAACCCGATGCCTTCCTCCGCCGTACCGAGAACCGCCGCCCTCGCGGCCCTCGTCGCCTCCGCGCTCGCCGCCGGACTGCTCACCGGCTCCGCCGCGTCGGCCGAGCCGGCGGGCGACGCCGCGGCCGGCGTCCGGATCCATGACATCCAGGGCGCCACCCGGATCTCCCCGCTGGCCGGCCGGCCGGTCGCCGACGTCCCCGGCATCGTCACCGGCGTGCGGGGCTACGGCTCCTCGCGCGGATTCTGGTTCCAGGACAGCGCCCCCGACGCCGACCCGGCGACCAGCGAGGGCGTCTTCGTCTTCACCGGCTCCGGCTCCACCCCGCCGGTGAGGACCGGCGACGAGGTGCTGGTCTCCGGCACGGTCACCGAGTTCGTCCCCGGCGGCACGGCCTCCGGCAATCAGTCGCTGACCCAGATCACCCGGCCGACGGTCACCGTGGTCTCCGCCGGCAACGAACTGCCCGCCCCGGTCACCGTCTCCGCCCGCTCGGTGCCCTCCGCCTACGCCCCGGCCGGCGACCCCGCGGCGGGCGGCAGCGTCAACGCGCTCCCGCTGAGGCCGAAGGCGTACGCCCTCGACTACTACGAGTCCCTGGAGGGCGTCAATGTCCGCGTCGACACCTCCCGGATCGTCGGCGCGACCGACCCCTTCTCCGCGCTCTGGGTGACGGTCAAGCCGTACGAGAACCCCACGGTGCGCGGGGGCGCGCGGTACGGCTCGTACGCCTCCCAGAACTCCGGCAGGCTCCAGATCCAGTCGCTGATCCCGACCGCCGAGCAGCCCTTCCCGAAGGCGAACGTCGGCGATGTGCTGACCGGCCGGACCGAGGGCCCGCTCGACTTCAGCCAGTACGGCGGTTACACCCTGGTCGCGCGGACCCTCGGCACGGTCGCCGACCGGGGTCTTCAGGCCGAGAGGACCCGGCCGCAGCGGCGCGGCGAACTGGCGGTGGCCACGTACAACGTGGAGAACCTGGACCCGTCCGACCCCCAGGAGAAGTTCGACGCCCTGGGCAGGGCCGTGGTGGAGAATCTGGCCTCGCCCGACATCCTGGCCCTGGAGGAGATCCAGGACGACAGCGGATCGAAGAACGACGGCACGGTCGCCGCCGACAAGACGGTCAAGAAGTTCACGGACGCGATCGTCGCCGCGGGCGGCCCGGCGTACGACTGGCGTTCCGTCTCCCCGGAGAACAACAAGGACGGCGGCCAGCCCGGCGGCAACATCCGCCAGGTCTTCCTCTTCAACCCGGAGCGGGTGGCGTTCACCGACCGCGCGGGCGGCGACGCCACCACGGCGACCGGCGTCGTACGGGAGCGGGGCCGGGCGGCCCTGACGCTCTCCCCGGGCCGGATCGACCCGGGGAACAGCGCCTGGGAGTCCAGCCGCAAGCCGCTCGCGGGCGAGTTCACCTTCCGGGGCCGCCCGGTCATCGTGATCGCCAACCACTTCGGCTCCAAGGGCGGCGACGAGGCCCTCACCTCCCACCGCCAGCCGCCGAACCGTTCCTCCGAGGTCCAGCGGGTGGCGCAGGCCCGGTCGGTGAACACCTTCGTCAAGGAAGTGCTCAAGACCGACCGGCGCGCGGACGTGCTGGTCGTCGGCGACATCAACGACTTTGAGTTCTCGGCGACGACGAAGGAGCTGACCGCGGGCGGCGCGCTGTACGCGGCGGTGAAGTCGCTGCCCAGGGCGGATCGTTACTCCTATGTCTACCAGGGCAACAGCCAGGTGCTGGACCAGATACTGACCAGTCCCTCGATCGACGACTTCAGCTACGACAGCGTCCACATCAACGCCGAGTTCACGGACCAGAACAGCGACCACGACCCGCAGGTGCTGCGCTTCCGCCCGTAATCATCGGTGTCACACGCCCGGACCGATGCTCAGTCCGGGCGTGTACCGGTTCACCCGCACCCCGCGCACCCCGGGGTGGTTCTCCACGCGCTCCCACTCCTCGGTGGGCGAGCCGACCGCGAAGCCCGGGGTCGCGAGGGCGGCGCGGTGGAGTTCGGCGCTCTCCCACTCGGCGTAGTTGAGCACCCGCCGGCCGTCGGTGCCCAGGTGGAAGAAGCCGGAGATCCCGGCCGTACGGGGATCGCGCTCGCCGCCGCCCTCCGGAGCGCCGCCGCCGGAAGCGAGCACCGGGTCCGAGGCCAGCGCGCTCAGGACGGTGTCCACCCACTCCCGCTGCCGCTCCGGGTCCGGGCCCTCGAACTCGACCTCCACGATCACGACGCAGCCGGGCACCCGGGGGTCGTCCGCGCGGGAGGTGTGGCTGCGGTACAGCTCGTACGAGTCGAGCGCGAGCCGCCGGATCCCGGGGACGGCGGCGTCGATCTCCTCGTTCCTCCGGTCCCGGTGGGTGTCGAAGAAGCGCCGGTAGGCGTCCTCGTCCGCCCACTGCGAGTAGTGCAGCAGGGTCCGGCCGTCCTCGCCGAGGTGGACGGTGTACGAGAGCAGCCCCCCGTCCGGCCAGTCGCGGCCGAGCCAGGCCCGCCGGATCGCGTCCAGGGCGGCGCGCTGCCGCGCGGGGTCGCCCACGTCCCAGGTGGAGACCTTGATGACGCCCGCGTCGGGGCGGTTCGGCCCGGGGCGTGCGCCGGGACGGACGATCACTGACTCGGGCATGGCGGGGTTCCCCTCCGGTCGGGCGCGCCCCTGCGGTGCGCCACCGGACACCAGCCTCAGACATCAAGTTCACTTGAGGTCAAGCGAGTTGATCAACCTTTCAGCGTTGCTTGACCATGGACGGAAGAAGAACTAAGTAGACCTTCAGAGTCATGGGGGCCGAGACTTTGGTCATGACCACACCACGCCCGTTCGGCCGGGCACTCTGCGCCATGATCACCCCCTTCACCGCGGACGGCGCGCTGGACCTCGGCACGGCCGCCCGGCACGCGGCCGGTCTGGTGGCCCGGGGCTGCGAGGGGCTGGTGCTCAACGGGACCACCGGCGAGTCCCCCACCACCTCCGACGCCGAGAAGTCCGCGCTGATCGGAGTGGTGCGGGAGGCGGTCGGCGAGTCGGTGCCCGTGGTGGCGGGCGTGGGCAGCGCGGACACCCGGCACACGGTGGAGCTGGCCCGCGCGGCCGAACGGGCCGGGGCCGACGGGCTGCTGGTGGTCACCCCGTACTACAGCCGCCCGCCGCAGGCGGCGGTGGAGGCGCACTTCCGCACGGTGGCGGACGCGACCGGGCTGCCGCTGATGCTGTACGACATCCCGGGCCGCACCGGCACCCGGATCGAGGTGGAGACCGTGCTGCGGCTCGCGGACCACCCCCGCGTGGTGGCCGTCAAGGACTGCGCGTACGACCTGCTCGGCTCGGCCAAGGTGATCGGGCGCACCTCGCTCGCGTACTACTCCGGCTGCGAGGAGCTGAATCTGCCGCTGTACGCGGTGGGCGGCGCGGGGTTCGTCAGTACGGTCGCCAATGTCGCCCCGGAGCCGCTGCGGGCGGTGCTCGACGCCTTCGACGCGGGCGACACGGCACGGGCGGCGGAGCTGAACCGGCTGGTGCTGCCGCTGACGGAGCTGATGATGGCGGCGGGGCTGCCGGGCGCGGTGACCGCGAAGGCGCTGCTGCGCGCGGGGGCGGTACGGGCCCCGCTCCAGCCCGCCGGCCGGGAGGCGGCCGACGGGCTGTTCCGGGCGTACGAGGAGCTGACGGCCCGGACAGACGCCGGTGGCTAGTTGTGGCTGTGGAGGACGTCGTTCAGTCCGCCCCAGACCGCGTTGTTCGGCCGTGCCTCGACCGCGCCCGTCACCGAGTTGCGGCGGAAGAGGATGTTGTTCGCGCCGGACAGCTCCCGCGCCTTGACGATCGCTCCGTCCGGCAGGGTGATCCGGGTGCCGGCGGTGACATAGAGACCGGCCTCGACCACGCACTCGTCGCCGAGCGCGATGCCGACCCCGGCCTCCGCGCCGATCAGGCAGCGCTCGCCGATCGAGATGATCACATTGCCGCCGCCGGAGAGGGTGCCCATCGTGGACGCGCCGCCGCCGATGTCGGAGCCGTCGCCGACGACCACACCGGCGGAGATCCGGCCCTCGACCATGGAGGTGCCGAGCGTGCCCGCGTTGAAGTTGACGAAGCCCTCGTGCATCACGGTGGTGCCCTCGGCCAGGTGCGCGCCGAGGCGGACCCGGTCGGCGTCGGCGATGCGCACGCCCTTGGGTGCGACGTAGTCCGTCATCCGGGGGAACTTGTCGATGCTGGTCACGGCGAGGTGCAGACCCTCGGCGCGGGCGTTCAGCCGGACCGTCTCGATGTCGTCGACGGCGACCGGGCCGAGCGAGGTCCAGGCGACATTGGCGAGCAGCCCGAAGACGCCCTCCAGGCTCTGGCCGTGCGGGCGGACCAGCCGGTGCGAGAGCAGGTGGAGACGGAGGTAGGCGTCGTGCGCGTCGAGCGGCTTGTCGTCGAGCGAGGAGATGACCGTGCGCACGGCGACGACCTCGACGCCGCGGCGGGCGTCCGGGCCGATCGCCCGGGCCGCGCCCGCGCCCAGGAGTTCCGCGGCCCGCTCGGGGGTGAGCCGCTCGGTTCCGGCGGGGCCGGGCTCGGCGGCGAGCCGGGGGGCGGGGAACCAGGTGTCGAGAACGGTGCCGTCGGCGGTGAGTGTCGCGAGGCCGGCGGCGACGGCGCCGTTGGTGCGGGGAGCGGTGGTATCGGTCATGGGGAGAACCTAACGCGGCGTCCGCCCCGGGAGCCAACCGGTCTCACGGCCGCCCGCCGCGGGCGGCCCCCGGCCCCAGCAGCCGGGCCAGCATCTCCCGGGCGTACTCCTCCTCGTACGGGGTGTCCGTCAGCAGGACCTGGAGAGAGATCCCGTCGACCATCGCCACCAGCGCCCTCGCGGTGGGGGCGTCGGTGTGCGGGGCGAGGGCGTCCACGATGCCCCGGGTCCACTCGGCGGCGACGGGCCGCAGGGCGGGGCGGCGGAGGGCGGCGAGATACAGCTCGTACTCCAGCTCCACCCTGGCCCGGTCCCCCGCCAGCCACCGGCCCATCACCCGGGCCAGCTCGGCGGCGACATCGGCCCCCGGGGCGATGAGCGCCTCGCTGTCGACCACCGCCGCCGCGAAGTTCTCGTTGACCTGGCGCAGTGTGGCGTCCAGGAGTTCGTCCAGGGAGGCGAAGTGGTACGTGGTGGAGCCCAGCGGCACATCGGCCTCGGCGGCGGCGGTGCGATGGCTGAGCGCGTCGATCCCGCCGCGTCCGACGACCCGGACCGCGGCGTCGATGATGCGCTGTCGCCGGTCCGGGTCGTAGCGGCGGGTCATCAGTGCGCGCCTCCCATGTTCAGGACCACGACTCCGGCGATCACCAGGGCGATGCCGGCGAATTTGGCCGGGCTCGCCCCCTCGCCGAGGAAGAGCATGCCGATCGTGGCGACGGCGGCGGTGCCGACCCCCGCCCAGATGGCGTAGGCGGTGCCGACCGAGAGTGTCTTGAGTGTCTGCGCCAGCAGCGTGAAGGCGATCAGATAACCGGCGACGGTCAGCAGTGAGGGCCAGAACCTGGTGAATCCCTCGCTGTACTTCATGGCCGTGGTTCCGGCTACCTCTGCCGCTATCGCCGCGGCGAGTAGTCCGTATCCCATGCGTACAAGTGTACACATGGTTGTGTACGGGCGTACGCATCAGCGCCGGGCGACCCGCCCGCGGCCGGTCAGCCACCAGAGGGCGGCGTAGCAGACGAGGGCCGCGGCGAAGGCCGCGCCGCCCCCGGTGGCGAGGACCGCGAGGGTGTTCTCCAGCGGGAGGCCGTGGGGGTTCTCGGCCGTGTGCCGGGACCAGCGCACCAGCGCGCCCGCGAGGGTCGCGGCGGCCAGCGCCGCCGGTATCGAGCGGCGGGCCCAGCGGGGCAGACCGCCGCCACCGGCACCGCCGTCGGCGGGCGGGGCCGTGAGGGCGCTCCGGCGACGCCAGAGCCAGAGCGCGATCAGGGCCGCGCCGACGGCGGTACTGAGGTGCTGCGCCAGCCGGGCCACCGTCAGCCCGTCGGCCACCTCGGCGCGGAGGAGGGCGATCCGGACGACGGCCTCGCCGTCCCAGTGGGTGAAGGAGTCCCACACCAGATGCGTGGCCACCCCGATCAGCGCCGACAGCAGAAGCCATCCGGCGCGGCGGGCCCATGCGAGCGGATCACGGCCCCGGACCGGTGCCACGGCGGCCCGGCGGGGCAGCAGGGCGGCCACGGGCCGCCGTACCAGCCAGTACACCGCGAGCAGCGCGGCGGTCAGGGGAAGGTCCAGCAGGAGCGCTCCGGCGATCTCGTGCGTCTCGGTGGCGTTGACGAACGGCGCGTACCAGGACTGGGCGGTCACCGGCACCGCTCCGCTCAGAAAGTACGGGACATCCGGCGCGAGGGACCCGGCGACCAGGGCGGCGGGCACGAACGGCGGCCTGAGCAGCGGCAGCACGGCGGCGGGGTGGCACAGCGTGAAGGGCATGGGCGGGTCGGACCTCGGAGTCGGGAGGGGGAGCGGAAACGGCGGAACGGCCGCACCCACCAGGAGGTCCTGGTGGGTGCGGCCGTTCCACTGCGGCGCTGCCGGATCGCCCGGACGGCGATCGCCGCGACGCCGATCGCTCAGACGTTGAAGCCCAGCGCCCTCAGCTGCTCGCGCCCATCGTCGGTGATCTTGTCCGGGCCCCACGGGGGCATCCAGACCCAGTTGATCTTCAGCTCATTGACGATGCCGTCCGTCGCCGACTTCGCCTGGTCCTCGATGACGTCCGTGAGCGGGCACGCCGCCGAGGTCAGGGTCATGTCCAGCGTCGCGACATTGGAGTCGTCGATGTGGATGCCGTAGATCAGCCCGAGGTTGACCACGTCGATCCCCAGCTCGGGGTCGACCACGTCGTAGAGGGCCTCGCGGACCTCTTCCTCCGAGGCCGGCTTCAGCGCCGCTCCCGTGTTCTCCG
Organism: Streptomyces amakusaensis; assembly: GCF_039532665.1. Taxonomy (NCBI): domain Bacteria; kingdom Bacillati; phylum Actinomycetota; class Actinomycetes; order Kitasatosporales; family Streptomycetaceae; genus Streptomyces; species Streptomyces amakusaensis. Next base: position 381,751 of record NZ_BAAASB010000005.1, on the reverse strand, counting down.
TCATGCCGTCTTCCTCTCAGCGCCGTCTCCCAGAGCCTGGGCGGTCGCGTCCTTCCACGCCATCCAGCTCAGCAGCGCGCACTTCACTCGCGCCGGGTACTTGGAGACGCCGGCGAACGCAACCGCGTCCTCCAGCACCTCCTCCATCGCGTCGTCGGGCTCGATCTGGCCCCGGGACTGCATCAGCTCCAGGAAGGTCGCCTGGATCTTCTGCGCCTCGGCCAGCTCCTTGCCGACCAGCAGCTCGTTCAGCACGGACGCGCTGGCCTGGCTGATGGAACAGCCCTGGCCGTCGTAGGACACGTCCGCGACGCGCGAGCCGTCGTACTTCACACGCAGGGTGATCTCGTCGCCGCACGTGGGATTCACATGGTGCACCTCGGCGTCGCCGTCCCGCAGACCGCGCCCGTGAGGGTGCTTGTAATGGTCGAGGATGACGTCCTGGTACATCGAATCAAGCTTCACAGTGGCTCCGCTCTACCCGAAGAATTGACGGACGTGCTCCAGCCCGTCGACCAGTGCGTCGACCTCACCGGGCGTGGAGTACAGATAGAACGACGCCCGTGTGGTCGCAGGAATTCCGTACCGCAGACAGACCGGCCGCGCGCAGTGGTGGCCGACCCGGACCGCGATGCCCTGTTCGTCCAGCACCTGGCCCACGTCGTGCGGGTGGATGTCGCCGAGCGTGAAGGAGATCGCGGCGCCCCGGTCCTCGGCCGAGACCGGGCCGATGATCCGCAGGTCGGGCACCTCCAGGAGGCGCTTGACCGCGTACTCGGTGATCGCGTGCTCATGAGCGGCGATCTTCTCCATGCCGATGGCGTTGAGGTAGTCCACCGCCGCGCCGAGGCCCACGGCCTGGGCGATCGGCGGCGTACCGGCCTCGAACTTGTGCGGCGCGGGCGCGTAGGTGGAGGAGTTCATCGAAACGGTCTCGATCATCTCGCCGCCGCCGAGGAACGGCGGGAGGTCCTCCAGCAGCTCCTGGCGGCCCCACAGCACGCCGATGCCGGTCGGACCGCACATCTTGTGGCCGGTGAAGGCCACGAAGTCCGCCTGGAGGGCCTGCACGTCCAGCGGGGCGTGCGGGGCCGCCTGGGAGGCGTCGATCAGGACCAGCGCGCCGACCTGCTGGGCGCGGCGCACTATCGCCTCGACCGGGTTGACCGTGCCGAGGATGTTGGAGACCAGCACAAAGGAGACGATCTTCGTCTTCTCGGTGATGATCTCCTCGATGTTGGAGAGGTCGAGACGGCCGTCGTCGGTCAGGCCGAACCACTTCAGCTTCGCGCCGGTGCGCTGCGCGAGCAGCTGCCACGGGACGATGTTGGAGTGGTGCTCCATCTCGGTGATGACGATCTCGGTGTCGCGGTCCACCCGGTAGGGCTCATCGGCCCAGCCCAGCATGTTCGCGACCAGGTTCAGCGACTCCGAGGCGTTCTTGGTGAAGATCACCTCGTCGCGGCTGGGCGCGTTGATGAAGGCCGCGACCTTGTCCCGGGCGCCCTCGTACAGCGCCGTCGCCTCGTCGGCGAGGACATGGATGCCCCGGTGGACGTTGGCGTGGTGCTGCTCGTAGTAACCGCTGAGCGCGTCGATCACCTGGCGCGGCTTCTGCGAGCTGGCCGCGCTGTCCAGGTAGACGAGCTTCTTGTCACCGTGGATGACCCGGTCGAGGATCGGGAAGTCCTTGCGGATCGCCTCGGTGTCGAGGAGGCCGGTGAGCCCCTTCCGGGCATCGCTCACTGGGATACGCCACCCTTCACGTAGGACTCGTAGCCCTCCGCCTCCAGCTTGTCCGCCAGCTCGGGGCCGCCGGACTCGGCGATCCGGCCGCCCGCGAACACGTGCACGTGGTCGGGCTTGATGTAGCGGAGGATGCGCGTGTAGTGGGTGATCAGCAGGGTGCCGACCTCACCGGACTCACGGACCCGGTTGACGCCCTCGGAGACGATCCGCAGCGCGTCGACGTCGAGGCCGGAGTCGGTCTCGTCCAGGATCGCGACCTTCGGCTTGAGCAGCTCCAGCTGAAGGATCTCGTGGCGCTTCTTCTCACCGCCGGAGAAGCCCTCGTTGACATTGCGCTCGGCGAAGGCCGGGTCCATGTTGAGGCGCTCCATGGCCTCGCGGACCTCCTTCACCCAGGTGCGCAGCTTGGGGGCCTCGCCGCGGATGGCGGTGGCGGAGGTGCGCAGGAAGTTGGAGACCGAGACACCCGGAACCTCGACCGGGTACTGCATGGCGAGGAAGAGGCCGGCGCGGGCCCGCTCGTCCACGCTCATCTCCAGGACGTCCTCGCCGTCCAGGGTCACCTGGCCACCGGTGATCGTGTACTTGGGGTGGCCGGCGAGCGAGTACGCCAGGGTCGACTTGCCGGAGCCGTTGGGGCCCATGATGGCGTGGGTCTCGCCCTGCTTCACGGTCAGGTCGACGCCCTTGAGGATCTCCCGGGGGCCGTTCTCGGCCTCGACGGAGACGTGCAGGTCGCGGATTTCAAGCGTTGCCATGGGTGACTCAGGACTCCTGGGTGACGGAGACGAGCACATCGTCCCCTTGGATCTGTACGGGGTATACGGGGACGGGGCGCGTCGCGGGCAGTCCGGACGGCTTGCCGGTGCGGAGGTCGAAGGCGGAGCCGTGCAGCCAGCACTCGATCTGGCAGTCCTCCACCTCGCCCTCCGACAGCGAGACATTGGCGTGCGAGCAGATGTCGTGGATCGCGAAGACTTCGCCCTCGGTGCGGACGACCGAGACGGGAACGCCGTCGAGTTCCACCCGCTTGGGGGTGTCCTCGTCCAGCTCGCTCAGGCCACAGGCACGGACGAAACTCATGCGACCGACGCCTCCAGCTCTTCCTCGATCTTGGCGAGGAGGCGCTCCTCGACGTCCGGCAGGCCGATCTGCTGGACCAGCTCGGCGAAGAAGCCGCGGACGACGAGGCGGCGGGCCTCCTGCTCCGGGATGCCGCGGGCCATCAGATAGAAGAGCTGCTCGTCGTCGAAGCGGCCGGTCGCGGAGGCGTGGCCGGCGCCGACGATCTCGCCGGTCTCGATCTCCAGGTTCGGCACCGAGTCGACCCGCGCGCCGTCGGTGAGGACGAGGTTGCGGTTCATCTCATAGGTGTCGGTGCCCTCGGCGGTGACCCGGATGAGGACGTCGCCGATCCAGACCGCGTGCGCGCCCTCGCCCTGGAGCGCGCCCTTGTACACGGCGTTCGACTTGTTGTGCGGGTTGTTGTGGTCGACCAGGAGGCGGTGCTCCTGGTGCTGGCCCTTGTCCGTGAAGTACAGGCCGAACAGCTCGGCCTCGCCGCCGGTGGCCGCGTAGGCGACCCGGGGGTGCAGCCGGACCAGATCGCCGCCGAAGGTGACGACGACGGACTTGAAGGAGGCGTCCCGGCCGATCAGCGCGTTGTGCTGGGCGACGTGGACGGCCTTGTCGTCCCAGTCCTGGACGGAGACCACGGTGAGCTTCGCGCCGTCGCCGAGGAGGTAGTCGACATTGCCCGCGAGCACGGCGTCGCCGGTGTGGTCGATGACCACGACGGCTTCGGCGAACGCGCCCAGCTCGATCACTTGGTGGGCGAAGGCGACGCCGCCCTCGCCGTGCACCGCGATGCGGATCGGCTCGGTGAGGACGGTCTCCTTGGGCACGGTGACGACCGACGCCTGCTCGAAGGAGGTGTAGGCCTGGGCCGCGACCCGGTCCACGGGGGTGCCGGCCCTGCCGAGGCGGGCGTCGTCGCGGCCGACGGTCTCGACGGTGACGCCCTCGGGCGCGTCGACGGCGACCTTGACCGCGCCGGTGGCGACGGCGGAGCCGTCGTGCAGACCGGCGAGGCGCTCCAGCGGGGTGAAGCGCCATTCCTCCTCACGGCCGTGCGGTACCGGGAAGTCGGCCACGTCGAAGGACGGGGGCGCACTCATACGGGTGGCGACGGTCGATTCGGCGGCCACCGCGATCGCGCCGGCGGTGGTGGATCCCGCCGGGATGTTCTGAGCCTCAGCCATGGCTGTCGTCGTGCTCTCTCTCTGCCTTCTGGGTCAAGAAATCAGTCGCTCGCGGGGCAGGCGTTCGTCTCGCCCGCCCCGCCGGGGTACGGCCGGGTCAGCCGACCGAGCCCTCCATCTGGAGTTCGATCAGCCGGTTGAGCTCCAGCGCGTACTCCATCGGCAGTTCCTTGGCGATCGGCTCGACAAAGCCCCGGACGATCATCGCCATGGCCTCGAACTCGGTCAGGCCCCGGCTCATCAGATAGAAGAGCTGGTCCTCGGAGACCTTGGAGACGGTCGCCTCGTGGCCCATGGAGACGTCGTCCTCGCGGACGTCGACGTAGGGGTAGGTGTCCGAGCGGGAGATGGTGTCCACCAGCAGGGCGTCACAGAGCACATTGGACTTGGAGCCGGGCGCGCCCTCGCCGATCTCGATGAGACCGCGGTAGGAGGTCCGGCCGCCGCCCCGGGCCACCGACTTGGAGACGATGTTCGAGGAGGTGTTGGGGGCCATGTGGACCATCTTGGCGCCGGCGTCCTGGTGCTGGCCCTCGCCCGCGAAGGCGATGGACAGGGTCTCGCCGCGGGCGTGCTCGCCCATCAGGTAGACGGCCGGGTACTTCATGGTCACCTTGGAGCCGATGTTGCCGTCGACCCACTCCATGGTCGCGCCCTCGTAGGCGACGGCGCGCTTGGTGACCAGGTTGTAGACGTTGTTCGACCAGTTCTGGATCGTCGTGTAGCGGCAGCGGCCGCCCTTCTTGACGATGATCTCCACGACCGCGCTGTGCAGCGAGTCGGAGGAGTAGATCGGGGCGGTGCAGCCCTCGACGTAGTGGACGTAGGCGTCCTCGTCGACGATGATCAGCGTCCGCTCGAACTGGCCCATGTTCTCCGTGTTGATACGGAAGTAGGCCTGGAGCGGGATGTCCACATGGACGCCCTTGGGCACGTAGATGAACGAGCCGCCGGACCAGACCGCGGTGTTCAGCGAGGCGAACTTGTTGTCGCCGACCGGGATGACCGTGCCGAAGTACTCCTGGAAGAGCTCGGGGTGCTCCTTCAGCGCGGTGTCGGTGTCGAGGAAGATGACGCCCTGCTCCTCCAGGTCCTCACGGATCTGGTGGTAGACGACCTCGGACTCGTACTGCGCGGCGACACCGGCGACCAGGCGCTGCTTCTCGGCCTCGGGGATGCCCAGCTTGTCGTAGGTGTTCTTGATGTCCTCGGGCAGGTCCTCCCAGGAGGCCGCCTGCTTCTCCGTGGAGCGGACGAAGTACTTGATGTTGTCGAAGTCGATGCCCGACAGGTCCGAGCCCCAGCTGGGCATGGGCTTCTTGTCGAACAGACGCAGGCCCTTGAGACGCAGCTTCAGCATCCACTCCGGCTCGTTCTTCTTCCCCGAGATGTCGCGGACGACTTCCTCGGAGAGACCGCGCTTGGCAGCGGCGCCTGCCGCGTCGGAGTCGGCCCAGCCGAATTCATACGTGCCCAGCCCCTCCAGTTCGGGGTGGGCGGTCTCCGTGGGGAGAGTCATGCGGGGTTCCTCCCGGCCGTGCTTGCAGATGCTGATGGTGTGGTGTTGCTGCGCGGAATGAACGTCGTGCACACTCCGTCGCCGTGGGCGATGGTGGCCAGACGCTGCACATGGGTCCCGAGCAGGCGGGAGAAGATCTCCGTCTCCGCCTCGCACAGCTGGGGGTACTGCTCGGCGACATGGGCGACCGGGCAGTGGTGCTGGCAGAGCTGCTCGCCCTGCTGGGGGGTGGGGGCGCTGCGCGCCGTAGCAGCGTACCCGTCCGCGCTCAGGGCCTTCGCCAGTGCTTCGGTGCGGTCCTCGGGGGCCGCCGCCTCCACCGCTTCGCGATAGGGCGCGGCCTGTGTCTCGGCCCGGTGCCTCGCGAAGGCGGCGACGGCTTCCTCGCCGGCCGCTCCCCCGCCCGCGGCGCGCTCGATCCAGCGGAGCGCGTCGACGGCGAGGGAGTCGTACGACTGGTCGAAGGCGTCCCGGCCGCAGGCGGTCAGGACGAAGACCTTGGCGGGCCTGCCTCGGGTGCGGGCTCCGTAGATCCGCTGCTCACGGGGTTCGACGACATTCTCGGCGACGAGTGCGTCGAGGTGGCGGCGGACGGCCGCCTGAGTGAGCCCGAGACGGGCGGCGAGATCGGCCACGGTGGACGGGCCGTGGTCCAGCACGGAACGCGCGACCCGGTCGCGCGTCGAGTGATCGGCGCGCGATCCGGTCGCGAGTTCCTCGTGAGAACCCTCGCCGACGTTTTTCACAACACCATTGTTGCGTAATTCATTGAGCAGTGACAACCGCCGCAGGCCCCCCGGCGCGGTGCGCTTCGTCACTTAGGGTTACCTAAGGAGGGGGTCGGCCCAATGACGCTCAGACCGGCTCTGAGCAGGTATTTTACCCGGATTCTCGACTCCGGGAGCCCATCGGCGGCCGGCACCCGGGGGCGGGGACCACAGCGGAAAAGTCATCCGGACGCTCCGTCGACTATCGGCCGTACGGCCCGTTTACACCCCTCGGCGGGGCATTGCCAGCCGCGCTCGGGGTCACCGGGGGCCGCGCTCCGAGCGCCCCGCGCGCCCGCCTAGACTTCCGGGCATGCGCAGCGAGCCCGTCGTACGGATCCGGGGCCTGGTCAAGCGGTACGGATCGAAGACCGCGGTCGACGGCCTCGACCTCGACATCGCCCATGGCAAGGTCACCGCGGTCCTCGGCCCCAACGGAGCCGGCAAGACCACCACCGTCGAGATCTGCGAGGGCTACCGCCGCGCGGACGCCGGCACCGTGAGGGTCCTCGGACTCGACCCGGTCGCCGACGCGCCCCGGCTGCGCTCCCGGGTCGGGGTGATGCTCCAGTCCGGCGGCGTCTACTCGGGCGCGCGCGCCGAGGAGATGCTCCGCCACATGGCGAAGCTGCACGCCCACCCGCTGAATGTGGACGAGCTGATCGAGCGGCTGGGCCTGGAGAGCTGCGGCCGCACCGCCTACCGCCGGCTCTCCGGCGGCCAGCAGCAGCGGCTCGCGCTGGCGATGGCCGTCGTCGGCCGCCCCGAGCTGGTCTTCCTGGACGAGCCGACCGCCGGGCTCGACCCCCAGGCCCGCCGCGCCACCTGGGAGCTGGTGCGCGAACTGCGCGCCGACGGGGTCTCCACGATCCTGACCACCCACTTCATGGACGAGGCCGAGCAGCTCGCCGACGACGTCGCGATCCTCGACACGGGCCGGGTGATCGCCCGGGGCACCCCGGAGGAGCTGTGCCGGGGCGGGGCGGAGAACACCCTGCGCTTCACCGGCCGGCCGGGACTCGATGTGAACTCCCTGCTCAAGGCCCTCCCCGACGGCACCGAGGCGGCCGAGCCCACCCCCGGCACCTATCGGATAGCGGGCCGGGTGGACCCGCTGCTGCTCGCCACCGTCACCTCCTGGTGCGCGCAGCACGGAGTGATGCCCGAGGGCATCTCGGTCGAGCGCCACACCCTGGAAGACGTCTTCCTCGAACTGACCGGCAAGGAGCTGCGCCGATGAGCGCCGGTACGTACACCCCGAAGCCCGGGGCGGCTCCGCTGGGCCGCATGATCGCGGCGCAGACCGCGTTCGAGACGAGGATGCTGCTGCGCAACGGCGAACAGCTGCTGCTCACCGTCGTCATCCCGTCCCTGATCCTGGTGCTGTTCTCGACCGTCGACATCATCGACACCGGTGCCGGCGAGCCGGTCGACTTCCTCGCGCCGGGGGTGCTCGCCCTCGCCGTGATGTCCACCGCCTTCACCGGCCAGGCCATCGCGACCGGCTTCGAGCGGCGGTACGGGGTCCTCAAGCGGCTCGGCGCCTCGCCGCTGCCGCGCTGGGCCCTGATGTCCGCCAAGACGCTGTCCGTCCTGGTCACCGAGCTGATCCAGATCGCCCTGCTGACGGCGATCGCCCTGTCGCTCGGCTGGTCGCCGAAGGGCGACCCCTTCTCGGTGCTGCTGCTGCTCGCCCTCGGCACCGCCGCCTTCAGCGGTCTGGGGCTGCTGATGGCCGGAACCCTGCGGGCCGAGGCGACGCTCGCCGCCGCCAATCTGGTCTTCCTGCTGCTGCTGGTGGGCGGCGGGGTGATGGTGCCGCTGGAGAAGTTCCCGGACGGGGTGGAGTCGGTCCTCGCGCTGCTGCCGATCTCCGCGCTCTCGGAAGGACTGCGCGAGGTGCTGAGCGAGGGCGCGGCGCTGCCCTGGCGCGAGCTGGGCATCCTCGCCGTCTGGGCGGTGCTCGGCCTCGGCGCGGCGGGCCGCCTCTTCCGCTGGGAGTAGCGCCCGAGATGTGGCCCGGCACGCCGGACCACGCCTCGTTCACCAGGGGAATCGCACCCCTAGTGAAAACATGCACAAGGCCCCGCCTACGATTGTTCCCGTGCTGACCCCCCTCGCTCTCATCGCCCGGCGCTGGACGCCCCGACCCGAGACGGTCCGGCGTGCCGCGCTCTCCGCCGTCCTGATGAGCGTGCTCATCATCGTCACCGGCGGGGCCGTCCGGCTCACCGGTTCGGGTCTCGGCTGCGACACCTGGCCCAAGTGCACGGACGACAGTCTCTTCGCCACGGCCGAGCAGGGGTGGCACGGCGCGATCGAGTTCGGCAACCGGATGCTGACCTATGTGCTGTCGGCGGCGGTCGGCTGGGCCATCATCGCGGCCCGCTCCACCAAGCCGCTGCGGCGCGGGCTGACCCGGCTCGGCTGGCTCCAGTTCTGGATCGTGGCCTCCAACGCGGTCCTGGGCGGCATCACCGTGTGGGCGGGGCTCAACCCCTGGACGGTGGCCGGGCACTTCCTGCTCGCCAACGGTCTGCTGACGGTCGCCGTCATCACCTGGCACCGGGCCGGCGAGGGCGACACGGAACCGCGCCCCCGGGTCCCGCGCCCGGTCCGCAGGCTCTCCTGGGCGATCGTGGCCGCCTCGGTGGCGCTGATCACTCTGGGCACGGCGGTGACGGGCTCGGGCAAGCACGCCGGCGACAGCAGCGATGTGGAGCGCATGCCCTGGGACTGGGCCGCCGCCGCTCAGCTGCACGCCGCCTCCGCCTGGCTGGTCTGCGCGCTGGCGGTGGCGATGTGGCTGGTGCTGCGCGTGGTGGACGCGCCGGACGACATCCGGGCGCGCGCCCGTGAGCTGCTGATCCTGCTGCTGGCGCAGGGCGGGATCGGCTATCTCCAGTACTTCACCGGGGTCCCCGAGATCCTCGTCGGCGCCCATATGCTCGGCTCCGCGCTGATGTGGATCGCGGTGGTGCGCCTGGCCCTGAGCCTGCGGGAGCGCCCGCGGGCCGCGGTCACGGTGCCGGCCCCGGCCGGTCCCGTACTCTCCAACGTCTGAGACCCGAAGCCCCGAAGCCCCGAAAGAAGCGGATTCCCTGCCGGTGACGGCGCGGAATCCGCTTCTTTTATTACTTCTGTGTGGCGATTTCCCGGGGCGCGCTCAGCCGTTCGAGGGGCCGCCGAGCTGGATCCCGGCCATCCGGGACCACTCGTACGGCCCGGTGCGGACCTTGGCGGCGAACTCTCCGTCGAAGGACTCGTGGACGGTGACACCGGCCTTCTCCACCGCCGAGGCGGCGACGGCGTGGTCCGGGGCGACGAGGTCTCCCCAGGCGCCGTCCGCGCCGACGAGGACGATACGGGTGCCGGCCTGGCCGAGGTACGCGAGCTGGGCCTCGGCTCCGCCGTGGGCACGGGAGAAGGAGGCGATCTCCTTGGCGAGCCTGGCGGCCTTGCGCTCGGCATGCGGGGTAATGGGCATGAACCGGATGCTACTCATGAGTAAGCCCCCCGGCCAGAGGACGGGGGGCTCGAGCGACGAAGCCGGCTAGCGCAGGAAGGGATCCACGGCCACGGCGACGAAGAGCAGCGAGACATAGGTGATGGACCAGTGGAACAGCCGCATCTCCTTGAGCTTGCCGCCGGTCACCCCGGACTTGGCGCGGGCCTGGAGCGCGTGCGCCTCCCAGAGCCACCAGCCGCCCGTCGCCAGGGCCACCGCCGTGTAGAACCAGCCGGTGTAGCCGAGGGGGGTGAGCAGCAGGGAGACGGCGACCATGACCCAGCTGTAGAGGACGATCTGGCGGGCCACCACCTTGTTGGAGGCGACCACCGGCAGCATGGGGACACCGGCTCGCGCGTAGTCCTCCTTCACCTTCATCGACAGCGGCCAGTAGTGCGGCGGCGTCCAGAAGAAGATGACGAGGAAGAGGATGACGGCGGCCCAGGAGACCGAGTTCGTCACGGCCGACCAGCCGATGAGGACCGGCATGCAGCCCGCGATACCGCCCCACACGATGTTCTGCGAGGTGCGCCGCTTCAGGATCATCGTATAGATCACGACGTAGAAGAGCAGCGCGCCGAGCGAGAGCCAGGCGGAGAGCCAGTTGACCAGCAGACCGAACCAGAGGGTGGAGACGACCGCGAGGGTGAGGCCGAAGACCAGGCCCTCCCGCGGCGAGACCATCCCGGTGACCAGCGGACGCTGCGACGTGCGGTCCATCAGCGCGTCGATGTCGCGGTCGATGTACATATTGAGCGCGTTGGCACCGCCGGCCGAGAGATATCCGCCGAAGCAGGTGACCAGCACCAGCACCAGATCGGGCACCCCTTGGGCGGCGAGGAACATCACCGGCACCGTGGTGATCAGCAGCAGTTCGATGATCCGCGGCTTGGTCAGCGCCACGAATGCCTTGACGCGGGCCCCGAACGGCCGGTTGCCCGGGCTCGTCCCAAGCCCCCCCGCTGGACGGGATTCGACGGCCGTCACGTACACCCCTGACAGAGACTCCAGCAAGCCCCGGGGCGCATGAGGAGATGCCTGAAGGCCCGGATACGACTTGCGCGTACGACCACACTTTAGAGGCTGGGCATGCGTCGCCCCGCACGGGGGTGGGGTCGTGTTGAGCCGCCGTCGGTCCGCCCGCCCGTCGCAGCTTGGACAGGCCATAGCTCATGGCGCGGGTAGGCTCGACAGCGCCCGGTGCTTCCGTGTCACCGGGGCGTTACATGGAGACATGTGGAGAGGAGCCCTGACCCAGGGTGAGCACCAAGCCGACCACCACAGACCTCGACTGGACCGATCTGGACCAGCGGGCCGTCGATACCGCCCGAGTCCTGGCCATGGATTCCGTACAGAAGGTCGGCAACGGCCACCCCGGTACGGCCATGAGCCTCGCGCCCGCCGCCTATGTGCTGTTCCAGAAAGTGATGCGACACGACCCCGCAGACGCGGACTGGACCGGGCGCGACCGGTTCGTCCTCTCCGCCGGCCACTCGTCGCTCACCCTCTACATCCAGCTGTACCTGGCTGGGTTCGGGCTGGAGCTGGACGACCTCAAGGCGTTCCGGACCTGGGGCTCGAAGACTCCGGGTCACCCGGAGTACGGGCACACCGTGGGTGTCGAGACGACGACCGGACCGCTGGGCCAGGGTGTCGCCAATGCCGTGGGCATGGCGATGGCCGCCCGCTACGAGCGCGGCCTGTTCGACCCGGACGCCGCGCCCGGCACCTCGCCGTTCGACCACACCATCTGGGCCATCGCCGGTGACGGCTGCCTCCAGGAGGGCATCTCCGCCGAGGCGTCCTCGCTGGCGGGGCACCAGAAGCTGGGCAACCTGGTGCTGCTGTGGGACGACAACCACATCTCGATCGAGGGCGACACGGAGACCGCGGTCTCCGAGGACACCCTGAAGCGTTACGAGGCGTACGGCTGGCACGTCCAGCGTGTCGAGCAGCAGGCCAACGGCGATCTGGACCCGGCGGGTCTGTACCGCGCGCTGAAGGCGGCGCAGGCCGAGACCGAGCGCCCCTCCTTCATCGCGGCGCGGTCGATCATCGCCTGGCCGGCCCCGCACGCGCAGAACACCGAGGCCGCGCACGGCTCGGCGCTGGGCGACGAGGAGGTCGCGGCCACCAAGCGGGTGCTGGGCTTCGACCCCGAGCAGTCCTTCGAGGTCTCCGCCGAGGTCATCGCGCACACGCGGGCCGCGCTGGACCGGGGCCGTGAGGCCAAGGGCGAGTGGGACAAGACCTTCGCCGCCTGGCGCACCGCCAACCCGGAGCGCGCCGCCGAGTTCGACCGGATCCGCGCGGGCGAGCTGCCGGCCGGCTGGGAGGAGAAGCTCCCGGAGTTCGAGACCGGCAAGGGCGTCGCCACCCGCGCCGCCTCGGGGAAGGTCCTCCAGGCGCTGGGCGCGGTCGTGCCCGAGCTGTGGGGCGGCTCCGCCGACCTCGCGGGCTCGAACAACACGACGATCGACAAGACGTCCTCGTTCCTGCCGAAGGGCAACCCGCTGCCCGAGGCCGACCCGTACGGCCGCACGATCCACTACGGCATCCGCGAGCACTCGATGGCCGCCGTGATCAACGGCATCGCGCTGCACGGCAACACCCGTATCTACGGCGGCACCTTCCTGGTCTTCTCCGACTACATGCGGAACGCGGTGCGGCTCTCCGCGCTGATGCACCTGCCGGTGACCTATGTCTGGACGCACGACTCGATCGGTCTGGGCGAGGACGGTCCGACCCACCAGCCGGTGGAGCACCTGGCCTCGCTGCGCGCCATTCCGGGGCTGAACATCGTCCGTCCGGCCGATGCCAACGAGACCGCGATCGCCTGGCGCGAGATCCTGAAGCGGTACACGAAGGAATTCGGTGTGGGCGCTCCGCACGGTCTGGCGCTGACCCGTCAGGGCGTGCCGACGTACGAGCGCAACGAGGACGCCGCCCGCGGCGGTTATGTGCTGTTCGAGGCCGAGGGCGGCGCGCCCGAGGTGGTGCTGATCGGCACCGGCTCCGAGGTGCAGCTGGCCGTGGAGGCGCGCGAGCAGCTCCAGGCCGCCGGGGTGCCCACCCGGGTGGTCTCGATGCCTTCGGTGGAGTGGTTCGACGAGCAGGACCAGGAGTACCGGGACTCGGTGCTGCCCCCGGCCGTGCGTGCGCGGGTGGCGGTGGAGGCCGGTATCGGTCTGACCTGGCACCGTTTCGTGGGCGACGCCGGACGCATCGTCTCCCTGGAGCACTTCGGCGCTTCGGCGGACGGCAAGGTGCTGTTCCGTGAGTTCGGATTCACCGCGGACGCGGTCGCCGCCGCCGCACGGGAATCTCTGGAAGCCTCCGCGCGCTGACGCCGGTATACCGTTCCAATCAGGAGTTGCCATTCTTATGACTGATGCACTGAAGCGCCTCTCCGACGAAGGCGTCGCGATCTGGCTGGACGACCTCTCGCGCAAGCGGATCACGTCCGGCAATCTGGCCGAGCTGATCGACCAGCAGCATGTGGTGGGTGTGACCACCAACCCGTCGATTTTCCAGAAGGCCATCAGCAGCGGCGACGGCTATGAGCAGCAGCTCACCGAGCTGGCCGCGCGCAAGGTGACCGTCGAGGAAGCCATTCGCATGATCACGACGGCGGACGTGCGCGACGCCGCCGACATTCTGCGGCCGGTCTTCGACGCCACGGAGGGCCAGGACGGCCGGGTCTCCATCGAGGTGGACCCGCGTCTGGCCCACAACACGGCGGCGACGGTGGCCGAGGCCAAGCAGCTGGCCTGGCTGGTGGACCGCCCCAATACCCTCATCAAGATCCCCGCCACCAAGGCGGGTCTGCCGGCGATCACCGAGGTCATCGGCCTCGGCATCAGCGTCAATGTGACGCTGATCTTCTCGCTGGAGCGCTACCGCGCGGTGATGGACGCCTATGTGGCGGGTCTGGAGAAGGCCAAGGACCGCGGTCTGGATCTCTCGAAGATCCATTCGGTGGCCTCCTTCTTCGTCTCTCGGGTGGACACCGAGATCGACGCGCGCATCGACGCGCTGGGCACGCCGGAGGCCAAGGCCGCGCGCGGCAAGGCCGGTCTGGCCAACGCCCGGCTGGCGTACGAGGCGTTCGAGGAGGTCTTCGGATCCGAGCGCTGGGCGGAGCTGGACCGGGCGCGCGCCAACAAGCAGCGTCCGCTGTGGGCCTCGACCGGTGTGAAGGACAAGGCCTACAAGGACACGCTGTACGTGGACGACCTGGTCGCGCCCGGCACGGTGAACACCATGCCGGAGGCGACCCTGGAGGCCACCGCCGATCACGGGCAGATCATCGGCGACACGGTGCGCGGCACCTACGACGCCTCGCGCGCCGAGCTCGCGGCCGTGGAGGCCCTCGGCATCTCCTACGACCAGGTCGTCCAGCAGCTGGAGGACGAGGGCGTGGAGAAGTTCGAGTCGGCCTGGAACGACCTGCTCAAGTCGACCGAGGCGGAGCTGAAGCGCCTCGCCCCTTCGGAGGGCTGACCACCGTGTCCGGTATTGGCGACGCCAATCCACTCCGTGACGCCGCAGACCGACGGCTCCCGCGTATCGCGGGGCCGTCGGGCCTGGTCATCTTCGGTGTCACCGGCGACCTGTCGCGCAAGAAGCTGATGCCCGCCGTGTACGACCTGGCCAACCGCGGACTGCTGCCGCCGGGTTTCTCCCTGGTCGGGTTCGCCCGCCGGGAGTGGCAGGACGAGGACTTCGCGCAGGAGGTCCATGACGCAGTCAAGGCTCATGCCCGTACCCCCTTCCGTGAGGAGGTCTGGCAGCAGCTCAACCAGGGGATGCGTTTCGTCCAGGGCGACTTCGACGACGACGAGGCCTTCGAGACCCTGAAGAAGACCATCGCCGAGCTGGACCAGGCGCAGGGGACGGGCGGCAATTTCGCCTTCTACCTCTCCGTGCCGCCGAAGTTCTTCCCGCAGGTCGTCCAGCAGCTGAAGAAGCACGGGCTGGCCGATCAGCAGGAGAACTCCTGGCGACGGGCGGTCATCGAGAAGCCCTTCGGGCACGACCTGGCCTCCGCGGTGGAGCTCAACAAGGTGGTGCACGAGGTATTTCCCTCGAACGAGGTCTTCCGGATCGACCACTATCTGGGCAAGGAGACCGTCCAGAACATTCTGGCGCTGCGGTTCGCCAACACCCTGTTCGAACCGATCTGGAACCGGTCCTATGTCGACCACATCCAGATCACGATGGCCGAGGACATCGGCATCGGCGGCCGGGCCGGGTACTACGACGGCATCGGCGCGGCGCGTGACGTCATCCAGAACCACCTTCTCCAGCTGCTCGCGCTGACCGCGATGGAGGAGCCCGCCTCCTTCGACGCGGACGCGCTCGCGGCGGAGAAGACCAAGGTGCTGGGCGCCGTACGGCTGCCGAAGAACCTGGGCGAGAACACCGTGCGCGGGCAGTACGCGGCGGGGTGGCAGGGCGGCGAGAAGGCCGTCGGCTATCTCCAGGAGGACGGCATCGACCCCGCGTCGAAGACCGACACCTACGCGGCCGTGAAGCTGGAGATCGACAACCGGCGCTGGGCCGGGGTGCCGTTCTACCTCCGTACCGGCAAGCGGCTGGGCCGGCGGGTCACCGAGATCGCGGTGGTCTTCAAGCGCGCCCCGCACTCCCCCTTCGACCACACCGCCACCGAGGAGCTGGGGCAGAACGCCCTGGTCATCCGGGTCCAGCCGGACGAGGGCGTGACCCTGCGCTTCGGTTCCAAGGTCCCGGGCACCTCGATGGAGGTGCGCGACGTGTCGATGGACTTCGCCTACGGCGAGTCCTTCACCGAGTCCAGCCCGGAGGCGTACGAGCGGCTCATCCTCGATGTGCTGCTCGGCGACTCCAACCTCTTCCCCCGGGTCGAGGAGGTCGAGCTGTCCTGGAAGATCCTCGACCCGATCGAGCAGTTCTGGGAGAAGAACGGCAAGCCCGCGCAGTACGCGTCGGGGACGTGGGGTCCGGTCGAGGCGGACGAAATGCTCGCACGAGACGGACGGAGCTGGCGCCGGCCATGAAGATCGACCTTACGGACACCACATCCAGCAAGATCAACAAGGCGCTGGTGCAGGGGCGCAGGGCGATCGGCACCCCGGCCGTCGGCATGGTGCTGACCCTGGTCATCGTCACCGACGAGGAGAACGCGTACGACGCGCTCCGCGCCGCCAATGAGGCCTCCCGCGAGCACCCCTCGCGGACCCTCGTCGTCATCAAGCGCGTCTCGCGCACCCCCCGGGCCCGGGCGCAGGCGCGCCTGGACGCCGAGGTGCGCGTGGGCGCGGAGGCGGGCACCGGCGAAACGGTCATCCTGCGGCTGTACGGGGAGGTCACCGAGCACGCCCAGTCGGTGGTCCTGCCGCTGCTGCTGCCGGACGCCCCGGTCGTCGTCTGGTGGCCGGTGGCCGCGCCGCTCGACCCGGCCAAGGACCCGCTGGGCGCGCTGGCGCAGCGCAGGGTGACCGACACCTACGCCTCCGAGCAGCCGATCCAGGAGCTGTCCGCGCGCGCCGAGGCGTACACCCCCGGTGACACGGATCTCTCGTGGACCCGGATCACGCCCTGGCGTTCGATGCTCGCCGCCGCGCTCGACCAGGTGGTCTGCGAGGTCACCTCGGTGGAGGTGGAGGGCGAGGAGTTCAACCCGAGCGTGGAGCTGCTGGCCATGTGGCTGGCGGACCGGCTGGGGGTGCCGGTCGGCCGGGCGCTGTCCTCGGGGCCCGGGCTCACCGCCGTACGGATGGAGACCAGCGCCGGTCCCGTCGTGCTGGACCGGGCGGACGGTTCGCTGGCGAACCTCTCCATCCAGGGGCAGCCGGACCGGGCGGTCGCGCTGAAGCGGCGGGAGACCTCCGAGCTGATCGCGGAGGAGCTGCGCCGGCTGGACCCGGACGACACCTATGCCTCGGCCCTGCGGTACGGGGTCGACCGGCTGGGCGACGACGGGCCCTCGCAGTGGGTGGCCACCCCGGCCCCGGCGGCGAAGACTCCGGCCGCTCCGGCCGCCGCGGCGGCCGTGGCCGCTCCGGAGGCTTCGGAGGCTCCGGCCGGGAAGGCCCCGGCGGCGGCGAAGAAGGCCCCCGCCAAGAAGGCGGCGGCCAAGTGAGCACTCCTCAGCTGGTCGTCCACCACGACAAGGAGCTGATGGCGCAGGCCGCCGCGGCCCGTCTGATCACCAGGATCGTCGACGCCCAGGCCGCGCGCGGCACGGCGTCGGTGGTGCTGACGGGCGGTCGCAACGGCAATGCCCTGCTGGCCGCGCTCGGGTCCTCGCCGGCCCGGGACGCGATCGACTGGCGGCGTCTGGACCTGTGGTGGGGCGACGAGCGGTTCCTCCCCGAGGGGGACCCGGAGCGCAATGTGACCCAGGCCCGCGCGGCCCTGCTCGACAGCGTCCCGGTCGATCCGGCGCGGGTGCACGCGATGGCCCCGTCGGACGGCGTGTACGGCGCGGACGTGGAGGCCGCCGCCGCCGGTTACGCCGCCGAACTCGCCGCGGCGGCCGGTCCGGAGGACCACGGTCCGGTGCCGACGTTCGATGTGCTGATGCTGGGCGTGGGCCCGGACACCCATGTCGCCTCGCTCTTCCCGGAGCTTCCGGCGGTACGGGAGACCGAGCGCACGGTGGTCGGCGTCCACGGGGCCCCGAAGCCCCCGCCCACCCGTATCTCACTCACGCTCCCGGCCGTCCGGGCGGCGCGCGAGGTGTGGCTGCTGGCGGCCGGCGAGGACAAGGCCGACGCCGTGGCGATGGCCCTCTCCGGCGCGGGCGAGATCCAGGCCCCGGCGGCGGGAGCGCGAGGCCGCGCCCGCACGCTGTGGCTGCTCGACTCCGCCGCCGCGGCCGAGCTGCCGCGCGCGCTGTACCCCCCGGCGCTGGCCTAGCCCGATCGACGGAGGCCCGGAACGCCGTTCGGCGTTCCGGGCCTCCGTCGTTCTCCTACCGCCCCGGCGGCGGTGTCCGAGGCCGTGTCTCCAGGAAGGGTTCCAGCAGTCCGGGCACGGCCCGGCTCGCGAAGACGAGGCCCTCGGCGTCGTCCGCGTCGTGCACCGCGTACGCGCCCGCTCCGGCGGCGGTGGTCGCGGTGACGGTCAGGACGCCCGCGCGGCGCTGGAAGAGGGACTGCTTGACCACCCAGCCGATGACCCCCGCGCGCTGGAGCGCCACGGTCGAGCGGCGGAAGGTGCCGGAGCGGGCCACGAGGTAGTCGCCGCTGAGGGTGTGGCCCAGGCTCCGGTAGGCGTCCAGGGCGAGCAGCACGGCCGCCGGGAGGGCCACGGCGGCGCAGCCCGCGGCGATGTGGAGCAGTACGGGGGTGAGCCAGAGGCCGAGGCCGGTGAGCAGGGCGGGCAGGATCAGGGCCGCCGCCAGGGCCCGGCGCAGCCTGCGGGCGCGGGCCGCCCCGGGGTGCCGGGTGAGGGGGGCGTCGGTGGGGGTGACGGGCTCGCGCAGCACCGTCGCGGCGACGGCCGCCGCGCGGGGGCGCGGCGCGGCCGGCAGCAGTACATGG
The DNA here is from genome assembly GCF_039532665.1 of Streptomyces amakusaensis. Classification (NCBI taxonomy): domain Bacteria; kingdom Bacillati; phylum Actinomycetota; class Actinomycetes; order Kitasatosporales; family Streptomycetaceae; genus Streptomyces; species Streptomyces amakusaensis. The sequence goes on along the minus strand of NZ_BAAASB010000005.1, from coordinate 363,416 downwards.
AGGTCGGCGTGCTTGTCCTGGTCGTCCCTGCCGATGCCGGTGGCGACGGCGTCGACCCGGGCCGCGCCCGCCAGCCGTACGCCCAGCGGCTCGACCAGCTCGACGCCGCGCAGTCTGCGCTCCTCGATCGAGATGGAGCGTACGGTGAACAGCCCCCGGCGGACCCGCAGGGTGCCGCCGGGCTCGCGCTCCAGGCGGTGGTTCCACCACATCTCGACCCAGAGGCCGAGTGAGCCGACGACGCCCGCGAGGAGGGCGGCGAGCACCAGCGTCAGGATCATCATGGTGACGGAGGTGTCGCGGAAGAAGTCGCCGACGCCGACGATGACCTCGTGCTGCACCCCGAACCAGTCGCTGATCTGCATCACCGCTCCGGCCGCCGCGCCGCCCAGGGCGGGGGCGACGAAGGAGAGCGGTGCGTACCGTATCCAGCCCAGATCGACGGTGGCGAGGACGCCCTCGCGGTGGCCGCCCGGGGCGGCGGCCCGGACCAGCAGCTCCGCGCGCAGGCGCTCTCCCTCGGACCGGGTGACCGGGTCGAGGACCAGGGTGGATTCGCCGCCGCCGGACTGTTCGCCGGTGCCTATGCGTACCTTGACCAGGCCGAGGACGCGCAGCAGCGGGTTGGCGGTGAGGTCGACGGTGCGGATCCGCTCGCGGGCGAGGGAGCGCCGTTTGGCGAAGAACAGCCCGGTGTGGAGTTCGACGCGGTCCGGTCCGACGCGGTAGCGGGTCTTGCGCCAGTTGATGTACTCGGCCGCGACGGGGCCGAGCACCAGCAGGGCGGCCCCGGCGAGCAGCAGGAGCAGTCCGGTGCCGCGCCGGGCCCGGGGGCCGAGCCAGGAGCCGCCGGAGAGCCCCAGCAGGATGGGGAGGCAGAGGCCGGCGGCGACGGAGCCCATCACCGCGCCGGTGACCAGGAGGGCCTTCTTGTCTATCCGCCGCCAGCCGTCGCCCGGTTCTCCCGGCTGCCCCTGCTCTCCCGGCCCCCCGGGCCCGCTCGGTCCGCCCGGCTCCCCCGCCTCGTTCATGTCGCGTCCCCCGGTGTCTCCTGGGTGATCCGGGTCAGCCGGCGGGCGAGTTCCGCCGCCAGTTCGTGGTCGAGCCCGGCGATGGTGACCGCCCCCTTGGCGGAGGCGGTGGTGACGGTGACCGTGGCCAGTCCGTACGAGCGCTCCAGCGGGCCGCGCAGGGTGTCCACGGTCTGGATCCGGGACATCGGGGCGATCCGCCACTGCTGGAGGAACGCCCCGGTGCGGACGTAGACGGCCTCGTCGGTGGTCTCCCAGCGGTGCACCCGGTAGCGCCACGCGGGGACGACGGCGGCCTGGAGCAGACCGAGCACGGCCACCGCGGCCGCCGGCCAGAGCAGCCAGGGCCGGGCGGGGGCGATCAGCCAGCCGAGTACGGCGAGCGTTCCCGCGGCCGTGGCCGTGACGGCCAGCGTTCGCGTACGCCACCAGCTCACGGCCCTCGGGTCGAGCGCGTTCTCCGGCGGCCGGAGCCGGACCGTCCCCTCCCCCTCGGTCATCCGGCTCAGCGCCCTCTGAGGGTGCGGTAGGCGGCGACGAGGGAGGCCGTGGAGCTGTCGAGCCCCTCGGTCCCGGCCGCGCCGGTCAGCACGGGCTCGATCTTCTTGGCGAGGACCTTGCCCAGTTCGACGCCCCACTGGTCGAAGGAGTCGATGTTCCAGATCGCGCCCTGGACGAAGACCTTGTGCTCGTAGAGCGCGATCAGCTGGCCGAGCACCGAGGGGGTCAGCTCCTCGGCGAGGACGGTGGTGGTGGGGTGGTTCCCCCGGAAGGTCTTGTGCGCGACCAGCTCCTCGGGGACGCCCTCCGCCCGTACCTCCTCCGGGGTCTTGCCGAAGGCGAGCGCCTGCGTCTGGGCGAAGAAGTTGGCCATCAGCAGATCGTGCTGGGCGAGCAGTCCGGGCGGGAGGTCGCCGGCCGGGCGGGCGAAGCCGATGAAGTCGGCGGGGATGACCTTGGTGCCCTGGTGGATCAACTGGTAATAGGCGTGCTGCCCGTTGGTGCCGGGGGTGCCCCAGACGACCGGTCCGGTCTGCCAGTCGACCGGGTTGCCCTCGCGGTCGACGGACTTGCCGTTGGACTCCATGTCGAGCTGCTGGAGATAGGCGGTGAACTTGCTCAGATAGTGGGAGTACGGCAGCACCGCGTGGGACTGGGCGTCGAAGAAGGCGCCGTACCAGACGCCCAGCAGACCGAGCAGCAGCGGCGCGTTGGCCTCCGCGGGGGCCGTCCGGAAGTGCTCGTCGACGAGGTGGAAGCCGTCGAGCATCTCCCGGAAGCGCTCCGGGCCGATCGCGATCATCAGCGAGAGGCCGATGGCGGAGTCGTACGAGTACCGGCCGCCGACCCAGTCCCAGAACTCGAACATGTTGGCCGTGTCGATGCCGAAGTCCTCGACCTTGCCGGCGTTGGTCGACAGCGCCACGAAGTGCCGGGCGACGGCGTCCTGACCGGCGCTCAGCCCGGCGAGGAGCCAGTCGCGGGCGGAGGTGGCGTTGGTGATGGTCTCGATGGTGGTGAAGGTCTTGGAGGCGACGATGAAGAGCGTCTCGGCCGGGTCCAGGTCCCGTACCGCCTCGTGGAGGTCGGCCCCGTCCACATTGGAGACGAAGCGGAAGGTGAGGTCCCGGGCGGTGTGGGCGCGGAGCGCCTCGTACGCCATCGCCGGACCGAGGTCGGAGCCGCCGATACCGATGTTGACGATGTTCCTGATGCGCTTGCCGGTGTGTCCGGTCCACTCGCCGGAGCGGACCTTCTCGGAGAAGACGGCCATCCGGTCGAGGACGGCGTGCACCCCGGGGACCACGTTCTCGCCGTCGGTCTCGATCACGGCGTCCCGGGGGGCGCGCAGCGCGGTGTGGAGGACGGCGCGGTCCTCGGTGGTGTTGATCTTCTCGCCGCGGAACATCGCGTCGCGCAGCCCGGCCACCTCGGTGGCGAGCGCCAGCTCGCGCAGGAGCGTCAGCGTCTCGGCGGTGACCAGCTGCTTGGAGTAGTCGATACGCAGGTCACCGACGCGCAGGGTGTATTCCTCGCCCCGGTCGGGGTCGGCCGCGAACAGCTCCCGCAGCGTGGTCCGCCCGATCCGCTCTCGGTGTTCGCCGAGCGCGGTCCACTCGGGAGTCTGGTTGAGCCGCTTACGGCCGCTTGCGTTCACTGGAACATCAGCTCGCTTCTCTTGTACCTGGCTGCCTTCTCGCCCCCTCCAACCTAATTGATCAAACATGGAGGTGTGGTGAAGGCGGAGCGGCGTCGGCTATGAGCGAAGCGGGAATATCGGGGTCGGCGCGGCCCGGCCGAATTGCCCCGGCGCACGGCGCGGGGACGGGGCGCACGGGGTGCGCGGGGCGCGAAAAAAGTCCGGCCGGGCACTCGAAAGTGTCCCGGCCGGACCGTAAGTCCTAGATTTCGCCCCGCAGTTTGGCCAGCGCCTCGGCGAGAATCGCCTCGCCGTCCGCGTCGCTGCGACGCTCCCGCACATAGGCGAGATGGGTTTTGTACGGTTCCGTGCGGGGTGGGTCCGGGGGATTGTCCCGGTCCTGGCCTGCCGGGAACCCACAGCGGGGGCAGTCCCAGGTGTCAGGGACCTGCGCGTCGCTGGCGAAGCTCGGCTGTGTCTCGTGCCCGTTCGAGCACCAGAAGGAGATGCGCAGACGCGGCGCGGACTCGCCACGCTCGGCCTCGCCCATCGGCCCCGCCCCGACCCGGCTTCCCCGGATCGCGTTGCCACTTGCCACGGTCGTAACTCCCTGCGTGATGGTGCTGTACAGCGTCTCACAGCGGCTGCGCCGCGGTGCCTCAGTCTACGTAAGGCCCAACGCGCGTCCAGGTATTGGAGTTACCTCCCCGCCCGGACGGGAAAGCCTGTGGGTCAGCTGTCCAGCTTCATCAGCAGACCAAGTACGACAATGCATGCGAACCACAGCAGACCGACCACCACAGTGATCCGGTCGAGATTGCGCTCGGCGACCGAGGAGCCGCCGACTGACGACTGCATACCGCCGCCGAACATGTCGGAGAGGCCGCCGCCCTTTCCCTTGTGCATCAGCACCAGCAGCATCAGCAGCAGGCTGAAGACGATCAGGGCGATCGAGAACCCCATAACCACGGCTGGACCCTACTTCCTGGCAAATCTCTTGGAACATCTACGGACGACGGGGGCCCGGGCTCGGTGAAAAGCCTCAGGCCCCCGCAAGGGTACGACGGATCCGCGCTACGGCATACTCACCGGTCGCGAAAGGCCCTCACTGAGCGTGCCCAGTGGCCGTACGGGCGTGGACCTGTCCGGGGCGGACGCGCACTGAGCGTGTTCGCCCCGGCCGGTGCTCACTGGTCGCGGAAGCGGACGATCTTGACGAACTCCTCGGCGTCCAGCGCCGCGCCGCCCACCAGGGCGCCGTCCACATCGGGCTGCGCCATGATCGCGGCGACGTTCCCGGACTTGACCGAGCCGCCGTACTGGATGCGGACCTTGTCGGCCAGCTCCTGCGAGTACAGCTCGGCGAGCCGGCCGCGGATCGCTCCGCAGACCTCCTGCGCGTCCTCGGGCGTGGCGACCTCGCCGGTGCCGATCGCCCAGACGGGCTCGTACGCGATCACGATGGTCTCGGCCTGCTCGGCCGGGACGTCCTTGAGGCCGCCGTCGAGCTGGGCGAGGGTGTACTCCACCTGCTGTCCGGCCTTGCGGACGTCCAGTCCCTCGCCGACGCAGAGGATGGGGGTGATGCCGTGCCGGAACGCGGCCTTCACCTTGGCGTTGCAGATCTCGTCGGACTCGGCGTGGTACTGCCGGCGCTCGGAGTGGCCGACCGCGACATAGGCGCACTTGAGCTTGGCGAGCATCAGGCCGGAGATCTCCCCGGTGTACGCGCCGGAGTCCTGCGCCGAGATGTCCTGAGCGCCGTACTTGAGCTTCAGCTTGTCGCCGTCGACCAGGGTCTGCACGGACCTCAGGTCGGTGAACGGCGGGAGTACGGCGACCTCGACGGCCTCGTAGTCCTTGTCCGCCAGGGCGAAGGCGAGCTTCTGGACGTGGGCGATGGCCTCAAGGTGGTTGAGGTTCATCTTCCAGTTGCCCGCCATGAGCGGGGTGCGAGTGGTCATGAGAGTTTTCAGTCCTCCAGTGCGGCGAGCCCGGGAAGCGTCTTGCCCTCGAGATATTCGAGGCTCGCGCCGCCACCGGTCGAAATATGGCCGAATGCATTCTCGTCGAAGCCCAGGATCCGCACGGCGGCGGCGGAGTCCCCGCCGCCGACGACGGTGAAGGCCGGGGATTCGATGAGCGCCTGGGCCACGGCCTTGGTGCCCTCGGCGTAGTCGGGGTGCTCGAAGACGCCCATCGGGCCGTTCCAGAAGACGGTGGCCGTGTCGGCGAGCTTTGAAGCGTAGAGCTTGGAGGTCTCGGGGCCGATGTCCAGCCCGAGCCGGTCGGCCGGGATGGCGTCCACCGTGACCGTGGTGGGGTGGGCCGGGGCCTTGGTCTTCAGGTCCGGGAAGCCGGAGGCGACCAGGACGTCGACGGGGAGGACGAACTCCACGCCCTTCTCCGCGGCGCGCGCCAGATACTCCTGGACGACCGGGATCTGGTCCTCCTGGAGCAGCGAGCGGCCGACCTCGTGGCCCTGGGCCTTGAGGAAGGTGTAGACCATGCCGCCGCCGATGAGGATGCGGTCGGCCCGGTCCAGCAGATGGTCGATGACACCGAGCTTGTCGGAGACCTTCGCGCCGCCGAGGACGACCGCGTACGGCCGCCGGACGTCGTCGGTGAGCTTCTTCAGCACACCGACCTCGGTGGCGATCAGATGACCGGCCGCGTGCGGGAGCCGGGCGGGGAGGTCGTAGACGGAGGCGTGCTTGCGGTGCACGGCTCCGAAGCCGTCGCCGACGTACACATCGGCCAGGGCGGCGAGCTGCTCGGCGAAGGCGGCGCGCTCGGCGTCGTCCTTGCTGGTCTCGCCGGGGTTGAAGCGGAGGTTCTCGATGACCGCGACGCGGCCGTCGGCGAGGCCCGCGACGGTCTCGGTGGCGGAGGGGCCGACGGTGTCGGTCGCGAAGGCGACCTCGGCGCCGAGCAGCTCGCCGAGCCGCGCGGCGGCGGGGGCCAGCGAGAAGGCCGGGTCCGGAGCGCCCTTGGGGCGGCCCAGGTGGGAGGCGACGACGACGCGCGCGCCCGCCTCGGCGAGCTTGGCGACGGTCGGCACGACGGCGCGGATACGGCCGTCGTCGGTGATCACAGTGCCGTCGAGCGGCACATTGAGGTCGGCGCGGACGAATACCCGGCGGCCCGCGACCCCCTCGGCAAGAAGCTGGTCGATCGTCTTCATGGACGGGACTCCTCGGATGGCTGGACGTGCCACGGGGCCCGAGCAGCGCCGGTGTGCGCTGGTCGAGCCCCGTCGCTCACATCACTGAGCTTTCAAAATCGTGTTCAGAGCTGCTCGCCGACGAAGACCGTGAGGTCCACGAGGCGGTTGGAGTAGCCCCACTCATTGTCGTACCAGCCGAGGATCTTGATCGAGTTGCCTTCCTGAACCATGGTCAGGGAGGAGTCGAAGGTGCACGAGGCCGGGTCGCTGACGATGTCCGAGGAGACGATCTGGTCCTCGGTGTAGGCCAGGATGCCCTGGAGCTCGCCCTCGGCGGCCTTCTTGAACGCGGCGTTGACCTCGTCCTTGGTGACCTCGCGGGAGACCTCGACGACCAGGTCGGTGGCCGAGCCGGTGGGAACCGGAACGCGCATCGCGATGCCGTCCAGCTTGCCCTTGAGCTGCGGGAGGACCAGGGCGGTGGCCTTGGCGGCACCCGTCGTGGTCGGGATGATGTTCTCCGCGGCGGCGCGGGCGCGACGCAGGTCGGAGTGCGGGAAGTCCAGGATGCGCTGGTCGTTGGTGTAGGCGTGGACCGTGGTCATCAGACCGCGGACGATGCCGAAGTTCTCGTCGAGGATCTTCGCCATCGGCGCCACACAGTTGGTGGTGCAGGACGCGTTCGAGATGACGTGGTGGTTGGCCGCGTCGTACTTGTCCTGGTTGACGCCCATCACGATGGTGATGTCCTCGTCCTTGGCCGGAGCCGAGATGAGGACCTTCTTCGCACCGCCGGCGATGTGCTTCTCGGCGTCGGCCTTCTTGGTGAAGATGCCGGTCGACTCGATGACGATGTCGACGCCCAGCTCGCCCCAGGGGATGTCCGCGGGGTTGCGCTCGGAGAGCACCTTGATGGTGCGGCCGTCCACGGTGATCGTGTCGGCGGTGTGGCTGACCTCGGCCTTGAGACGGCCCAGGATGGTGTCGTACTTCAGCAGGTGCGCCGTGGTCGCAGTGTCACCCAGGTCGTTGACAGCCACGATCTCGATGTCAGCACCCTGCTCCAGCAGCGCGCGGAAGTAGTTACGACCGATGCGGCCAAAGCCGTTGATGCCTACGCGGATCGTCACGAACCGATCTCCTCGTTGGTACGCCGGGTTTTGACTGCCGGCGAGTTGTATGGGATGTCCCCGACCGCTTACGACCCTACCTCTCTGAGGGCCTCCAGGTGACATCAGAGGGCCCGGAAGGGGCCCCCGTGACCCGTACCACCCGGTAGGGCCGTCAGACGGTCCTCACCTGCGCGGAGGCCTTCCCTAATGAGCGGGCAAAGCCACTCTGGGCGACCGTTCGGGCGCACCCGGTGGTCACTCGCCGCGGAGTGTTCGATCACGGCGGTCGCCGTGGCCGGGCTCGGTGCCGAAGCTGGGGCGGAGGTGCGGCCTCGGGCCGTCCGAAGCGGTGGTCCCGGTCAGGCCGAGCGGGCGGGCCGGCCGCCGCCGGGAGCCGTTGCGCTTCCGGAAGGCGTCCAGCGCCCTGGTCTCCGGTGCGGAGCCGGGGCCGTGCCGCGGAAGGCGGTGCCGACGATCCCGGTGCTCCGGGGGTCGGCCTCGACGCGCTCCCGGGCGGCCTCGGTGATCGTGTGCTCGGTGAAGGTGCGGCCCGGGCCGGGCGGGTGGGGTCGCCCGGTCAGGGGTGCGGGCCCGGAGGCCTGGGGGTGGGGCCGTGGGGCGGGGCCCCGGGGCTCAGCCGACCAGGCCGTCGGCCATCTCCTCGGTGAGGTTGGACTCCGTGCCCGGAATCCCCAGGTCCTGCGCCCGCTTGTCCGCCATGGCCAGCAGTCTGCGGATCCGCCCCGCCACCGCGTCCTTCGTCAGCGGCGGATCGGCCAGCGCGCCCAGCTCCTCCAGCGAGGCCTGCTTGTGCTCCATCCGGAGCCGCCCCGCCGCCGCGAGATGCTCGGGCACCTCCTCGCCGAGGATCTCCAGGGCGCGCTGCACCCGGGCCCCGGCCGCCACCGCGGCCCGGGCCGAGCGCCGCAGATTGGCGTCGTCGAAGTTGGCGAGCCGGTTGGCGGTGGCGCGGACCTCGCGCCGCATCCGCCGCTCCTCCCAGGCCAGCACCGACTCATGGGCGCCGAGCCGGGTCAGCAGCGCGCCGATCGCGTCGCCGTCACGGACGACGACCCGGTCCACGCCCCGCACCTCGCGGGCCTTCGCCGCGATGGAGAGCCGCCGCGCGGCCCCGACCAGCGCGAGGGCCGCCTCCGGGCCCGGGCAGGTGACCTCCAGCGAGGAGGAGCGGCCCGGCTCGGTCAGCGAGCCGTGGGCGAGGAACGCACCGCGCCACGCGGCCTCCGCGTCACAGGTGGCCCCGGAGACGACCTGCGGCGGCAGCCCCCGGATGGGGCGGCCCCGGCCGTCGACCAGCCCGGTCTGCCGGGCCAGCTGGTCGCCGCCCGCGACCACGCGCACGACGTACCGCGAGCCTCTGCGCAGCCCGCCCGGAGCCATCACCATCAGCTCGGACGTATGGCCGAAGATCTCCAGGATGTCGCGCTTGAGCCGGCGCGCGGCGATCCCGGTGTCCAGCTCGGCCTCGATCACAATGCGCCCGCTCACCAGGTGCAGCCCGCCCGCGAACCGCAGGATCGCCGAGACCTCCGCCTTTCTGCAGCAGGTCCGGGTGACGGGGAGCCGGGAAATCTCGTCCTTCACCGCTGCCGTCATCGCCATGGGCCGATCCTTCCATGCATCCGAAAAATACGGTCGTACGCGGCGGCCAACAGCTCCGGATCGTGCTTGGAAACGCTGTCGGGCGAGGCCACGGGGGCCAGCTCGACCGCGGCGCCGAGGCGTTTGGCGGCGTCGGCGAGAGAATCGCGGTCGGGCACGGCGGCCTCGTCGGCCAGCACCACGTCCAGGGTGAGTTTAGGCGCGTGTCGTCCCAAAACCTCCAAATGACGCTGCGGGGAAAAACCTTCTGTCTCGCCTGGCTGGGGGGCGAGATTGAGGGAGAGAACCCGGCGGGCCTTGGTCTCCACCAGCGCGTCCAGCAGCTCGGGCACCAGCAGATGGGGAATCACCGAGGAGAACCAGGATCCGGGCCCCAGAACCACCCAGTCGGCGTCAAGCACGGCGGCCACGGCCTCCGGAACGGCGGGCGGATCGTTCGGCACGAGGTGCACGGACTGGACGTCCCCGGGGGTGAGGGCGACCGTCGCCTGACCGCGCACGATGTCGACATCGTCCGGGCGCGTCGGATCATGGCCGCGCACCAGCGCCTGGAGCTCCAGCGGCACCGCCGACATGGGCAGCACCCGGCCGTGCGCACCGAGCAGCCGGCCCACCAGATCCAGGGCCTGGACATGATCGCCCAGCTGCTCCCAGAGGGCCACGATCAGCAGATTGCCGACCGCGTGCTCATGCAGCTCGCCCTGGGACTGGAAGCGGTGCTGGATCACCCGGGCCCAGGTCTGTCCCCAGTCGTCGTCGCCGCAGAGCGCCGCGAGCGCCTTGCGCAGATCCCCCGGGGGCAGCACGCCCAGCTCCTCCCGGAGCCGGCCGCTGGAGCCGCCGTCGTCGGCGACGGTGACGACGGCGGTGAGATCGCCGGTGATCCGGCGCAGGGCCGCCAGCGAGGCGGAGAGCCCCCTGCCGCCGCCGAGGGCGACCACCTTGGGCTGTGCGCCGCGTCTGCGGCTGGTGGGCGTGACGGATCTGCGCAGCCGACGCAGGCGCAGGGAGCGTGCGGTCACTCGCGCCCCAGGTCCCGGTGGACGACCACGGTCTCGATGCCGGCCGCGACGAGCGCGGCGGCGAGCTTCTCGGAGGTGGCCACCGAGCGGTGTTTGCCGCCCGTACAGCCGACGGCGACGGTCACGTACCGCTTGCCCTCGCGGCGGTAGCCCGCGGCGATCATCTGGAGCAGCTCGGTGTAGCGGTCGAGGAACTCCTTGGCCCCCGGCTGGTTGAAGACATAGTTCGACACCTCCTCGTTGAGACCGGTGAAGGGGCGCAGCTCCGGGACCCAGTGAGGGTTGGGCAGGAAGCGCATGTCCACCACGAGGTCCGCGTCGACGGGCAGTCCGTACTTGAACCCGAAGGACATCACGGTGGCCCGCAGCTCCGGCTTCTCGTCGCCCGCGAACTGGGCGTCCATCTTGGCGCGCAGCTCGTGGACGTTGAGGCTGGAGGTGTCGATGACCAGGTCGGCGTCGCCGCGCAGCTCGCGCAGCAGGTCGCGCTCGGCGGCGATGCCGTCGACGATGCGGCCGTCGCCCTGGAGCGGATGGGGCCTGCGCACCGACTCGAAGCGCCTGACCAGGGCGTCGTCGGAGGATTCGAGGAAGACGATCCGGCAGGTGACCTGCTTGGCGGCGAGGTCGGCCAGGGACTCGCGGAGGTTGTCGAAGAACCTGCGGCCCCGGACGTCCACGACCACGGCGATCCGGGCGACATTGCCCTGTGAGCGCGCGCCGAGCTCCACCATGGTGGGGATCAGCGCGGGCGGCAGGTTGTCGACGACGAACCAGCCGAGGTCCTCAAGACATTTGGCGGCCGTGCTGCGCCCGGCGCCGGACATTCCCGAGATGATGACCAGCTCGGGGATGGCCGCCTCGGCGGTCCCGCCGGGCTCGGTGGTGGTGCCCGTACTCACGTCTGCTGCTCCGTCTGTGTCGTGCTCGTTCATGTGCTGCCCCCGTCGTTCTCTTCAATGATCTCTCCTGTTGCCGTATTCACGGCAGGGGCGGCCGGGGCCGCCTGGGCGAGGGCGGTGACCACGGCTTCCGCGGTCTTCCGGCCCACGCCGGGTACTTCGCAGATCTGTTCGATTGTCGCCTGTCGCAGCCGCTTGATCGAGCCGAAATGCTTGATGAGCGTCTGCTTGCGGGTCTCGCCGAGGCCGTGGACCGCGTCCAGGGGACTGGTGCGGATGCGCTTGGTGCGTTTGGAGCGCTGGTAGCGGATGGCGAAGTCGTGGGCGGTGTCGCGGACCCGCTGGAGGAGATAGAGCCCCTCGCTGGAGCGGGGCAGGACGACCGGGTCGTCCTGGTCCGGCAGCCAGACCTCCTCCAGCCGTTTGGCGAGCCCGCAGACGGCGACGTCGTCGATGCCCAGCTCGTCGAGGGCGCGGCGGGCCGCGGCGACCTGGGGCTGGCCGCCGTCGACCACGACGAGCTGGGGCGGGTAGGCGAAGCGCTTGGGCCGCCCCTCGTCCTGGAGGGCCCGGGCGACGGCGCCGGGAGCGCCCTCGGGGGCGGCCGGGCCCGAGGGCGGGCCCGCGGTGGTGTCCGCTTCCCCGGGGGTGTCCGCGCCGATCCACTCCCCCGTTCTGTCCTTCTCGGCGAGATAGCGCCGGAAGCGGCGGCTGATCACCTCGTGCATGGAGCGGACGTCGTCCTGGCCGCTGAAGGTCTTGATCTGGAAGCGGCGGTACTCGCTCTTGCGCGGAAGCCCGTCCTCGAAGACCACCATCGAGGCCACGACGTCCTCGCCCTGGAGGTGGGAGATGTCGAAGCACTCGATCCGCAGCGGCGCGGAGTCCAGGTCCAGGGCCTCGGCGATCTCCTCCAGCGCCCGGGAGCGGGTGGTGAGGTCGCTGGCGCGCTTGGTCTTGTGCAGCACCAGCGCCTGCTGGGCATTGCGCTGGACCGTCTCCATCAGGTCCTTCTTGTCGCCGCGCCGGGGGATGCGCAGGGAGACCAGCGAGCCGCGCCGCTCGCCGAGCCACTGGCTGACCGCCGCCGCCTCCTCCGGGAGGGCCGGCACCAGGACCTCCTTGGGGACCGCCTCGCCGCGCTCCTCGCCGTACAGCTGCTGAAGCGCGTGCTCGACCAGGCCGGCGGTGTCCACCGCCTCGACCTTGTCGGTGACCCAGCCGCGCTGCCCGCGCACCCGGCCGCCCCGGACGTGGAAGATCTGGACGGCGGCCTCCAGCTCGTCCTCGGCGACGGCGATCAGGTCGGCGTCGGTGGCGTCGGCGAGCACGACCGCGCTCTTCTCCAGGGCGCGCCGGAGGGCTTCTATGTCGTCACGGAGCCGGGCGGCCCGCTCGTACTCCATCTCCTCGGCCGCCTCCGTCATCCGCTTCTCCAGCCGGCGGATGTACGCCCCGGTGCGCCCGGCCATGAAGTCGCAGAACTCCTCGGCCAGTTCGCGGTGCTCCTCGGAGGTGACCCGGCCGACGCAGGGCGCGGAGCACTTCCCGATGTAACCGAGGAGGCAGGGGCGGCCCTTCTGCTGGTGGTTCCTGAGGACTCCGGCGGAGCAGGTGCGCACGGGGAAGACACGGAGCATCAGATCGACGGTCTCGCGGATGGCCCACGCGTGGCCGTAGGGGCCGAAGTAGCGCACGCCCTTGCGCTTGGCCCCGCGCATCACCTGGACCCGGGGGAACTCCTCGTCGAGGGTGACGGCGAGGTAGGGATAGCTCTTGTCGTCGCGGTACTTGACGTTGAACCGGGGGTCGAACTCCTTGATCCAGGTGTACTCCAGCTGGAGCGCCTCGACCTCGGTGGAGACCACCGTCCACTCCACCGAGGCGGCGGTGGTGACCATGGTGGCGGTGCGCGGGTGGAGATTCGCCACGTCCTGGAAGTAGCTGGCGAGCCGCTGGCGCAGGCTCTTCGCCTTCCCGACGTAGATCACCCGGCGGTGGTCGTCGCGGAATTTGTAGACCCCCGGGGAGTCAGGGATCTCTCCCGGCCTGGGACGGTAGCTGGAGGGGTCTGCCATGTCGTCCACCCTACTTGCGGGGACTGACAGCGCGATCCTCTCCGGCGGTCTCGCAGGTCGGCACGGCGGCAGCGCGGCGAGCGCCCGCCGCCGGTGAGGGCGGCGGGCGCTCGTTCCCTGGAGGGGGCTCGTCTCCCGGGGTGGCCGGGAGTCACGGGTGCGGCTCAGGGGCGGCTCGGGCGCGGCTCGGGCGCGGCCCGGTCGCGGCCTGTCGCGGCTCAGGCGCGGCGGCGCAGCCGCAGCGCGGTGAGCGCGCAGAGGGCGAGGGCGAGGACCCCGCCGGCCCCCGCCGCGACCGAGGTGACGGTCAGCGCGGCGTTGTCCGGTTCGGGGGAAGCCGCCCGGACGGCCCGGTCGGCCCCGGCGGGGGCGGCGGGCGCGGCCTCCTGCCCCGCGGCGTTCTGGGGTGCCGAGCCGGCGGGGCCGTAGCCGCCGGCCACGCCCTTCTTCGCGTAGCCGGAGCCGGGCAGCTTGTCGGCGTAGGCGGCCCGGACCCGGTCCCGGTAGGCGGCGAGGGTGGTGCCCTTCGCGCCGACCGCCCGGGTGGCGTCCTCGTCCAGCGGGAGCACCTTCGTCCCCTTGCTCACGTACCAGGCGTCGATCTGCGGCTCGCGGAAGACCGTGCCGCCGGGGAGCCTGCGCTCGCCCTGCCGGGTGTAGCGGAACTCGTCGTCACCGGTGGCGATGTTGACCACCTGCCAGGTCGAGCCCTGGCGGGCGGCCCACACCGACGCCCGCTGACCGTCCGACGAGAGCGCCTGGGTCGCCAGGAACTCGGTACGGGCGACGGGCGCGCCCGCCTTCCCGGCCACGAACTCCGGTGCGAGGGTGCGCAGCGGGACGGTCGCCCCCTCGGCACGGGGCGAGGCCGCCGACCGCGCCACCGCGCCGTCGCGGGCGAAGAAGCGGGAGAGCGTCTCCATCGTGGCGGGGGCGGTGGCCGCGCCGCGCGCCGCCGCCAGGTCCTTGGCCGAGGGTGCGGGGGCTTCCCCGGCTCCGGTGGCCGCGTTGGCGGTGCCCGTGCCCAGGCCGCCGAGCGCGAGGCAGGCGACGAGGGAGGCTCCGGCGATTCGCGAGGTCCGCTTCATCGCGCTCACGCCCCGATCCGGTAGAGCGAGTGGGTCCAGGAGAAAGAGCTGTTGTTCACGTACCAGGAGTGCGAGGCCCAGTTGTAGCGGTCGCTGGTCTGCCACGGATCGCCCCAGTAGACCCAGCTGTTGGCCGTGTCGTAGCCGTAGATGACATGCATGTGACCGCCGCCGCTGGACCACTGGATCCGGGTCTCGATCGGACGGTTGGCGTCTATCTCGGTCTGCACGGCCGAGTAGCGCAGCCAGTCGCCTATGTAGGAGCCGGGGCTGACCCCGGCCCAGCGCAGCCCGGTCTGCACATTCCCGAGCGTCGCCTGGTTGTTGGGGCACTCGGTGCCCTGCTGGCGGTTGAAGGAGGCGTTGCAGAACTGGTTCTGCGAGTAGTTCTTGCCGAAGTAGGCGGCGATGGTGTTGCCGCCCGCGGCCCAGCACCAGTTGGTCTTGAGCTGTGCCTGCATGGTCAGATTGAGCCGCTTCCAGGCCAGGGCCCCGACGTCGCCGGATTCGGCGGACGCCGTGGCGGCGAGCCGTTCGGACCGGTCGCCGGGGGTGGCGGCGGTGGCCGAGGACAGTGGCAGGGTGACAATCGCGGCGAGGACCGCCGCCACGGCGGCGAGCCGTCTTCTGATACTGCGCATCGCGTTCCTCCCTGAGGGAAGGGTGGGGGTGGAGGAGCGCGTCCGGACGCTGCGGTTGAGCATCAGTCCTTGTCGGGAGCAGGTCAACACGCTTCAATGCGGGTGGTACGGAGCTGTGAACGCGGCGGGCGGGATGTGAACGCGCCCCTCCTGTCCCACCTGGGCCGCCATCGCCCACCGCCCGCCGGGACCGGCCCCGTCGTGAACGTTCACGGAAGTTCCCCCGCCGACTTGACGCGCAGTGCCGCCCGACGCCACTGGAGGATTCCCATGGGCCACACCGAGGCCGATCTGGCGCAGGTGTTGCACACCGGCCCGTTCCATCTCGCGCTGCGGGCGGCGCTCGCGGTGCGGGGGCTGCCGCTCCAGCGGGTGCAGCACCATCTGGCGCACCGGGGCATCAAGGTCGGGGTGACCAGCCTCAGCTACTGGCAGCAGGGGGCGCGGCGGCCCCAGCGCCCCGAGTCGCTGCGGGCGGTGCGCGCCCTGGAGGAGGTCCTCGAACTCCCGGGGAACTCCCTGACCCGGCTGCTCGGCGCCGGCGAGGGCGGCGGGCGCGGGGACGTGGAGCGCCCGGCGGCGCGCTCGTACCGCTCGCTGATGGAGATGTCGGCCACGGTGGAGCGGCTGCTGGCGGATCTGGAAGCGCCCTCGGACGGCGGGCTGCACACCGTGGGCCACCACGAGCGGGTGCGGATAGGCGCGGACCGGGAGCTGCTGGGCCGCGAGTCCCAGCACGCCGTACGGGCCCACCGGGACGGGGTGGACCGCTATCTCGCCATCCACCACGGCGACCCGGGGTGCGATCCGGCCCGGGTGCGGGTGACCGCGCTGGAGAACTGCCGCACGGGGCGGGTGCGCTGGCACCGGGAGACCGGTGTGGTCGTCGCGGAGCTGCTCTTCGACGCGCGGCTGCGCGCGGGCGAGACGCACTTCTTCGGGTACGGCTTCGAGGACGGGACCGGCGGGCCGAGCACCGAGTACGTCCGGGGTTTCACCTACGCGGGCGGGCAGTACGTCCTGCGGGTCCGCTTCGACGAGCAGGCGCTGCCGGTGCGGTGCAGACGGTTCGCCCAGGCCACCACGGGCGCGCCGCGCGGCGCGCGGACGGATCTGACGCTCGGCGGGCGGCACCGTACGGTCCATCTGGTCGAGCAGGGCGTACGGCCGGGGATCCTGGGGATCGACTGGGACTGGGACTGATTCCCGGCCGGGGCCGTCAGTCGGGTCCGTCAGACGTCGGGAGCTTCAGGCGTCGGGGCCCGCGATGAGCATGCCGCCCTCGGTCTTGATCTGGACCTCGGGGAGGTCCACGGTCGCCAGGCCGGACACCACCTTGCCGGTGTTCACATCGAAGCGGCTGCCGTGGCAGGGGCACTTGCCCTCATTGGCGATGATCTTGGTCAGTACGCAGCCGCCGTGGGTGCACTGGGCGCTGAACGCCTTGTACTGCCCCTCGGCCTGCCGGCTGACGAGCAGCCGCTGCTCGCGGTAGAGCATCGCGCCGCCGACCGGCACGGCGTCGGCCTCGCCCAGATCGACGGGCGCGGTCGGGACGGGGTTCTTGGGACGGGCCGCTCTTTCCCCGGGGGCGCACGCGGCGGCCCCGAGGCCGGCTGTTCCGGCGAGGGCCGCGCCTTTCAGCACGGTGCGGCGGGCGGCGGGCGAGAGGCCGGACATGAGAACTCCACTGTTCAGAGTGCTGGTCTGGGGCGGTGGCGGCAGCGGTCGCGCCGCTGGGCCGCCATCGGCACCGCGATGGCGGCAGACCCTGACAATACCGACGGGCCGCCGCCGGCCGGCGGGCGGGCTCGCTCCCGCGCGGCGGCGGCGATGGGCTACGTTCGGAGCCGTGATCGTCGTCGCCGGAGAATCCTTGATCGACCTGGTCCCGCTGAGGGACGGACCCGGGGGCGGCGGGCCCCTGCCGGCGCTGCTGCCCCGGCCCGGGGGCGGGCCGTACAACACCGCCGTGGCGCTGGGGCGGCTCGGCGCGCGGGCCGCCTTCTGCTCCCGGATGTCCACGGACGGCTTCGGCGAGGCGCTGCTCGCCGGGCTGCGCACGGCGGGCGTCGACACCTCGCTGGTGGCGCGCGGCCCGGAGCCGACGACGCTGGCGGTCGCCGCCGTGGGCGCGGACGGCTCCGCGGGGTACGGCTTCTACGCCGAGGGCAGTGCGGACCGGCTCTTCGAGCTGCCGTCCGCACTGCCGGCCCCGGCGCGCGCGGTGGCGTTCGGCACCTGCTCGCTGGTGCTGGAGCCGGGTGCGAGCGCGTACGAGCGGCTGCTGCGGCGGGAGGCCCGGCGCGGGCTCTTCACCCTGCTCGACCCCAATGTCCGGCCGGGGCTGATCCCGGATCCGGACGCCTATCGCGAGCGGTTCGCGAGCTGGCTGCCGGATGTCACGCTGCTGAAGCTGTCGGAGGACGACGCCCGCTGGCTGGGCGGGGTGCCGGACGGCCCCCGGGGCCCCGCCGCCGTGGTCCTCACCCGGGGTTCGCGGGGGCTGACGGTACGCACCAGGGGCGGGACGGAGGTCTCGGTTCCGGCGGTCCCGGTGACCGTGGCGGACACCATCGGTGCCGGGGACACCGTGAACGCGGCCCTGCTGCACGCCCTGGACTCCCGGGGCGCGCTGTCGGCCGACGGACTGGCGGCGCTGGACGGGCCCGCCTGGCGGGAGCTGCTGGGCTTCGCCGCCCGCGCCGCCGCGATCACCTGCTCCCGCCCCGGCGCGGAGCCGCCGTACGCGGACGAGCTGCGCGGCTGAGCGAGCCCCCGGCTCCCCCGGAGCCCCTGCTTGCCCGGCTTCCCGCTTCCCGGACGGGGTCCGTACGGGAAGCGGGAAGCCGGGGAGCAGCCCGGCCCGGCCTCAGGCCTTGCGGGTGCGCGCCGTCGCCGTCTTCCTGGCGGCGGCCGTCTTCCGTACGGCGGTCTTCCTGGCGGCCGCCTTCTTGACGGGCGTGTCGTTCACGGCGGCCTCGGCCGCGGCGGTCTTCTTCGCCGCCTTCTTCGCCGTCGCCGTGCCCGCCGCCGTCTTGCGGGCGGTGGTCTTGCGCGGGGCGGCCTTCCCGGCGGTCCGGCGGGAGGGCCCGGTGGCGTCGCTGACCCGCTCCGGGTCCAGGACGTCCCGCAGGAACTTCCCGGTGTGGCTGGCCGGGACCCCGGCGACCTCCTCGGGGGTGCCTTCGGCGATGACCAGGCCACCGCCGCTGCCGCCCTCGGGACCCATGTCCACGACCCAGTCCGCGGTCTTGATCACATCGAGGTTGTGCTCGATGACGATCACCGTGTTGCCCTTGTCGACCAGGCCGGAGAGCACCGTGATCAGCTTGCTGATGTCCTCGAAGTGCAGACCGGTCGTCGGCTCGTCCAGCACATAGACCGTGCGGCCGGTGGAGCGCTTCTGGAGCTCGCTCGCGAGCTTCACCCGCTGCGCCTCACCGCCGGAGAGCGTCGGCGCGGACTGTCCGAGACGGACATAGCCGAGGCCGACCTCGTTGAGCGTCCTGAGATGACGGGCGATCGTGGGGACTGCCTCGAAGAACGCCAGGCCCTCCTCGATCGGCATGTCCAGCACCTCGGCGATGGACTTGCCCTTGTAGTGGACCTCCAGGGTCTCCCGGTTGTAGCGCGCGCCGTGGCAGACCTCGCACGGGACGTAGACATCCGGCAGGAAGTTCATCTCGATCTTGATGGTGCCGTCGCCGGAGCAGTTCTCGCAGCGGCCGCCCTTCACATTGAAGGAGAAGCGGCCGGGGAGATAGCCGCGGACCTTGGCCTCCATCGTCTCCGCGAAGAGCTTGCGGACATGGTCGAAGACGCCGGTGTAGGTGGCGGGGTTGGAGCGCGGGGTACGGCCGATGGGCGACTGGTCGACATGGACGACCTTGTCCACCAGGTCGTCGCCGTCGACCCGGGTGTGCCGGCCGGGCACCGACTTCGCGCCGTTCAGCTCACGGGCGAGGTGAGTGTAGAGGATGTCGTTGACCAGCGTCGACTTGCCGGAGCCGGAGACCCCGGTGACGGCGGTGAGCACTCCGAGCGGGAAGGAGACGTCGATGTCCCGCAGATTGTTCTCCCGGGCGCCGTGGACGGTGAGCAGCCGGCCGGGGTCGGCGGGCCGCCGCAGCTCGGGCGTCGGGATGGACCTCTTTCCGGAGAGGTACTGCCCGGTGATGGACTCCTCGTTGGAGAGCAGCTCCTTCAAGGGGCCGGAGTGCACCACCTTGCCGCCGTGCTCGCCCGCGCCGGGGCCGATGTCCACGACCCAGTCGGCGATCTTGATGGTGTCCTCGTCGTGCTCCACGACGATGAGCGTGTTGCCCATGTCCCGGAGGCGTACGAGGGTCTCGATGAGCCGGTGGTTGTCGCGCTGGTGCAGTCCGATGGACGGCTCGTCCAGGACGTAGAGCACGCCGACGAGACCGGAGCCGATCTGGGTGGCGAGCCGGATGCGCTGGGCCTCGCCGCCGGAGAGGGTGCCGGCCGCGCGGTTGAGCGAGAGATAGTCCAGGCCGACGTCGACCAGGAACTTCAGCCGCTCGTTGACCTCCTTGAGCACCCGCTCGGCGATCTTCTTGTCACGGGCGTTGAGCTTCAGCCTGCCGAGGAACTCGGCGCACTCGCTGATGGACATGGCGGAGACGTCGGCGATGGACCTGTCCATCACCGTGACCGCGAGGACGATGGGCTTGAGCCGGCTGCCCTGGCAGGTGGGGCAGGGCACCTCGCGCATATAGCCCTCGAAGCGCTCCCTGCTGGAGTCGCTCTCGGCCTCCTGGTGCCGCCTGCGGACGAACTGGACGGCGCCTTCGAAGGCGGGGGTGGTGTAGGCCCGCTCCCTGCCGTACCGGTTGCGGTAGCGGACCTCGACCTGGGTCTTGTGGCCGTACAGCAGGGCCTTCCGGGCCCGCTGGGGCAGTCCGGCCCAGGCCATGTCGGTGGAGAAGCCGAGCGCCTGGGCGAGCCCGCCGATCAGCCGTCCGAAGTACTCCTTGGTGTGTCCGTGGGACCAGGGGTGGATCGCGCCCTCGTCGAGGGACTTCTCCTCGTCGGGCACGATCAGCTCGGGGTCGACCTCCATCCGGGTGCCGATGCCGGTGCAGTCGGGGCAGGCTCCGAAGGGCGAGTTGAAGGAGAAGGAGCGGGGCTCCAGCTCCTCGAAGGAGAGATCGTCGTAGGGGCAGTAGAGATGCTCCGAGTACATCCGCTCGCGCTCGGGGTCGTCCTCGGGGAGATCCACGAAGTCGAGCACGACCATGCCGCCGGAGAGGCCGAGCGCGGTCTCGACCGAGTCGGTCAGCCTGCGCTTGGCACCGCCCTTGACGGTGAGGCGGTCGACGACCACCTCGATGGTGTGCTTCTCCTGCTTCTTCAGTGTCGGCGGCTCGGCGAGCTGGATGGTCCGCCCGTCCACCCGTGCCCGGCTGTACCCCTTGGTCTGAAGGTCGGCGAAGAGGTCGACGAACTCTCCCTTGCGCTCGCGCACCAGCGGCGAGAGCACCTGGAAGCGGCTGCCCTCGGGCAGCTCCAGCACCTTGTCCACGATCGCCTGGGGCGACTGGCGGGAGATCGGACGGCGGCACTCGGGGCAGTGCGGCTTGCCGATCCGGGCGAAGAGCAGCCTGAGGTAGTCGTACACCTCGGTGATGGTCCCGACCGTGGAGCGCGGGTTGCGCGAGGTCGACTTCTGGTCGATGGAGACGGCCGGGGAGAGGCCCTCGATGAAGTCGACGTCCGGCTTGTCCATCTGCCCCAGGAACTGGCGGGCGTACGAGGACAGCGATTCCACATAGCGGCGCTGGCCCTCGGCGAAGATCGTGTCGAAGGCGAGCGAGGACTTGCCCGACCCGGAGAGCCCCGTGAACACGATGAGCGAGTCACGGGGGAGGTCGAGCGAGACGTTCTTGAGATTGTGCTCACGAGCGCCACGAACGATGAGACGGTCGGCCACGCCGGGTCCGCACCTTTCTTTCAGATTCTTGAGGAGTGAGGACCCTGTTGAAGTCTGAGGGTCGGGTCCTGACAGTCCTGGGATTCCTGCGGTTCTGCGGTTCTGGAGTCCTGCGTCCTGAGACGGCTGGGCTTGGCGGGGAGAGGCCCCGACAACCAAGGATGCCTCGCTCCAGGCTATAGCACGTACATTCGAATTACGGTGGTCGGCAACCACCTTCACCCGAACGTGTGGCGCGACTATCGTCGGCCGCATGATCGACCACCAGCGTGACCTGGCCTCACTGCACAAGGCCACCGAACGGCTGCTCACCGCAGTCGCTTCCCTTGACAACGCACGGCTCGCCGCGCCGTCACGGCTCCCGGGCTGGTCCCGGGGACATGTGCTGGCCCATCTCTCCCGTAACGCCGACGCGCTCGCGAATGTTCTCCAGGGCCGCCCGATGTACCGGAGCGCCGCGGCGCGCGACGAGGACATCGAGCGCGGCGCGGGCCGCCCGCTCGACGTCCAGCTCGCCGATCTGCGCGACAGCGACGCCCGGCTCCGGGCCGTGGCCGCCCTGCCCGCCGACTGGAGCCGTACGGTCACCCTGCGCAACGGGGTCACCGACACGGCGGCCCGTCTCCCGTTCCGCAGACTCGTGGAGATCGAGCTGCACCATGTCGACCTGGACATCGGCCATGAGCTGGAGGACCTCCCCCAGGACTTCCTGCTGCGCGAGATCGGCTTCCTCGCCCAGCGGTTCGCCGGACACGCCGACACCCCGCCGACCAGCCTCGTCGCCGACGGCGGTCTCGGCCGCTGGTCCACCGGCGGCGACCGGGGCACGCCCCTGACGGTCGGCGGCCCCGTGCCCGAGCTGGTCGGCTGGCTCGCCGGCCGCCGCCCGGGGGCGGGTCTGCTGGTCCTCGCCGAGGCTCCGGAACCCCTGCTGCCGACGCTGCCGCCGCTATAGGCTTCCCCCATGACGTACAGCGGAGTGGTGACCACCGGCGGCCCCGCGGACGCGCACGAGCTGACCGACCTGATCATCTCCAAGGTCTCGGTCGGCCCGATGGACAACAACGCCTATCTGCTGCGCTGCCGGGCCACCGGTGAGCAGCTGCTGATCGACGCGGCCAACGACGCGACGACGCTGCTGACCCTGATCGGCGCGGACTCCATCGCCTCCGTCGTCACCACCCACCGCCACGGCGACCACTGGCAGGCGCTCGCCGAAGTGGTCGCCGCCACCGGCGCGCGCACCTACGCGGGGGCGTACGACGCCGAGGGCATCCCGGTGCCGACGGATGTGCCGGTCCACGACGGCGATGTGATCCGGGTCGGCCGGGTGGAGCTGACCGCGCGCCGCCTCGTGGGCCACACCCCCGGCTCGATCGTGCTGATCTTCGACGATCCGCACGGTCACCCCCATGTCTTCACCGGCGACTGTCTCTTCCCGGGCGGGGTCGGCAACACCAACGCCGACCCCGTGGCCTTCGCCGAGCTGATCGGCGGCGTCCAGACCAAGCTCTTCGACGCGCTGCCGGACGAGACCTGGGTCTACCCCGGACACGGCAAGGACACCACCCTGGGCGCCGAGCGCCCGCAGCTGCCCGAATGGCGCGCCCGCGGCTGGTGACCGCCGCCCCGCGCGGGAGCCGACGGGGACGCCGCTGAGGCGTCCCCGGGCGGCATGGAAACCGCGCGGAAACCACTCACTGCGTTGCATCACCCCCGAGCGGCCGGAATCCCACCGGCCCCGCAGGAGGAGACGCGACGATGCGCATACGCACCCGTACTGCCCTGAAGGCACTGCCGCTGACGCTGACGGCAGCTCTGACGGTGACCCTGACCGGCTGCGGAGGCGGCGGCGAACAGGAGAGGCCCGCCCCGGCCACCGGGAGCACGGAGCCCGGCGGGAAAGGTTCCGGGAGCGCGCGGGCCGGCTCGGAGCCGAGCCCCGGTCCCGAGGAGACGGCCGTGCTGTTCGCCCGGTGCATGCGGGAGCACGGGGTGGAGGTGGCGGACCCGGTGAAGGGCCGGGTGACGATCAAGCAGCGGAAGCGTGACGGCAGCCGGAGCACCCTGGAGAAGGCCATGAAGGCCTGCCGCGAGCACCGGCCTCGGAGTGCCGGCCCGGAGCTCGAAGGGGCGGGGAGGCCATGACCGCGCCGGCCCGGGGCGCGAAAGAGGGCGGGGGCGGACGGGCGCGAAAGAGGGCGGGG
The DNA here is from genome assembly GCF_039532665.1 of Streptomyces amakusaensis. NCBI lineage: Bacteria > Bacillati > Actinomycetota > Actinomycetes > Kitasatosporales > Streptomycetaceae > Streptomyces > Streptomyces amakusaensis. Next base: position 340,450 of record NZ_BAAASB010000005.1, on the reverse strand, counting down.
GCGGACGGCAAGTGCCGTCCGCCCCCGCCCCGGGGAACGCGGTGCGTCAGGCTTCGACGCTGTCCTTGTCCTTGGGAGTGTCGCCGGGACCCTCGCCGGTGTCGCCACGCTCGGCCGCCTCGGCGGCTTCGCGCTGCGCCTGCTTCTTGGAGGCGATGAGGCTGGTGATCGTGGTGATGACCAGAACACCGCCGATGACCGACAGCGAGAACGGAATCGAGATCTCGGGGACGTGGACCCCGCTCTCGTGCAGTGCGTGCAGCACCAGCTTGACGCCGATGAAGCCGAGGATGACCGAGAGGCCGTAGCTGAGGTGGACCAGCTTCTTGAGCAGTCCGCCGATGAGGAAGTACAGCTGACGCAGACCCATCAGGGCGAAGGCGTTGGCCGTGAAGACGATGTACGGGTCCTGGGTGAGGCCGAAGATCGCCGGGATGGAGTCGAGCGCGAACAGCACATCGGTGGTGCCGATGGCGAGCATGACCACCATCAGCGGGGTCATGATGCGCTTGCCGTTCTGCTGAATGAACAGCTTGGTGCCGTGGTACTGGTCGGCGACGCCGAACCTCTTCTCGACGGACTTGAGGAGACGGTTCTCCTCCCAGTCGTCCTCGTCCTCGCCGGCACGCGCCTCCTGGACGAGCTTCCAGGCGGTGTAGATCAGGAACGCGCCGAAGATGTAGAAGACCCACGAGAAGTTGGCGATGATCGCCGCGCCGGCCGCGATGAAGATGGCCCGCAGGACCAGGGCGATCAGCACACCGATCAGCAGCACCCGCTGCTGAAGGTGGGAGGGCACCGAGAACTTCGCCATGATCAGAACGAAGACGAAGAGATTGTCGACGCTGAGTGACTTCTCAGTGATGAAGCCCGCGAAGAACTCTCCGGACGCCTGGCTGGTACCGAAGATGGCCAGGCCGATGCCGAAGAGCACCGCCAGAACGATCCAGACGATCGTCCAGATTCCGGCTTCCTTGATCGACACGTCATGGGGCTTGCGCCCGATGAAGAAGTCGGCTCCGATGAGGGCGCTCAAACCGAGAATGGTGAGCACCCAAAGGGTCAATGAAACGTCCACTGCGCCTCCGGCGTCGTACGGCTCTTTGATCAGCGTCGTCGCTGCCGGAGGTCTCTTCCACCCGGGCGGTCCTAGCCGCTCGGGCCGACGCCCCGGGACCAATGGTGGTCCGTACTGACGAGTACGTCGCAGTCGGGAATACTCCCCTCCGCTGTGATGAGCGTACAGGAGCGCCCAAGCAAAGATAAAGAGGTTGGCAAAGAGATATTCAAATCTCCTGGTCAACCGAGCTTTTTAGGGCCTCGCAAGCGTTGACTCCGGAGCGGTTTCCACCGCCTCAAGCGCCTCAAGCGTCCCAGGCGCGCCGGGCGGCGGCATCCCGGGACGGCCGTCGGCCGGGTGCCGCACCGCCCGGCGGCATCAGCGGGGGCCGATACCGCCACGCGTGGCGCACCCGGGGCCGGCCGTCCGAGGCGGCCCACAGCTGCGGCAGGACCAACGGGACGAGGTCCTGAAGGTGCGGCCCTTCACGCGCTGCCCCCTTCCTCGCCGAGGTGCCGCCGCCCGCCGGGGAGGGCGTCAGGCGAGGCCCGCCTCCTTCATCTGCCGCAGTTCCTTCTTGAGCTCGCCGACCTCGTCCCGGAGGCGGGCGGCGACCTCGAACTGGAGGTCTGCGGCGGCGGCCCGCATCCGCGCGGTCATCTCCTCGATGATCGCGGCCAGCTCGGCGGCGGGGCGGTCGGTCGGTTCGGCGCCCTCGCCCCGGCGGGCCTTTCCGCCCAGCGCGGGCACCGGCGCCTTGCCGCCCTTGCCGGGCTTCTCCGCCTTCGGCTTGCGGTAGTCGGTGCCGAGCAGCTCCTCGGTGTCGATCTCCTCGCGCGCGATGGTGGCGACGATGTCGTTGATCTTCTTACGGAGCGGCTGGGGGTCGATGCCCCTCTCCGTGTTGTAGGCGATCTGCTTCTCGCGGCGGCGGTTGGTCTCCTCGATCGCCTTCTCCATCGCCGCGGTGATCTTGTCCGCGTACATATGGACCTGGCCGGAGACGTTTCGCGCGGCACGGCCGATGGTCTGGATCAGGGAGGTGCCCGAGCGGAGGAACCCCTCCTTGTCGGCGTCGAGGATCGCCACCAGGGACACCTCGGGCAGGTCGAGGCCCTCTCGCAGCAGGTTGATGCCGACCAGGACGTCGTACTCGCCGGCGCGCAGCTCCCTCAGCAGCTCGATCCGGCGCAGGGTGTCGACGTCGCTGTGGAGATAGCGGACCTGGATGCCCAGCTCGAGGAAGTAGTCGGTGAGATCCTCGGCCATCTTCTTGGTGAGGGTGGTGACGAGCACCCGCTCGTCCTTCTCGGTGCGCAGCCGGATCTCGTGCACCAGGTCGTCGATCTGCCCCTCGGTGGGCTTGACGACGACCTCGGGGTCGACCAGGCCGGTGGGGCGGATGATCTGCTCCACGAAGCCGTCGCCCCGGGAGAGCTCGTACTTCCCCGGGGTGGCCGACAGATAGACCGTCTGCCCGATCCTCTCGGTGAACTCCTCCCACTTCAGCGGCCGGTTGTCGAGTGCGGACGGCAGCCGGAAGCCGTGGTCGACCAGGGTCCGCTTGCGCGAGGCGTCACCTTCGTACATCGCGCCGATCTGCGGGACGGTGACATGGGACTCGTCGATGACCAGCAGGAAGTCCTCGGGGAAGTAGTCGAGGAGGGTGTTCGGGGGCGAGCCGGGGTCGCGGTCGTCGAAGTGCATGGAGTAGTTCTCGATGCCGGAGCAGGAGCCGATCTGCCGCATCATCTCGATGTCGTACGTGGTGCGCATCCGCAGCCGCTGGGACTCCAGGAGCTTGCCCTGCTTGTCCAGCTCGGCCAGGCGCTGCTCCAGCTCCGCCTCGATGCCGTTGACCGCCTTCTCCAGGCGCTCCGGACCCGCGACGTAATGGCTGGCGGGGAAGACGTACAGCGACCGGTCCTCGCTCAGGATCTCGCCGGTGAGGGGATGGAGGGTGGAGAGGGCCTCGATCTCGTCGCCGAACATCTCGATGCGGACGGCCAGCTCTTCGTAGACCGGGAAGATCTCGATGGTGTCGCCGCGGACCCGGAAGGTGCCGCGCGAGAACGCCATGTCGTTGCGGGTGTACTGGATGTCGACGAAGCGGCGCAGCAGCTGGTCGCGGTCGATCTCGTCGCCGACCTTGAGGGGCACCATCCGGTCGACGTACTCCTGGGGGGTGCCCAGTCCGTAGATGCAGGAGACGGAGGCGACCACGATCACATCGCGCCGGGTCAGCAGGGAGTTCGTCGCGGAGTGGCGCAGCCGCTCGACCTCCTCGTTGATCGAGGAGTCCTTCTCGATGTAGGTGTCGGACTGCGGGACGTACGCCTCGGGCTGGTAGTAGTCGTAGTACGAGACGAAGTACTCGACGGCGTTGTTGGGGAGCAGCTCGCGGAACTCGTTGGCCAGCTGCGCGGCCAGGGTCTTGTTCGGCGCCATGACCAGGGTGGGGCGCTGGAGCTTCTCGATCATCCAGGCGGTGGTCGCCGACTTTCCGGTGCCGGTCGCGCCGAGCAGGACCACGTCCTTCTCGCCCGCGCGGATGCGCCGCTCCAGGTCGGCGATGGCCGTGGGCTGATCACCGCTGGGCTGGTAGGAGCTGACGACCTCGAAAGGCGCCACCGTACGTTCGATCTTGGAAACGGGCCGCATGGAACCACCGTACGACCCCGCACTGACAACCGTGCGCCGCGCGGGTTCGAAGGCCGTGCCGCCGACACGGACCAGGCCCGCTGCCGGTTGGCATCGGGCCTGGTCAGAGAGGGAGGGGTGGGGTTACCAGCCGTCGGAATAGGGCTGGTCGCGGCGCGGGGGCGGCTCGGGGAACCAGTCCGCGGACTGCTGTCCGTGGCCTCCTGGCTGCTGCCCGTACAGCGGGGCCTGCTGTCCGTAGAGCGGGGCCGCCTGGGGCTGCTGTCCGTACAGGGGACCCGGCTGGGCCGGGATGCCGGGCTGCGGGGGCGTGGCGTGGCCGGTCTTCTCCCACTCGGGCTCGCCCATCACCAGCAGCGGGTCGAACATGACCACCACTCCGGCGAGCAGCATGAAGACGGTGGGGCCGAGCAGCATCGGCGCGAGCAGGCTGGTCGGCGAGTCGCCGCTGCCGAAGCCGACCGTGCCGTGCAGATGGACGCTGACCGAGGCCATGCCGGTGTAGTGCATTCCGGTCACCGCGACGCCCATCACCAGGCTCGCGCCGAGGCTGGCGAGGAAGCCGTGGATGGAGACGGCCGCCCAGAGCGCGGCGGTGGCGGCGACGACGGCGATCACCACGGAGAGGATGACGATCGGGGTGCTGTACTCGACGCGGCCCTGGAAGCGCATTCCGGCCATGCCGAGGTAGTGCATGGAGGCGACCCCGAGGCCCGTGATGGTGCCGCCGGTGCCGAGCGCCATCATGGTCGCGCCCCGGTAGCCCACGATGAAGATCCCGATGCCGACCATGACGATCGCGACGCCGAGGCTGGCGAAGGTGATCGGCCGGTCGTAGGTGATGGGGGCCTCGTTGATGCTGAACCCCATCATGGCGATGAAGTGCATCGTCCAGATGCCCGAGCCGATCGAGATCGCGCCGAGGGCCAGCCAGCCGGGCTTGAACGAACCGGTGGTCCGTACCGACCTCGTGGTGCAGCGGAGGCCGAGGGCCGCGCCCAGACACGCCATCACAAAGGCCGCCACCGGGGTCACAAGGCCGTAGGTGAAGCCGTCGAGGGTTCCTTGCATGCCGTACGTCCTTCGTCCCGTGATCCTGCGGTCCCCTGGCGGTGACACCGTTGACCGCTGGTGGAACGTCTGTTCAGTGGGCGAGAGTACGACCTGCACACGATTTGTCAAAGATTTGGCCGACGCTCCATCTATACAGAAACCATCACCTGAGGCGATCTGGTGTGATCTATGCATATTTTGGCGACACTTCTCGCAGGCATTCGACTCATCAGAAATGTCACTCTCACCACATCTTCGGCCGAGAGGCCCCGAGGAGTCATGGTGCACGCACATCCTCTCGCGGCGGCCGTCGCCGCTCTCGGAGCCACCGTCGCACTGCTGTCGGGCCCCGCCGCCCGGGCCTCCGAGCGGCCTGCCGCGGCGGTGAACAGCGCCCCGCTGGTGATCGCCCACCGGGGCGCGTCCGGCTACGCGCCCGAGAACACCCTCGCGGCCGTCGACCTCGCCGGCCGGATGGGCTTCGCCTGGGTCGAGACCGACGTCCAGCGCACCCGCGACGGTGAGCTGGTCGTCGTCCACGACGAGACCCTGGCACGCACCACCGATGCCGAACAGCGCTTCCCGGGACGCGCGCCCTGGCGGGTCCGGGACTTCACCGCGGCCGAGATCGCCACCCTGGACGCGGGCGGCTGGTTCGGCCCCCGCTGGGCCGGCGCCCGGGTGCCGACCCTCCGGGAGTATCTGAGCCGGGTCGAGCGCAACGGCCAGCGGCTGCTGCTGGAGATCAAGCGCCCGGAGCTGTACCCGGGCATCGAGAGGGACATCCTGCTGACCCTGGGCGAGGAGGGCTGGCTCGACCGCTCCCACACCCGGCGCGGACTGGTCGTCCAGAGCTTCGGAGCGGACAGCGTGCGGGCCGTGCACCGGCAGCGCCCGGACGTCGTCACCGGCCTCCTGGGGAATCCGGCGGTCGCGGAACTGCCCTCGTACGCGGCGTTCACCGATCAGATCAACCCCTCGCACACCAGGATCACCGCCGACTACGTGGCCGCGGTGCAACGGCTCAGGGGGGCGCACGGCGAGCCGCTCCGGGTACACGTCTGGACCGTCAACGACGCGGCGGGCGCGGAGCGCGCCGAGGCGTTCGGCGTGGACGGGATCATCACCGACCGACCCGATGTGGTGCGCGACGCCGTGCGCTGAACCGCGGGTGTTGTCAGTGCCCGGTCGTACGGTGGTTCACATGAACAGCTTCGTGTGGACCGTCGTGACCGCGGATGTCGGGCCGCTGCTTCTCGCCGCCACCGGCAAGGGCCTGGTCACCGTCGCCTTCCACGCCGAACCGGCCGTCCGGGACAGGGAGCTGCGCCGGCTCGCCGAGCGGCTCGGCGGCGAGGGCGTACGGGACGCGTCCGGCCCGCTCGCCGAGCCGATACGCCAGTTCGCGGCGTACTTCGAGGGCGAGCTGCGCGATTTCACGCTGCCGCTCGACTGGTCGCTGTCGGGCGGGTTCAACCGCGAGGTGCTCCGGGAGCTGGCCGCCGGAGTGCCGTACGGCACCGTGGTGGGATACGGCGATCTGGCGGCCCGGGTGGGCCGGCCGGGCGCGGCACAGGCCGTGGGGGCGGCGATGGGCGCCAATCCCCTGCCGGTGGTGGTGCCGTGCCATCGCGTGGTGGAGACGGGCGGAAAGCTGGGGGGCTTCAGCGGTGGGCTGGACACCAAGCGGAAGCTGCTGGCGCTGGAAGGGGTGCTTCCGGAGCCACTGTTCTGAGCCGTCCCCGCCCTCCCCGCCGTCGCGCCGGCCCCGCCCGGGGCGCACGGGATCTGCGCGGATCGGGGAAAGCGCTTTGGCCCGGGGGCGCGGGCCGGGACAGACTGCGCGAGTGAGCACGAGATCTGAACCGACCGGAATACCCGACGCCCGCGAGACGGACGGCCCTTCGACCCGGGCCCGGGGGCCGGCCGACCCGGCCCCGGCCGGGACGCCGGAGGCCGGGGACGGACTGTCCGCGCTGCGACGCCGTATCACCGCGGTCCTCGTGGTGAGCCAGATCCTCGGCGGGCTGGGGGTCGCGATCGGCATCGCGCTGGCCGCCGTGCTGGCGGAGCGGGTCAGCGGTTCGGCGGGGCTGTCCGGGCTCGCGCCCACCGCGATGGTCGCCGGCACGGCCCTGCTCAGCGTGCCGCTCGCCTCGGTGATGAACACTCGCGGCCGGCGGCCCGGGCTGGTGCTCGCCTATCTGATCGGGGCGCTGGGAGCGGCCCTGGTGGTGTTCGGGGCCGTCGTCGAGAGTTTTCCCCTGCTGCTCGCGGGCATGGCCGCGTTCGGGGCCGGTTCCCTGGCGACCCTTCAGGCGCGGTTCGCCGCCGCCGATCTCGCCGTGCCCGAGCGGCGTGGTCAGGCGATCTCCCTGGTCGTCTGGGCGACCACCGTCGGTGCCGTGCTCGGACCCAATATCGCGGCTCCGGCCGGCCGTACCGTCTCCGGCCCGGACATTCCGGCGGAGGCGGGGCCGTTCGTCTGGGCGGCCGGGGTCTTCCTGGTCTCCGCCGCGGTGGTGCAGCTGCTGCTGCGTCCCGACCCGCTGATCACCGCCCGCGCCCTGGCCCCCGGCGACCACCGCCCCGAGGGCCGCTCGCTGCGGGCCGGGGCACGGGCCGTGCGCGCGTCGCCGATGGCCCGGCTCGCGGTGGTCGCCCTCGCCGTGTCGCACGCCGCGATGGTGGCGATCATGTCGATGACCCCGCTGGCGCTCAGCCACCACGGCGCGGGCATCGAGCTGATCGGCCTGGTCATCAGCGGCCATATCGCCGGCATGTACGCGTTCTCGCCACTGATGGGATGGCTGGCGGACCGGATCGGGCGACTGGCCGTGATCGGACTCGCGGCGGGACTGCTCTCGGTCTCCGCGCTGCTCGCCGGTACGGCGGGGCCCAGCCATGCCCAGGTCGCCGCCGGGCTGTTTCTGCTGGGGCTCGGCTGGTCGGCCGGGGTGGTGGCCGGTTCGGCGCTGCTCACCGACTCGGTGCCGCCGCCCGCCCGCGCCGCCGCGCAGGGCCTGTCCGACCTGGCCATGAACACGGCGGCGGGCGTCGGCGGCGTACTGGCCGGACTGATCGTCGCCCAGGCGGGTTACGGCTGGCTCAATCTGGCCGGTGCTCTGCTTCTGCTGCCGATGGCCGCGCTCACGGTCCGCCGGGCGGTGGGCTGACCCGGCGAGGCCCGTCCCGAGGAAACCGCCGCACCCCCGGGCCGGGCCGATCGGTCTCCGCCACAGCCGTGGGAAGCGGGGTTTGGGCGTCCCGCCGCCGTGCCAAGGATGGGACATGCCGCTCACCGAGGTGTCCGAGGAAGTACGGGAGGCGCTCGCCGCGCACCGCCCCGTCGTGGCCCTGGAGTCGACGATCATCGCCCATGGTCTGCCACGCCCCCGCAATCTGACCGTCGCGCTGGAGCTGGAGGGGTGCGTACGGTCCAACGGCGCGGTGCCCGCCACGATCGCCGTCCTCGACGGCCGGGTCCGCATCGGCCTGGAGAGACGGCAGCTGGAGCGGATCGCCGAGGACGAGGACGTACGGAAACTCGGCCGCCGGGACCTCGCCCCCGCCCTGGCGCAGCGGGTGAGCGGGGCGACGACCGTGTCGGCGACCGCGTTCCTGGCGGCACGGGCCGGGATCCGGGTCTTCGCGACCGGCGGGATCGGCGGCGTCCATCGGGAGTGGACCCATGAGCAGGACGAGTCGGCCGATCTCCGGGTGCTGGCGGAGACCGGGATCACGGTGGTGTGCGCGGGGGTGAAGTCGGTCCTGGACGTCCCCGCGACACTGCAACGCCTGGAGACGCTGGGGGTGGGAGTCGTCGGATACCGGACGGACCGCTTCCCCGGCTTCTGTCTGACCTCGTCCGGGGAGTCCGTGGACTGGACGGCGCACAGCCCGGAGGAGGTGGCCGAAATGATCCGCGCCCGGGAGGCGCTGGGCCCTCCGGAGTCGGCGCTGATCGTCGCCCGGCCGGTGCCGGAGTCGGAGCAGCTCGCCCCGGAGCTGCACGACCGGGTGCTCGGCGAGGCGCTGGACGAGTGCCGCGAGCGGGGCATCACCGGGCAGTCCGTGACCCCGTTCCTGCTGGAGTCGCTGGCCCGGCGGACCGGAGGAGCCTCACTGGAGGCGAATGTGGCGGCGGTGCGCGGCAACGCCCGCCTGGCGGCGCGGGTCGCGGCCGCGCTGTGAGCGGCGAGTTCGCGAAACGGGTTTCGGCCACAGGGGCCGAGGCCGGAGCGGGGCGGGAGGGAGGCCCGCCCGCGCTGCTCGTCATCGGTGAGGTGGTGACCGATGTGATCGCCCGGCACACCGCTCCGCCGGTCCGGGGCACCGACACCGCCGCCCGGATCCGGATCCTCCCCGGCGGAGCCGGTGCCAATGTGGCCTGCTGGGCCGCCCGCCGGGGGACGGCGGACGTACGTCTCCTGGCGCGGGTCGGCGCGGCGGACGCCGGATGGCACGAGGAGCGGCTGAGGGCGGCCGGGGTGCGCCCGGTGCTCGTCGTCGACGAGGCGGCCCCGACGTCGACCGTCATCGCCCTGGTCGACGCCGCCGCCGAACGCACCTTTCTCGCCGACGGCGGGGCCGCCGCCCGCTCCGGCCCCGCCGACTGGTCGCCCTCACTGCTGGCCGGGGCGGGTCATCTCCATCTCTCCGGCTATCTGTTCTTCTCCGGCGGAGGCCATGCGCTGGCCCGGCTCGCCGCGCGGGCGGCACGGGCGCGCGGTGTTCCGGTGAGCGCCGACCCCGCCTCCGCCGGATTCATCGACGCCCTCGGCACGGACCGGCTGATGGCCGAGTACGAGGCGGTGGACGTCCTGTTGCCCAACGCCGACGAGGCACGGCTTCTCACCGGCCGGTCCGATCCGGCCGACGCGGCCGCCGCCCTCGGCCGAAGGGTGCCGCTGGTCGTCGTCACCCTCGGCGCGGACGGTGCGCTGGTGGCGGAGTCCGGTGCGCCGCCGGTCCATGTGACCGCTCCCACCGTGCGTCCGGTGGACTCGACGGGTGCGGGCGACGCCTTCACGGGGACGTTTCTGGCAGCCCGGCTCGCGGGCGGGGACGCCGTGGCCGCCGCGGCCGAAGGCTGCCGGGCGGGTGCGGAGGCGGTCGTCCTGACCGGCGGCAGGCCGGTCCCGCCCGCCGGGGGCCGCCGCGCCCCGGACGCCGGTCACTCCCCCGCGCAGGACGGTGCGTCCACGTTCACGGAGAGCGGGCTGCCCTTCGGCAGCACATAGGTCAGATAGAGCACCACCGGCTCGGTCCCGAGGTTCCGCCCGTTGTGCCGGTGCTCCGGACCGGCCGGCTCCACGAACGCCGTGCCGGCCGGGGTCACCTCGACCGAGCAGTCCTCCAGAATCCGGGTCAGCGTCCCGGACTGGACGAGGACGAGGAGCTGGCCGTCGTGGTAGTGCCAGCCGGTGGAACCGCCGGGGTCGATGGTGATCGTCCGGACGATGACCTCGGTGGGCCCCTTGGCCTTCAGCTTCAATTTCTTCTCCGAGACGCCCTGTGCGAGCACCGTGCCGGTGACGCCGCTTCCGGGGGTGGCATTGGCGGCGGACGGTACCGTCGCTATCAGCCCGAGACAGGCGGCCAGAAGCATCGCTCCCCATATGCGCCTCAGACGCCCCGCTCTTCCCAGCCTGCTCTTGAGCCCCATGAAATCCTCCAACTCTCCGGCATGGGGCGGGAGTTCCCCTGCGAACGCCCGCCGATGACCTGCCGCCGAAGACGGGCACGCTACCGAAGCCGCGACCGGCCGGAAAGAGATCCGGCCAGACGGAGAGCGTGCGGCGGGATCGGCACACGGGAAACGGAGGGCGCGCGGCGGGATCGCCCCCGCGCGCGGCGTCCGGGCGGGTACGGGCACGGAGAGCGGGTGGGGCGGATCGGGCCGGCGGGAACCTCGGCGGGCGACCGTCGGGTTGGGGTGCGCCATGGCCTTGACGGACTTCGCCACTGCGATGATCTGATGGGTCTCGCCACGCGATCAAGCCGGTAGGACCGTCCGCCCGTCCGAACGATCGCTCAGAGCTCCCGCGCATCGCGGGCGGCTCGGCGCTTCCGCCCGCTCAGCCCTTCAATCCCCTGGGAAGTAAGCACCATGGAGACAGCCGTCATCGCGGTCATAGGCACACTGCTCGGCGCGGTGGTCACCCATGTGTTCCAACGCCGGACGACCGAGCGCACCGCGGTGCTCACCCGCGCCGAACAGCTGCGCCAGGAGCGGATCTCCGCGTACAGCGCCTTCGCGGGGGCCCTGGTGGACTATCGGCGCGGTCAGAACGACCGCTGGTACCGGGCTCAGCGGTCTCCCGGCAGCGCCGAGGCGGAAGAGGCCCGGATCGATTCCTACCGGCTGCGCTCCAGCGCGCATCAGGCGCTGATCCGGGTTCAGTTGGTGTGCGACGAGCCTCAGACGCTGGCTCTGGCCTCCGCCGCCTTCGAAGTGACCAACTGCATGCACGAGGCCTCGGACGAGGACGATCGTTCACAGCGTTCCGAGCAGGCGCGCGAGACCCTGTCGGAGTTCATCGGGACGGCGGCCCCGAGCGTCAGATGACCCCGGGTGCCGCCGCACTGCGGGGGCTCAGCCCTCGGCACGCCGGATACGACGGCCCCGGTGGTAGAGCGCCACACCGCCCAGCAGCAGGGCCGCGCCCGCCGGAACGGCGTAGCCGATCGATCCCGCTCCGGTGGCCGCGAGCACCTTGGCCGGCCCGGAGGCCGGTGACGGGCCCGAGTTGATCGGCGTGACGGACGGCGGGTCCTGCGGCTTGGCCGGGGTCACGGGCTTCGCGGGGGTCACGGGCTTCGGCGGGGTGACCGGCTTGGGCGGGGTCACGGGCTTCGGGGGCGTGACGGGCGCGGGCGGGGTGACCGGCTTCGGCGGGGTCACGGGCGTGGGCAGCGGGGGCGGCTCGGAGATGTTCGCCGAGCTGTTCCCGAAGGCCGGGTTGAGCAGTCCGACCACATTGGCCGAGTTGCCGGTGGCATTGACCGGCACATCGACCGGGAGCTGCACGCCATTGCCGGAGACGACTCCCGGGGAGCCCGCCGCGCCGCCCTGGGCGATCGCTCCGCCGCCGTTCGAACTGCCGCCGTTCCCGCCGCCCTGTGAGATGTTTTCGCAGGTGTTCCCGAAGGCCGGGTTGAGCAGCGCGATGACGTTCACCGTGTTCCCGCACACATTGAGCGGGAGGTGCACCGGGATTTGAACCGCATTGCCCGCGATCACTCCGGGGGAACCGGCCGTGCCGCCGTTCGCGACCGAGTCGGCATGTGCCTGACCGGCCATCGCGAGCGCGCCACCCGTGAGCATCACGGCGGCCAGTCCCCTTCGGTGAAGTTGCCTCATGGGTTTCCTGCTTTCCGGAGATCTGCGCGAGCTGTCCGCCCGCACTCCGGACAACGAGTTCCACCACCCCTTCGGCCCACGCGGAGGCCCTCTTTCACTCCATCGAGTGCTCAATGCCTCCAACGCGCCTGGCACACCTGTACGCGCGTTCACGGCCGCCCATCCGCCCGGGAGTCCGGCGGTCTCCGGGAGGGCGAGAGGCGAATGGCCGGATCCAGTCGTTGAAACTCGTCTCGGCCGCCATGTCCTCGGCGGTTCCGTGCGGCACGGTCACCGCCGCAGCGGTTTCCGGCCGAGACGGGACGGTCATCTGCCGATGAGGGCGGTGAGCGCTCCGACCGGGTCGGCGTCCGGTGTGCCGCGGGGCCACCAGTCCTCGCGTCCGGTGTCCGACTCGTATCCGTACCAGAGTCCGTCGCGGCCGAAGCGGAGCTGGAGCGAGCGGGTGGAGAGATGGTTGCGCCAGGGACGGAAGTCGGGGAAGTCGGCGGCCGTCAGGGCGGGTCGCGCCCGGTCGAAGGGGCCCGCGGGCGGATCCCAGGACTCTTCCAGTACGTCGAGGGCGGCCATGCCTCCCTGCCGCCAGGCGGCGACGGCGCGGGCCAGATCGGTGGGGGTGCGGCCCGTCGCTCCGGCGAGATCGCGGTAGAGGGCGCGGGTCGAGGCGGTGAGCCCGGAGCCGGGGTGGGCCGCGGCCAGCCGCACCGCGTCCTGCCAGACGGTGAGTTCCGCGATGGGGTCGACGCCGGTGGCGAGAAGCGCGTGGGCGCGAGTGGCCGCCTCGGTGGCGAGGAGATCCAGGGCGAGCGGATCCGGCGCGGCCGCCGCGTGGGGGTAGGCGGGCGGCCGGCCCGGGTGGGCGGGGGCCGGGAACGGGGGCGGCAGAACAGGGAGACGGCGGGGGGCGAGTGCCTCGTGGGCCGGAATCGTGGGCGGCGGTGCGGTGGCGGCGGTCCGCTCGGCCGCCGACCGGGTGGCGTTGCGGTGGGCGAGGGCGGCCAGGATCTCGCGCTCGCCCCTGCCGCGCATCAGGAAGAGGACGAACGGATCCTCGTCCAGCAGCCGCGCGGTCTGGTAGCAGAGCGCGGCGGCGTGCTTGCAGGGGTAGCCGTCGTCGGGGCAGGAGCAGTCGGGGATCAGATCGCCGGCCTCCGGCAGCAGCCGCGCCGTGTCCACGAGGGCGTGGGGCACGTCCTTGTCGAGCAGGGCGGCGATGTGGTCGGGGCGGGCCGCGGCGGCGTCGAGGAAGTCGTCCCAGTCGTCGTCGGAGAGCGTGCGGAGACGGATCTCCGTGCGGTACGGGCGGGGTCTGGTGCCGTGGACGTACGCCGTGACCCGGCCGGGGGTGACGGTGATCGCGTCCACCTGGCCGCGCCCCGCGTAGGCCCTGCCGCGGGCGAGTCTCGCGGGGTCGAGAGCGGTCTCCTCCAGCGCCTCCACCCACGCGTTTCCCCACCAGCTGGAAGCGGAACCGGAGCGCGGGAGGGGCTCCAGGGCGGGGAAGGTGCGACGGCGGTCATCGGTACGGGCGGCCGGGGAGCCGGTGCGGCGGCCGCGCCGGGAGGCATCGCGCCGCGGGCGCGGCGGAGCCCCCGCGGGCTCGGCTCCGGGGTCCCGGGGTGTCATGAGGGCCTCCGCAGGGAGACGAGATCGGCCAGCTCACGGTCGGTCAGCTCGGTGAGCGCTGCCTCCCCCGAGCCGAGGACGGCATCGGCCAGGGCCCTTTTGGCGGCGAGCATCTCGGCGATCCGGTCCTCCACGGTGCCCTCCGCGATCAGCCGGTGCACCTGGACGGGCTGGGTCTGGCCGATGCGGTAGGCACGGTCCGTCGCCTGTTCCTCGACCGCGGGGTTCCACCAGCGGTCGTAGTGGACGACATGGCCCGCCCTGGTCAGGTTCAGTCCGGTGCCCGCCGCTTTGAGGGACAGGATGAAGACCGGCGCTCCGCCGGACTGGAACCGGTCCACCATGCGTTCGCGCTCCGCGACCGGGGTGCCTCCGTGGAGAAGCTGGGACGGGATCGCCCGGGAGGTGAGATGGGCCGACAGGAGCCGGGCCATGGAGACGTACTGAGTGAAGATCAGGACCGAGCCCTCCTCGGCGAGGATGGTCTCCAGCAGTTCGTCGAGGAGGGCGAGCTTGCCCGAGCGGCCGGCGAGCCGGAGGCCCGTGCCGCCGGCCGCCGTCCGGCCGTACTCCTTCAGGAACTGCGCGGGGTGGTTGCAGATCTGCTTGAGGTCGGTCAGCAGCTTCATCACCAGTCCGCGGCGCGCGATGCCCTCCGCGCCTCCGATGGCGGCCATCATCTCCCGTACGACCGCCTCGTACAGCGATGTCTGCTCGCGGGTGAGGGCGACCGGATGGTCGGACTCGGTCTTGGGCGGCAGCTCGGGGACGATGCCCGGATCGGACTTCCTGCGCCGCAGCAGAAAGGGCCGGACCAGCCGGGACAGCCGCTCGACCGCCTCCTCGTCCTCGCCCAGCTCCACCACCCGGGCGTGCCGGGCGCGGAACGCCTTGAGCGGGCCGAGCAGCCCCGGGGTCGTCCAGTCGAGCAGGGCCCAGAGTTCGGAGAGGTTGTTCTCCACGGGGGTGCCGGTGAGCGCGACCCTGGCCGGCGCGGGGATGGTGCGCAGGGCCTTGGCCGTGGCGGAGAACGGATTCTTGACGTGCTGCGCCTCGTCGGCGACGACCATGCCCCAGCTCTGCCCGGCGAGCCGCTCCGCGCTGGTGCGCATCGTGCCGTAGGTGGTGAGCACGAAGCCGCCGTCGGCGGCTCCCGGCAGTGTCCGGTCCAGGCCGTGGAAGCGGTGGACCGGGACGGACGGCGCGAAGCGGTTGATCTCGCGCTGCCAGTTGCCGAGGAGGGAGGCGGGGCAGACGACGAGCGTCGGGGCCGGGCGGTTCCGGTGGAGATGGAGCGCGATCACGGTGACCGTCTTGCCGAGGCCCATGTCGTCGGCGAGGCAGCCGCCGAGACCCAGCGAGGTCATCAGGTCCAGCCAGGCCAGCCCGCGCAGCTGGTAGTCGCGCAGAGTGGCGGTGAGGCCCTCGGGGGCCGGGACGGGGGCGGCTCCCTCGACGAGCCGGTCGCGCAGGACCGCCAGGGCTCCGGTGGGGACGGCGTCCACCGTCTCGCCGTCGACCTCGGCGGTTCCGGAGAGCGCCACCGCGAGCGCGTCCACCGGCTGGAGCAGGCCCAGCTCCCGTTTGCGCGCCTTGCGCACGAGATCGGGGTCGATCACCACCCACTGGTCGCGCAGCCGGACGATCGGGCGGTGGGACTCGGCCAGCGCGTCCATCTCGCCCTCGGTCAGCGGGTCGCCGTCGAGCGCGAGACGCCAGTTGAACGTGAGGAGTTCCCCGCTGTCGAAGAAGGGGGTGCCGTCGGTGGCCGAGCCGGGTGCGGGCTGGTGGACGACCGCGGTGGCGGAGAGCGAGCGCGCCAGCTCCCTGGGCCAGTGGACGACGACTCCGGCGGCGGCGAGCCGGGCGGCTCCGGGGCCCAGCAGCTCGTACAGCTCGTCCTCGGCGAGGGGCAGTACATCGGGCACATCGCGCTCCAGCAGCCCGGCGAGCGGCGGCCAGACCCGGGCGGCGCGGCGCAGCGCGAGCACCGCGTCGATGCGGGCGCGCGGGCCGAAGCTCTCGTCGCCCTCGCCGGACCACAGCCGGGCGGCGTCGATGACGAGCGTCGGATCGGCGAGGCTGTGCACCTGGACGACGGCGGCGCCGGCGGCGCGCACGGCGGTCCTGGCCGCGTCCTCGGTCCCCTCTCCCGCCGTGGCGGTGTCGAAGAGCTGGAAGGCCGAGAGGTCCAGGCGCAGGGAGACGCGCACCCCGGCGTCCATGCCCGCCGCCGCCTCGGCGGCCCATTCCCGTGCCCCGGGCAGCCGCTGGGGCTCGCTCGCCGCGAAGGGGCGGCCTGCCGCCAGGGCCGCGGCGGGGGTGCGGGGCAGGGTGTCGGCCACCGCGTCGAAGAAGGCCCGTACCAGCGTCTCCGGGTCGGGCAGAAGCACTGTCGGCCGCTCCTGCTCCTGCTCCTGGCCCGGCTCCGGCTCCACGGGCGTGGCGTACGCCTCGTACGGCATGGCGGCGGCGATCGCCCTCAGCTGGGCGATGTCGTCGGCGTCCAGCGGGCCCGCGCGCCAGGCGTCGTGGTCGGTCGCCGTCAGTCCGGGCAGGAGTCTGCCGCGTGCCACGAGATGGACGGCGTGCAGCGCCGCCGCGCCCCAGCAGGCCGTGGCGGGATGCGCGGCCGGGTGGTGCCGGGCGCGCATCAGCAGCGGCAGGGCCTCGGTGACGGGGAGGAGCAGGGCCGGGACGGTGTGGCTGGTGATGTCCCCGGCGGGGGCGGTGTCCGGGGTCCGCCCCGAAGGTGTGCCGCGGACGACGGTGATCTCGCCGGTGGCGTCGTCCGACGGCTCGCCGTCCGGGTCCCAGAAGGCGATCCGACCCTCGCGCGGCAGTGCCGCGGGCAGAAAGACAGCCGCACGGGTGTGCGGTGTACGCGATGTCTCCGCTGTCATCCGGGCGCCTCCCATCCGTCGTTCGTCTGCCGGCCACTGGAGCGGTACGACTCTACGGGTGGGGTCTGACAATGCCGACGCTCGGCGGTGTTCTGCCTGGTCGGGGGCTGTCTGGCGGATCGTCGGGGCGCGGGCCCGGCGGGTTTTCTACGCCGCCGGGGGCGGTCGCCGATCGCTTCGCGGCCGTCCCGTCCCCTCCGCCCGGCCGCCGGAGGCGGGTGCGAGGCCAGGGGCCGATCGCTCCCGCTCCTCCGCCTCGGGAGCGTCCAGGGCACGATTCGGCCCGTCCGTCTCGGAGGCATCCAAGGCCGGGTCCGAGGTCTGATCCGGATCCGGATCCGGTGTGCCGGGGACGTCGAGCCGCTGGAGTCGTCCGTCCGGCGGCCGTGGAGGCCGTGCGGGCTGCTGGGCGCGTTCCAGGAAGCGGAGCAGCTCCACGGGGAAGGGCAGCACCAGCGTGGAGTTCTTCTCGGCGGCGACCGCGACCACGGTCTGGAGCAGCCGCAGTTGGAGCGCAGCCGGCTCCTGTGACATCACCCCGGCCGCCTGGGCCAGTTTCTTCGACGCCTGAAGCTCCGCGTCCGCGTTGATCACTCGGGCCCTGCGCTCACGGTCGGCCTCGGCCTGCCGTGCCATCGACCGTTTCATGGCCTCGGGCAGCGAGACATCCTTGATCTCCACCCGGTCGATCTGCACTCCCCAGCCGATCGCCGGGCTGTCGATCATCAGCTCCAGTCCTTGATTGAGCTTCTCGCGGTTGGAGAGCAGATCGTCCAGGTCGCTCTTGCCGATGATCGAGCGCAGCGATGTCTGCGCCATCTGCGAGACCGCGAAACGGTAGTCCTCGACCTCGATGATCGCGTCCGCCGCCTCGACCACCCGGAAGTAGACCACCGCGTCGACGCGGACCGTGACGTTGTCCCGGGTGATGCCTTCCTGGGCGGGCACCGGCATCGTCACTATCTGCATATTGACCTTGCGGAGCCGGTCCACGACGGGAAGGATCATGGTGAACCCGGGGCCTCGGATCCCGCCGTGGAGCCGTCCCAGCCGGAACACCACGCCCCGCTCGTACTGCTTGATCACCCTGGCAGCCGTCGCCGAATACACCAGGGCGCAGCACGCCAGCGCCACAGCCAAGATCACCAGCAATTCGAGCATCAGGGCACCCCCTTCGATCGAGCTGGACACCCAATACCACGGTATGCCCGGTATGGCGGGTGAGGCCAGAGTCCGACCGACAGCGGCGGCAGCGGGACCGGTCCTCCCCGGGCCGCCGCTCGGGGACGACCGCGCGCTACGCCATCGGCCGCGCCCTCACCCATGTGCCGTCGTCGGTCAGCACCGTGTCCACGGACAGGCCCGCTTCGCCCAGATGCCGCGCGAAGGCCTCCTCGCTCAGCGACCGGGACAGAAAGGTCTGCGTCCAGACGGCGTCCGGGAAGAGGTACTCGACGTACACCGAGAACACTCCGTCGCCCACGGGGTCGGACGACACGATCCGCACCGTGTATCCGGACGGGTCCACGCGCTCACTGGGCAGACCGGTGTGCCGGTCCGCCGGCTCGCGCTGGATCAGCACGCATCCGTCTTTCTTGACATGACTGCGGCAGGTCCGGAGCATTCCCTGCCGTACCTCGGGATCGCTGGTGTGGATGAGGAACGACGCGAGCGTCACCACGTCGAACTTCTCCTCCAGCGCGAGCCGCTCGATCGGGGCGGCCACCGTGCTCCGCGCGCCGCGGATTCTCTCCAGCATCTCCGGCGACTCGTCCACCGCCGTGACGGCGAACCCCCGCTCCACCAGTGGATGCGTCACCCGGCCCGCACCGCTGCCCAGTTCGAGTATGGTCGCCCCGGCCGGAACGGCCGCCGCGATGATGTCCGGCTCCGGGCCCACACGCAGTCGGCCGTACAACTCGACCGCGCAACCGTCAGGAGTGATGATTCCGGGCCCGGTACCCCGGTGCCCTTCGCGCATCGGTCCGCTCATGTCCCGTTGAACGGGCGGCGCGGGGCCGCCGTTCCCCGAAGGGCGGTACGAGTACGGAACGTCCCCGGCGAGGCCCGGTTCCGGACACCGTCGCATCCTGGAGGGGAGGAGGAGACGCGCATGCGCACAGGAAGTGAGCCGGTGACCGCGCGCAGTGCTCTGCGGATGCGGTTCTGGCTGAGCGTATGGGGGCTGATCTGGAGCACGGCCGGGACGGTGGGCTTCGCTCTCGCGGGCTATCCGGGCTGGGCGGCGGTGTGCGGCGCGGTGCTGCTGATCGTGATCGTGGATCTGGTGATCGTCGTTCGGCACATCCGGCAGGGGCCGCACTACCAGCCCGGCCGGGACATCCCGCCGTACGAGCCGGTCCACGAGGACCGGCCGCACCGGCGGCCCGGGCCGCGGCCCGGTGCCTAGGGCCCTCACGGACCCGGACCGGGGCACCCCGTGCCGGGTCAGGCCTCCGGGTCGAAGCGGGCGGCCCGCAGATACTCCGGCTTGGGGTCCAGCGCGGCCGCCAGCCGGAAGTGACGCCGCGCCTGCTCGGGGCGGCCGGCCCGCTCGAAGGTGCGGGCGAGTGCGAAGTGCGCGAAGGCGTTGTCCGGTTCACGCTCCAGGACCAGCTCGAATTCCAGCTCCGCGGGACGGAGCTGGGCCGCGGCGAAGAAGGCGCGGGCACGCAGCAGCCGAGCAGCCGTGT
This sequence comes from Streptomyces amakusaensis, assembly GCF_039532665.1. Taxonomy (NCBI): domain Bacteria; kingdom Bacillati; phylum Actinomycetota; class Actinomycetes; order Kitasatosporales; family Streptomycetaceae; genus Streptomyces; species Streptomyces amakusaensis. The sequence continues at coordinate 321,088 of NZ_BAAASB010000005.1, read as the reverse complement.
TCTCCGGATGGGCCGCGATGACCGAGTCCAGCAGCTTCACGGCACCACGCGGATCCTTCGCGGCGAGCAGCCGCTCGGCCGCGCGGAAGTCGATGACGTGTGTCTCCGGGTTGCTCTTGGGCACGGCTCGATCCTTCCCCTCGCTGCACGGTTCCAACACAGGTACGGGCAGGGGTATTCCACCCGGTCGCGGCCCGGGCCGCGAGACGCCCCGGACGAGCGGCCCGCCGGGGGCCGATTCAGCCTCCGGAGATCGCCAGCGCGGCCCCGATCAGGGTGAGCAGCAGCCCCGCGATCACGAACCCCCGGTCGACGGCGGCCCGCTGGTGGCCGTCGACCAGCGGGGCCCGGACCGGCGGTGGCTTGACGGATGTCTGACACCCGGCGGCCGCCCCGGCGCACTGCGCCGGGGCGGCGAACGGTCATCCCGCCGCCCGCCGCCTCAGCTCCGCCCATACAGCACGGACCTGGGGTTCGAGACTCTCCAGCGGACCGTCGTTGTCGATGATCAGATCGGCGATGGCGCGGCGCTGCTCCCTGGTGGCCTGCGCGGCCATCCGGGCCCTGGCATCGGACTCCGTCATTCCGCGCCGTTCGACCAGCCGCTCCAACTGGGTCCGGGGGTCGGCGTCCACGACGACGACCAGGTCGTACCGTTTCGCGAGGTCGTTCTCCGTCAGCAGCGGGACGTCATGGACGACGACCGAGCCCGGCCCCGCCGACCGCTCCAGCTCCTGCGAGCGCGCCCCGACCAACGGGTGCACGATCGCGTTGAGTTCGGCGAGCCGCGCCGGGTCCGAGAAGACGATGGCTCCCAGCTTGGGCCGGTCCAGCGAGCCGTCGGGGGCCAGGATGCCCGGCCCGAAGCGTGCCACGACGGCCGTGAGCCCTGGCGTGCCGGGCTCGACGACCTCGCGGGCGATCCTGTCGGCGTCGATCAGGACCGCTCCGTACGACTGGAGCAGCCGGGACACTTCGCTCTTGCCGGCGCCGATTCCACCGGTCAGGCCTACGGACAGCATGAGCGGCAGCTTAGCCTCCGGCTCCGGCGTGAAGAGGGCGGGTCCCGGGGTCAGGCATCGCCTTCGCGCTCGGCGAGGAATCGCTCGAACTCCAGGCCGATCTCATCGGCGGACGGCAGGTCCACCGGCTCCGCGACCAGGCTGCCCCGGGTCTCGGCCCCCGCCATGGCGTCGTACTGGTGCTCAAGCCCCTGCACCAGTCCGACGAGTTCCTCGTCGCCCTCGCCGATCTGGCGCTCGATCTCATTCTGTGTGCGGTGCGCCTCGGTACGCAGCGAGTGCGCGACGCCGGGGAGAACGAGACCGGTCGCGGCCGTGACCGCCTCCAGCGCGGTCAGCGCCGCGTCCGGGTAGGAGGAACGTGCCACGTAGTGGGGCACATGGGCGGCGACTCCGAGGACGTCGTGGCCCCCTTCCATCAGACGGAACTCGACCAGCGATTCGGCGCTGCCCGGCACCTGTGCCTCGTCGAAGGGGCTGCGGTGCCCCGGCATGAGGTCGGTGCGGTTGCCGTGCGGGGTGATGCCGACCGGGCGGGTGTGCGGCACGCCCATGGGGATGCCGTGGAAGTTCACCGAGAGGCGGACGCCGAGACGCTCCACGATCTCGGCGACGGCCGCCGCGAAACGCTCCCACTCGACGTCGGGCTCCGGGCCCGACAGCAGCAGGAAGGGCGCTCCGGTGGCGTCCTGGACGACACGGACCTCGATGCCCGGGGTCTCGTACGACGCCCAGCGGTCGCGTCTGAAGGTCAGCAGTGGGCGGCGGGCGCGGTAGTCGACCAGTCTGTCGTGGTCGAACCGGGCCACCACCTGATGCGGCAGCGTGTCGAGCAGACTGCTGACGATCTGCTCGCCGGTCTCGCCCGCGTCGATGTATCCGTCGAAGTGGTACAGCATGACCAGGCCTGCCGACTCCTGCGCGAGCGCCATGTCGACGACTGCGAGGCCCTTCGGCTCCCATTCGTACAATCCCTGCGGATCAAGCACGATTACCGCTCCTCCTCGTGTTCACAGGCGACAACACGCGGTGACACAGAGGCATTCCCCTCTCCCGTACGAGCTTCGGGGCCACACGCTCACGGGTGGGAACAGCGGCAAAAAAAGTAAGGCCCGCTCCCCAGGGGGAGCGGGCCTTACTTCTCAGCTATCCGTCAACCGGTGCAGAGCGTCAGCTCTGGCCGCCGGCCAGCTTCTCGCGGAGGGCGGCAAGCGCCTCGTCCGACGCCAGGGCGCCGGAGTTGTCGTCCGACTCCGAGGAGTACGAACCGCCGGTGGGCGCGGCGGCCGGAGCGGCGGTGCCACCCTCGGCAGCAGCGGCCTCGTCGGCCTCGCGGGACTTGATGACCTGAGCCTGGTGCTGCTCGAAGCGCGTCTGCGCCTCGGCGTACTGGGTCTCCCAGGCCTCGCGCTGGGTCTCGAAGCCGGAGAGCCAGTCGTTGGTCTCCGGGTCGAAGCCCTCGGGGTAGATGTAGTTGCCCTGGTCGTCGTAGGACGCGGCCATGCCGTACAGGGTCGGGTCGAACTCGACCGAGGCCGGGTCGGCACCGAAGGACTCGTTGGCCTGCTTCAGCGAGAGGCTGATGCGACGGCGCTCGAGGTCGATGTCGATGACCTTGACGAAGATCTCGTCGTTGACCTGGACGACCTGCTCCGGGATCTCCACGTGGCGCTCGGCCAGCTCGGAGATGTGGACCAGACCCTCGATGCCCTCGTCCACGCGGACGAACGCGCCGAACGGAACCAGCTTGGTGACCTTGCCGGGAACGACCTGGCCGATCTGGTGCGTACGGGCGAACTGCTGCCACGGGTCTTCCTGGGTCGCCTTCAGCGACAGGGAGACACGCTCGCGGTCCATGTCGACGTCGAGGACCTCGACGGTGACTTCCTGGCCGACCTCGACAACCTCGGACGGGTGGTCGATGTGCTTCCAGGACAGCTCGGAGACGTGAACGAGTCCGTCGACGCCACCCAGGTCCACGAAGGCACCGAAGTTGACGATCGAGGACACGACGCCCGAACGGACCTGGCCCTTCTGGAGGGTGGTGAGGAACGTCTGGCGGACCTCGGACTGGGTCTGCTCCAGCCAGGCACGGCGGGACAGGACCACGTTGTTGCGGTTCTTGTCCAGCTCGATGATCTTGGCCTCGAGCTCCTTGCCCACGTAGGGCTGGAGGTCGCGGACACGACGCATCTCGACCAGGGAGGCGGGCAGGAAGCCGCGCAGGCCGATGTCGAGGATGAGGCCGCCCTTGACGACCTCGATGACGGTACCGGTGACGATGCCGTCTTCTTCCTTGATCTTCTCGATGGTGCCCCAGGCACGCTCGTACTGGGCGCGCTTCTTCGAGAGGATCAGGCGGCCTTCCTTGTCCTCCTTCTGAAGGACAAGGGCCTCGATCTCGTCGCCGACCTTGACGACCTCGTTCGGGTCGACGTCGTGCTTGATCGAGAGCTCGCGGCTCGGGATGACACCTTCGGTCTTGTAACCGATGTCGAGCAGGACCTCGTCCCGGTCGACCTTCACGATGACGCCGTCGACGATGTCGCCGTCGTTGAAGTACTTGATCGTCTCGTCGATCGCGGCGAGGAAGGCTTCCTCGTTACCGATGTCGTTGACCGCTACCTGCGGAGTGGCGGTGGTCTCGGTGCTGCTCGTCATGTGGGAAAGGGCTCCGGTACGGACATTGAAGTCGTAGGTACTGCTACGCCGAGAGCCCGTATCGCAGCTGTACAAGCCGGACAGTCGTGGAGACACCGGCCAGACATCGCTTCCGAGGATCCGGAAACGCACCGTCTGGAGGCACCTCGTGAACCGAGGGGACATACATACAGTTGCAAGCGCGACCTGCTCTGTCTGAGGCGCGCAGGCCCGCAGCGCAACTTGTAGCATACGGGGGCAGCCGGAGACGGTCAATGCGCGAAGGCGCACACCCGGGGCAGAACGTCGCATACCCGGCACAATTCGTGTTTGCGGAGGCCACTACGGCTGTCCCTGCCCGGGCTGAACGCAAACTACAACGACGGTGAAGATGAGCCAATACATCGAGGAAGCCGGACCCGAGGCCACCCGCCGTGAGGCGGACGAGACGGAGAGCAGCCGGGCGAGCCGCGGCTGGTGGGACCGGAACGCCGATGAGTACCAGAGCGAGCACGGCGCGTTCCTGGGCGACGAGCGATTCGTCTGGGGGCCGGAGGGGCTGGACGAGGCGGACGCGGAGCTGCTGGGCCCGCGGGAGTCCCTCAAGGGGCTGGACGTGCTGGAGATCGGGGCGGGCGCGGCCCAGTGCTCGCGCTGGCTCGCCGAGCAGGGCGCGCGGCCGGTCGCGCTCGACCTCTCGCACCGCCAGCTCCAGCACGCGCTGCGGATCGGCGACGGCCTGCCACTGGTGGAGGCCGACGCCACGGCGCTGCCGTTCCGGGACGGATCCTTCGACCTCGCCTGCTCCGCCTATGGCGCGGTGCCCTTCGTGGCGGATCCGGTGACGGTGTTCGCCGAGGTCCACCGGGTGCTGCGGCCGGGCGGACGCTGGGTCTTCTCGGTGACCCACCCCGTCCGCTGGGCGTTCCCCGACGAGCCGGGACCCGAGGGGCTGAGCGTGTCCGGCTCCTACTTCGACCGCACCCCTTATGTGGAGCAGGACGAGCGGGGGCGCGCCGTGTACGTGGAGCACCACCGGACCGTCGGGGACCGGGTGCGGGACGTGGTGGCCGGCGGTTTCCGGCTGGTGGACCTGGTGGAGCCGGAGTGGCCCGCCTGGAACAGCCAGGAGTGGGGCGGCTGGTCCCCGCTGCGGGGGAATCTGATCCCGGGGACAGCGATCTTCGTGTGCGTACGGGACTGACGGCGGTGGCGCGGGCCGGGGTGGCGGGATCCCTCCCGTCCAGTCATATGAACCGATGGGCATATCGGTGCTGTGGATGACCGGCCGCAGGGCGCGCCGGGCCGTACGACACTGAGTGCATGATCCAGACCGAAGCGCTCGACCGTCTCCCGGTGCGCGACTCCGTGCCCGGCCTGCTCGCCGCCCTGGACGAGCGCGGCACGGCGGTGCTGTACGCGCCGCCGGGGACCGGCAAGACCACACTCGTCCCGCTGGCCCTGGCCGGCCTGGTCGGCGAGGGGCCCGGGCGGCGGGTGCTGGTCGCCGAGCCCCGCCGGATGGCGGTCCGGGCGGCCGCCCGCCGGATGGCCTGGCTGCTGGGCCAGGAGACCGGTGAGGCGGTCGGTTACACGGTGCGCGGCGAGCGGCGGGTGGGGCCGGCGACACGGGTCGAGGTGGTCACCACCGGGGTGCTCCTCCAGCGGCTTCAGCGCGATCCCGAGCTGGCCGGCGTGGATGTGGTGCTGCTGGACGAGTGCCACGAGCGCCATCTCGACGCCGACACGGCGATGGCCTTCCTGGTGGATGTCCGGGCCACTCTGCGGCCGGAGCTGAAGCTCATAGCGGCCTCGGCGACGAGCGACGCCGAGGCCTGGGCGGATCTGATGACGGTGCTGGAGGGATCGGGTCCCGCGCCCGTGGTGCGGGGCGCGGGCGAGGGGCACGGCTCGCAGTTCTTCTTCGCCCCGCCGCCCGGGGGGATCCGCCCCGCCCACGGGACCTGGGTGGACCCGGCGCTGCTGCGGCATGTCGCGGCGACGGTGCGGCTGGCGCTCGACCGGCACGAGGGCGATGTCCTGTGCTTTCTGCCGGGCACGGGGGAGATCGCGCGAACGGCGGGGCTGCTGGCGGGCGTGGAGGCGGAGGTGCTCCAGCTGCACGGGCGGGCTCCGGCGGCGGTGCAGGACTCGGTGCTGAGGGGCGGCTCCGGCCGGCGGCGGGTGGTGCTGGCCACCTCGGTGGCGGAGTCCAGTCTGACGGTGCCCGGGGTGCGCGTCGTGGTCGATTCGGGGCTGGCGCGTGAGCCGCGCACGGACCATGCGCGGGGGCTCGGCTCACTGGCGACCGTGCCGGTCTCGGCGGCGGGGGCGACCCAGCGGCTGGGACGGGCCGGCCGGGAGGCGTTCGGCACGGTGTACCGCTGCTGGGCGGCGGCCGATGATGTGCGCCGCCCTCGTTTCCCCTCACCCGAGATCAAAATCGCCGATCTCTCCGCGTTCGCGCTGCGGGTCGCCTGCTGGGGGGATCCGTCGGCGGCGGGGCTGGCGCTGCTGGACGCGCCGCCCGCCGGGGCGATGGCCGCCGCGCGTTCGGTGCTGGCCTCGATCGGCGCGGTGGACCGGGACGGCCGGGCCACGGAGCGGGGGGTACGTATGTCCCGCCTCGGGGTCCATCCCCGGCTGGCCCGGGCCCTGATCGACGGCGCCCCCGAGGTCGGCGTCCGCGCCGCCGCCGAGACGGTCGCCCTGCTCAGCGAGGAGCCCCCGAGGGAGTACGGCGACGATCTCGCGGGGGCCTGGCGCACGGCCCGGCGGGGCGGGGACGCCTACGCGGCCCGGTGGCGCGCGGAGGCTCGGCGGCTGATGTCCTCCCTCCCCCCGGCCGCGAGCGGTCGGGCGGGGGGCCCGGAAGGGACGGCGGACGGGGGTACGGCCCAGGGGCGGGAGGCTCGGGAGGGACAGGGACAGGGACAGGGACAGGGCTCCGGCGATGACGCCGTGACCGGTCTGATCACCGCGCTGGCCTTTCCGGAACGGGTGGCCAGGGCCCGGGGAGAGGGTTCCTTCCTCATGGTTTCCGGGACCGGGGCCGAGGTGGGGGCCGGATCGGGGCTCCGGGGCGCGCCCTGGCTGGCGGTCGCCGTCGCGGACCGGCCGGTGACGGCCGCCTCCGCGCGGGTGCGGCTGGCGGCCGTGATCGGCGAGGAGACCGCGCGCACGGCCGCCGCGCATCTCCTCGAATCGGGTGAGGAGGTCCATTGGGAGGGAGGGGATGTCGTCGCCCGGGAGGTCCGGCGGCTCGGGGCCGTCGAGCTGTCGGCACGGGCGCTGCGGAGTCCGGACCCGGCGCTGGTGCGGGAGGCGCTCCTCGAAGGGCTGCGGAGCGCCGGGCCGGAGCTGCTGCACTGGACGCGTGAGGCCAGGGGGCTGCGGGAGCGGCTCGCCTTCCTGTATCGGGTGGTGGGCCCGCCCTGGCCCGATGTGAGCGACGCTGCGCTGCTGGAGCGGACGGACGACTGGCTCGAACCGGAGCTGTCGCGCGCCCGGCGGCGGGCCGATCTGGCCAGGATCGCGGCGGGGCAGGCCTTGCAGCGGCTGCTGCCGTGGGCGAGCGGTGCGGCGGGGCGGCTGGACGAGCTGGCTCCGGAGCGGATCACCGTGCCGAGCGGCTCGCGGATACGGGTGGAGTACGGCGGGGAGCAGCCGGTGCTGGCGGTGAAGCTCCAGGAGCTGTTCGGGCTGCGGGAGACGCCTCGGGTGGCGGGGGTGCCGGTGGTGGTGCATCTGCTGTCGCCGGCCGGGCGGCCGGCGGCGGTGACCGCCGATCTTGCCTCGTTCTGGAGGGATGGATACCGGTCGGTCCGGGCGGAGTTGCGGGGCCGGTATCCCCGCCATCCCTGGCCGGAGGACCCGTCGTCGGCGGAGGCGACCAAGTACACCAAGGCCCGTCAGGAGGGGGCCCGGGGCGGCGGGCGGGCCGCCGGGGCCGGCAAGGGGTGACGGTCGGCCCGTCCGGGTGAGGAGTACGGGGGGAAGGGTGGGGGCGGGGGTGCGTTCAGAGGGGTGCGGGGGCCGTTGCGGCGTCCGCGGCGCGGGGGCGGGGGCGGGCGCGGGCCTCCAGGAGGAGGGCGAGCGCCAGCAGGCCGCCGCCCAGGGCGAGGAAGGTCCGGGGCAGCCAGGAGGTCAGCAGCAGGATCAGCGGGCGCTGGGACTTCACCAGTCCGACGGTGTGGTCCACATAGTCGGGGCGCATCTTCACATGCCCCGCGAAGGCGGTGACCCTGTCCCGGCCGCCGAGGAGGGTGCCGCCGCGCAGCTCCTCCCGGTGGATCTCCTCGCCGTTGACCGGGGCTCCGGTGACGGGGTCGACCCAGAACATGCGCCGGGTGGTGTACCAGCGGGTGGTGCCCGTCTGCTTCTCCAGGGTGCTCGCGTCGATCCCGGGGACGGGCGTCTTCTTCGGGAACGGGACCTTGGTCCAGGGGATCGTCTGTTCGAAGTAGTAGACGTCGAGGCCGCGGAAGGCGCGGACGCCCCGGTAGTGGATGGGGGCGGCGGTGCGGGTCTGGGCGTCGAAGTAGGAGTAGTCCCGTCTCTCGGTCAGGAAGGGCCATTTGAACTGGATGCCGTCGCGCCGGACCGGGGTGCCGTCGACCGATTCACCGGGGGCGTGGACGGGGGCCTGGCTGTGGGCGTCGAAGATGTAGCGCTCGGGGATCTGGGAGACCATGGCGCCGTCGGGGCCCTGGACATGGGAGAGCGAGTCCCAGACGACGACATCGCGGCCGGTGCCGCGTTCGATCCTCTCGGACTCCTCGACGTTGCCCTTGAGGGTCTGGACGATGGTGAGCTTCTCGACCCGCTCGGCGCGCAGGGTGGAGTAGTCGAGGAGGGTCGCGGGCCTCGCCTCCATCACGACCTCCTGGTACTGGCCCGGCGGAACCTTCGCCAGCCGGGGGAAGGCGTACCAGCGCAGCAGGGGGGAGAGCGCGGCGAAGAAGACGGCGAGGGCGAGGAGTACGAGACTCGCGCGGCGGCGCACGGTCCGGTCCTCCTACTTCTTGGGGCCGGGGACGGTGGTCAGGAGCGGCTCGGGGGAGGTCTCGCCCGGTGGTGTGCCGACGGCGGTGACGGTGAGGACGAGGGCTATGGCGGCGGCCAGCCCGATGGCGGCGGCGGTGAGGGCGCGCATGCTCGGCCTCCCGGGGGTGGGACCCATCTGGATCTGACAGGGCGTCAGGGGGTGGGCACCGTAGCAACCGGACGGCGAGATGAGAACAGACAGCGCCGTTCCCCCGCTCGGGAGGGCGGGGGAACGGCGCGGCGAGAGAGGGGGGGCGGATCAGCCGGCGGGTGTCTGCTGCGGGGTGGCGGCGGGCTCGGCCGGCTTGGTGACCGTGAGTTCGACGGTCACCGGCTTTCCGCCGAAGGGGGTGATGCTGAGCAGATAGGTGCCGGGCTGATCGTCCGCGAAGAGCTTCGGGAGGGTGACGACCCCGTCGGCGTCGGTGATGAGGTCGGAGATCACGCGGACCGGCTTGCCGTCGGCGCCCTTGAAGTAGGGGCCCTTGTCGTTGACCGCCGCGCCGTCGGCGCTCTTGAGCAGTGTGGCGGTGACCCCGACGCCGGAGGCGACGGCTCCCTTGTAGGTGGCCTTGAACTCCAGGATCTCCGCGAAGTCGGCACCGGCGACGGCCGTCAGGGGCTTGTCGTCGGTCCGGGTGAGCTTGTCGGCCGCGCGGGGGGTGACCTTGGCCCCGAAGTCGACGGCGGGCAGCTTGCGGTCGGCGACGGTGGCGCGGATGACGAATGCCCCGACCTTGTCGCCGGCGGTGAGCGCGGGAGCGGTGACCTTGCCGTTCGCGCCGGTGGCGAGGACCACGGCCTTCCGGCCGCCCTGGAAGCGGGTGTCGGTGCCGCCGAGGATCTCGAACCGCACCTTCTGGCCCTCGACGCCCTTGCCCTGGGAGTTCTCCACCCGGACGGTGACCTTCTCGGCGAAGTCGAGTCCGGCCATGGCCGTCAGTTCGCCGGTGCCCGCGTTCTCGATGCGGGCGACGGGCGACAGCTCCGGCGGGGTCGTGGGCGGAGTGGTCGGAGGCTTGGTCGGCGGCTTCGTGGGGGGCTTGGTCGGCGGCTTGGTGGTGGGCGGGGTGGGCTTGTCCGAACCGTCGCCGGGCCGGTCCGGCCGGGGCTTCTCCTCGGGGCGCGGGGAGTCCGGGCTGGGAGACGGGGAGGGCGATCCGGTCTTCGGGGAGTCCGAGCCGGAGCCGGAGCCCGAGTCGGGGGTGGTGGAGTCGGGGAGCGAGCCCTTGCCGTCCGGGACCTCGTGGGTGCCGTTCTTGTAGTACTCGAACCAGGAGAGGACCGTGCGGAGATACTCCCGCGACTGGTTGTATCCGAGGATCGCCCGGTCGAGATCGTCCGCCTGCCTCAGGTCGCGGTCGCCCGCGCAGAGGTAGCGGCCGGCGGCGAGGGCGGCGTCGTAGATGTTGTTGGGGTCCTTGCGCCCGTCCCCGTTGGCGTCCTGACCCCAGGTCGCCCAGGTGGTGGGGATGAACTGCATCGGACCGACCGCGCGGTCGTAGGTGGTGTCGCCGTCGTACTCGCCGTCGTCGGTGTCCGAGATGTTGGCGAAGCCGACGCCGTTCAGGGCGGGTCCGACGATCGGGGAGAAGGTGGTGCCGTTGGCGTCGACCTTCCCGCCGCGCGCCTGCCCGGACTCCACCTTGCCTATCGCCGCGAGCAGCTGCCAGGGCACATGGCAGCCCGGGTCCGAGGCCGAGATGGTCTTCTCGGCCTTCTTGTAGGCCGCGAGGACCGTGGCGGGTATGCCGGACTCCGAGGGGCCGCCGGCCGGGAGGTTGATGGACGCCCCGGGTTTGTCGGGGGTCTTCAGCGGCGGCAGGTCCGTGTAATAGGGGGAGTCGCCGGTGACGGAGGTGTCGGGCGAGAGCTGTGTGTCGGCCGCGCCCTGACCCGGGTTGTCCTCGCCGCCGCTACCGAGTGGGGTGGAGGTGATCCCGGGCGCCTGTGACGCGGAGAGTGCCGCGACGGCGACCGCGGCCACGGCGGTGGTGGTCGCCCCCTTGCGCAGACGTCGCCCGAATTGCGCTGCCATACGTCTTTCCCCTCCCCGAAAGCGGCTGTCCGCGCTCCCCAGTGCGATAACGGCTATATCCAGGTGACCCTACGGCAACCATCGCCCCCGGAACACCTCGCCCTGACCGTTTTTCACCAGTTCGCCACCGCGCGGAGGCCAGAGTTCCGGATCAACCCGTTCGCCCATACTGGGCGAGACCGATCACCGATAGATCCACATCTGCACAAGACCGGTCAATGACCGGCCGTCAGTCGATCAACATGGGTCACAGGGGGCCTTGAGGTATGCCGTTCACATTGAGCCATGTCGTCGCCGTCCTGCCGGGCGTCCGAAGGAACGGGACCGGTCGCGGACCGCTCGTCGCCTCGGCCCTGGTGCTGGGCTCGCTCTCCCCCGACATGACGTACTTCGCGGCCACCGCCGTGCCGGGGGCCATGGAGTTCGGGCGGTTCACCCATGCGCCGCTCGGCGTGCTCACCGTCGACGTGGCCATCACCGCCGCGCTGGCGGCGCTCTGGCTGATGATGCGGGACCCCCTGGTGGCACTGCTGCCCGGCCGGCTGCGGGGCCCCGTGCACTCCTGGCTGCGGGGGCGGCCCGGGGCCCGGAGCCTGGGATACGCCCTCCGCTTCTCTGCCTCGGCGGCGCTCGGCGCGGCCAGCCATGTCTTCTGGGACTCCTTCACCCACCACGACCGTTGGGGCACCCGGCTGATACCGGTGCTCAACGAGACGGTGGCCGGGTTCGGGGTCCACAAGTTCGCGCAGTACGGATCCTCCGCGCTCTCCCTCGCGGTGATCGGATGGTTCACGCTGACGGCGCTGCGCCGGCAGCCCCCGTCCGTACCGCCGCCGTCCGTGCCCGTCCTCGACGCCCGGGACCGCCGGCGGGCCGCCGCCCTGCTGGCCGCGTGCGCGCTGATCGGCCTCGTCGACCGGTGTGTGCGGGCCGACGGGATGGAGTCGCTCCTCGACCTCATTCCCACGGCCTGCTTCGGGGCCGGGGCGGGACTCGCGGTCGGACTGGTGCTGTACGGCGGGGCCATGAGGCTCCGCGCCGCGCGGACACCCGAGCACGTCTGACGCCGACGGCCCGCCGCGTCCCGGTGGAGAACGGGGCGCGGCGGGCCGGACGCACGGCGAAACGGCAGTCGGTACGGCCGTCGGTCAGTGCGCGGCGGACTCCCAGTCGGTCCCGACGCCCACCGACACATCGAGGGGCGCGCTCAGCGAAGCCGCCGAGGACATCTCCCGGCGCACGATCGCCTCGACCTCCTCGCGCTCGCCCGGGGAGATCTCCAGCACGATTTCGTCATGGACCTGGAGCAGCAGCCGGGAGGAGAGCTTCGCCTCGCGCAGCGCCCCGTCCACCTTCAGCATCGCGATCTTGACGATGTCGGCGGCGGTGCCCTGGATCGGCGCGTTGAGCGCCATGCGCTCGGCGGCCTCGCGGCGCTGGCGGTTGTCGCTGTTGAGGTCCGGGAGATAGCGGCGGCGGCCGAGCATCGTCGCCGTGTACCCGGTGGCGCGGGCCTCGTCCACGGCGCGGTGCAGATAGTCGCGGACGCCGCCGAACCGCTCGAAGTAGGTGTCCATCAGGGCACGGGCCTCACCGGCCTCGATGTTCAGCTGCTGGGAGAGACCGAAGGCCGACAGGCCGTACGCCAGGCCGTAGGACATCGCCTTGATCTTGCGGCGCATCTCGGCGTCGACCGCCGAGGTCTCCACGCCGAAGACCTGGGACGCCACGGTGTTGTGCAGATCCTCGCCCGAGGTGAACGCCTCGATCAGGCCCTCGTCCTGGGAGAGATGGGCCATCACCCGCAGCTCGATCTGGCTGTAGTCGGCCGTCATCAGCGACTCGAAGCCCTCGCCGACGACGAAGCCCCGGCGGATGGCGCGGCCCTCGTCGGTGCGGACCGGCACGTTCTGGAGGTTGGGCTCGGTCGAGGAGAGACGGCCGGTGGCGGCGACCGTCTGACTGAAGGTGGTGTGGATCCGGCCGTCGGCGGCGACCGTCTTGATCAGGCCCTCGACCGTGGAGCGCAGCCGGGCCTGCTCACGGTGGCGCAGCATGATGACCGGCAGCTCGTGCTCGGTCTGGGTGGCGAGCCAGGCGAGCGCGTCGGCGTCGGTGGTGTAGCCGGTCTTGGTCTTCTTCGTCTTGGGGAGGTTCAGCTCGCCGAAGAAGACTTCCTGGAGCTGCTTGGGCGAGCCCAGGTTGAACTCGTGGCCGACGGCGGCGTGGGCCTCCTTGACGGCCTGCTGCACCGCTCCGGCGAACAGCTGCTCCATCGCCTCCAGATGCGGGCGGTCGGCGGCGATGCCGTGGCGCTCCATCCGGGCCAGCAGCAGGGAGGTGGGCAGCTCGATCTCGTGGAGCAGCTCGACCGCGCCGACCTCGGTCAGCCGCTCGCCGAAGGCGTCGCCGAGGTCGAGCACGGCGCGGGCCTGGGCCATCAGGGCGTCGGCCTCGGCGTGCTCGTCGACGCCGAAGGCCAGCTGGCCGTCGGCGGCGGCCGGGGCCAGCTCGCGGTGGAGGTACTCGATGGAGAGGGTGTCCAGCGCGAAGGAGCGGCGGCCGGGCTTGACGAGATAGGCGGCGAGCGCGGTGTCCATCGCGATGCCGTCGAGGTGCCAGCCGTGCTCGGGGAAGACCCGCAGCGCGTCCTTGGCGTTGTGCATGACCTTCGGCCGGGCCGGGTCGGTGAGCCAGGCGGCGAAGGCCCGGTCGTCGGTCTCGTCGAGCCGGGTGGTGTCGAACCAGGCGGCGCTTCCGTCGGCGGCGGCCAGGGCGACCTCGGCGACCTGGCCCACGCCCAGGGCCCAGGTGGCGACCGTGGCGACGCCGAGGGGCTGCCCGGCGTGCCGCTCCAGCCAGGGAGCCAGCTCACCGGTGGCGAGCGCGGTGCCGTCCAGCTGGACTCCCGCGTCGGGCGCGGGGGCCTCCTCCTCCCGCGCCCCGGGGTCGACCGCGAGCAGCCGGTCCCTGAGGTTGGGGTTGCGGATCTCCAGGACTTCGAGGAAGCCCCGGAGCGCGCTGCGGTCGTAGGGCGCGCGCTCCAGCTCGGCGACGGAGCGGGGCAGCTCGACGTCGCGCACCAGCTCGGTCAGATGGCGGTTGAGCTTGACCGCCTCCAGATGGTCGCGGAGCGACTGTCCGACCTTGCCCTTGACCTCGTCGGCGCGCTCGACCAGCTCGGCGAAGGAGCCGAACTGGTTGATCCACTTGGTGGCCGTCTTCTCGCCGACGCCCGGGATGCCCGGGAGGTTGTCGGACGGGTCGCCGCGCAGCGCGGCGAAGTCGGGGTACTGCTGGGGGGTGAGTCCGTACTTCTCCTGGACCTTCTCCGGGGTGAACCGGGTCAGCTCGGAGACGCCCTTGGTGGGGTAGAGCACGGTGACGTGATCGCTGACGAGCTGGAAGGAGTCCCGGTCGCCGGTGACGATCAGCACGTCAAAGCCGGCGGCCTCGGCCTGGGTGGCGAGGGTGGCGATGATGTCGTCGGCCTCGAAGCCGTCGACCGCGAAGCGCTCGGCGTTCATCGTGTCGAGCAGCTCGCCGATCAGCTCGACCTGGCCCTTGAACTCGTCGGGGGTCGCCGATCGGTTCGCCTTGTACTCGGGGAAGTCCTTGGAGCGCCAGGTCTTGCGGGACACGTCGAAGGCCACCGCGAAATGCGTGGGGGCCTCGTCGCGCAGCGTGTTCGCCAGCATCGACGCGAAGCCGTAGATGGCGTTGGTCGTCTGACCGCTCGCGGTCGAGAAATTCTCCGCGGGCAGCGCGAAGAACGCCCGGTACGCCAGGGAGTGCCCGTCCATGAGGAGCAGGCGCGGACGGTTTTCGTCTGGGGTTCGCTTCGATGCTGTCTCAGCCACGGGGACGATCCTGCCACGGACCACTGACATCGCCGTTCACTCGCGCCGGGGCGGGTGGGTTGTCAGAGGGGCGTGGCAGTATCCGTGAGTGGGTGGCGGAGGGACTCCCGGGCCGCCCGCACAGGTACTCCGCGCCGAAGGGGGACACGATGGCAGGCAAGCCGCCCGAGGGTGATCCGGTCCAGGACGCGCCGCGGGTCTCGGCGGTCCGGCACGCCGCGGCGGGGCTGCCCGCCGTGGCGCACACGCTGAGGGTCGCCCAGCGCCAGATGGGGGTGCGGCGCGCCGCCCGGGCCCTGCTCAAGGTCAATCAGAAGGACGGCTTCGACTGTCCGGGCTGCGCCTGGCCGGAGGAGGACCGGCGGCACACCGCGGAGTTCTGCGAGAACGGCGCGAAGGCGGTCGCCGAGGAGGCGACCCTGCGCCGGGTCACCCCCGCTTTCTTCGCCGAGCACCCGCTCGCGGACCTGGCCGGACGCAGCGGGTACTGGCTGGGGCAGCAGGGGCGGATCACCGAGCCGGTGTATCTGCCGCCGGGCGGGGACCGTTATGAAGCGGTGACCTGGGAGCGGGCCTTCGAGATCATCGCCGAGGAGCTGACCGCGCTCTCCTCCCCCGACGAGGCGCTCTTCTACACCTCGGGCCGGACCAGCAACGAGGCCGCGTTCCTGTTCCAGCTCTTCGCCCGGGAGTTCGGCACCAACAATCTCCCCGACTGTTCCAACATGTGCCACGAGTCGTCCGGCTCCGCGCTCACCGAGACGCTCGGCGTCGGCAAGGGCAGTGTCTCCCTGGAGGATCTGCACCAGGCGGATCTGATCATCGTGGCGGGCCAGAACCCCGGTACCAACCATCCCCGGATGCTCTCCGCGCTGGAGCGGGCGAAGGCGGCGGGCGCGAAGATCATTTCGGTGAACCCACTGCCCGAGGCCGGCATGGAGAGGTTCAAGAACCCTCAGACGCCGCTCGGCATGATCAGGGGCGTCGCGCTCAACGACCTCTTTCTCCAGATCCGCATCGGCGGCGACCAGGCGCTGTTCCGGCTGTTGAACAAGCTGATCCTGGCCGAGGACGAGCGCGAGCACGAGGCCCCGGACGCGCCCGGGACCGCGGGGGCCTCAGGGGCCGAGAGGACCGCGGGCGGGCCCGCCGTCGACCGGGAGTTCGTACGGGAGCACACCCACGGCTTCGAGGAGTTCCGGGCTGCCGCCCGCGCCGCGGACTGGGAGGAGACGCTCGCCGCGACGGGACTGGAGCGCTCGGAGATCGAGCGGGCGCTGGCCATGGTGCTGGAGTCGGGACGGACCATCGTGTGCTGGGCGATGGGGCTGACCCAGCACAAGCATTCGGTGGCCACCATCCGCGAGGTGGTCAACTTCCTGCTGCTGCGCGGCGCGATCGGCCGGCCCGGCGCGGGCGTCTGTCCGGTGCGGGGGCACTCCAATGTGCAGGGCGACCGGACCATGGGGATCTTCGAGCGGCCCGCGCCGGCGTTCCTGGACGCTCTGGAGAAGGAGTTCGGTTTCGCGCCGCCGCGCCACCACGGCCTGGACGTCGTGCGGTCCGTCCGGGCGCTGCGCGACGGGGAGGCCAAGGTCTTCTTCGCCATGGGCGGGAACTTCGTCGCGGCGACCCCCGACACGGAGGTGACCGAGGCCGCGATCCGCCGGGCGCGGCTCACGGTGCACGTCTCGACCAAGCTGAACCGCTCCCACGCGGTGACGGGCCGCCGGGCGCTGATCCTGCCCACGCTGGGGCGCACCGACAAGGACGTCCAGGCGGGCGGGCGGCAGGTGGTCACGGTCGAGGACTCGATGGGGATGGTGCACGCCTCGCGGGGCAATCTCGCCCCGGCCGGGCCCTCGCTGCTCTCCGAGCCGGCGATCGTGGCGCGGCTGGCGCGGGCGGTGCTCGGGCCGGCGTCGAGGACGCCGTGGGAGGAGTTCGAGCGGGACTACGGGACGATCCGCGACCGTATCGCCAGGGTGGTGCCGGGCTTCGAGGACTTCAACGCGAGGATCGCCCGCCCGGGGGGTTTCACGCTGCCGCACGCGCCGCGTGACGAGCGGCGGTTCCCGACGGCCACCGGGAAGGCGAACTTCACGGCGGCCCCCGTGGAGTATCCGAGGGTCCCCGAGGGCCGGCTGCTGCTCCAGACCCTGCGTTCGCACGATCAGTACAACACCACGATCTACGGTCTGGACGACCGCTACCGGGGCATCAAGGGGGGCCGGCGAGTGGTCCTGGTGCATCCGGAGGACGCGCGGGAGCTGGGGCTCGCGGACGGCTCGTACGCCGATCTGGTCAGCGAGTGGAAGGACGGCGTGGAGCGGCGGGCCCCCGGTTTCCGGGTGGTGCACTATCCGACCGCGCGGGGCTGCGCGGCGGCGTACTACCCGGAGACCAATGTGCTGGTGCCGCTGGATTCCACCGCCGACACCAGCAACACCCCGGCGAGCAAGTCGGTGGTGGTCCGGTTCGAGCGGCCGTGACCGGGCCGGACGGATCTCCGGCGCGACGGATCTCCGGGGCGGGCCGGCCGAGAGCGGCCTCGACCTAAGCGTTCGCTCAGCCGGATGATATGACGGAGCCGACAGCACGCAAACGCAATCGGATCGGAGCCGGGCCCATGGGTGAGCAGTCAGCTGTGAAGTTCCCGCAAGAGGTCGTCGATGAGTACGCGGCGCTCGGGGTGGATCTCCCCGCGCTCTTCTCGGCCGGTCATCTCGGCAACCGGATGGGCGTCGAGATCGTGGAGGCCTCGGCCGGGCGGGTCGTCGGGACCATGCCGGTGGAGGGCAACACCCAGCCGTACGGGCTGCTGCACGGCGGGGCCTCCGCCGTGCTGGCGGAGACCCTCGGGTCGATCGGGGCGATGCTGCACGGAGGCAGCACCAGGATCGCGGTCGGGGTGGACCTCAACTGCACCCACCACCGGGGCGCGCGCTCCGGACTGGTCACGGGGGTGGCCACCCCGCTGCACCGGGGCCGGACGACGGCCACGTACGAGATCGTGATCACCGATGAGCAGGAGCGGCGGATCTGCACCGCCCGGCTCACCTGTCTGATCCGCGAGGTGTCGGCCGGCGACACCGGACGGACCCGCGAGAAGGACTGACCGGCTCAGGACCCCGGCCCCGGCGGCCCCGTGCGCGAAGGGGCCGCCGGGGCCGGGGCGAAGAGCGCGGTCAGATCGTCGAGCCGGACCACGAGCAGCAGCACGACGGCCGCCGAGACGGCGGCGATGAGGCTTCCGCCGGGATGCGGGGGCCAGCCGGCGGAGGCTCCGGCGGCCATGGCCGTGAGACCGCCGGCCCCGGCGACGGCCAGCAGCAGATTGCGCACGACATGGACGGGTCCCAGCGGGGTGACCGAGGCGCCGAAGCAGCGGCAGGGCGCGCTCCGCCCCCGGCGCAGAGCGAGCACGATGCCCCCGGTGAGGGCGAGCAGCAGCAGGACCGCCAGGGCGAATCCGGCGAGCACCGTCGAGGACGGCACCAGCAGCACGACCACGGCCGCCTCCACGGCGGTCACCAGGACCGCCGCCGCCCGTGAGACCCGCGCGGGCAGCAGCCGCAGCGCGGTGATCGAGGCGGCGAACTCCTGGAACGCCGCCCTGCCGCGCGCTTTCCCGACGAGCGCCACCGCGAAGACGCCGAAGAGCAGAATCGGGCACGCGAAGGCCGCGTAGGTCATCAGCACAGTTCCCTGCATCACAGCTCCCTGCATGGAGAAGACGTCAGAACGCGTGCGCACGGGGCGGCCCGTCGACCGCCGGGCCATCACCCATGACACCCCATCACATCACCGAGTGTGATGATTCACCTCGCACCCACAACTCCCTCACAGCACATGCCCAGCCGGCCGAACCATCCGCGACTCCCTCCCCTCACACACCACACCGAGGGCGGCCCGGACTCCGCCGCCCGCCCAACTCCCCAGCCCCATAAGACGCGTCCCGGCGCTCGCGACACAACCCCAGCCGCCCATCGAGGCCGTAAAGCCTCCCCTCGCGGGCGATCGGGACGCCCGCCGCGAAGCCCCGGGAGCCTCGGGCGCGCACCCGCCGACCGGCCGCCGGCCAACAACCGGCCAACCGCCCGGCGACCCGTCGCGAGAGCCGGGGCGGCCACCGGCCACCCCCATGAACAGTCACCTTCCGTAACCATTTCCCGTTCGGCCGATCAGGGCCCCGGGCGACTGTCCGCTCCCCGGACGGCACCCCTCCCCCGCCCCCGGAACGGCGTCCGCCGTCAGTAGCAAGATCCTTTCAAGGGCCTTAGCGGAACTGGGAGTTCGAGGATTTTGAATGCATGTTTAAAGCGCCCGGACGCCCGTTCTGCCCCACTCCCACCGGCAACCGTTGGCCTTGGCATAACAAGAGCGTCACATCCTGACGTCCGTAGTGACCCGCTCCGGCGGCTGCGCCTAGAGTCACGGCCAGTCACCGCGCCGCCGGGCGCAGTCAGCACGGCCCGTGTACATCCGTACGGCCCGGCGACCAAACGGCACCTCAGGGGAGGGGCCGCGCCAGGGAAAGGACTTATCGTGCGAAACCGTTCCTTGCTCATACTCAGCGCCGTGGTCACCACGGGAGCGCTCACACTCACCGCCTGCGGATCGCGCGACGACGACAAGGGCTCCGGCGACAGCGGCGGGAAAACCACCGTGGTCATCGGCGTCGACGCCCCGCTGACGGGTTCCCTGTCCCCGCTCGGCCAGGGCATCAAGAACTCCGTGGACCTCGCGGTGAAGACCGCGAACAAGGAGAACGTGGTCCCGGGCGTCGAATTCAAGATCGAGTCCTATGACGACCAGGCCGTTCCCGCCTCGGGTCAGGCGAACGCCCAGAAGCTCGTGGGCGACAAGGAGGTGCTCGGCGTCGTCGGGCCGCTGAACTCCGGTGTCGCCCAGTCCATGCAGGGCGACTTCGCCAAGGCCAACCTCACCCAGGTCTCCCCGGCCAACACCAACCCGGCCCTCTCCCAGGGCGACAACTGGGCCAAGAACGAGAAGAAGCGGCCCTTCCCCACGTACTTCCGCACCACCACCACCGATGTGATCCAGGGCAAGTTCGCGGCCCAGTACCTGTACAACGACGCCAAGAAGCGGAAGGTCTTCGTCGTCGACGACAAGCAGACCTACGGCGCCGGCCTCGCCGCGATCTTCGCCGAGGAGTTCAAGCGTCTCGGCGGCACCGTCGTCGGCACCGACCATGTCACCGTGAAGGAGACCGACTTCTCCAGCACCGCCGACAAGGTCAAGTCCAAGGGCGCGGACTCGGTCTACTTCGGCGGCCAGCACCCCGAGGGCGGACTCCTCTCCGACCAGGTGAAGAAGGTCGGCGCGAAGGTCCCGACGATGGGCGGCGACGCGCTGTACGACCCCGCGTACATCAGCGCCTCCGGCGAGTCCAACGACGGTGACATCTCGACCTCCGTCGGCTTCCCGATCGAGAAGCTCGACACCGCGAAGAAGTTCATCGCCGACTACGCGGCCCAGAACTACAAGGACCCGTACGGCGCGTACGGCGGCTACGCCTACGACGGCGCGTGGGCGATCGTCCAGGCCGTCAAGAACGTCGTCACGGAGAACGGCGGCAAGGTCCCGAGCGACGCCCGCGCCAAGGTCACCGAGGCCATGGGCAAGGTGACCTTCTCCGGTGTGACCGGCCAGGTCGGCTTCGACGAGTTCGGCGACACCACGAACAAGCAGCTCACCGTCAACACCGTGACGGCGGGCAAGTGGAAGGACGTCAAGAGCTCGACCTTCGAGGACTGACGACCGGCGGCCCCGGCCGCCCCACTTCCGCACCAGCCGCGCGAGGGCGCAAACAGCGCCCTCGCGCGGAGTCATATCCGACACGCTCATCGGAGGCTCTGCGGTGAACGAACTGCCGCAACAGCTGGCGAACGGCCTCGCTCTTGGTGCCCTCTACGGTCTCATCGCCATCGGGTACACCATGGTCTACGGCATCGTGCAGCTCATCAACTTCGCCCACGGCGAGATATTCATGATCGGGGGCTTCGGCGCCCTCACCATCTATCTGTGGCTCCCCGGCGGAACCTCGCTGCTGCTGGCGATACCAGCAATGATCGTCGGCGGTGCCATCGCCTCCGTCGCCGTGGCGACCGCGGCGGAACGGTTCGCCTACCGGCCCCTGCGAGGGGCCCCCAGACTCGCCCCGCTGATCACCGCGATCGGTCTCTCCATCGTCCTCCAGCAGCTCGTCTGGAGCTTCTACCCGGACGCCACGAAGGCCAGGAGCTTCCCGGAGTTCACCGGCGAGTCCTTCCGGATCACCGATGATCTGATCCTCCAGCGCGCCGACGCCTTCGTGCTGGTGCTGGCCCCGCTGTGCATGCTGATCCTGGGCGTCTTCGTCTCCAAGAGCCGCAGCGGACGCGCCATGCAGGCCACCGCCCAGGACCCGGACACCGCCAAGCTGATGGGCATCAACACCGACCGGATCATCGTGATGGCCTTCGCCATCGGCGCGGCCTTCGCCGCCGTCGCGGCCGTCGCGTACGGACTGGACAAGGGCCAGATCAACTTCGAGATGGGCTTCATCCTCGGGCTGAAGGCGTTCACCGCCGCGGTCCTGGGAGGCATCGGCAACATCTACGGGGCCATGGTCGGCGGGGTCGTCCTGGGGCTCGCGGAGTCGCTGTCGATCGCCTACATCGAGGAGATCCCCGGCATGCAGCAGCTCGGCGGCGGGGCCTGGTCCAACGTGTGGGCATTCGTACTTCTCATCGTCGTGCTCCTCGTCAGGCCGCAGGGTCTGCTCGGCGAGCGCGTCGCGGATCGGGCGTGATCAGGATGACCACGGATCTCAGCAAGGACACCAAGGACGCCTCGGCCGCCCCGGCGGCGGACCGCTCCTCCCGCACCACCGCGCTGCTCCGGCTGACCGCGGCCGGCGGCCTCGCCACCGTCGTGAGCACCTTTCTGGCCTGGACCTACACCAGCGAGTTCCCCGGCGATCTGACCGTCTACGGCTACCCCGCCGGCCTCCAGGTGCTGACCCTGGTGGCGGGCGCGCTGGTGGCCCTGTACGCGCTGGCCGCGCTGGACCTCAAGGGCCTGCGGTGGCTCGCCCCCGCCGGGGCCGCCAAGGCGCTGCGGCTGCTGGCGCTCGGCGCGTTCGGCACCGTCTGGTACACCGTCCTCGCGATCGCCGTCCAGCTCGGCGGGCTGGTCAACCTCGAACCCGGCGGCTTCGTCGCGGCGGCGGCCTCGGCCGTCCCGCTGGCCGCCTTCCTCCTCCCCGACGACACCCGTCAGGCCCCGCGCGCCCGGGAACTCCCCTCCTGGGCCGAGATCCTGATCATCGTGGCGGTCTTCGGCATCGGCATGTACGCGATCACCTACGGCATCGACACCGAGGACCCCGAACTCTTCATCGGGTATCTGATCACCGCCGGATTCGCCGTGGGCGGGCTCATCAAGGCGGGCGCGATCGCCCGGCTGTCGGCGCTCACCGCCAAGCACCGCCAGGTCACCGTCGTCGCCGCCTTCGCCGCCGCCGCGGCCTTCCCGTTCACCCAGAACACCGACACGTACACGCTCATCGCGGTCAACATCCTCATCTTCGCGACCGTCGCCCTGGGTCTGAACATCGTCGTCGGCCTGGCCGGACTGCTGGACCTCGGGTACGTCGCCTTCCTCGGCGTCGGCGCGTACACCGCCGCGCTGGTCTCCGGGTCGACGGCCTCCGCCTTCGACGTGCGGTTCCCGTTCTGGGCCTCCGTGCTCACCGGCGCGGTGGTCTCGCTGATCTTCGGAGTGGTCATCGGGGCGCCGACCCTGCGGCTGCGCGGCGACTATCTCGCCATCGTCACCCTCGGCTTCGGAGAGATCTTCCGGATCGCGATGGGCAATCTCGACGGCGTCTCCGGGCCGCAGATCACCAACGGCCCCAACGGCATCCCCAACATCCCCGATCTGGAGTTCTTCGGCTACAACTTCGGGGAATCGCACACCGTGTTCGGCATCGAGCTGGGCAGTTACGCCAACTACTACCTGCTGATGCTGCTGGCGATGGTCCTGGTCGTGGTGGTCTTCAGCCGGGCGGGCAGCTCCCGGATCGGCCGCGCCTGGGTCGCCATCCGCGAGGACGAGACCGCGGCGACCGCGATGGGCATCAACGGCTTCCGGGTCAAGCTGATCGCCTTCGCCCTCGGGGCGACGCTGGCCGGTCTCGCCGGAACCGTACAGGCGCATGTCCAGCACACCGTGGTACCCGAGATGTACCAGTTCGCCGGGCCGGTCCCGCCCAACTCGGCCTTCCTGCTGGCGGCCGTGATCCTCGGCGGCATGGGCACGGTCAGCGGTCCGCTGCTGGGCGCGACGCTGCTGTACATGATCCCGGCGAAGCTCCAGTTCCTCCAGGACTACCAGCTCCTGGGCTTCGGCATCGCGCTGATCCTGCTGATGCGGTTCCGCCCCGAGGGTCTGATCGCCAACCGCCGCGCGCAGCTGGAGTACCACGAGTCCGATCAGTCCGACGCGCCGGACAAGGGGCTGTCCGGGTCCGGCGTCGGCATCACCAAGGCGGGGGCGTGAACACCATGACGAGCACCATCGGCGGTACGTCCGCCGTGCCCGTGCTGGAGGCCACCGGGGTCACCATGAAGTTCGGCGGACTGGTCGCCGTACGCTCGGTGGATCTCACGGTGGGGGCGGGCGAGATCGTCGGTCTCATCGGCCCCAACGGCGCCGGCAAGACCACCTTCTTCAACTGCCTCACCGGCCTCTACGTACCCTCCGAGGGCAGGGTCAGCTACCGGGGCGGGGTGCTGCCGCCCAAGCCGCATCTGGTCACCCAGGCGGGAGTGGCCCGTACCTTCCAGAACATCCGGCTCTTCTCCAATATGACGGTCCTGGAGAACGTCCTGGTGGGGCGGCACACCCGGACCAAGGAGGGGCTCTGGTCGGCGCTGGTGCGCGGCCCCGGCTTCAAACGGGCCGAGGCCGCCTCGCACGAACGCGCCATGGAGCTGCTGGAGTTCATCGGGCTGGCGCACAAGGCCGACCATCTCTCCCGCAATCTGCCCTACGGCGAGCAGCGCAAGCTGGAGATCGCGCGGGCGCTGGCGAGCGACCCGGGGCTGCTGCTGCTGGACGAGCCGACGGCCGGGATGAATCCGCAGGAGACCCGGGCGGCCGAGGAACTGATCTTCGCCATCCGGGACCAGGGGATCGCGATCCTCGTCATCGAGCACGACATGCGCTTCATCTTCAATCTCTGCGACCGGGTGGCCTGTCTGGTCCAGGGCGAGAAGCTGGTCGAGGGGACCCCCGAGGCGGTCCAGGGCGACGAGCGGGTCGTCGCGGCCTATCTCGGCACTCCCTTCGAGGGCGCGCCGGGCGCGGAGGAGGTCGCCGAGGTCGAGGCGGCCGAAGCACACAGCGCCACCGGGACCGGCGGCACCACCAGCCCGGAGGGGGAAGCTCAGTGAGCGCACTGCTGGAGGTCGAGGACCTCAGGGTCGCGTACGGCAAGATCGAGGCCGTGAAGGGCATCTCCTTCCAGGTCGAGGCCGGTCAGGTGGTGACCCTGATCGGCACCAACGGCGCGGGGAAGACCACCACCCTGCGTACGCTCTCGGGGCTGCTGAAGCCCTCCGCCGGCCGGATCGTCTTCGACGGCAAGCCGCTCGGCTCCGTACCCGCGCACAGGATCGTGGCGCTGGGGCTCGCGCACTCCCCCGAGGGGCGGCACATCTTCCCCCGGCTGACGATCACCGAGAATCTCCAGCTCGGGGCGTTTCTCCGGTCCGACAAGGCGGGGATCGCCCAGGACATCCAGCGGGCCTACGAGCTGTTCCCGATTCTGGGCGAGCGCAGCCATCAGGCGGCGGGCACCCTCTCCGGCGGCGAGCAGCAGATGCTTGCCATGGGGCGGGCGCTGATGTCCCGGCCGAAGCTGCTGATGCTGGACGAGCCCTCGATGGGGCTCTCCCCGATCATGATGCAGAAGATCATGTCGACCATCGGCGAGCTGCGGTCGCAGGGCACCACGATTCTGCTGGTCGAGCAGAACGCGCAGGCCGCGCTCTCGCTCGCCGATCAGGGGCATGTGATGGAGGTGGGCAGCATCGTGCTGTCCGGCGCGGGCCGGGATCTGCTGGTGGACGAGTCGGTCCGCAAGGCCTATCTCGGCGAGGACTGATCCGGATCCGCACCCCGCCGGAAACCGGCGGCAGGGCCCGCGCTCCCGAGGGGGCGCGGGCCCTGCCGTGCAGGGAGCGGGGGAAGGGCTACTGGCCCTTGGCCGCCTTCTTCTCCTCGGCGTCCTGGATGACCGCCTCGGCGACCTGCTGCATGGAGAGCCGGCGGTCCATCGAGGTCTTCTGGATCCAGCGGAACGCGGCCGGCTCGTTGAGGCCGTACTCGGTCTGGAGGATGGACTTGGCCCTGTCCACCAGCTTGCGGGTCTCCAGCCGCTGGGAGAGGTCGGCGACCTCCTTCTCCAGGGCCTTCAGCTCGGTGAAGCGGGAGACGGCCATCTCGATGGCGGGCACCACGTCGCTCTTGCTGAACGGCTTCACCAGGTAGGCCATCGCACCGGCGTCACGGGCCCGCTCGACCAGATCGCGCTGGGAGAAGGCGGTCAGCATCAGCACGGGTGCGATGGACTCCTCGGCGATCTTCTCGGCCGCGGAGATACCGTCGAGTACGGGCATCTTCACATCGAGGATCACCAGATCGGGGCGGTGCTCACGGGCGAGTTCGACGGCCCGCTGGCCGTCTCCGGCCTCGCCGACGACCGCGTACCCCTCCTCCTCCAGCATCTCTTTGAGATCGAGCCTGATGAGGGCCTCGTCCTCCGCGATCACCACACGGGTCGTCAGCGGAGGAATGTGCGACGTGTCCTTGTCGACATGCGACGGGTCGTCGTCGGAGGCGGGCTGGGGCGAGTCGGGGGCGCTCACGGGACTCCTCATTCCAAGGCAGGGTGCTCCCCATGAGACTACCCAGCTCCTGTATGGTTGGGGCACGAAGGGTGCCCGCCACCCTTCGTTTCCAAGGGCACCCCGGTAGCCCAGCGGTAGAGGCAGTGGTCTCAAACACCATCCAGCGTGGGTTCGAATCCCACCCGGGGTACTTTACCTGGATTTCCAAGGTCACGACGGAGGCCCCTCTTTCGAGGGGCCTCAGCGCATTCATCCGGGCAGTTCGTCCTCGCCGATGTGATGCACCCGGACCAGATTGGTGGAGCCGGCCACTCCGGGCGGGGAGCCCGCCGTGATCACCACGATGTCGCCCGGCTCGCAGCGGCCGATCCTCAGCAGCTCCTCCTCCACCTGGGCCACCATGGCGTCGGTGGACTCCACCCTCGGCCCGAGGAAGGTCTCGACGCCCCAGGTCAGATTGAGCTGGGAGCGGGTGGCCGGGTCCGGGGTGAAGGCCAGCAGCGGGATCGGCGAGCGATAGCGGGAGAGCCGCTTGACGGTGTCTCCGGACTGGGTGAAGGCCACCAGGAACTTCGCGCCCAGGAAGTCGCCCATGTCCGCCGCCGCCCTGGCCACCGCGCCGCCCTGGGTACGGGGCTTGTTCCGCTCGTTCAGCGGGGGCAGGCCCTTGGCGAGCACGTCCTCCTCCGCCGCCGTCACGATCCGGCTCATCGTGCGCACCGTCTCCACCGGGTACTTGCCCACGCTGGTCTCGCCGGAGAGCATCACCGCGTCGGTGCCGTCGATGACCGCGTTGGCCACGTCCGAGGCCTCGGCGCGGGTGGGACGGGAGTTCTCGATCATCGAGTCCAGCATCTGGGTGGCGACGATGACCGGCTTGGCGTTGCGCCGGGCGAGCTTGATCGCCCGCTTCTGGACGATCGGCACCTGCTCCAGCGGCATCTCCACACCGAGATCACCCCGGGCGACCATGATGCCGTCGAACGCGGCCACGATGTCGTCGATGTTCTCGACGGCCTGCGGCTTCTCGACCTTGGCGATGACCGGGACCCGCCGGCCCTCCTCGTCCATCACCCGGTGGACGTCCTCGATGTCCCGGCCGCTGCGGACGAAGGAGAGCGCGATGACGTCCGCGCCGATGCGCAGCGCCCAGCGGAGGTCCTGGATGTCCTTCTCCGACAGGGCGGGCACGGAGACCGCGACGCCGGGGAGGTTCAGCCCCTTGTGGTCGGAGACCATCCCGCCCTCGACGACGGTGGTACGCACCCGGGGGCCGTCGACCGAGGTCACCTCAAGGGTGACCTTGCCGTCGTCCACGAGGATGCGCTCCCCCTCGGTGACATCGCCGGCCAGACCCGGGTAGGTGGTGCCGCAGAGGCCCCGGTCGCCCTCGACGTCCTCGACGGTGATGACGAACTCGTCGCCGCGTTCAAGGAGTACGGGGCCCTCGCTGAATCGGCCGAGCCGGATCTTCGGGCCTTGAAGATCGGCCAGTACGCCGACGCTGCGACCGGTCTCGTCGGAGGCCTTGCGCACACGGTGGTAGCGCTCTTCGTGATCCGCGTACGAGCCATGGCTGAGATTGAAGCGGGCCACATCCATTCCGGCCTCGACCAATGCCTTGATCTGGTCGTACGAGTCGGTGGCTGGGCCCAGGGTACAGACGATTTTCGCTCGGCGCATGAACCGAGACTATGCCTTACCAGCCGGTAGGGAATTGGCAACGCATGACTACTCAACAACCTCTGAATGAAAGGTTGTTGACAAGTGTTGAATTGTGCGCAGGGTCGCTCCGATGAGCAATTCCCCTGCCGGGAAACCCCGTACCCCGGGCATGTCTCCGGTGTGGCTCACAGCTCCGGCGGGGTCATCGTGAAGCGCGCGGTGACCTGTGCGTGGACCGTCTGCCGCTGCGGTTCGAGATCGAGGGCGGGGGCGGACTTGACGGACTCCGTCCCCGCGTAGGCGGCCATGCGCATCGTCCCGCCCCCGGGGCCGCCGTACGGCGTCCCGTTCTCCGCGCCGAGATCCGCCAGCTCCACCAGGGCGGCCAGCCGCGCCCCCAGCGCCCCGGCGTACTCACGGGCCCGCCGCACGGCCTCCCGCACCGCCGTGCGACGGGCCTCGCCATGGGCCGGCGAGTCCGGGCGCAGCGCCCACCAGGGGCCTTCGACCGAGGTGAGTTCCAGATCGGCGAGCCGGGTGGTGAGTTCACCGAGCGCGGTGAAGTCGCCCAGCTCGGCGGTGACGCGGACACTGCCGTGGTACGCCCTCACCCGCTCGCCGCGCCCGTGCCGGGCCAGCTGGGGGCTGATGGAGAACGCTCCGGTCTCCAGCCTCTCCACCGCCTCGCCATAGGACTTGATCAGGTCCAGTACGGCCCCGTTGCGGCGGGTGAGGTCCTCCAGCGCGCCCCGCCGGTCCACGCCGCGCGCGCTGACGACGACGCCGAGCCGGGCGATCTCCGGGTCGACCTCCAGCCGGGCCTCTCCGATGACCGCCACCCGGGGCGTCTCGGGAGTGCCGTACGGCGCGGCGGGTGTTCCGTGCGGGGCTGCGGGGGCGGATGCGTCGATGGTCACGGAAGGCTCCCTCGTACGGTGTGGGCGTACGCACACTGTCGCATCCCCGCGCGGGCCAGGCGGCCTCAGGTGGTGCGGGCGAGGCGGGCGGGGGGCCGGTCGGGGAGCTCCGGGCCGACGGGGCGGTTCATGCCGAAGCTGGTGAAGGCGGTGCGGCGCGGCATCGGGTAGGGGGCCTTGCCGGTGAGCGAGTTGAGGATGGCGGCGGCGCGCCAGGCGGTGAGGCCGAGGTCGGGCGCGCCGACGCCGTGGGTGTGGGTCTCCGCGTTCTGCACATAAACGGATCCGGTCACCTCACTGTCGAGGATCAGCCGGTAGTCGCTGTCGACGCGGAGGCGGCCGGAGGAGTCGTGGCGCAGATACGGGGTGAGTCCGGCGAGCAGCGGGCCCGGCGGGCGGTCGCGGTAGCCGGTGGCGAGGACGACGGCGTCGGTGGTGAGGCAGGAGCGGGCGGACTGCTGGCGGTGCTCCAGATGGAGTTCGACCTTGGTGGTGGCGATCCGTCCCGCGGTGCGGACGGTGACACCGGGGGTGATCACGGCGTCGGGCCAGCCGCCGTGCAGGGTGTGGCGGTACAGCTCGTCGTGGATGGCGGCGATGGTGCCGGCGTCGATGCCCTTGTGGAGCTGCCACTGCCGGGGGACGAGTTCGTCGCGGGTCTGCTCGGGCAGGGCGTGGAAGTAGCGGGTGTAGTCGGGGGTGAAGTGCTCCAGGCCGAGTTTGGAGTACTCCATCGGCGCGAAGGACTCGGTCCGGGAGAGCCAGTGGATCGCCTCGGCCCCCGGGGTGCGGCGGCGGAGCAGATCGAGGAAGACCTCGGCACCCGACTGCCCGGATCCGATGACGGTGACATGTTCGCAGGCGAGCACCCGGTCGCGGTTGGCGAGGTAGTCGCTGGAGTGGAGGACCGCGACGGAGGGGGAGCTGACCAGGGGTCTGAGCGCTTCGGGGACATACGGTTCGCTGCCGACGCCGAGGACGACGTTACGGGCGTGGGCGCGGGCGGCGGTCTCCGGTTCGCCGTCGAGGCCGAGCTGGGTGAAGTCGACCTCGAACAGCTCGGTCCCGGGGTTCCAGCGCACCGTGTCGACCCGGTGGCCGAAGTGGAGGCCGGGGAGGTTGTCGCTGACCCAGCGGCAGTAGGCGTCGTACTCGGCGCGGTGGATGTGGAAGTTCTGGGCGAAGTAGAAGGGGTAGAGGCGTTCGCGGGAGCGCAGATAGCGCAGAAAGCTCCAGGGGCTGGCGGGGTCGGCGAGGGTGACCAGGTCGGCGAGGAAGGGGACCTGGAGGGTCGCTCCGTCGATCAGCAGGCCGGAGTGCCAGCTGAAGTTCCGGCGCTGCTCGAAGAAGGCGGTGGCGAGCCCTCCCGGGACGCCGTCGGCGAGCGCGGCGAGGGAGAGATTGGCCGGGCCGACGCCGATGCCGACGAGGTCGTGGGGCTGGTCGAGTTCGGTTGCGGGCATGGCGGTCATGGGGGGTGCTGCCTTCCACGAGTTCGATCAGTTGTGCCGGGGCGCTCCGGGGCGTCTTCGGCCGCGGCCGGGCGCGTCACGGCGCTGCACGGCACTGCCCTCGGGGGCGGGGAGTGCGGGGTGGGGGGCTCCTCGTTGGACGCGGGGCTCCTCCTGGGGGTGGAGGGGGCCGTGTGTGGTGTTCAACGAGTGGGGGTGCGGGTGGTATCGGGGTATTTCGCACCTTGCGTGCGGCGTCGGGTCGCGGTCGGGGCGCTGCCCCGAACCCCGCGCCTCAATCGCCGGCGGGGCTGAGATTGCCCGGACTCGCCGGCGGACCCGGCGCCTTGCACTCCCCCTGGTTTCGCCGGGGGGACCACCGGCGAGGCTGAAATCGGCCTTCTTCGCGCCGGAGAGGTGGGGGAAATGCCCGACTCCGCCGCGAGGGCGGGGCGGGGGCGGTGGGTGTGGGCACACCGCCCCCGGGGAGGGTCAGCGGGATTCGTGGATGGAGAGGGCGCGGCGGAGGTCGTCGAGCTGGTCGGCGAGGCGGCGGTGGAGGGCGGGGATCATGTCGGTGTCGTGGAGGCAGCGCTCGCCGAGGGCGAGGGTGTCGGGGTCGACCGCGGAGAGGGGGAAGGCGTGGCGGCCGGCGGCCTCGGCGATGGCGGGGCCGCGGCGGGCGGCGAGGGCGACGGCGGCGGGGAAGTAGCGGGGGACGTACTCCCGTACCAGATCGGCCTGTTCGGGCTGCCAGAAGCCCTGGGCGGTGGCGGTGAAGAGGTAGTTGGAGAGGGAGTCGTCGGTGAAGAGCAGCTCCCAGGCCGCCGCCTTGGCCGCCGGGTCGGGCAGGGCGGCGCGGCAGCGGGCGGCGCCCTCGCGGCCCGTGGCGCTGGGGTCGAGTTCCAGTTCGGCGGCGATGGCGCGCTCGTCGGTCGCGCCGAGGACGGCGAGCCGGTAGAGGATGCGCCAGCGCAGCTCGGGGTCGAGTTCGGGGCCGCCGGTGACGCTGCCGTCGGAGAGCCACTCCTGGATGGTCTCCGGCTGGGCCGCGGCGGTGATGCAGTGGCGGACGGCGATGAGGCGCAGACCGGGGTCGCTGCCGTCCTCGGTGCGGCGCAGCAGGGCGCGGCAGATCTCGCGGATCGCGCCGAGCGCGGCGGGGCGGCGGTCGGGGGTGCAGAAGCGGTCGGCGATCTGGGAGGAGGCGAAGCCCAGCACGCCCTGGACGATGGCGAGGTCGGACTCGCGGGGCAGATGGGCGGCGGCGGCCTCCAGATAGGCCGTGGGGGCGAGTTCTCCGTCGCGGACCATGTCGCGGGCGGCGTTCCAGACGACGGCGCGGGTCAGCGGGTCGGGGACGCGGGAGAGCAGGCGTACGGCGGCGTCCCAGGAGGCGGCGTCGAAGCGGACCTTGGCGTAGGCGGTGTCGTTGTCGTTGAGGACGACGAGGGCGGGGCGGCGGCCCGGGTGGGTGCCGGACTCGCCGTGGGGGACGTCGAGTTCGAAGCGGCCCCGGGGGATCAGCCGGGTGTCGTCCACCGGGTCGACGTCGTACGCGCCGACGGCGACGCGGTGCGGGCGGCTGCCGTCCTGCGTGACGGCGAGCGACCAGGAGCCGCCGGCCTCGGTGACGGTGGGCCGCAGGGTGTCCACGCCGGTGGTGCGCAGCCAGGACTCGGCCCAGGCGTGCACATCGCGGTCGGTGGCCCGGGCGAGGGAGTCGATGAAGTCGGCGAGGGTGGCGTTGCCGAACCTGTGGCGGGCGAAGTGGGTGTTGATCCCGGCGAGGAAGTCCTTCTCCCCCATCCAGGTGACCAGCTGTCGCAGCGCGGACGCGCCCTTGGCGTAGGAGATGCCGTCGAAGTTGAGCATCGCGGACGCGGTGTCGGGGACGGCGTCGGGGTCGGGGGCGACGGGGTGGGTGGAGGGCCGCTCGTCGGCGTCGTACCCCCAGCCCTTGCGGTTGACGGCGAAGTCGACCCAGGTGTCGGTGAAGCGGGTGGCCTCGGTGAGGGTCTGGAAGCCCATGTACTCGGCGAAGGACTCGTTGAGCCAGAGGTCGTCCCACCAGACCATGGTGACGAGGTCGCCGAACCACATGTGGGCCATCTCGTGGGCGATGACCATGGCGCGGGTCTGCCGCTCGGTGTCGGTGACGGCGGAGCGGTAGACGAATTCGTCGCGGAAGGTGACCAGGCCGGGGTTCTCCATCGCGCCCGCGTTGAACTCGGGTACGAACGCCTGGTCGTACGAGTCGAAGGGGTACGGTTCGTCGAACTTCTCGTGGTACCGGTCGTAGCACTGGCGGGTGATCTCGAAGAGTTCCTCGGCGTCCGCGTCGAGGTGCTCGGCGAGCGAGCGGCGGCAGTGCAGGCCGAAGGGGAGCCCGGCGTGCTCGGTGCGCACCGAGTGCCAGGGGCCTGCCGCGACGGCCACGAGGTAGGTGGCGAGCGGCTGGGTCGGGGCGCAGGTCCAGGTGCCGTCGCCGTCGTGGGCGGCGATGCCGTTGCCCAGGACGGTCCAGCCCTGGGGGGCCTTCACGGTCACCTCGAAGACGGCCTTGAGGTCGGGCTGGTCGAAGGCGGCGAAGACGCGCTGGACGTCGTCCAGGAAGAGCTGGGTGTAGAGGTAGGTCTCACCGTCGGCGGGGTCGGTGAAGCGGTGCATGCCCTCGCCGGTGCGCGAGTAGCGCATGTCCGCGGTGACGCTCAGCCGGTGCTCGCCCGCGCTCAGGGAGGGCAGCGGGAAGCGGTTCCCGTCGAGCAGGGCGGGGTCGAGGGGCTGTCCGTCGAGCGTGATGGAGCGCAGTACGGCCGGCTTGAGCTCGACGAAGGTGTCCCCGTCCGCGCGGGCGGTGAAGTGTATGACGGTGTGGGAGCCGAAGACCTCTTCCCCGGTCGCGGACGCTTCGGGAGGAGCCTCGGCCCCCGTGGTCAGATCGAGGTCGATCATGTACCGGTGGACGTCGAGAAGCTGGGCTCGGTTCTGCGCTTCGTCGCGCGTGAGTACGGACATGAGGGCCATGCTGCCTGATGAGAGCCGCCGAGCACACGGGGTATCGGTTCCGCTCTGAGCGCACGGGAGCCCGGGGGCACGAGCGGGGGCTCAGCCGCCGTGGCGCGGATCGGGGGCGTCGGGGTTGGCCGCGATCGTCTCGTGGTGGCGGATGACCTCGGCGATGATGAAGTTGAGCAGTTTCTCGGCGAACGCGGGGTCGAGCTTCGCGCTCTCGGCGAGCTGGCGCAGCCGCTCGATCTGGCGGGCCTCGCGCTCCGGGTCGGCGGGCGGCAGCTGGTGCTGTGCCTTGAGCAGGCCGACCTGCTGGGTGCACTTGAAACGCTCGGCGAGCATATGGACGACGGCGGCGTCGATGTTGTCGATGCTCCCCCGCAGCCGGTCCAGCTCGGCGCGGATGTCTGTGTCGAAGTCCCTGGTGGTCATGGATGCCGAGCTTACGTGGAACGGGTGGATATCGTCGGCGGACGGTCAGAGTCCGGGTACGCCGCCGGGGGACTCCGGGGTCCGGGGAGGCCGGGGCCCGGCCGGGGATCGGATCTCGCGGGCCTCGAAGGCGTCGAGGACGAATTCGGCGGTGCCGGAAGTGCCGGTCTTGCGCAGGCCCACCCAGGTATCGCCGTCGTCGGGGGCGGTGAACTCGTACTGCCGGAGGGCAGGCGAGGTCGCCTCGGGGAGAGGGTCGCGGATCAGCTCGCGGTCGGCGGCGCCGGTGCTGGTGCCGGTGACCCAGGCGTACTGTCCGGCCTGCTCGTTCTCGTGGCGGAAGGAGACGCGGTAGCGGCGGCCGGGGACGAAGCGGACCGTGTGGGGGACGGTGCGGTAGACGAGGCCCTGGTTCTCGCCGCGGGATTTGAGGGACTCGGCGCCGTCGAGGACGTCGTCGATCGCCTTGCCGTTCCAGCCGCGCTGGGTGAAGGGGGCGTGGCGCTGGGCGATGTGGGTGCGCGGGTCGGTGGCACCGCCCGCGTCGCCCTTGACGAAGACGCCCCAGCCCTGGGGGACGTTCTCGAAGTCCTCACGGGCGAGGAGGCCGGGTTCGCGGGCGGGGCGCTTCGCGGGGACGACGCGCGGGTTGTCGAAGCGGATCCGGGCCTCGCCGGCCTCGGCGCGCAGGGCGAGGGTGACCGGGCCGCCGCCTTCGGGGACGGTGAAGTGGGTGAACATGCGCTGGAAGCGGGTGCCGTGTTTGCGGTCGGCGGCGACGAAGTTGCCGGCGGTGGAGACGTCGGTCCAGTTCACGGCGGTCACCCCGTCGGCCGTGCGGATCTCCAGGCTCGCCCGGCGGCGTTCGCCCGCGCGCTCGCCGATCTCGACCTGGACGGAGGCCGCGTACTCGCCGGGCGGGAGCCGGTCCAGCCGCTGGCCCACGGAGGCCGCCGCGCCCGCCGCGATCACCAGTTCGTAGTCGCCGAGGGCGCTGCGGCGTACGGAGGCGGGGCCGCGGGTCCGCCAGCCGTCGAGGGTGCCGGAGTGGAAGCCGGGGTCGTGCAGGGGCGTCGCCTCGCCCCAGCCGGGGTCGCCGAGCGCGTCGGCGCGGGTGCGGTGGACGACGTACGGCTGGTCGGGCCGGGCGTCGACGGTGATCCGGCCGGCCCGGACGGCGAGTTCGCGCTCGTACACCCGGCCCTGGTCGGTGAGGCGGTACAGCACCACTTCCGACGCGCCGGACCAGCCGCGCGGCAGGTGCCAGGTGCTGCTGCCGCCGCCGGGGTTGTAGTGGTAGAGCCGGTCGGGGTCCTGGGCCCGGCGCGGCTCCCAGGGGAGGAGGTAGACGCCTCCGCCGTAGACCGTCCGGCCGTCGGTCTCGATCCGGCGGACTCCCCCGGTGTCGGAGACGGAGACGGCTCCCGGGCCGAAGAAAGTGATCTCGTGCTCGGTCCAGCGCTTGATCGGATACGCCTGGAGGTATTTGGCGGGCAGGGAGTCGGTCCAGATCAGCCGGTAGAAGACGGTCCAGTCGGTCTTGCCGACCCAGCCCTCGTAGTTCCCGGTGCGGGGGATGCCGAGCAGGGTCGGCCAGCGGTCGGCGAAGACGTCCTTCTGGTGGTTGCGGATGAAGCGGACGAGCCGGGAGTTGACGCCGCGCGCGGTGTCGGGGCCGTAGTCGGTCTCGGTGGCCCAGTGCGCCCAGAGCGAGGAGCGCTCCAGGCCGTGGCCCCACTCGGTGGTGATCCGCCAGCCCTGCTCGCGCAGGGCGCGCTGGAGCCGGTCCGAGGTCCAGCCCGACTCGCGGAAGACGTCGATGTAGAGCGTGTTCAGCGCGGGGTCGGTCTCGGCGCGCAGCGCGGCGAAGCGGCGGACGATGTCGCCGCTGACCAGATCGCGGCGCTGGTCGATGCGGTAGGACTGATCCAGCCAGTCCCACTGCTGGTTCGTCTTGTCGACCAGGGTCTCGGAGAAGGCGCGGGCGACCGGGTAGGACTCGGTGGCGTTCACATGGACGCCGAAGTCGCTGCCCCACCGGCGGCCCCGGCGGAGCAGGGTGTTGAGGTCGTCGAGGCCGCCCGCCCGCTTGTTGTGGTTGCCCGCGTAGTCGGGGTGCGCCGAGTCGTGGCCCTCGGACTGGTAGCCCTTGAGCAGGGTGTACTGCCGCAGTCCGTCCGTCGCCAGCGAGATCCTTTTGACCTGGTCGAGAGTGGCGAGAAAGGGGTTGGTGGCCTGGGAGGCGAAGTTGAAGGGGATGTGCGGGACGACCCTCAGATGCTGTTCCTCCGCGCCCAGCGGGCTGACCATGATGTCGCGGAAGGCGATGGCCGCGTCCTGCCAGTCCACGACGCCGTCGCCGTTGCGGTCGCGGGTGATGACGACGGTGGCGTACGGGAGGGGCTCGACCGCGCCGACGGGCGAGGTCGCCGCGCGGTGGGTCCACTGGCCGGGGGCGAGACTGACGGATAGCTCTCCGTCCCGGACGGTCGTCCGCCGCTGGAGCCGGCCGTTCTCCCAGGTGGTGCCCGCCGCGCCGGTGGGTTTGTCGTAGCAGGTGTTGGTCTCGATCGCGCCGCCGAGGAGGTCGTGGGAGAGGACGGCGTAGGCGCAGCCGATCGGCCCGGATTCGGCCGGGGGGAGGTTCGTGCCGGTGTCGGCGAGGACGATCGTGGTGTCGCCGTCGCCCGCCTTGTCGAGCTGGATCCGGGCGGCGCGCAGGGCCGCGCCGGGCTGGGCGGCGCGTACGGAGAGCAGTGCCAGGCCGGGGATCTCCAGGGTGCCGACGCGCAGCGCGTCGGTGTCGGCGATGCGGGTGACCCGCCAGTGGACCCGCCATCCCTCGACGCGGATCTCCACGTCGATCTCGGTGGGGCCGAGGGCGAGGGTGTACGCGGCCCGGTCGCGGCGGGCGCGGGCGGTGATCCGGCCCGGGGTGCGGGCGACGGAGTCGACGAGCAGGGAGGTGACCGGGGCGGTCCGGCCGTACAGCCTGGCCCCGGTGGACCGGTCGGTGTACGAGACGACGCTCGGGAAGCCTCGGTCGACCAGGACTTCCAGCTGTGGCGAGCGCAGCGTGATCAGGCCGGTCCCGGCGGGGACGGCGGAGGCGGCGGAGGCGGAGGCGGGCGCGCCGACGGCGGCCGAGGCGGTGGCCAGGGCGGTGGCCGCCACCACGGTCCTGCGGCGGGGACCGGCATCGCTCGCGTGCACGCTCGTCCTCCTC
The DNA here is from genome assembly GCF_039532665.1 of Streptomyces amakusaensis. NCBI lineage: Bacteria > Bacillati > Actinomycetota > Actinomycetes > Kitasatosporales > Streptomycetaceae > Streptomyces > Streptomyces amakusaensis. The sequence continues at coordinate 284,857 of NZ_BAAASB010000005.1, read as the reverse complement.
GGTGTGACGGGATTCCCGTACGGGCCGGTCCGCGCCGGGAGAGGGTGCGCGCCCGGGGGACGGAAGGCGGGGCAGGTGCGGGACTGACGCGTCCGGTACCTGCCCCGCCGGTGGTGCGAAGGGGTTACGGGGAGGGGTTCCCCGAGGGGTTACAGGGTGGCGGCGGCGGCGCGGATGTCCGCCGCGAAGTGGGAGACCTCGGCGTAGACGCCGGGGTAGTTGGGCCGTGCGCAGCCCTGGCCCCAGCTCACGATGCCGACCTGGATCCACTCGTTGTTGTTGTCGCGGCGGAACATCGGGCCGCCGGAGTCACCCTGGCAGGTGTCGACGCCGCCCTGGGTGTAGCCGGCGCAGATCTCCTCCTCGTCGACGAGGCCCGGGTAGGACTGGCCGCAGGAGGCGTCCGAGACGAACGGGACCTGGGCCTTGAGCAGGTAGCGCTGCTGCGCGCCGCCCTCGCGGGCCGAGCCCCAGCCGGCGACGGTGAAGGTGCCGCTGTCGTAGGCGTTGGTGTCGGCGATGTTCAGGGTGGCCCGGTTGATCGGCGAGGCGAGCTTGATCAGCGCCCAGTCCTTGCCGGTGCCGTTGTAGCCGGGGGCCTGGAGGACCTTGGTGGACTTGACCTTGATCGCGCTGGTGCTCTGGAGGTCCACGACACCGGCGGTGGCGGTGATGCTGGTGTTGTTGCCGGAGCCGTTCACGCAGTGCGCGGCGGTCAGGACTATCTGCTGGGTGAGCAGCGAGCCGCCACAGCCCATGGAGAGCCGGACCATGAAGGGGAACTCTCCCTGGGCGGCCCGGGTTCCGCCGACGACGGGCGGGGCCGCGCCGGCGGCGGCCGTGGCGACGGGCTGGAGAGTGGCGGCGGCCGCGAGCATGACGGCTCCGACGACTGCGGTTCGCTTGAGCGCACTGAGAAGCTTCAACGGCCTGCCCTTCATGGGGGGTTGAGGTGGGCCGCCCGGGTCGGGCCATGGCAGGGCGGGGGTAGCCGTCTGACATGAGCCCGACAAGGCGATGATCGGGATTATGGGGAGTGCGCCCGGCGCGCCACAAGGAGCAGATTTCGGCCACCGTGCGCGGGGGATGGCTACGCTTGCGGGGAACCGGCCGGGGTACGGGGGGACGGGGGTGGGTACGGGCATGGGGGCGCGGGACAGCGAGGTCGTGCACGGCTATCCGCATCTCGAAACGGTGCGGGCGGCGATCACCGCCCTCTACCGGCGGCTCTCGCCGGACGGGGTGCTGTCGTACGCGCCCAGCGTGCTCCCCGCCGACGTGGCCTTCGGCGACGACGAGGATCTGCACCTCGGCGCGCAGTCCGTGGCCCGTTCCCTGGTGCGGCATCTGCGGCTGCCGGACGCCCGGATGATCGTGAGCTTCCGGGAGATGGACCACGCGGCGAGCGTGGAGCTGACGGCGGGGCCGGAGTACTTCATCGAGCTGAACGACCGCTTCCGCGTCCATCGCCGGGACATCGGCGCGGCGCTGGCCCATGAGATCACCCATGTGCTGCTGCACCGGCTCGACCTCTCCTTCCCCGGCACCCGGGACAACGAGATCCTCACCGACACCGTGACGGCCTATCTCGGGGCGGGCTGGCTGCTTCTGGACGCCTTCCGGGAGGACCGGCTGACCAGCCAGAAGCTCGGGTATCTCACCCCCGAGGAGTTCGGCTACGTACTGGCCGGGCGGGCGCTCGCGTTCGGCGAGGACCCCTCGCCCTGGTTCACCAGCCCGCAGGCGTACACCGCGTACACCAGGGGCCGCGCCCTGGCGCTGCGGGACGCCCGCCGGCCGCCGCTGACGACGGCGGGGTGGGCGGCCCGCCACCGCTACGCCAGGGATCTGCGGCGGGCGGCCGAACGCGGGGCGGCCGTCGTGTCCGGGGAGGCGGGTTACACCGTGGAGCCGGGGCCGGACGGGCCCCGGGTCTCCTTCGCCTGCCCCACCTGCCACCAGCGCATCCGGGCGCCGGCCCGGGGACGGGTGAGGGCGCGGTGCGGGCTGTGCCGGACGATTCTCGAATGCGGCGACTGAGCCCGCTTCCCTACGCTCCTCGCATGAGCACCGGGGTGGAGAGATTGTTCGAGGCCGTGCACGAGGGCGACGAGGACGCCGTCGTAAGGCTGTTGCGGTCCGGGGTCCCGGCCGGGACGGCGGACGAGGACGGCGAGACCGCCCTGTACCGGGCGGCCACAGACAACCGGACCGGAATCGTCCGGCTGTTGCTGGCGGCGGGGGCGGATCCCGACCGGGCGAGCGGGGACACGGAGGAGGACGGGGACGGGGACGGGGACGGCGGCGGCGATCTGCCGCTGTGCGGGGCGGCCGTCTGGGACCACGAGGAGACCGTACGGGCGCTGCTCGCGGCGGGGGCGCGGCCCGATCTCCGGGAGGCGCACGGCTTGACCGCGCTGGTCTGGGCGGTGACCCGGGGGAACGGGCGGACGGTCCGCGCCCTGCTGGAGTTCGGCGCGGACCCGGAGCTGCCCGACGGGCACGGGGTGCCGCCGCTGGTGCTGGCGGCCCGCCGGGGCTCGTGGCCCGTCGTACGGGCGCTGCTGGACCGGGGGGTGGGCGAGACGGACCGGCGGGCGGCGCTGGCGGAGGCCCACGAGTGGCTGATTCGCGATGTCGAGGGGGAGTTGCGCGCCGGGCTGGTGGAGGCGTACGGGGAGGGGCACGAACTGGTCGCGCGGCGGGTGGCGGAGGACGGCGGGACGACCGTCGTGGTCGAACTGCTGCGGGACGGGGTGCCGGGCGCGGGGGCGGACCGGCAGACCGGGCACGCGGCGATCGCGACCGCCCTGGAGGTCTCGCTGGGCATCAGGACGCCCCGCGCCGAGCTGGCCGCGCGGGCGCTGCGCGACGGGGAGCGGGGGAACGACAACTGGCGGGAGCCGGTGCTGGCCCTGGGCGGGCGGGGCGACGAGGAGACCCGCGCGGCGGCGGCGGAGTGGGCGGCGGGCGAGGATCCGGCGCTGCGGGCGTTCGGGGCGGACGTGCTGGAGCGGCTGGGCGCGCACGCGGCCGGAACCGTGTCCGCACCCGTCGCCCCCGGCGGCACGCGCACGCCCCCGGAGGCGGGTCAGCGGACGCCGTAGACGGGAGGGGGCGGCGCGGCGCCGGCCAGGAGGCGGCGGGCGGCCTCGCCCGCGCCGGCGGGGGTCCAGCGGGCCGGGTTCCGGGCGGTGGGGCCCGGACGCCAGCCCTCCATGACGGTGATCCGGCCGGCCTCGGCCTCGAAGACCCGGCCGGTCACCCCCGTACTGGCGGCGGAGCCGAGCCACACGACCAGCGGGGAGACGTCCTCGGGCGGCGCGGTCAGCGCGGTGAACACCTCCTCGGTCATCCGGGTCCTGGCCGCCGGGGCGATCGCGTTGACCTGGACGCCGTAGCGGGCCAGTTCGGCCGAGGCGACGAGGGTGAGGGCGACGATCCCGGCCTTGGCCGCCGCGTAGTTGCCCTGGCCGACACTGCCCAGGAGGCCCGCGCCCGAGGTGGTGTTGACCACCCGGGCGGCCACCGGGCGGCCCGCCCTGGACTCGGCGCGCCAGTGGGCGGCGGCGTGCCGGAGCGGCAGGAAGTGGCCGGTGAGATGGACGCGGAGCACCGCGTCCCAGTCCTCGTCGGCGAGGTTGACGAGCATCCGGTCGCGCAGGAAGCCCGCGTTGTTGACGAGGGTGTCGAGCCGGCCGTAGCTCTCCAGGGCCGTGGCGATCAGCGAGGACGCGCCGTGCTCCGTCGCGATGTCGCCGTCGTGGGCCACCGCCCGGCCGCCCGCCGCCTCGATCTCGGCGGCCACCGAGCGCGCCGGGCCGCCCGAGGCCCCGGATCCGTCCCGGGCGGCCCCCAGGTCGTTGACGACGACCGCGGCCCCCTCGGCGGCGAACGCCAGGGCGTGGGCGCGGCCCAGCCCCCGGCCGGCCCCGGTCACCGCCACCACCCGGCCCGCGCAGATGCCCGTCCTGCCCGTCATCCCGGCTCTCCCCTCATGTCACCTTCACCTCTTTGTCGACATGTCGCGGCGTCGAGGAAGGCGGGGCGCTCCCCGCCGCCGTGCAGATGCAGCGCGGCCCCGCTCACATAGCCCGCCCGCGCCGAGGCGAGGAAGACCGCCGCCTCGCCCGCCTCGGCGGGCTCCGCGAGCCGCCCCAGCGGCACCGTGCGGCCGACGGCCGCGACGCCGTCCTCGTCCCCGTAGTGCAGCCGGGCGAGTTCGGTGCGGACCATCCCGAGGACCAGGGTGTTGACGCGTATCTCCGGGGCCCACTCCACGGCCATCGAGCGGGCCAGGGACTCCAGCCCGGCCTTGGCCGCGCCGTACGCCGCCGAGCCCGGCGAGGCCCGGCCGCCGCTGACGCTGCCGACCATCACGATCGAGCCGCGCGCCGCCCGCAGATGGGGGCGGGCGGCGAGCGAGGCGGCCAGCGGGGCGGTGAGGTTGAGTTCGAGGACCCGGGCGTGCTGGGCCGCCGTGCCGTCGGCGAGCAGTCGGGGCGGGGTGCCGCCCGCGTTGTTGACGAGGGTGTCGAGCCGGCCGTGCCGCTCGGCGACCGCGTCGAAGAAGGGGCCGAGGGCGGCCGGGTCGCGCAGATCCAGCGGGAGGAACTCGGCCCCGGAGAGGGGCGCTTCGGGCGGTCTGCGGGCGCAGATCACCACCGTCGCGCCCGCGCGCAGAAAGGCCCGCGCGATGCCCGCGCCGACTCCGCGCGTACCGCCGGTGACGACGGCGACCCTCCCGTACAGCTCCATCGGCTGCTACCTTCCCCACCTAACAAACGTTTGGTGGAAAGGTAGCTGATCCTGTCATGGGTGTCTCCACCGCGAACCCCGCCGACGGCGTCCGCGTCATCACGGCCGACTACCCGCCCGTCAACGCCCTTCCCGTGCGCGGCTGGCACGCCCTCGCGGACGCGGTCCGCTCGGCGGGCCGCGACCCGGGCATCCGCTGCGTCGTGCTGGCCGCCGCCGGCCGGGGCTTCAACGCGGGCGTGGACCTGAAGGAGATCCGGCGCGACCCGGGCCAGGGCGCGCTGCTCGGGGCCAACCGGGGCTGTTTCGAGGCGTTCGCCGCCGTGTACGAGTGCGAGGTGCCGGTCGTCGCCGCCGTCCAGGGCTTCTGTCTCGGCGGCGGCGTCGGGCTCGTCGGCAACGCGGACGCGATCGTCGCCGCCGACGACGCCGTCTTCGGACTGCCGGAGCTGGACCGGGGCGCGCTCGGCGCGGGCACCCATCTGGCCCGGCTGGTCCCCCAGCATCTGATGCGCGCCCTGTACTACACCTCGCGCACCGCGACCGCCGCCGAACTCCACCGGCACGGCTCGGTCTGGCGGGTGGTGCCGCCCGGCGAACTCGCGGACGCGGCCCTGGAACTGGCGACGGAGATCGCCCGCAAGGACGGCACCCTGATCCGGCTGGCCAAGGCGGCCCTCAACGGCATCGACCCGGCGGACGTCCGCCGCGACTACCGCTACGAGCAGGGCTTCACCTTCGAGGCCGCCCTCGACGGGACCGCCGCACGGGTCCGCGACACCTTCGGGAAGGGGACTCCGGCATGAGCGACAAGACCATGACGCCCGAGCGGGCCGTGGGAGAGCTGCGCAGCGGGATGACGATCGGGATCGGCGGCTGGGGCTCGCGCCGCAAGCCGATGGCCCTGGTGCGGGCGCTGCTCAGGACCGACATCACCGATCTGACCGTGATCTCCTGCGGCGGCCCCGACATCGGCCACCTCGCCGCCGCCGGCCGGATCCGCCGGCTGATCGCCCCCTTCGTCACCCTCGACTCCGTGCCCCTGGAACCGCACTACCGCGCCGCCCGCGAGCGCGGCGGCCTCGCCCTGACCGAGATCGACGAGGCCATGTTCCTGTGGGGGCTGCGCGCCGCCGCCAACCGGCTGCCGTTCCTGCCGGTACGGGCCGGTCTCGGCTCGGACGTCATGCGGGTCGCCCCGGAGCTGCGCACGGTCGTCTCGCCGTACGAGGACGGCGAGGAGTTCGTCGCCGTGCCCGCCCTGCGGATGGACGCGGCGCTGGTCCATCTCGACCGGGCCGACCGGCGGGGCAACGGCCAGTACCTCGGCCCCGACCCCTACTTCGACGATCTGTTCTGCGCGGCGGCGGAGCGCGCGTACCTCTCCTGCGAGCGGCTGGTGGACGGCTTCGCGGGCGCGGTGCCGCAGACCCTGCTGATCGGGCGGCACTCGGTCACCGGCGTGGTGGAGACCCCGCACGGCGCGCACTTCACCTCCTGCGCCCCCGGCCACGGCCGGGACGAGGCGTTCCAGCGGATGTACGCGACCACCCCGTGGGACGCCTTCGCCGAGAGGTTCCTCCGGGGCGACGAGAAGACGTACCAGGCCGCCGTCGAGAGCTGGCACCAGGAGCGGATCCGATGACCGGAGACGAGAACAACCGGAACAGGGGCCGGAACAGGGGCGGGAGCGCCGTGTCGCGCGCCGAGCACTGCGTCGTCGCCTGCGCGGAGGCCTGGCGCGGCGCAGGGGAGGTGCTGGCGAGCCCGATCGGTCTGATCCCGTCCCTCGGGGCCCGGCTCGCCCGGCTGACCTTCTCCCCCGATCTCCTTCTGACCGACGGCGAGGCCCTGCTGACCGGGGAGGACGGCTCGGTGGAGGGCTGGCTGCCGTACCGCCGGCATCTGGAGCTGGCCGGCGGCGGACGGCGGCACGTGATGATGGGCGCGAGCCAGCTCGACCGGCACGGCAACCAGAACATCTCCCGCATCGGCGGCGGGGAGCCCCCCGGGCGCCAGCTGCTCGGGGTGCGGGGCGCGCCCGTCAACACCCTCAACCACCCGGTGAGCTACTGGGTCCCCCGGCACTCGCCCCGGGTCTTCGTGGCGCGGGTCGACATGGTCTGCGGGGTGGGGTACGACCGGGCGGCGGCGGCCGGGCCGAGCGCGAGCCGCTACCACCGGATCCCGCGCGTAGTCTCCGACCTGGGGGTCTTCGACTTCGAGACGCCCGACCGCTCGATGCGGCTGGCCTCCCTGCACCCGGGGGTCACCCTGGAGCGGGTCCGGGCCGCGACCGGCTTCGCGCTGACCGTCCCCGAGCCCCTCCCGTACACCCGCGACCCCGGCCCCGGGGAGCTGCGGCTGATCCGCGAGGTCCTCGACCCGAAGGGGCTGCGGGACCGGGAGATCGGGCCGGTGGCGCGATGAGGACGGCGCTCACCGAGCTGACCGGGGTACGGCATCCGGTCGTCCAGACCGGGATGGGATGGGTGGCCGGGCCCCGGCTGGTCTCCGCCGCCGCCCGCGCGGGCGCGCTCGGGATCCTGGCCTCGGCGACGATGACCGCCGAGGAGCTGCGGCGGGCCGTGCGCGAGGTGCGGTCCCGCACCGGCGGGCTGCCCTTCGGCGTCAATCTGCGCGCGGACGCGACGGACGCCCGCGAGCGGGTGCGGATCGTCATCGACGAGGGGGTGCGGGTGGCGTCCTTCGCGCTCGCCCCCTCCCGCGAGCTGATCGCCGAACTCAAGGACGCGGGCGTGGTGGTGATCCCCTCCGTCGGCGCGCGCCGGCACGCGGAGAAAGTGGTCGCCTGGGGCGCCGACGCGGTGATCGTGCAGGGCGGGGAGGGCGGCGGGCACACCGGCGAGGTGGCCACGACCGTACTGCTGCCGCAGGTGGTGGACGCCGTCTCCGTCCCGGTCGTCGCGGCCGGCGGCTTCCGCGACGGGCGGGGGCTGGTGGCGGCGCTGGCGCTGGGCGCGGCGGGGATCGCGATGGGCACCCGGTTCCTGCTCACCTCCGACTCCCCGGTGCCGGACGCGGTCAAGGCCCGCTATCTGGCGGCGACGGTGGCGGATGTGACGGTGACCCGGGCCGTGGACGGGCTGCCGCACCGGATGCTCCGTACCGAACTGGTCCGCTCCCTGGAGAGCCGGGGCCGCGCGCGGACGCTGGTACGGGCGGTGCGTCACGCCGCCGCCTTCCGGGAGCTGTCGGGGCTCTCGTGGGCGTCGATGGTCCGCGAGGGACTGGCGACACGGCACGGCAGGGAGCTGACCTGGGCGCAGACGCTGCTCGCCGCGAACGCGCCGATGCTGCTGCGCGCCTCGATGGTGCAGGGGCGCGCCGATCTGGGGGTGATGGCCTCGGGGCAGGTGGCGGGGGTGATCGAGGATCTGCCGAGCTGTGCCGAGCTGCTGGGGCGGATCATGGCGGAGGCTGCGGAGACGGTACGGGCGCTGCCGTGTCCCCCGGACAGGTGTAACGGGGTCGGTTGACCACCACGAACACAGCTCCGGCACGGGGTGCCGGGACGGGGCCCGGCGGGCCGCCCGCGCGGGCGGCCCGTGGACACGGCCGCAGGGCCGGGGCCTGCCCGGCTGAGGTTCCGGCGTTCTTATCTGCTTGTCTCGGCCCCGTCCGCCGGGGGCCGGGCCCCCCGCCCCGGCGCGGCCCTCCCCCCGCGCGAGGGGTCCGTGGGCGTTCGCGGGGCCCGGCAAAATGCCGCGCATGGAAGCCATCGCTGACACCGCCGTCATCACGCCCCGCCGTCTGTGGGCCCTGTTCGAACCGATCCACGCCGTCACCTATTTCTCCCCCGAGGCCGTCACCGGGTTCGAGGAGGCCGGGCTGCGCGGCTTCTGGCGCGGCTATTTCGCCGGGCGGTCCGCGCCGCTCGGGGTGTCGGCCCCGGAGCCGGTCACGGCCGCGTTCTGCTCGTTCGCCCCCTCGATGGTGGCCCAGGCGCTGCCCTCGGTCTGGGAGACCGTCAGCCCCGAGCGGGCGCTGGAGGTACGCCGGGCGGGGGCCCGGGCGGCGCTCACCCGGCTGCTCGCGGGCCAGGAGAAGGAGGTTGAGCGGGCGGCGGAGCTGCTCGCCGGGGCCGCCGTCGCGCCGGACTGCACCGGGCGTCCGCTGACCGCCGCCAATGTCGCGCTGCCGTGGCCCGAGGACTCGCTGGACCGGCTCTGGCACGCCGCCACGATCCTGCGCGAGCACCGGGGCGACGGCCATGTGGCGGCGCAGGTCGCGGCGGATCTGGACGGCTGCGAGATCCTCACACTGCGGGTCGGGATCGACCTGCCGCGCAGTGAGCTCCAGCCCTACCGGGGCTGGACGGATCCCGAGTGGGACGCGGCGGCCCGGCGGCTGGTGGAGCGGGGGCTGCTGGCCCCGGACGGGCGGGCGACGGAGGAGGGCCGGCGGACCCTCGCGGAGATCGAGGAGGCCACGGACCGCGCGGCGGCCCGCCCCTGGGCCGGGGTCAACCTCGGGGAACTCACCGGGTCCCTGGGCCCCCTGGCGGAGACCGTCGCGCGGACGCTCCGTTTCCCGAACCCGATCGGGCTGCCCGCCGGCGAGGGCGTGTGAGGCGCTGAACCGACCGTGCGGGGGCGGCGGGCGGCGGCCCCGGGGGCTCAGAGCCGTTCGATCACGGTGACGTTCGCCTGGCCGCCGCCCTCGCACATGGTCTGGAGGCCGAACCGGCCCCCGGTGCGCTCCAGTTCGTGCAGGAGCGTGGTCATGAGGCGGGTGCCGGTCGCGCCCAGCGGGTGGCCCAGCGCGATCGCCCCGCCGTTGACGTTGACCTTCTCCGGGTCCGCGCCGGTCTCCTTCAGCCAGGCCAGCACCACGGGGGCGAAGGCCTCGTTGACCTCGATCAGATCCATGTCGTGGATGGACATGCCGGTCTTCCGCAGGGCGTGCGCCGTCGCCGGGATCGGGGCGGAGAGCATCCGGATGGGGTCCTCGCCCCGGACCGAGAGATGGTGGACGCGGGCGCGGGGGGTGAGTCCGTGCTCCCGTACGGCGCGTTCGCTCGCGATCAGCAGCGCGGCGGCCCCGTCGGAGAGCTGGGACGAGCAGGCGGCCGTGATCGTGCCGCCCTCGACGACCGGCCGGAGCCCGGCCATCTTCGCCGCGCCGGTGTCGCGGCGCGGTCCCTCGTCGGCGGTGCAGGGGCCGTACGCGACCGTCTCGCGGTCGAAGCGGCCCTCGTCGAGGGCGCGGAGGGCCCGCCGGTGGGAGCGGAGGGCGAACTCCTCCTGGTCCTCCCGGGTGATGCCCCATTCCGTGGCGATCAGCTCCGCGCCGTGGAACTGGTCGACGGGCCGGTCGCCGTAGCGGGCCCGCCAGCCCGCGCTGCCCGCGAAGGGGCCCTCGGTCAGCCCCAGCGGCTCGGCCGCCCGCCGGGAGGCGAAGGCGATCGGGATCGTGGACATGCTCTGGACGCCGCCCGCGACGACCAGGTCCTGGGTGCCGGAGAGCACGGCCTGCGCGGCGAAGTGCACCGCCTGCTGCGACGATCCGCACTGCCGGTCGACGGTCACCCCGGGCACCTCCTCGGGGAGCCCGGCCGCCAGCCACGCGGTCCGGGCGATGTCGCCGGCCTGGGGGCCCACCGTGTCGAGACAGCCGAGGACGACGTCGTCGACGGCGGCGGGGTCCACCCCCGAGCGGCGGACCAGCTCGGCGAGCACATGCGCGCCGAGATCGGCGGGGTGGACGGCGGCGAGAGCGCCGCCGCGCCGGCCGACCGGGGTGCGTACCGCGTCCAGGATGTAGGCCTCGCCCATGGGGACTCCTCGGTGGGTGACTACCGTACGGCGATCCCGTCCAGCACCATCGACAGATACTGACGGGCGATCTCCTCGGGGCCGTGCCGGCCGCCCGGCCGGTACCAGGACGCGGCGACCCACACCGTGTCGCGGACGAACCGGTAGGTCAGCCGTACGTCCAGATCGGCGCGGAACACCCGCTCGGCGACCCCGCGCTCCAGCGTTCCGAGCCAGACGTGCTCGAATCTGCGCTGCGACTCGGCGAGATAGCGGAAGCGGGGCAGCTCGGCCAGACGCCGGTTCTCGCGCTGGTAGATGGCGACCGCGGCGCGGTGCCGGTCGATCTCCCGGAAGGACTCGGTGACCAGGGCCTCGATGGTCTCCCGGGGGCCGAGGGCGGCGGCGAGGACGGTGTCGTACCCCTGCCACAGCTCGTCCAGGAAGGTCGCGAGGATCTCGTCCAGCATCGATTCCTTGGAGTCGAAGTGGTAGTAGAGACTGCCGGCGAGCAGGCCCGCCTCGTCCGCGATCCGGCGCACGGTGGTGGCGTCGTAGCCCTGGGCGGCGAACACCTCGGCCGCGACGGCGAGGAGTTCGCGGCGGCGCTCGGGAGAGGGGGCGCTCGCCTGGGTCTTCTTCGTGTTCGGCACGGGCCCATTCTCCTCTCCGCTCAGGCTCGCCGACCGCTGATCAGGCGTGCTGGCCGCTGACGGAGAGCACCTCGCCGGTGAGGTACGAGGAGTAGCCGCTCGCCAGGAAGACGATGGCGTTGGCGATCTCCCAGGGCTCGGCGGGCCGGCCGAAGGCCTCCTTGGCGGCGAGTTCGTCGAGGAGTGCGGCGGAGGCGACCTTCTCCAGATGGGGGTGGCGGGCGAGGCTGGGGGCGACCGCGTTGATCCGTACGCCGTACCCGGCGGCCTCGATCGCGGCGCACCGGGTGAGGGCCATGACCCCGGCCTTGGCGGCGGCGTAGTGGGCCTGGCCCGCCTGGGCGCGCCAGCCGAGCACGGAGGAGTTGTTGACGATCACTCCGGGCCGGCCGGCGGCCCGGAAGGAGCGCAGTGCGGCGCGGACGCAGCGGAAGGTGCCGTTCAGGGTGACGTCGAGGACCCGGTCCCACTGGGCGTCGGTCATCTCGACCAGGGGCGCGGTGCCGCCGAGCCCCGCGTTGTTGACGACGATGTCGAGTCCGCCGTGCTCCTCGGCGGTCCGCCGGAAGAGCGCCCCGACCTGGGTCTCGTCGGTGACGTCGCAGAGGTGGGCGGCGACCGCGCGATCGCCGAACTCCCCGGCGAGGGCGGCCCGGGTCTCGGCCAGCCTGCGCGGATGGGCGTCGCTGACGACGATCCGCGCGCCCTCCTGAAGGAATCTGCGGGCGGTCGCGCCGCCGATGCCCGTGCCGGCGGCGGCGGTGATCACGGCGGTGCGGCCCGCGAGGAGGCCGTGCCCGGGGACGTACGGGGGCGGCTCTGCCGTTCCCGTACCGCCGGGCTCCTCGCGCGTCCTCGCACTGTCGTCGGCCACCTTCGCACGTTAACCTACCAAACACTTGTTAGGGAAGGATGTGTGTACGCATGGATCTGCGCCACTCCCCCGAGGACGAGGAATTCCGGGCCGAGGCCCGGGAGTGGCTCGCGGCCCGGGTGCCCCGGACGCCGCTGCCGTCGCTGGAGACCCGGGAGGGCTTCGCGGCGCACCGCGCGTGGGAGGCGGAGCTGGCGGCCGGCCGCTGGTCGGCGGTCTCCTGGCCCGAGCGGTACGGGGGGCGGGGCGCGGATCTGGTGCGGTGGCTGCTCTTCGAGGAGGAGTACCACGCGGCGGGCGCGCCCGGCCGGGTCTCGCAGAACGGGATCTGCCTGCTCGCGCCCACGCTCTTCGACCACGGCACCGAGGAGCAGCGGGCCCGGGTGCTGCCGCCGATGGCGAGTGGCGAGGAGATCTGGGCTCAGGCGTGGTCGGAGCCGGAGGCCGGGTCGGACCTCGCGGCGCTGCGGTCTCGGGCGGTGCGGACGGCCGGGGGCTGGCTGCTGACGGGCCACAAGACCTGGTCCTCACGGGCCGCCTTCGCCGACCGCGCCTTCGGGATCTTCCGTACGGACCCGGGGGCGGCCCGGCCGCACCAGGGGCTGAGCGCTCTGATGTTCGGCCTGGCGGCCGAGGGGGTGACGGTCCGTCCGATCGGGCGGCTCGACGGGAGGCCCGCGTTCGCCGAACTCACCCTCGACCGGGTCTTCGTGCCGGACGAGGATCTGATCGGGGAGGAGGGGCAGGGCTGGCGGATCGCGATGTCGGCGACCGGCAACGAGCGGGGGCTGACCCTTAGGTCGCCCGGGAGGTTCCTGGCGGCGGCGGACCGGCTCGTACGGCGGTGGCGGGCCTCGGCGGGGGCGGCGGACGCCCCGCCGGGCGAGCGGGCGGCGGACGGCGCGCTGGCCGCGCGGGTGGCGGACGCGGTGATCGGGGCGCGCGCGTATCAGCTGTTCGCCTCGGCGGGGGCGGCCCGGTTCGCGCGGGGCGAGGCGATCGGGGCGGAGTCCAGCATGAACAAGGTCTTCTGGTCGGAGCTGGATCTCGCGATCCATGAGACGGCGCTCGATCTGCTGGGCGAGGAGGGCGGCTTCGCCGGCTCCCCGTGGACCGAGGGGCATCTCTTCGCCCTGGCCGGGCCCATCTACGCCGGGACCAATGAGATCCAGCGGGACATCGTCGCCGAGCGGCTGCTCGGACTGCCGAAGGGACGCCGCTGATGCGTTTCGCGCTGACGGACGAGCAGCGGGCCTTCGGGCGTTCGCTGGACGCCTCGCTGTCGTCGGCGGGGGTCCCGTCGGCCGCCGCCGCCTGGGCGGCGGGCGACCACGGCCCCGGCCTGGGGCTGTTCCGGCGGCTGGCGGACGCGGGGGTGTTCGCGCTGGCCGTGCCGGAGGCGGCCGGCGGGCTCGGCCGGCTGCCGGTGGAGCTGGCGGTGGCCTGTGTCGAGCTGGGCCGCCACGCCGTGCCCGGGCCGCTGGTGGAGACGGTGGCGGCGGGGGTGCTGCTGGGCCGTCTCGCCGGGCACGGTATGCCCGGGGCGGTGACCGGGGCGCTGTCCGGGGTGCTCGCCGGGGAGCCCGCGACGCTGGTGCTGCCGGGCGGCGGGGTGTACGCGCTGGACCCGGACGCGGCGCGGACGGTGCTGACGGTCTCGTACGACGGCCCGGGGCGGGCGGCCGTGCTGCGCGCGGCCCCCGGGCACGGGCCGCTCAGGACCGCCACCGATCCGGCCAGACGGTCGGCGGTCCCGGCCGCCGGGGGCACGGTGCTCGCCGGGGGCGGGCCGGTCGCCGGGGCCGCCGCCCTGGCCGGGGCGTACGCCCGGCTGCTCACCGCCGCGCAGTGTCTGGGCCTGGGGCTGGCGCTGCTGGGGCGGACGGTGGCGCATGTGCGGGAGCGCCGTCAGTTCGGCGTCCCGATCGGGTCCTTCCAGGCGGTCAAGCACCGTCTCGCCGATACGCACATCGCCCTGGAGTTCGCCCGTCCGCTCGTCTTCGGCGCGGCGCTCACCCTCACCCCCGTGGACATCGCCGCCGCGAAGACCGCCGCCGGGGAGGCCGCGTACGCCGCCGCCCTGACCGCCCTCCAGCTGCACGGCGCGATCGGCTACACCGACGAGCTGGACCTCTCCCGTCTCCTCCGCAAGGCCCGCCCGCTGCGCGACGCCTGGGGCACGCCCGCCCGCTGCCGCGCCGAGCTGCTGGCGGCCCTCGCGCCCCTGGCCGCGGACGGCTGACCCGGCCGGGACTCAGTCGCGGTCACGGTCACGAGCGGCCCGCCGGGACGCCAGGGGCGGATCACCAGCCGGTCCCCCTCGGGGATCCGTCCTCGCGGAGCGTGGCGAGCACATGGTGGCGGTTACCGCTCGAAGTCCGCCCATGAAGTCGAAGTCTCCGTCATCCGGGGATCCCATCGCGCAATCCCGACATCTTCTGTCAGGTTTGGCATCCCGTGAACGAAAGTGCTGTCCTGGTAGCAGGACCGAGGCCGCCACCGCGGCGGCGGGGAGGCCCGTCGTCCCGCCCCTCCAGGAGGATCCCGTGGCGATCTTCATGCACGCCTCTCTCCCCGGCGTCACCACCGACCAGTACGACGCCCTCAACGCCGAACTCCAGGCGCTCCCGGGCGACACCTACGCGGGCTGCCTGGCCCATGTCTGCGTGCCCTCGGCCTCGGGCCTCGAAGTGTTCGACCTCTGGGAGTCACAGCAGGCCATGGACGACTTCTTCACCCGCATGATGCCGGTGGCCGAACGCCAGAACATGACTCCGTCCGGCGAACCCCCGACGGTCTCCGAGGTGCACAACCACTGGGTGGCCGGGGACTGATCGGGCGGAGGCCACCGAAGAGCCTTGACCTCAACCTTAGTTGAGGATGAAGAGTGCGGGGCATGACCTCACGACAGCTGACCCGCCCCGCACTCGGCCTGCTCACCGTGCTCTTCGGCTATTTCACCCTGCCCATGGCGATGACCGGCACCTCCGTCGCCCTGCCCGAGATCGGGCGGGACCTGGACGCCTCGGGGGCGGCGTTGCAGTGGGTGGTGACCGGGTATGTGCTGGCGGCGTCCTCGGTGATGCTGGTGGCGGGCTCGCTGGGGGATCTGTTCGGGCGGCGGGCGGTGTACGCGGCCGGGGTGGGGCTGTACACGGCGGGGACGCTGGCCTCGGCGGCCGGGCAGAGCATCCTCGTGCTCGACATCGCGCGGACGGTCGCCGGGGTCGGCGCGGCGGCGGTGATGACGGTCGGGGTCACGATTCTCGCGACGATGTACGAGGGGGCGGCGCGGGCCAGGGTCTTCGCGCTGGTGGGCACCATCGCGGGCGTCGGGATAGCGATCGGGCCGACGCTGTCGGGCGCGCTGGTGGGGATGTTCGGCTGGCGGGCCTCGTTTCTGGCCTTCGGGCTCGCCGGGACGCTGATCCTGCTGCTCACGCGGCTGATTCCGGAGTCGAGGGCCGAGGCCCGGCCGAAGGTGGACCGTCCGGGGGTGGTCTCCTTCGTCGCCGGTCTGGCGCTGCTGATGTTCGGGCTCACCCGGGGCGCGGGGGCCGGCTGGGGCGGCCTGTCGGTGCTGGGGCCGCTGACGGCCGGCGCGGTGCTGCTCGTGGTCTTCGTCGCGGTGGAGCGGCACAGCGACCATCCGGTGCTGGATCTGTCGCTGATCCGCGACCGGCTGTTCTCCGGGTGGCTGTTCGCCGCGATGTCGATCGTGCTGGGCTCGACCGGGGTGCTGGTCTTCCTGCCGACGTATCTCCAGGGCACCGGCGGTCTGACGGCCGGCGACGCGGGGCTGCTGATGCTGCTGATGACGGTGCCGGTGTTCGCGCTGCCGACCGTCGGCGGGCTGCTGGTCGCCCGGGGGCTGCCGGCCCGGTACCTCGCGGTGGCGGCGCTGCTGCTGTCGGCCGTGGGCAACGTCTCGCTGGCGCTGACGCTGGCCCCGGACGCCGGGCCCGCCCGGCTCGCGCTCCCGCTGCTGCTGATCGGGGCGGGCAGCGGTCTCGGACTCGGCCAGATCGACGCCCAGGCGCTGGGCTCGGTCGCCGCCGAGCGGATGGGCATGGCGTCCGGGCTGCTGAGCACGGGCCGGAGCGTGGCGGGGACGCTGGTGCTGACGGGCTTCGGCGCGGCGCTGACGACGCTGGTGGAGTCCGGGACCGGCGACCGGGCACGGGCGGATCTGGTGGTGACGGGCCGGGGAGCGGAGATCGCGGGCGAGTTCACCTCGGCCTGGCAGAGCCTGCTGGGCGGGGTGGGGGTGGCCCTGCTCCTCGCGGCGGTGCTGGCGGGGCGGCTGCTGCGCCCCCGTACCGACGACGCCGAGCCGGAGCCGGGCCGGAAGCAGGAGCGGGAGCGGGAGCCGGAGCCGGCTGAGGTCTCCGGCTGAGGACGCGCAACAGCGCCTGCCCATCCGGTCGGGGACGGGGCAGGCGCCGTTGTCAGTTCCGCACGCCTTTGTACGGGACGTCTGTGGCGGTCCGGCGTCAGACGGTGAGCGCGCGGTCCGTGGGACGGATCGGGGCGGGCAGTTCGCTCGCACCGGTCAGATAGCGGTCCACTCCGCGAGCCGCGGAACGGCCCTCGGCGATGGCCCACACGATCAGTGACTGGCCTCGGCCCGCGTCCCCCGCGACGTACACACCGTCGACGTTGGTCGCGAACTCCGCGTCACGGGCCACATTACCGCGCTCGTCCAGCTCCAGGCCGAACTGCTCGACCAGTCCGTTGGCGCGGTCGGTGCCGGTGAAGCCCATCGCGAGGGTGACCAGCTGGGCGGGGAGCACCCGCTCGGTGCCCGCCTTCCGCTCCAGCTTGCCGTCCCTGAACTCCACCTCGATCAGGTGCAGCGCCTGGACCCGGCCGTCCTCGTCGCCCTCGAAGTGGGTGGTGGAGACGGAGTAGACCCGCTCGGCGCCCTCCTCGTGGGCGGAGGTGACCTTGTAGAGCATCGGGAAGGTGGGCCACGGCTGGCCCGCGCTCCGCTCGTCGCCCGGCCGGGGCATGATCTCCAGCTGGGTGACGGAGAGCGCGCCCTGGCGGTTGGCGGTGCCCACGCAGTCGGCGCCGGTGTCGCCGCCGCCGATGACGACCACGTGCTTGCCCTCGGCGGTGATCGGCGGGGCGATGAAGTCGCCCTCGCACACCTTGTTCGCGAGCGGCAGGTACTCCATCGCGAAGTGGATGCCCTTCAGCTCACGGCCGGGGACGGGCAGATCGCGGGAGACGGTGGCGCCGGCGGCGATGACGACCGCGTCGTACCGCCTGCGCAGCTTGGCCGCGTCGATGTCACGGCCGATCTCCACCTCGGTGCGGAACTTGGTGCCCTCCGCGCGCATCTGCTCGATGCGGCGGTTGATGTGCACCTTCTCCATCTTGAACTCGGGGATGCCGTAGCGCAGCAGTCCGCCGATGCGGTCGGCGCGCTCGTAGACGGCGACGGTGTGGCCGGCCCGGGTGAGCTGCTGGGCGGCGGCGAGACCGGCCGGGCCCGAGCCGATGACGGCCACGGTCTTGCCGGAGAGCCGCTCCGGGGGGCGCGGGGTGACGTCGCCGGAGTCCCAGGCCCTGTCGATGATGGAGACCTCGACGTTCTTGATGGTGACGGCGGGCTGGTTGATGCCCAGCACGCAGGCCGACTCGCAGGGCGCGGGGCAGAGCCGCCCGGTGAACTCCGGGAAGTTGTTGGTGGCGTGCAGCCGCTCGCTCGCCGCCGCCCAGTCCTCGCGGTAGGCGTAGTCGTTCCACTCGGGGATGAGATTTCCGAGCGGGCAGCCGTTGTGACAGAAGGGGATGCCGCAGTCCATGCAGCGGCCGGCCTGCTTGCTGATGATCGGCAGCAGGGAGCCGGGGACGTAGACCTCGTTCCAGTCCTTGAGTCGCTCGCCCACCGGGCGGGTCTCGGCGACCTCGCGCCCGGTGGTCAGGAAGCCCTTGGGGTCAGCCATGGGTCGCCGCCTCCATCATCTTCTCGGTGGTCTCCTGCTCGGAGAGACCGGCCAGCTCAGCGGCGTCCTTGGCGGCGAGCACTGCCTTGTACGTGGTCGGGATGATCTTGCTGAAGCGGGCGGCGGCGGCGGGCCAGTCGGCGAGCAGCTTCTCCGCGACGGTGGAGCCCGTCTCCTCCTGGTGGCGGCGCACGGCGTCGTGCAGCCACTGCCGGTCGGCGTCGTTGAGGGTCTCGACCGCGCCCAGGTTGCCGGAGTTGACGTTGTCCCGGTCGAGGTCGATGACGTAGGCGACGCCGCCGGACATGCCGGCCGCGAAGTTGCGTCCGGTCTCGCCGAGGACGACCGCGTGACCGCCGGTCATGTACTCGCAGCCGTGGTCGCCCACGCCCTCGGAGACCACGGTGGCACCGGAGTTGCGGACGCAGAAGCGCTCGCCGGTGCGCCCGCGCAGGAACAGCTCGCCGCCGGTGGCTCCGTAGGCGATGGTGTTGCCCGCGATGGTGGAGTACTCGGCGAGATGGTCGGCGCCCCGGTCGGGACGGACGACGATCCGGCCGCCGGAGAGGCCCTTGCCGACATAGTCGTTGGCGTCGCCCTCCAGCCGGAGGGTGACTCCGCGCGGCAGGAAGGCCCCGAAGGACTGGCCCGCCGAGCCGGTGAAGGTGATGTCGACGGTGTCGTCGGGCAGGCCCGCGCCGCCGAACCTGCGGGTCACCTCGTGGCCCAGCATGGTGCCGACGGTCCGGTTGATGTTCCGGATGGGGACCTGGGCGCGGACCGGCTGGGCGCTCTCGGCGCTGTCCGCGCTCAGCGCGTCGACGGCCAGCCTGATCAGCTGGTTGTCGAGCGCCTTGGCCAGCCCGTGGTCCTGCTCGATCAGTGCGTGGCGCACCGCCCCGGCGGGCAGCTCGGGGACGTGGAAGAGCGGGGCGAGGTTGAGGCCCTGGGCCTTGAAGTGGTCGACGGCCCGCTCGGTGTCGAGGATCTCGGCGTGGCCGACGGCCTCCTCGATGGTGCGGAAGCCCAGCTCGGCGAGGAGTTCGCGGACTTCCTCGGCGATGAACCGGAAGAAGTTGACGACGTACTCGGCCTTGCCGGAGAAGCGGTCGCGCAGCACCGGGTTCTGGGTGGCGATGCCGACCGGGCAGGTGTCCAGGTGGCAGACGCGCATCATGACGCAGCCGGAGACGACCAGCGGGGCGGTGGCGAAGCCGAACTCCTCGGCGCCCAGCAGGGCGGCGACGACGACGTCGCGGCCGGTCTTGAGCTGGCCGTCGGTCTGCACCACGATCCGGTCGCGCAGACCGTTGAGGAGCAGGGTCTGCTGGGTCTCGGCGAGTCCCAGCTCCCAGGGGCCGCCCGCGTGCTTGAGGCTGGTGAGCGGGGAGGCTCCGGTGCCGCCGTCGTGCCCGGAGATGAGCACCACGTCGGCGTGGGCCTTGGAGACGCCGGCGGCGACGGTGCCGACGCCGACCTCGGAGACCAGCTTGACGTGGATGCGGGCCTTCGGGTTGGCGTTCTTGAGGTCGTGGATCAGCTGGGCGAGATCCTCGATGGAGTAGATGTCGTGGTGCGGCGGCGGGGAGATGAGTCCGACGCCGGGGGTGGAGTGCCGGGTCCTGGCGACCCAGGGGTAGACCTTGTGGCCGGGGAGCTGGCCGCCCTCGCCGGGCTTGGCCCCCTGCGCCATCTTGATCTGGATGTCGTCGGCGTTGACGAGGTACTCGCTGGTGACGCCGAAGCGGCCGGAGGCGACCTGCTTGATGCTGGAGCGCCGGGCGGGGTCGTAGAGCCGGTCCGGGTCCTCGCCGCCCTCGCCGGTGTTCGACTTGCCGCCGAGCTGGTTCATGGCGATGGCGAGGGTCTCGTGGGCCTCGCGGGAGATCGATCCGTACGACATCGCGCCGGTGGAGAACCGCTTGACGATCTCGGAGACGGGCTCGACCTCGTCGAGCGGGACCGGGGTCCGGCCGGAGTTGAAGCCGAAGAGGCCGCGCAGCGTCATCAGCCGCTCGGACTGCTCGTTCACCCGGTCCGTGTACTGCTTGAAGATGTCGTAGCGGCGGTTGCGGGTGGAGTGCTGGAGCCGGAAGACCGTGTCCGGGTCGAACAGGTGCGGCTCGCCCTCGCGCCGCCACTGGTACTCGCCGCCGATGTCCAGCGCGCGGTGCGCCGGGGCGATGCCGGAGGCGGGGTACGCCTTGGCGTGGCGGGCGGCGACCTCGTCGGCGACGACGGAGAGGCCCGCGCCGCCGATCTTGCTGGCGGTGCCGTTGAAGTACCGCTCGACGAAGGTCTCGTCCAGGCCGATGGCCTCGAAGACCTGCGCGCCCCGGTAGGAGGCGACGGTGGAGATGCCCATCTTGGACATCACCTTCAGCACGCCCTTGCCGAGGGCGTGGATGAGATTGCGGATGGCGTGCTCGGGCTCGACGCCCTCGATGAAGGTGCCCGCGCGGACCAGGTCCTCGACGGACTCCATCGCCAGATACGGGTTGACGGCTGCCGCGCCGTAGCCGATCAGCAGCGCGACATGGTGGACCTCGCGGACGTCGCCCGCCTCGACCAGCAGGCCCACCTGGGTGCGCTGCTTGGTGCGGATGAGGTGGTGGTGGACGGCGGAGGTGAGCAGCAGGGAGGGGATCGGCGCGTGCTCGGCGTCGGAGTGGCGGTCGGAGAGCACGATCAGCCGGATGCCGTCCGCGATGGCCGCGTCGGCCTCGGCGCAGATGGCGTCGATACGGGCGGCGAGCGCGTCGCCGCCGCCGCCGACCCGGTAGAGGCCGGAGAGGGTGGCGGCCTTCATCCCGGGCATGTCGCCGTCGGCGTTGATGTGGACGAGCTTGGCCAGCTCGTCGTTGTCGATCACCGGGAAGGGGAGGGTGACGCTGCGGCAGGAGGCGGCGTTGGGCTCCAGCAGATTGCCGCCCGGTCCGAGCGTGGAGAGCAGGGAGGTGACCAGCTCCTCGCGGATCGCGTCCAGCGGGGGGTTGGTGACCTGGGCGAAGAGCTGGGTGAAGTAGTCGAAGAGCAGCCGGGGCCGCTGGGAGATCGCCGCGATCGGGGAGTCGGTTCCCATGGATCCGAGGGGCTCGCCACCGGTCCTCGCCATCGGCGCGAGGATGATGCGGAGCTCCTCCTCCGTGTAACCGAAGGTCTGCTGGCGGCGGGTGACCGAGGCGTGGGTGTGCACGATGTGCTCCCGCTCGGGCAGATCCTCCAGCTCGATGGTCCCGGCGTCGAGCCACTCCGCGTAGGGGTGCTCGGCGGCCAGCGAGGCCTTGATCTCGTCGTCCTCGATGATGCGGTGCTCGGCGGTGTCCACGAGGAACATCCGGCCGGGCTGGAGGCGGCCCTTGCGGACGACCTTCGCGGGGTCGATGTCGAGGACGCCGACCTCGGAGGAGAGGACGACCAGGCCGTCGTCGGTGACCCAGTACCGTCCCGGGCGCAGCCCGTTGCGGTCCAGGACCGCGCCGACCTGGACCCCGTCGGTGAAGGTGACGCAGGCCGGGCCGTCCCAGGGCTCCATCATCGTGGAGTGGTACTGGTAGAAGGCGCGCCGGGCCGGGTCCATGGAGTCGTGGTTCTCCCACGCCTCGGGGACCATCATCAGCACCGCGTGGGGCAGCGAGCGACCGCCCAGGTGGAGCAGTTCCAGGACCTCGTCGAAGGAGGCGGAGTCGGAGGCGTCCGGCGTGCAGACCGGGAAGATCCGGTCCAGCTCGGCGGCGCCGAAGAGGCCGGAGGCCAGCTGGGACTCGCGGGCGCGCATCCAGTTGCGGTTGCCCTTGACCGTGTTGATCTCGCCGTTGTGGGCGACGAAGCGGTACGGGTGGGCCAGCGGCCAGCTCGGGAAGGTGTTGGTGGAGAACCGCGAGTGGACGAGGGCCACGGCGGAGGCGAGCCGGCGGTCGGAGAGGTCCGGGAAGAACGGCTCCAGCTGGCCGGTGGTGAGCATGCCCTTGTAGACGACGGTGCGGGCGGAGAGCGAGGGGAAGTAGACCCCGGCCTCGCGCTCGGAGCGCTTGCGGAGGACGAAGGCCTTCCGGTCGAGCGCGATCCCGGTGGCGGCCGGCCCTTCGCCGGTGCTGTCGGCCACGAATATCTGGCGGAAAACAGGCATGGTGGCGCGGGCGCCGTTGCCGAGGAGATCGGGGGTGACGGGGACCTCGCGCCAGCCGAGGACGGCGAGCCCCTCTTCGGCGGCGATCGTCTCGATGCGTGAGACGGCCCCGGAGGTCTCCTCCTCGGGGAGGAAGGCGATGCCGACGGCGTACGCGCCGGCCTCGGGCAGCTCGAAGGAGGTGACCTCGCGCAGGAACGCGTCGGGCACCTGGAACAGGATTCCCGCGCCGTCCCCCGAGTCGGGCTCGGAGCCGGTGGCACCTCGGTGCTCCAGGTTCCGCAGTACGGTCAGCGCCTGTTCCACCAGCTCATGGCTGGCAACACCGGTCAGGGTGGCCACGAACCCGACACCGCAGGCATCGTGTTCGTTACGGGGGTCGTACATCCCCTGGGGGGCGGGTCGACCGTCCATGGGCGACCAGGCGTCGGAACGCATCGGCTCTCCCGTCGTCGTCGTGGCATGTTCAGTACCGAGGGACGACGTTGGCCCTCCGCGAAATTTCGTGCAGGTTACATGATGGAAAGGTTTCCAGGAAGCGGATAACTCATTCCAGTATGCGGACACCGCGCTGAGCGGTACAGGTGGGTCGCCAACGGACAGATCGGGTGTCCGCAGGGCCTTCGCAGAGCAGGCTTCATTGCCCGCGGCGCCTTCGGCTCATGCCCGGTGATCAGGGATCTGAAACCGACGAGTTACGGCTACTTTTGCAGTGTCTTGCATAGTGTCTCACCCTCGGGCCGGATAAACCGCCCCAGGGCTGGATCCCGCCCGCCGCGCCCTGCATAAAAAAGCACGACGGACGGGTGAGGAATCCAGGGAATCCGCCCCCTCCGGAGCGGAGGAGGCGGGGTCCGGGGCTTTACCCGGCCGGAACACGGGCGAAACCCCCGGGGCGCGGCCGTGGACACCCGGAGACGGCCGGGCGGCGGCCCGGTGCGGGCCCGGTGCGGGCCCGGCGGTAAGCCCCGGCCGTAGTCCCGGCGGCGGCCTCCGGCAGGCCGGGGGGCGTCAGAGGGCCGCGCCGAAGGCCATGCCGAGCCCGTAGGTCACCGCCGCGGCGGCACCGCCCAGGAGCAGCTGCCGCATCCCGCTGTACCACCAGCCCCGGGCCGTCACCCGGGCCACCAGCGCCCCGCACCCGAACAGTCCCGCCAGTGCCAGCAGCACCGCCGGCCACAGCGCGGTCGCGCCGAGCAGATAGGGCAGTACGGGCAGCAGCGCGCCCAGCGCGAAGGCGGCGAAGGAGGAGACGGCCGCGAGGGCCGGGGAGGGCAGATCGTCCGGATCGATGCCCAGCTCCTCGCGGGCGTGGATCTCCAGCGCCTGCTCCGGATCCCTGGAGAGCTGCATCGCCACCTCGCGGGCGAGCGCGGGCTCCACGCCCCGTGCGACGTACAGCGCGGCCAGCTCCTCCATCTCGTCGACCGGGTGCTTGCGCAACTCCCGGCGCTCGACCTCCAGTTCCGCCTCGACCAGCTCCCGCTGGGAGGCGACGGAGGTGTACTCGCCCGCAGCCATCGAGAACGCGCCCGCCGCCAGCCCCGCGAGACCCGTGATCACCATGGTCTGCTGGGAGGCCGAACCGCCCGCGACACCGGTCATCAGGGCCAGGTTGGAGACCAGTCCGTCCATCGCGCCGAAGACCGCGGGACGCAGCCAGCCGCCGTTGACATCACGGTGGGTGTGGTTGTCCCGGTGGGCCTCGTGCAGCGACGCCCCGGCCTCGATGATGGACACAGCTCTCCCCTTTCCCTGTGCGCGGCTGATCGCGGCGCACCCCTCGAACACCACCGAAAATACGCACGAAGTAAGGAGCCTGCCAGCAAGGCAGGCCGTACTTACCTGGCGTCGAGGGGGTGACAGAAAGGTTTCTTCGACTCGCGGCGGGCCCCCCGGGGCACAGATCCAGACGACCTGGCTCGCGCGCGAAAGGGGTCCGCCCCATGGAGTTGACCGCAGGCAGTCCCCCCGGTCCGGCCGGGCACGGGCCCGCCCTCCCGCCGCCGGCGGCCGGCCCCTCGCCCCGGGAGCGGGCGTACGGAGCGCTGCTGGGGCTCGCGGTGGGCGACGCCCTGGGCGCGCCGGCGGAGAATCTGCGGCCGTCCGAGATCCGCCGCAGATGGGGACGGATCGAGGGCTTCGTGACGGACGATCCGGCGGGCACGGACGACACCGAGTACGCGATCTTCTCCGGGCTGCTGCTGGCCCGGCACGGTTCGGAGCTGACCGTCGCGCAGGTGGAGGCGGCGTGGCACCACTGGATCGCGGATCTGGACGAGGGGCCGTTCCGGGGCGCGGGGTTCAGCGAGCGCGGCACCCTGGAGAATCTGCGGCGGGGGCTCGCCGCGCCCATCTCGGCCCAGCACCGGCACGCCTGGAGCGACGGTCTGGCGATGCGCGCGGCCCCGTTCGGGGTGTTCGCGGCGGGCCGGCCCCTGGAGGCGGCCCGGCTGGTGGCGATCGACGGCACGGTCAGCCACGACGGCGAGGGGATCTACGGCGGCCAGGCGGTGGCCGCCGGAGTGGCCGCCGCGATGGCGGGCGCGGGCCCGGCCGGGGTGATCGGCGCGGCGCTCTCGGTGATCCCGATGGACTCCTGGACGGCCCGCTCGCTGCGCCGGGGGGTGGTGACGGCCCAGCGCGACTACCCGGACGTCCTCACGATGGAGCGGGCGGTGCGCTCCTCGGTGGTGATCGGCGGCTATCCCTGGACGGATCTGGCCCCGGAGGCGGTGGGGCTGGCCTTCGGCGCGTTCACCGCCGCGCGCGGCGACTTCCGCGCGTCGGTGCTGACCGCCGTCAACATGGGCCGGGACGCCGACACCACGGCGGCGGTCGCGGGGGCGCTGGCGGGCGCGGTGTCGGGGGTGGGGGCGATCCCTCCCGAGTGGTCGGCGGCGATCGGGCCGGTGCGCGGGAGCTGTCTGCCCGCCATGCGGGGCCACCATGTCCTCGACGTCGCCGATCTGCTGGCCCCCGGCGAGGACCGGCCCGGGGCCGCGTCATGACCAGCGCGGCGACGACCGGCCCGGCCCCGGATCCCTTGGATCCCCTGGAGCCCTTGGAGCCCTTGGAGCCCTTGGAGTCCGGCCCGGGGAGCGCCGGGCGGCGGGAGGGGTGGACGCGGCCGGTCGAGGGGCTGCTGCTGGGGCTGGCGGCGGGGGACGCGGCCGGGTGGCCCGCCGCCCGGCACCGGGCGGCCCGGATGCCGGAGTGGACCCGCCGGCTCACCCGGGAGCTCGACACCTTCGCCGAGCAGAACGCCACCACCACCCTCCCCGTGCCCATCGCCCTCAACCAGCCGCCCGAGCCGCTGCGGCTCGGACCCTCCGACGACGCCGAGTGGGCGGCCTTCACCGCCGAGACCGTGCTCACCGCCGCCGGGCCGCTCTTCGCCGGACTCACCCCCGGCCGCCGGATGCGCGCCGCCGTCGATCTCGCCTGGAACTCCCTCGCGGGCGAGGTCGCCGCCGCCGCGGCCCGCGCCCCCGAGGTGGAGTCCGCCGTGCTCCCGCTGCGCGCCCGGATCTCCGTACGCGCCGGCCTCGGCAATCTGGCCACCGGACTGCGCCCGCCCGCCACCGGCCACGACAACCCCCACTACTTCGACGACGCCGCCTGTGTACGGGCGGTCGTGCTCGCGGTCGTCCACCCCGGGGACCCCGCGTCGGCCGCCACCCTCGCCGAGTTCGACGCGCGCTACACCCAGGACGGCGACGGGGTGCACGGCGCGCGCGCCATGGCGGCGGCCGTCGCGGCGGCCCTCGGCGGCGCGGCGGTCGACGACGCGGTGGACGCCGCCCTCGCCCAGCTGCCCGCCGGTACCGAGATCGGCCGCAACGCCCAGCACGCGGTCCGGCTCGCCCGGGACTCCGCCGCCGCGTTCGACCTGGTGCCGCTGCTGGAGCATCAGATCGTGGACCACGTCTACAGCTACGGCATCGCGGCGGCCGAGACCGTGCCGGTCGCGCTCGCCGTCGCCACGGCGGCCCGGGGCCGGGTGTCGGAGGCGGTGCCCACCGCCGCCTGTCTCTCCCGGGTCGCCGACTCGGCCCCCGCCCTCGCCGGGGCGCTGACCGGCGCGCTCGGCGGCGGCGACGCGATCCCGGCCGGCTGGCGCGAGGCCTGCCGGACCCTCGCGGGCTGTGCGCTGCCCCGGCTCGCGGGGACGGATCTGGTGAAACTCGCCGAGAGGCTGGCAGACACGGAACCGGCCACCCCGGGTGGACAATTCCGGCATGACGCTGATTTCACCCACCGTTCCGGGACTCGATGACCGGATCACCGGCAGTCTGATCGGCGCCGCCGTCGGCGACGCGCTCGGCGGCCCGGTCGAGGGCTACAGCCCCGAGCAGATCGCCGAGCGCCACGGCGGCCGGATCCGCGGCATCGTCGGCCCCTGGCACGGCGAGGACTGGCGCACCGCCCGCCCGCTCGCCCCGTACCACAAGGGCGACGGGCACGTCACCGACGACACCCTGATGACCCATGCCCTGATCAGGGTGTACGCCAGGGTCCGCGACCACCTCGACGCCCACGCCGTCGCGGACCACCTGGTGCCGGACCTGATCACCACCCCCCGCTGGATCCCGGAGCTGGAGGCCGAGGCGCTCCCCGTCCAGCGGCTCTTTCTCGCCGAGAAGTGGCTGGTGACCCGGATCCACTACGGCCACCACGACCCGCGCGAGGCGGGCTCCGGAAACATCGTCAACTGCGGCGCGGCCATGTACATGGCCCCGGTGGGACTGGTCAACGCGGCCGACCCCCGGGCCGCCTACGCCGAGGCCCTCGACATCGCGGGCGCGCACCAGTCCTCGTACGGACGCGAGGCGGCGGGGGTCTTCGCGGCGGCCGTCGCGGCGGCCTGTGCGCCGGGGGCGACGCCCGCGGCCGTCATCGACACGGCGCTCGGTCTGGCGAAGGACGGCACCCGGGCCGCGATCGAGGCGGTGGCGGGCGTCGCCGTGCGGCACACCGACTTCGAGCCCGCGCTCGCCCCGCTGCGGGCGGCGATCGCCCCCTTCGACACCGTCGGCCCGGAGTACCGCGCCCCCTCGCTCGCGGCCCGCCGCCCCTCCCGGGTGCACTCCGTCGAGGAGCTGCCGATCGCGCTCGGCATGCTGCTGATCGGCGGGGGCGACTACCGCCGTACGGTGCTGGGCGCGGTCAACTACGGCCGGGACTGCGACTCGACCGCCACCATGGCCGGGGCGATCGCCGGGGCGCTCGGGGGCGAGGCCTCGGTGCCCCGGGAGTGGGCGAAGCCGGTCGCCGAGGCCAGCCGGCTCGATCTGCACGCCCCCGCGAGGGAGCTGGCCTCGGTGACCCGCGAGGTCTTCGCGCGCGACCGGGCGCGCCGCCGGGCCCATGAGGACGCTCTCGCCCTGCTGACGGCGGACGACGCCCGGTGACCGGGGCGCTGCGGCTGACCTGGGTCCAGCCGGAGGACCTGGTCGGGCACGAGCTGCGCCAGGCGGCGGAGGACGGCCGGGACGCGTCGGGGATCGCCGCCGTGTGGCGGGCGGCGGGCGGCCCTCCCCCGCCCCCGGCGGCGGGCGCCTCACCGCGCCCCGCCGCCCCGGCCCTGCGCGCCCTGGCGCTCCGGCTCCTGGACGAACTGGCCGAACTCCCCAGCCCGCTGGCGGCCCTGGAACCCACCGACCTCCCCGCCATCCGCGCCGCCTGCCCCGACTGGCCCACCCCGGAGCCGGAGCCGCCGGAGCCCCGTGTTCCGCGCGCGCGGGCGGCGGCGGGGCCCGCCGTGGAGGCGCTGCACGCCGCATGGCTGGGGCGGGCCGTGGGCTGTCTGCTGGGGAAGCCGGTGGAGAAGCTTCCGCTGCACGCCATCCGCGCTCTCGGCCGGGCCACCGGGAACTGGCCGCTCACCACCTGGTTCACCGGCCGGGGCGTCCCCGCCGAACTCGCCCGCGCGCACCCCTGGAACCGGCGCTCCGCCCCCACCTCCCTCGCCGAGAACATCGACGGCATGCCCGAGGACGACGATCTCAACTACCCGCTCCTCAACCTCCTGCTGCTCCAGCGGCACGGACGCGGCTTCCGCACCGCCGACGTGGCCCGGCTGTGGCTGGACGAACTCCCCGCCGGACGCGTCTTCACCGCCGAGCGCGTCGCCTACCGCAATCTCCTCTCCGGGATCGAACCCCCGCTCACCGCGCGCCGCCACAACCCCTTCCGGGAGTGGATCGGGGCGGCCATCCGGGCCGATGTGCACGGCTGGACGCACCCGGGCGACCCGGGGGCCGCCGCCGAGCAGGCCCATCGCGACGCCGTCCTCACCCACACCGCGAGCGGCGTCCACAGCGCGATGTTCATCGCCGCCGCCATCGCGGCGGCGGCCGGCGGCGGCCACGATGTGCACGGCGCGCTCGCCGCCGGACTCACCGTGGTGCCCCCGCACTCCCGGCTCGCCCGCGCGGTCCGCTCCGGCATCGCGGCGGCCCGCGCCGAACCCCGCTTCGACACGGTCGTGGACCGGCTGCACACCGCCCACGGCGACCGCCACTGGGTCCACGCCGTCCCCAACGCCGCGCTGCTCGCCGCCGCCCTCACCCACGCCGACGGCGACTTCACCGGCTCGGTCTGCCGGGCCGTCTCCGGAGGCTGGGACACCGACTCCAACGGGGCGACCGCCGGGTCCGTCGCGGGGCTGCTCGCCGGGGCCCCCGAGGCCCTCCCCGAGCGCTGGACCGCCCCGCTGAAGAACCGGCTCGCCACCTCCGTCACCGGCTTCGACGGCATCGGCTTCGACGCCCTCGCCCGGCTCACCCACCAGGAGGCGATCCGCCCATGACCGGCACCTCGCCGCCCGAGATCGGCGGCACCCCATGACCCAGGCCCTTCCTCTCGCTCCCACTCCCCTTCAGGGCCTGCGCGTCCTGGATCTGGCGACCCTCTTCGCGGGGCCGCTCGCCGCCACCCTGCTCGGCGACTTCGGCGCGGAGGTCATCAAGGTCGAGCACCCCCGCCGCCCCGACCCCTCCCGGGGGCACGGGCCCGCCAAGAACGGCGTCGGTCTGTGGTGGAAGCTGCTCGGCCGCAACAAGCGCGCCATCACCCTCGACCTGTCCGCCCCCGGCGGCCGTGACACCCTCCTCCGGCTGGCCGCCACCGCCGATGTGGTCATCGAGAACTTCCGTCCGGGCACCCTGGAGAGATGGGGCCTGGGCTGGCCCGAGCTGAGCGCCGTCGCCCCCGGGCTGGTGCTGACCCGGGTCACCGGCTTCGGCCAGTTCGGCCCGTACTCCCACCGCCCCGGCTTCGGCACCCTGGCCGAGGCCATGAGCGGGTTCGCCGCCGTCACCGGCGAACCCGACGGCCCGCCGACCCTGCCCCCCTTCGGACTCGCCGACTCGATCGCCGCCCTCGCCACCTCCTACGCGGTGCTCACCGCCCTCGCCGCCCGCGCCGCCACCGGCCGGGGCCAGGTGGTGGACATGGCGATCATCGAACCGATCCTCACCGTGCTCGGCCCCCAGCCGCTCTGGTACGACCAGCTCGGCCATGTCCAGGAACGCACCGGCAACCGCTCCCTGAACAACGCGCCGCGCAACACCTACCGCACCGCCGACGGTCACTGGGTCGCCGTCTCCACCTCCGCCCAGTCCGTCGCCGAACGCGTGATGCGGCTGGTCGGCCGGCCCGAGCTGACCGAGGAGCCCTGGTTCGCCACCGGGACCGGGCGGGCCGGGCACGCGGACGAGCTGGACACGGCGGTCGGCGGCTGGATCGCCCGCCGCACCCGGGCCGAAGCGCTGGCCGCCTTCGAGAAGGCCGAGGCCGCGATCGCCCCGATCCACGACATCCGCGAGGTGATGGACGACCCTCAGTACCGCGCGCTGAACACCATCACCGAGGTGGCCGACCCCGAGCTGGGGACGATCCGTATGCAGAACGTCCTCTTCCGGCTCTCGGAGACTCCCGGCGCTATCCGCTGGGCGGGCCGCCCGCACGGCCACGACACCGAGGAGGTGCTCACCGAACTCGGCCTGAGCGGGGCGGAGATCGCCGCACTCCGTGAGCAGGGGGCCCTGTGACCATCCCCCTCACCTATCTCTACGCCCCGGGCGACCGCCCCGACGTGGTGCGCAAGGCGATCGGCTCGCGCGCGGACGTCGTGATCGTCGACCTTGAGGACGCGGTCGCCCCCGAGCGCAAGAAATACGCGCTCGCCGCGACGGCGGAACTCCTCATGTCCCGCCAGACACTGCCCGTCCATGTCCGCATCAACTCCCCCCAGGACGTCGAGACGCTGACCGGACTTCCCGGCCTCTGCGCCCTGCGTGTACCCAAGGTCGCACACCCCACTGACATCCACCGGATCGCGGAACTCGCCCCCGGGGTCCCCCTGCATCCGCTGCTGGAGTCCGCGCTCGCGATCGAGCACGCCTACGCCATCGCCACCGCCCACCCCGCCGTGCGGGGCATCTCCATCGGCGAGGCGGACCTCCGCGCCGACCTCGGGGTACGGGACGGCTCCTCGCTGGACTGGCCCAGGGTCCGGATCGTGGTCGCCGCCCGCGCGGCCGGACTCGCGCCGCCGGTCCAGTCCGTCTTCCCCGACATCAGGGACATGGACGCGCTCTACGCCTCCTGCGCCCACGCCCGCGCGCTGGGCTTCCTGGGCCGGGCCGCCATCCACCCCCGGCAGCTGCCGGTCATCGAACGGGCCTTCCGCCCCACCCCGGGGGAGATCGAGGCGGCGGAGCAGATCGTCGAGGCCGCCGCCGGGGACGAAGGGGCCCTCGCCCTGCCCGACGGCCGTTTCGTGGACGCGGCGATCGTGGCGGCGGCCCGGCGCACCCTCTCCGCGGCCCGGCGCGAAGGGCCCGCGTAGCGAAACGGCGAGTGGCCGTCGGGGGAGCCCCCCGGCGGCCACTCGCCGTTCCACAGCGCGCGTATCAGGCCTTGTCGGCCGAGGCCGCGGCGGACCCGGTTGATTTGTCCAGGTTCGGCCCGGTGGCCGGCTTGGTGTCCGCGTCCGCGCCCTCGTCGGAGGCGTCCGCGCTCTCTCCGTCAGAGCCGTCGTCGGTGCCGTCAGTGCCGTCAGTGCCGTCGGCACCCGGCTGTCCGGGCTCCACGATCTCCTCGCGGCCCGGCCGCAGCCGCGCCGAGACGACGATGTACACCACGGCGAGCACGAACACCACGATCGAGGTCCACACATTGAGCCGCAGTCCGAGGATCTCGTGCGCCTCGTCGACCCGCATGTACTCGATCCAGCCGCGGCCCGCGCAGTACCCGGCGACATACAGGGCGAAGGCCCGGCCGTGGCCCAGCCGGAAGCGCCGGTCGGCCCAGATCACCAGCAGCGCGACGCCCACACACCAGAGGGACTCGTAGAGGAAGGTGGGGTGGTACAGCCCCGCCTCCCGGTTCGGCCCCTCGCTGATCTCCAGCGCCCAGGGCAGATCCGTCGGCCTGCCGTACAGCTCCTGGTTGAACCAGTTGCCCCAGCGGCCGATCGCCTGGGCGAAGGCGATGGCGGGCGCGAGGGCGTCCGCCCAGGCCGGGAGCGGGATTCCACGGCGGCGGCAGCCGATCCAGGCGCCGACCGCGCCGAAGGAGATCGCCCCCCAGATACCGAGGCCGCCCTCCCAGATCTTGAAGGCGTCCACCCAGTCCTGACCCTCGCTGAAGTACAGCTGGTAGTCAGTGATCACGTGGTAGAGCCGGCCGCCGATCAGGCCGAAGGGCACGGCCCAGACAGCGATGTCGGCCACCGTGCCGGCCTTGCCGCCCCGGGCGACCCATCGCTTGTTGCCGTACCAGACGGCCACGAAGACGCCGATGATGATGCAGAGCGCGTAGCCGCGCAGCGGAAGCGGTCCGAGTTGGATCGCGCCGCTCGACGGGCTGGGAATGTAGGCAAGTTCCATGGCAGGTCCGACGCTACCCTGCCCGGCGCCGGACACGGCAACCCACCCGGGCAACGTCTGGATAACGGGCCGGGGCGGCACGGGGGCCGGGAGCGGCCCGCCGGCCGCCCCCGGCCCCGTCGTCCTGGCCCCATGGCCCGGCTTCGCTCAGGGAGCCGTCGCGGCCGGTGTCGCCGACGGGGAGCCCGTGGCAGGAGTGGCGGACGCGGACGGCGTCGGGGTCAGGGTCCCGGGCCGCTTTCCCTTGTTCGCCTCGGCCACCCACTTCTCCAGATTGGCCGCCGAGATCTGGAGCCCGGCCTTGTCCGGGAAGATCGACTCCCCGTTCAGCAGCACCGTCGGGGTGCCCCGGAAGCCGCCCTCGGCGAAGGCCTTGTTCGATTTGGCGACCCAGGAGTCGTGCGCGCCGTCCTGCACACAGCTGCGGAAGGCGGGGGTGTCCAGCCCCTCGACCTTGCCCGCCAGCTCGATCAGCCTGCTGTTCTTGCCGAAGGCGTCGTCGGACTCCTGCGGCTGGTTCCGGAAGAGCACGTCGTGGTACTCGGAGAACTTGCCGGCGTCCTGGGCGCAGGCCGCCGCGTTGGCGGCGCGCAGGGAGCCGGTGCCGCCCATGTTGCCGTCGATGATGGTGGCGAGGTTGTACTCGACCTTCAGCTGGCCGGACTTCTCCAGCTCCTGGATGGAGTCCCTCATGACATTCTCGAACTGCGCGCAGACCGGGCAGCGGAAGTCCTCCCACACCGTGAGCGTGGACGGGGCGTCGCTCGCGCCGACCGGGAAGGACAGCTGGTCCTTGCCCTCCACGCCCGAGGGCGCCAGCAGCGGACCGGCCTGGGACCCGCCGTCCTTGCCGGAGCCCGCGGTCGCCGCGATCACCCCGACCACGGCGGCCAGTCCGAGGACCGCCACCACCGCCGCGGAGACGATCAGCGTCCGCCGCCGCTTCTCCCGGGCCTTCTCCCGCTCGCGTTCCCTCTGGAGGCGCTCTCGCGCGGTCCCCTGCCGTTCCTGATTGTTGTCGCTCACACCCCGCAAACGAACCGGGGAGGCGCGTACGCGCCTCCCCGGTTCCACAACCACCCGTACGAGCGATCATGTACGAGCGGCGCGTCCTACGCTCCGGCGCGCCCCCGTCGTACGCCCTCGGCCAGCTCGGCCGCCAGCTCGCGCACGGCGAGCAGGCCCGAGGGGCCGTCCGGGGCGTCCAGCAGCCGCTTGACGAAGGCCGATCCGACAATCACCCCGTCGGCGAAGGCGGCGACCTCGGTGGCCTGCTCGGCGTTGGAGACCCCCAGCCCCACGCAGACGGGAAGGTCGGTGGCCGTGGCGCGGGTCCGCTCCACCAGATCCTGGGCCTGGGCGCCCACCGAGGCACGGGTGCCCGTGACGCCCATCAGCGACGCCGCGTAGACGAAACCCGAACCGGCCTCGACGATCCGGGCGATCCGGGCGTCCTTGCTGCTCGGCGCGACGACGAAGACGGTGGCCAGGGAGTGTTTCTCGGCGTGCTCGCGCCACACCCCCGCCTCCTCGACCGGCAGGTCGGGCAGGATGCAGCCCGCGCCGCCCGCCTCGGCCAGCTCGGCGGTGAACCGCTCCACGCCGTAGCGGTCGATCGGATTCCAGTACGTCATCACCAGCACCGGCTTCCCCGAGGCGGCGTGCGCCTCGCGGACCGTGCGCAGCACATCGGCGATCTTGACGCCGCCGCGCAGGGCGATGTCGTCGGCGGTCTGGATGACCGGGCCGTCCAGGACGGGGTCGCTGTGCGGCAGCCCCACCTCCACCACGTCCGCGCCGGCGTCCAGGACGGCCTTGACCGCCTCGATGCCGCCGTCGACGGTCGGGAATCCGGCCGGGAGGTAGGCGATGAGCGCCGCCCGGTTCTCCGCCTTCGCCGCCGCGAGCGTGTCGTTCAGCAGCCGTACCTGTCCGCTCACTTCGCTTCCTCCCCGTCGTACAGCCCGAAGTAGCGGGCGGCGGTGTCCATGTCCTTGTCGCCGCGCCCGGAGAGGTTGACGACCATCAGCCCCTCCTCGCCCAGCTCGCGGCCGAGTTCCAGCGCTCCGGCGAGCGCGTGGGCGGACTCGATGGCCGGGATGATGCCCTCGGTGCGGGAGAGCAGCCGCAGCGCCTGCATCGCCTGGTCGTCGGTGACCGCGCGGTACTCGGCGCGGCCCGCGTCCTTGAGGTAGGAGTGCTCGGGGCCGATGCCCGGGTAGTCCAGTCCGGCGGAGATCGAGTAGGGCTCGGTGATCTGGCCCTCCTCGTCCTGGAGGACGTACGAGCGGGAGCCGTGCAGGATGCCCGGCTCGCCCGCGGTCAGGGTGGCCGCGTGCTCGCCGCTCTCGATGCCGTGGCCCGCGGGCTCGCAGCCGACGAGCCGGACGCCGGGGTCCGGGAGGAAGGCGTGGAAGAGCCCGATGGCGTTGGAACCGCCGCCGACGCAGGCGACGGCCGCGTCGGGGAGGCGTCCGGCGCGCTCCAGGACCTGGCGGCGGGCCTCGACGCCGATCACCCGGTGGAAGTCGCGGACCATGGCGGGGAAGGGGTGCGGTCCGGCGACCGTGCCGAAGAGGTAGTGGGTGTGGTCCACATTGGCGACCCAGTCGCGGAAGGCCTCGTTGATGGCGTCCTTGAGGGTCCTGCTGCCGGACTTCACCGGGATGACCTCGGTGCCCAGCATCCGCATCCGGGCGACGTTGAGCGCCTGGCGCTCGGTGTCGATCTCGCCCATGTAGATGGTGCACTCCAGGCCGAAGAGGGCGCAGGCGGTCGCGGTGGCGACGCCGTGCTGACCCGCTCCGGTCTCGGCGATGACCCTGGTCTTGCCCATGCGCCGGGTGAGCAGCGCCTGGCCAAGAACGTTGTTGATCTTGTGGGAGCCGGTGTGGTTGAGGTCCTCCCGCTTGAGGAAGACCCGGCCCCCGCCCGCGTGCTCGGCGAACCGGGGCACCTCGGTGAGGGGGCTCGGCCGGCCCGCGTAGTTGACCATGAGGTCGTTCAGCTCGGCGGCGAAGGCGGGGTCCGCCTTGGCCTTCTCGTACTCGACGGCGACCTCGTCGACGGCGGCGACGAGGGCCTCGGGGATGAACTTGCCCCCGAAGTCGCCGAAGTAGCCGGCGGGGGTGGGGACCTGACCGTCAGGGTCCGGAATGAAGAAGTCAGAAGACATCCGACGTACTCCTCGGGCGGGGCGCGAAGCCCCTGAAGTCTGAAAGGTGCAAGGGACACGGTGTGCGCACGGTGACATGGTCCCGCCGGACGGCCGGATGTCCGGGAACGAACGGAGGGGCCGGCCGGGTGTCGCCCTCGCGAAGGCTCCGCCCGCGCGCGGGCGTGCCGCGTGCGGGCCGGAAGGGGGAGGGCTCCCCGGGCCGAATCGGTGTCAGTGGTGCGCGGTGGCCGCGCGTCGCCATCGCATGCCGTTGACCTGGCCGGGCTCCGAGCCGATCACATAGCGGACCCGGCGGCCGTGCACCCGCCTGGCCGGCGCGCGGCAGCCCCGGGGGCGGCAGCCGCGCGCGAGGCGCGCGTACCCCTCACCCGGGACGGGTCGCGGACGGCTCAGGACGGCGGGCACGGCGGCGGCTCAGCTCCGGCCGTGGCGCAGGGCCGGGTGGGCTCCGGCGGCGACCAGGTCGGCGACGGCCCCCTTGGGGTCACGCCCGGTGACCAGGGACTCGCCGACGAGTACGGCGTCGGCTCCGGCGTTGGCGTAGGCGATCAGGTCGTGCGGACCGCGCACACCGGACTCGGCCACCTTGACGATGTGGGCCGGGATGTCCTCGGCGACGCGCTCGAAGGTCGAGCGGTCGACCTTGAGGGTCTTCAGATCGCGCGCGTTGACACCGATGATCTTCGCTCCGGCGGCGACCGCCCGCTCGATCTCGTCCTCGTCGTGGACCTCGACCAGCGGGGTCAGCCCGATCGACTCGGCGCGCTCGATCAGCGAGACCAGGGCCTCCTGCTCCAGGGCTGCCACGATCAGCAGCACCAGGTCGGCACCGTACGCACGGGCCTCCCAGAGCTGGTAGGCGGTGACGATGAAGTCCTTGCGCAGCACGGGGATGTCCACCCGGGCGCGCACGGCCTCCAGGTCGGCGAGGGAACCGCCGAAGCGGCGCTCCTCGGTCAGCACGGAGATGACGGCCGCGCCGCCCGCCTCGTAGTCGGCGGCGAGTGCGGCCGGGTCGGCGATCGCGGCGAGCGCGCCCTTGGAGGGGCTGGAGCGCTTCACCTCGCAGATGACCTGGACGCCTTCGCCGCGCAGCGCGGCGACGCCGTCCCGGGCCTCGGGAGCCTGGGACGCGCGCTCCTTGAGCTCGTCGAGGCTCACGCGCGCCTGCCGTTCCGCGAGGTCGGCGCGTACGCCTTCGATGATCTCGTCGAGCACACTCACCCGAGCGGCCCCCTTCCGGAACGATTGATGGTTAAGGATCAGCCATGTCGATGGTATCCGCAGCGGGGCCCCGGCCTCGCATCCGGTTGACGGCTGTCCCACTGGGTGGGACCGGGGGCGGTTCACCCTTTGAGACGTCAGGGGGCCAGGGCAGAGCCGAAGGGGAGGTTCCGCACCACGCTGAACAGCAGTGCGGCCACGCCGAGCGACCACCACCAGGCCGGTGCGAGAGAGAGCCGCAGGGGGCGGGCCCGTACGGCGTGAATCAGCCAGATCACCCAGACAACGGCGAAGACGAGATATCCGGCGACGGCGACCGCGTTGGCCCCCAGGGCGGCGGCCCAGTCGCCGGTGACGAAGGCGTGGGCGCTGCGCAGCCCGCCGCACCCCGGGCAGTACAGACCGGTGAGGCTCAGGAGCGGGCAGACCGGATAGTGGCCGGGCTCATGGGGGTCGACCGCGCCGACATAGGCGAAGGCCGCGACGACCGGGGCCAGCACGGCCAGCGGCGGGGCGAGCCTGCGGGCGAGCGGGGCGGGCGCGGGGGGCGGCCCGAAGGTGCCGGGGCCGGGCGGCGGCCCGGGGGTGCCGGATGA
Source organism: Streptomyces amakusaensis (assembly GCF_039532665.1). Taxonomy (NCBI): domain Bacteria; kingdom Bacillati; phylum Actinomycetota; class Actinomycetes; order Kitasatosporales; family Streptomycetaceae; genus Streptomyces; species Streptomyces amakusaensis. Next base: position 247,815 of record NZ_BAAASB010000005.1, on the reverse strand, counting down.
GGTCATGGCTTTCACCCCGTGATTGTCTCCGCGACCGCCGCCTGCGGCCCGTGCGGCGCGAACGGGCGGGCGGGGGCGCGGACCGGTCCCGCCGGTCCGCGTTTCCGCTTCCCGGAGGCTCAGACGGCGCGCTCGTGGGCGCGGGCCGCCAGGGTGGCCTGCTCACGGGCCTCGAGCTGCTCGGCGGACTTCTTGGGCATGCCGAGGCCGGTACGGCTCATCGCCAGGCCGACGACGCCGCCGACGAGAACGATCACGATGCCGCCCCAGAAGCCGAGGGGGTTGGCGGCGACCATGAAGACACCGGAGACGCAGAAGCCGATGAACGAGATGATGACGCCGGTCCAGGCGGCCGGGGTGTGTCCGTGGGCGGTGGCCGACATGAATTGCTCCTCGTGTGAAGTCCGTGGCGGCGCGGTGCCGGTGCTCCCCTGGAGGGGCCGGTTCCGTGCCGTTGAGCCGCTGCCCGGGACGCTCCGGGCTCGCGGCCTCATTCTCCCGCACGCCGTGCGTCGGCACGCGCCCGGGGGCGGGTGCGGCGGGGCGCGGGGATCACCGTACGACGGCGGGGCCGCGCGCCGGTCAGCCGGTGGGGTCCTCGCCCCGGTCCAGCGCCTTCCACAGGTCCTCGGGCCGGTCGGGGTCGACGGCGGCCGGGGCGGTGCGGGCGCGGGGCGATCCGTCGCGCTCGTACCGGCCCGACATGGCGGGCCAGCGGGCGCCGTAGCGGAGCGCGAGAAGGCCGGCGAGGAGGATCAGCACGGCTCCGACGGCGGTCGCGTAGGGCCAGGCCGTATGGGTGAGGGCCTCCACCGTGGCGGAGGAGTGGCCGACGGTCTTCGCGGCCTCCAGCTCCAGCGTCTCGCGGTCGAAGGCCCCGGCGTACGCGGCGGCAGCCGCACCCGCGCCACTCAGCGCGAGCAGGGCCGAGACCAGGAGGCGGCTTCTGCCGCGCACGGCGAAGACGGCGACGAGCGCGGCCAGGCCGACGATCGCGAGGGCGGTGGGCACACCGGTGACCTCGCTGCCGCTGGCGTCCAGCGGCAGGGCTCCGCCGGCCACGGCGGCCCGGCCCTCGGCCCAGATCTGGCCCGAGGCGAGAAGGACGACGGTCGCGCCGACGGCTCCGAGGAGCAGCGCCGCGGCGAGGCTTCGGCGGTCGCCGTTCGCGGCGGCCGATGCCGCGGCGGCGCGGGGCTGGGGTACGGGAACAGCACTCACATACCCCACTATCCCTTATGGCCCCGGGCGTTCGTCGGCCGGTTGGGGCTACCGGCCGGTATGGCCCTGGGGAGTGTCTTCGAAGTGGCGTCGTCCTCCCGTAGTGGGGGTTCCCCCGGGCCGAAGGCCCAGGGGGAGTGCGTGCCGGGGCACGACAGGCGGACGGGACTTCGAAGACACGGCCTAGAGCCGGTTCGCGGTGTGGACGGCGCGGAGCACGGCCGCCGCCTTGTTGCGGCACTCGGTGTCCTCGCCGACCGGATCGGAGTCGGCCACCACACCGGCTCCGGCCTGCACGTACGCGGTCCCGTCGCGCAGCAGGGCGGTACGGATGGCGATCGCGGTGTCGGAGTCCCCGGCGAAGTCCAGATAGCCGACGCAGCCGCCGTAGAGTCCGCGCCTGGCCGGTTCCAGCTCGTCGATGATCTGCATGGCGCGAGGCTTGGGGGCGCCGGAGAGGGTGCCCGCCGGGAAGCAGGCGGTGAGCACGTCGAAGGCGGTGCGGCCCTCGGCGACCTTCCCGGTGACGGTGGAGACGATGTGCATCACATGGGAGTAGCGCTCGATGGACATGAAGTCGACCACCTCGACGGTGCCCGGCGCGCAGACCCGGCCCAGGTCGTTGCGGCCGAGGTCGACGAGCATCAGATGCTCGGCGCGCTCCTTGGGGTCGGCCATCAGCTCGTCGGCGAGGGCCTGGTCCTCCTGCGGGGTCGCGCCCCGGGGGCGGGTGCCGGCGATGGGGTGGACCATGGCGTGCCCGTCCTCGACCTTGACCAGGGCCTCGGGGCTGGAGCCGACGACGTCGAAGCCGTCGAAGCGGAAGAGGTACATGTACGGGCTGGGGTTGGTGGCCCGCAGCACCCGGTAGACGTCCAGCGCGCTCGCGCTGCACTCGGTCTCGAACCGCTGGGAGGGCACCACCTGGAACGCCTCGCCGGCCCGGATGCGCTCCTTGATGTCCTCGACGGCGTCCTGGTACTGCTCGCCGCCCCACTTCGCGGAGAACTCGGGCAGCTCGGAGGGGGGCAGTACGGCCGGCACGGAGACCAGCGGACGGGCGAGGTCGCGCTCCATGGCGTCCAGCCGGGCGACGGCGTCCGCGTGGGCCTCGTCGAGTCCGGTGTCGAGATCGTTGTGGTTGATCGCGTTGGCGATCAGCAGGACCGTGCCGTCCCAGTGGTCGAGTACGGCGAGATCGGAGGTGAGCAGCATGGTCAGCTCGGGGAGCCGGAGGTCGTCGTGCTCGCCGGGGCCGATCTTCTCCAGTCTGCGGACGATGTCGTAGCCGAGGTAGCCGACCATGCCGCCGGTGAAGGGCGGCATGCCGGAGGCCAGGTCGCGCGGGGTGTGCAGGGCCTCGACGGTGGCGCGCAGGGCGGCCAGCGGGTCGCCGTCCAGCGGGACCCCGACGGGCGGGGTGCCCAGCCAGTGGGCCTGGCCGTCGCGCTCGGTGAGCGTGCCGGCGCTGCGGACGCCCACGAAGGAGTACCGGGACCACGACCGCCCGTTCTCGGCGGACTCCAGGAGGAAGGTGCCGGGGCGCTCGGCCGCGAGCTTGCGGTAGAGCCCCACCGGGGTGTCTCCGTCCGCGAGCAGTCGGCGGCTGACGGGGATGACACGCCGGTCGACGGCGAGCTTGCGGAAGGTCTCCAGGTCCATGGCGGTTGACCCTACTAGCCCAGCGGGAGGGTTCCCGCGTCGAAGCAGGTGCGGTCGCCGGTGTGGCAGGCCGCGCCGACCTGGTCGACCTTGACGAGCAGGGTGTCGCCGTCGCAGTCGAGGGCGACGGACTTGACGTGCTGGACATGGCCGGAGGTGTCGCCCTTGACCCAGTACTCCTGGCGGCTGCGGGACCAGTAGGTGCAGCGGCCGGTGGTGAGGGTGCGGTGGAGGGCCTCGTCGTCCATCCAGCCGAGCATGAGCACCTCACCGGTGTCGTACTGCTGGGCGATCGCGGCGACGAGACCGCCGGTGTCGCGCTTGAGGCGGGCGGCGACGGCGGGATCCAGGGAGCTGGCGGGGACACTGCTGGTCATGGCGTCCATTGTGCCGCGCCCCGGCGGGCGGGCGGCGAGGGCGTCCACAGGGCGGACCGGGCCGGGCGGGTCCGGCGGGTCGGCGAGGGGCCGGGCGGGGTCCGCGGGGGGGTGAACAGGAGGTATCCGCTGGGCGGAGCGGTGGCGGTCGCCGTACGCTGGCCGTATGTCGACCCATGCCAAACGTGAACGGCTTCTGCTCGCCGATCTGTTGGAAGCGGCGGGCCCAGACGCCCCGACCCTGTGCGAGGGCTGGACGACCCGGGATCTCGCGGCCCATGTGGTGGTCCGCGAGCGCCGCGCCGACGCCGCGGCCGGGCTCCTGCTCTCCGCGCTGCGCGACCGTCTCGAACGGGTGCAGACGGAGTTCGCCGCCAAGCCCTACGAGGAACTGATCCAGCTGATCCGCACCGGGCCGCCGAGGCTCTCCCCGTACGCCCTCAAGCAGGTGGACGAGGCGGCGAACACGGTGGAGTTCTTCGTCCACGCGGAGGATGTGCGCCGGGCGCAGCCGGACTGGACGGCTCGGCCGCTGGACAAGGTGTTCCAGGACGCGCTGTGGGCGCGGCTGGAGAAGGCGGCGCGGCTGCTGGGCCGGAAGTCGCCGGTGGGGCTGGTGCTGCGCCGTCCGGACGGTCAGACGGCGGTGGCGCACCGGGGGACGCCGGTGGTGACGGTGACCGGTGAGCCGGGTGAGCTGACAGTTTTCGCCTTCGGGCGGCAGGACGCGGCCCAGGTGGATCTGGCGGGCGAGGCGGAGGCGGTGGAGCGGGTCGTCAAGGCCCCGCTGGGCATGCCGCTCTGACCCGGCCGCCCCCGCGCGGTGCCCGCCCGGCGGACCGGGCGGGCACCAGCGGCGCTCACCAGCGGACGGGCAGCTCCCGCACGCCTCGTATCAGCATCCCCGGCAGCCAGGAGAGGGCCGCCTCGTCGCCGTCCGGGGCGAGGTCGGGGAAGCGGTCCAGGAGACCCCGGATCGCGATGCGGCCCTCCAGCCGGGCCAGCGGCGCGCCCAGACAGTGGTGCAGCCCGTGGCCGAAGGCGAGATGCCCCCGGGTCTCCCGGTGGATGTCGAACCGGTCGGGGTCCTTGAAGCGCGCCGGGTCCCGGTTCCCGTCGGCCACGCCGATGAGCACGGTGGCCCCGGCCGGGATGGTCTCCCCGCCCATCTCCACGTCCTCCAGGGCGAGGCGCATGGTGCTGGTCTCCACCGGGCCGTCGTAGCGGAGCATCTCCTCGACCGCCCCTTCGAGGAGTCCCGGGTCGGCCCGCAGCTCGGCGAGTTGTCCGGGGTGGGCGAAGAGCGCGCGCACGCCGTTGCCGATCAGATTGACCGTGGTCTCGTGCCCGGCGACCAGGATCAGGAAGGCCATCCCGATCAGCTCGTCGGGGGAGAGCCGGTCGCCGCCTTCGTCGACGGTGTGGATCAGACTGCTCAGCAGGTCCTCGGCGGGCCTGGCGCGTTTGGCGACGACCAACTCCTGGAGGTACGCCGCCATCTCGCGGAAGGCGTTCGCCTGGATCTCGGGGCTGGTGGGCGCGACGACCTCGTTGGACCAGGCGCGGAAGGAGACGCGGTCGAGTTCGGGCACGCCGAGCAGTTCGCAGATGACCGTCATCGGCAGCGGGAAGGCGAAGGACATCACCAGGTCCGCCCGGCGCTCCGGCTCCGCGGCCATCGCGTCGAGCAGTTCATCGGCGATCTGCTGGACGCGCTCGGCCATCTCCTCGACCCGGCGCGGGGTGAACACCCTGGCGACCAGCCGGCGCAGCCGGGTGTGGTCGGGCGGGTCGGACATCAGCATGTTGGCGAGGGCGGGCAGATCGTCTCCGACGCTCATGGCCTCATTGATGGCGCCCGGTCTGAGCCAGTCCCGGCTGAGCCGGGGGTCGGTGAACGCGGTGCGGCAGGCCTCGTGTCCGACGACGAGCCACAGCTCCACATCAGCCGGGGTGCGTACGTGGTGGAGGGGGCCGCGCGCGCGGAGCGCGGCGTAGACCGGGTAGGGGTCACGGAAGAAGTCCGGACTGAGTTCCATGAGATCGGCGATGGGCCGGGCCGCCATACTGCTCCTCGCTGTTCACGCGCGCTGACTGCGCACGTGGGATCCCACAGCACGCTAGCCCGGCCCCGGAGCTCGAAGAACACCACTTTCGGCCTTGTGGCCAGGGCGGGCGGAGAGTGCGGTGGCGCGATATCGGCGACCGGCCGGGGTCGGCTCCCCGGGCCGGTGGAGCCGGGCCCGGGGAGTCTTCCCAAAGTCAGCGGACCGGGTGTCCGGCCTCGCGGAGCGCGTCCTTGACCTGGCCGATCCGGAGGTCGCCGAAGTGGAACACGGAGGCGGCCAGCACCGCGTCCGCGCCCGCCGCGACCGCCGGGGCGAAGTCGGCCAGCCGGCCCGCGCCGCCGCTGGCGATCACGGGGACGGTGACGTGCCGGCGGACCGCGGCGATCATCTCGGTGTCGTAGCCGTCCTTGGTGCCGTCGGCGTCCATCGAGTTGAGCAGGATCTCGCCCGCGCCCAGTTCGGCGGCGCGGTGCGCCCATTCGACGGCGTCGATCCCGGTGCCCCGGCGACCGCCGTGGGTGGTGACCTCGAAGGTGCCCTCCGGGGTGCGCCGGGCGTCGACGGAGAGCACCAGCACCTGGCGGCCGAAGCGCTCGGCGATCTCCTGGATCAGCTCCGGGCGGACGATGGCCGCCGTGTTGACGCCGACCTTGTCCGCGCCCGCCCTCAGCAGCCGGTCGACATCGTCGGCGGAGCGGACCCCGCCGCCGACGGTGAGCGGGATGAAGACCTGCTCGGCGGTGCGGCGCACCACGTCGTAGGTGGTCTCGCGGTTGCCGGAGGAGGCGGTGATGTCGAGGAAGGTCAGCTCGTCCGCGCCCTCGGCGTCGTAGAGCTTGGCCATCTCGACGGGGTCGCCCGCGTCGCGCAGATTCTGGAAGTTGACGCCTTTGACGACCCGGCCGGCGTCGACGTCGAGACAGGGGATGACCCTGACGGCGAGCGTCATGCGGAATCACCCCGGTGGGCCTCGACCTCGACCTCGACCACGAGCCGGGGGTCAACGAAGCCGGAGACGATGATCATGGAGGCGACGGGGCGCACCTCGTCGAACAGCTCCTTGTGGGCGCGGCCGACCTCGTCCACGTCCCGGGCGTGGGTGAGGTACATCCGGGTCCGTACGACGTGGGAGGCGTCGAGACCCAGCTGCTTCAGCGCGGCGATCGCCACGTTGAAGGAGTTCACGGCCTGGTCGTAGGGGGTGCCGTCGGCGATCTCGCCGTCGATCACGGAGGTGCAGCCGGAGACCAGCACGAGGCCGCCGGGGAGTTCGACGGCCCGGGAGTAGCCGAACAGCTCCTCCCAGGGGGCGCCGGTGGAGACGCGTCGTACGGCGCTCACTCCGACACCGCCGCGAGTGCTTCCTCCAGGGTGAAGGCCTTGGCGTAGAGCGCCTTGCCGACGATCGCGCCCTCGACGCCGACGGCGACGAGGGAGGAGATGGCGCGCAGGTCGTCCAGCGAGGAGACGCCGCCGGAGGCGACGACGGGCTTGTCGGTGACGGCGCAGACGTTCTTCAGCAGCTCCAGGTTGGGGCCCTGGAGGGTGCCGTCCTTGGCGATGTCGGTGACGACGTAGCGGGCGCAGCCCTCGGAGTCGAGGCGGGCGAGGGTCTCGTAGAGGTCGCCGCCGTCGCGGGTCCAGCCCCGGCCGCGCAGGGTGGTGCCGCGTACGTCGAGGCCGACCGCGATCTTGTCGCCGTGCTCGGCGATGACCTTGGCGACCCACTCGGGGGTCTCCAGGGCCGCGGTGCCGAGGTTGACCCGGGTGCAGCCGGTGGCGAGGGCGGCGGCGAGCGAGGCGTCGTCTCGGATGCCGCCGGAGAGCTCGACCTTGATGTCCATCGCGCCGGCGACCTCGGCGATCAGCGCGCGGTTGTCGCCGGTGCCGAAGGCGGCGTCGAGGTCGACCAGGTGGAGCCACTCGGCGCCCGCGCGCTGCCAGGCGAGGGCGGCGTCGAGGGGGGAGCCGTAGGAGGTCTCCGTACCGGACTCCCCGTGCACGAGACGGACGGCCTGGCCGTCGCGGACGTCGACGGCGGGGAGGAGTTCGAGCTTGGTCACAGTGTTCCGATCCAGTTGGTCAGCAGCTGGGCGCCGGCGTCGCCGGACTTCTCGGGGTGGAACTGCGTCGCCGTCAGCGCGCTGTTCTCCACGGCGGCGACGAAGCGCTCGCCGTGGGTGGCCCAGGTGACCCGGGGCGCGCGGATGGCGGGGTTGGTGACTTCCAGGTCCCAGTCGTGCGCCGCGTAGGAGTGCACGAAGTAGAACCGGGAGTCGGGGTCGATCCCGGCGAAGAGGGTGCTGTCGGCGGGGGCGTCCACGGTGTTCCAGCCCATGTGGGGGACCACCGGGGCCTTGAGCGGGCCGACCGTGCCGGGCCACTCGTCGAGTCCCTCGGTCTCCACGCCGTGTTCGATGCCCCGGGAGAAGAGGATCTGCATGCCGACGCAGATGCCCATCACGGGGCGTCCGCCGGAGAGCCTGCGGCCGATGATCCATTCGCCGCGGGCGCGGCGCAGTCCGTCCATGCAGGCGGAGAACGCGCCGACGCCGGGGACGAGCAGTCCTTCGGCGTTCATGGCGGCGTCGAAGTCGCGGGTGATCTCGACGTCCGCGCCGACCCGGGCCAGGGCCCGCTCGGCGGAGCGGACATTGCCGAACCCGTAGTCGAGGACGACGACTTTCTTCGGTGCGCTCATGACCACACGCTCAATCGGAGGACGCCGGCGACCAGGCACATCGACGCGCCGATGGAGAGCAGCACGATGACGCCCCTGGGCAGCCCCTGCTTGACGAAGGAGTAGACGCCGCCGAGGAGGAAGAGGCCGAGGACGATCAGGATGGTGGAGAGGCCGCCGCTCACAGCGCACCCTTCGTGGAGGGGAGGATTCCGGCGGCGCGGGGGTCGCGCTCGGCGGCGTACCGCAGGGCCCGCGCGAGCGCCTTGAACTGGCACTCCACGATGTGGTGCGCGTTGCGTCCGTAGGGGACGTGGACGTGCAGCGCGATCTGGGCCTGGGCGACGAAGGACTCCAGGATGTGCCGGGTCATCGTCGTGTCGTACGAGCCGATCATCGGCGCCATGTTCTCGGGCTCGGTGTGCACGAGGTAGGGGCGGCCGGAGAGGTCGACGGTGACCTGGGCGAGGGACTCGTCCAGCGGCACGGTGCAGTTGCCGAAGCGGTAGATGCCGACCTTGTCGCCGAGGGCCTGCTTGAAGGCCGCGCCGAGGGCGAGGGCGGTGTCCTCGATGGTGTGGTGCGAGTCGATGTGGAGGTCGCCCTCGGTCTTCACCGTGAGGTTGAACAGGCCGTGGCGGCCGAGCTGGTCGAGCATGTGGTCGTAGAAGCCGACCCCGGTCGACACATCGACTTTTCCGCTGCCGTCGAGGTCGATCTCGACGACGACGGACGTCTCCTTGGTGGTGCGCTCCACCCTGCCCACGCGGTTCATGCGCTCTGCTCCTTCTTCAACTCACGGACCGCGTCGAGGAACGCGTCGTTTTCTGCGGGGGTGCCCGCGGTGACCCGCAGCCGGCCGGGCACTCCGTTGTCCCGGACCAGGACGCCCCGGTCGAGGATGTACTGCCAGGCCGCGTGCGCGTCGGGGAACCGTCCGAACTGCACGAAGTTGGCGTCGGAGTCGGTGACCTCGTACCCGATGGCGCGCAGCTCGGCGACCAGGCGGTCGCGCTCGGTCTTCAGCTGCTCGACATAGCCGAGCAGGGTGTCGGTGTGCTCCAGCGCGGCGAGCGCGGTGGCCTGGGTGACGGCGGAGAGGTGGTACGGCAGGCGCACCAGCTGTACGGCGTCGACCACGGCGGGGCAGGCCGCGAGATAGCCCAGGCGCAGTCCGGCCGCGCCGAACGCCTTGGACATCGTGCGGGAGATCACCAGATGGGGGCGGCCCGCCAGCAGCGGCAGCAGCGAGGGCCGGTGGCTGAACTCGACGTAGGCCTCGTCGACCACGACCATCGAGGGACCGGCGGCCTGGGCCGCCTCGTACAGCTCGATCACGGTCTCGGCGGCGACGGCGGTGCCGGTGGGGTTGTTGGGGGAGGTGATGAAGACGACCTCGGGCCGGTTCTCGGCGATGGCCCGGACCGCGGCGGCCGTGTCGATGGTGAAGTCGTCATTGCGCGGGCCGGAGATCCAGCCGGTGCCGGTGCCCCGGGAGATCAGCGCGTGCATCGAGTACGAGGGCTCGAAGCCGATCGCGGTGCGCCCCGGGCCGCCGAAGGTCTGGAGCAGCTGCTGGAGCACCTCGTTGGACCCGTTGGCGGCCCAGATGTTCTCGGTGGCGACCCGGTGCCCGGCGGTACGGGTGAGATAGCGGGCCAGCTCGGTGCGGAGTTCGACGGCGTCCCGGTCGGGGTAGCGGTTGAGCCCGCGCGCGGCCTCGGTGACCCGCTCGGCGATCCGCGCCACCAGCGCCTCGGGCAGCGGGTAGGGGTTCTCATTGGTGTTCAGCTGGACGGGGACGTCCAGCTGGGGCGCGCCGTACGCGGACTTGCCGCGCAGCTCCTCGCGGACGGGCAGGTCGTCGATCCCCAGGGGTCCGGTCTCCAGGGGTCCGGTCTCCACCGGGTCGGTCCTCGTCGAGTCGGTGGTCACTGGCCGGGCACCTTCCACGAGAAGCGGGCCTTCATCGCCGCGCCGTGCGCGGGCAGGTCCTCCGCCTCGGCCAGGGTGACGACGTGGTGGGTCACCTCGGCGAGGGCGTCGCGCGTGTAGTCCACGATGTGGATGCCGCGCAGGAAGGACTGGACGGAGAGTCCCGACGAGTGGCAGGCGCAGCCGCCGGTCGGCAGGACGTGGTTGGAGCCGGCGCAGTAGTCGCCGAGGGAGACCGGCGACCAGGGGCCGACGAAGACCGCTCCGGCGTTGCGCACCCGGGCGGCGACGGCGGCGGCGTCGGCGGTCTGGATCTCCAGGTGCTCCGCGCCGTACGCGTTGACGACGCGCAGCCCCTCTTCGACGCCGTCGACCAGGACGATCGCGGACTGCCGGCCGGAGAGGGCGGGCAGGATCCGGTCCTCGACGTGCTTGGTGGCCGCGAGCTGGGGCGTCAGCTCCCGCTCGACCGCGTCGGCCAGCTCGACGGAGTCGGTGACCAGGACGGCGGCGGCCAGCGGGTCGTGCTCGGCCTGGCTGATCAGGTCGGCGGCGACGTGCACCGGGTCGGCGCTCTCGTCGGCGAGGACCGCGATCTCGGTCGGGCCGGCCTCGGTGTCGATGCCGATGCGCCCGGTGAAGTAGCGCTTGGCGGCGGCGACCCAGATGTTGCCGGGGCCGGTGACCATGTTCGCCGGGGCGCAGCCGTCGGGGCCCTCGGTGCCGTACGCGAACATCGCGACGGCCTGTGCGCCGCCGACGGCGTAGACCTCGTCGACGCCGAGGAGGGCGCAGGCGGCGAGGATCGTCGGGTGGGGCAGGCCGCCGTACTCCTTCTGCGGCGGGGAGGCGAGCGCGACGGACTCGACGCCGGCCTCCTGCGCCGGGACCGCGTTCATGATCACGGAGGAGGGGTAGACGGAGCGTCCGCCGGGGGCGTAGAGCCCGACCCGGTCGACCGGGACCCACTTCTCGGTGACCGTGCCGCCGGGCACGACCTGGGTGGTGTGCTCGCTCCGGCGCTGGGCGCGGTGGACGATCCTGGCCCGCCGGATGGACTCCTCCAGGGCGGCCCTGACCTCGGGGTCGAGCCCCGCCAGCGCCTCGGCGAGCGCGGCGGCGGGCACCCGGACCCGCTCCAGGGCGACGCCGTCGAACTTCCGCGCGTACTCGATCAGCGCCTCCGTGCCGCGATGATGCACGTCCTCGCAGATGGGCCGCACCTTCTCCAGGGCGGCTTCCACGTCGAACTCGGCACGGGGCAGCAGGGCGCGCAGGGCGGCCCCCTCGGGGAGGGCATCGCCGCGCAGATCGATTCGGGAGATCACAGGGTCAATTCTCGCAGACCGGATTCGGCTGCCGTTCCCCGTATCACTGGCTGATACACGCTGACGGACTCTTACCAAGATCGGAAGGCCACTAGCGTTCACCCGGTCACCCAGCGGGAAGAACGACGACAGAACACGCTGCGCGACGAGAAGTGCACAGAGAGAGAAAGCGGAGGAAACATCCTTGACCGAGCCGCCGGACGACGGGCCCCCGGACGGGCTGAGCCCGACCGAGCAGCGGATGTGGAACGCGTTCCGGAACGGGAGCACCTACGACCTGAGCGATCCCGATCCGCTGCTGAACGATCCCTTCTCCCCCCGGCCCTGGGGACCCGAGCGGAGTGTGCGCGCCACCATCGTGGCGCGGCTGCTGCTGAGCGGGCCCTCACCGCACCCCGGGCGGGTCGCGGCGCTCAAGCTGCGCGGGGCCGCGATCACCGGCACCCTCAAGCTCGCGGGCGGCAGCGTCTCGCCCTATGTCGAGCTGTACGGCTGCCGCTTCGAGAGCGAGGTGTGGCTGCCCGAGGCGCACTTCACCACCGTGCGGATGGTGGGCTGCGCCATTCCCCGGCTGGAGGCGGCCCGGCTGCGGACCGAGGGGGATCTGCATCTGCCGCGCTGCCGGGTGGAGCACGGGATCCGGCTCACCGACGCCCAGATAGGCACGGATCTGCTGATCAACCAGATCCATGTGCGGCCGGACCGGCGGGGCCGGGCGATCACCGCCGACGGGCTCTCGGTGGCGCAGGATCTCCAGGCCGAGCTGATCGAGACCTATGGCGAGGTGAGTCTGCGCGGGGCGAAGGTCGGGGTCTCGCTGAGCCTGCGCGGGAGCCGGCTGCGCGCCGCCGCCGAGCGCCGCGCGCTCAACGCCCCCCAGCTCACCGTGGAGCGGACGCTGTACATGACCGGCGCGTGGGTGAGCGAGACCACCGGCGACCCCAATACCACTCCCCCGTTCGGGATCGGCCTGGCCGAGGCGCACCGGCGCAACACCCGGCTCCAGTCCTTCGAGTGCTACGGCGGGGTGCGCCTGGACGACGGCCGGTTCGGCGACGCGATCGATCTGCACCGGGCCCGTTTCGTGATGAGCCAGGGCGAGGAGCTGTCGCTGCGCCGGATCGTCAGCCCGGAGCTGCGGTTCAACGCCCGGCGCCCCGAGGAGGGGCGGGTGGTGCTGAACGGCGCGAAGGTGATCACCCTGGTCGACAAGGCGGCGAGCTGGCCGGGCCCCGGCGGGCTCGCCATGGGCGGGTTCGTCTACGAGAACCTGGTGCCGTACGAGGAGTTCCCGCTGGCCCGCAGGCTGGAGTGGGTGGCGTCGGCGACCCCCGAGTACTCGCCGGAGCCGTACGAGCGGCTGGCGACCGTGCTCCGCAACAGCGGGGAGGACGCGGACGCCCGTGAGGTGCTGCTGGCCAAGCAGCGCCGCCGCCGCGAGACGCTGCCGCTCGCGGCCAAGCTGTGGGGGTTCCTCCAGGACTGGACGGTGGCGTACGGCTACCGCCCCGGGCGGGCGGCGCTGTGGATGGGGGTGCTGTGGGCGGCGGGGGCGCTGGCCTTCTCCCAGGTGGACCCCGATCCCATCAAGAAGGACGAGCACCCCCAGTGGAACGCGGCGCTGTACGCGCTCGATCTGCTGATCCCGGTGATCAACCTGGGGCAGGACGGGTTCTGGCGGCTGGAGGGCAACTGGCAGTGGGCGGGGGCGGTGCTGGTGATGCTGGGATGGATCCTGGCGACGACCGTGGCGGCGGGGGCGACGCGGCTGCTGAGCCGGGGGTGAGCGGGCGGGGGCCTTTCGGCGGCGGGCCCCCGCGTGTTTCTTTACAGTCTCTTGGCCTTTGACAGGACAACCTTTACGCCGCCACCAAAGCTTCACAGCAGCCCTCTGGCGCGGCCCTCACCTGCGGTTTTCAATGGTCCGCACCATGTCATTGCTTCGAGCTCTGCTGCGCACCGCTCGCATGATCCGCCATACGCCCCGGCTCGCCGACGGTCTGCCGCCCGACGGGGCGGTGCTGCTCGACGCGCCCGACGAACGCATCGGACCGACGCTGGTCGCGGCGGCGGGCGGGGAGTTCGAACCGGCCGCCGAACTGCTCGCGGCCACCCGGGAGGCGGCCCAGTGGGAGAGCCGCGACCGCTATGTGACCCGGCTGGCCGTCTTCGCCCACTCCCGGGGCGAATGGCTCTCCTCCTGGCTGGCCGCCGTGCCGCGCGACCCGGACGCGCTGATCGTCAAGGCGGAGCTGGCGATCCGCCGGGCCTGGGACTCCCCGGCCCGGGCCGAACAGCTCCGGGAGCTCGGCCCGCTGATCGACGCGGCGGCCGACGCGGCCCCCGGCGACCCGGTGCCCTGGCGGATCGCGCTGGACCACGCGCGGGGCGTGCACACCCCGCACACGGCGTTCGAGGCGCTGTGGGAGCAGGCCGTGCGCCGCTCCCCGCACCACTACGGGTGCCATGTGGCCGCCCTGCGCTATCTCTCGGCGCAGTGGTACGGCTCGCACCGCGAGTGCTTCGACTTCGCAGAGAAGGCCGCCGCCGACGCCCTGCCGGGCTCGCTGATACGGGCGCTGCCGGTGCGGGCCGCGTTCGCGCGGATGGAGTACGAGACCCCCCGGGGCGGCGCCGGGCCGGTGCGGCTCGCCCACTCCGTGGAGGCCGAGCGCGTCGACGCGGCAGCCGATCTGGCGATCGCCCTCTCCGCGGGCCATCCGGCGGCGGATCCCTGGCCCGCCGAGGTGCGGAACCTCACCGCGTACGTCCTGGCGCGCCGGGGCCGCTGGCAGCCGGCGCTCGAACAGTTCCGGCTGGTGGGACCGTACGCCACCTCGTTCCCGTGGAACCGTTTCTCCGACGATCCGCTCGGCCGCTTCCTCGACACACGGGACGGTGTGCGGATCCAGGTGGCTTCGGCGACCCCGCTTCGGTCACGGACCGGGCGCGGCGGGTTCGCGGGCCATTAGGCTAGTCGGTTGTGACCACCGCACGACTGCCGCTCTTTCCGCTGAACTCGGTGCTGTTCCCCGGGCTCGTACTCCCCCTCAATGTCTTCGAGGAGCGTTATCGCGCCATGATGCGCGAACTGCTCAAGACGGACGACTCTGAGCCCCGGCTCTTCGCGGTGGTCGCCATCCGCGACGGCCGCGAGGTCGCGGCGACCGGGCCGGGCCTGCCGGACCCCGCCGCGCTCCCGGAACCGGGACCGGCCGCGGGCTTCGGCGACGATCCGCTCCGGGCCTTCCACCCGGTGGGGTGCGTCGCGGACGCGGCGACCGTGCGGGAGCGCGCGGACGGCAGCTTCGAGGTGCTCGCCACCGGGACGACCCGGGTGCGGCTGCTCTCCGTCGACGCCGGTGGGCCGTTTCTGACGGCCGAGGTGGAGGAGATCCCGGAGGAGACCGGGGAGGACGCGGGAGCGCTCGCCGAAGGGGTGCTGCGGGCCTTCAGGAGCTACCAGAAGCGGCTGGCCGGGGCCCGGGAGCGGACCCTGACCACCGGCGCGGACCTGCCGGACGACCCGTCGGTGGTGTCCTACCTGGTCGCGGCGGCGGCGGTCCTCGACGTCCCGGTGAAGCAGCGGCTGCTGGAGGCCCCGGACACGGCCGCGCGGCTGCGCGAGGAGCTGGGGCTGCTGCGCTCGGAGACGGCGGTCATCCGCCATCTCCCGTCGCTGCCCGCGGTGAATCTGACGCAGGAGCCGACCAACCCCAACTGACCCGACGGGCCGGACCGACCCCGACCGGCCGGCCCGACCCCGACCGAACCTCACGCGAACAGGAGCCGGTGAAGTGGCGAAGAAGGCCAGGAACGCCGGCGGCACGCCGGCGACGGTGGCGCTGACCTCGGCGGGCGCGGAGTTCACGGTCCACGCCTACGAGCACGATCCCGCCTCCGCCTCGTACGGCGAGGAGGCCGCCCAGGCTCTCGGGGTCTCGCCCGAGCGGGTCTTCAAGACGCTGGTCGCCGAGGTGGACGGCGAACTGACGGTCGCGGTGGTCCCGGTCGCGGGACAGCTCGACCTCAAGGCGCTGGCGGCAGCGGTCGGCGGCAAGCGGGCGGTGATGGCGGACCCGGCGGCGGCGGAGCGCACGACCGGTTATGTCCGGGGCGGTATCTCGCCACTGGGACAGCGCAGGCGGCTGCGGACGGTGCTGGACGAATCCGCCTCCGCGCACCCCACCATCTGTGTCTCGGCGGGACGGCGGGGCCTGGAGGTCGAGCTGTCGCCCGGCGATCTCGCGGGGCTGACGGGCGCGGTCCTGGCGCGGATCGGCCGCGCCTGAGGGCTCGACGCGGGCCCGCTTCTCGGGTAAGTCCCTAACAGGGAGACCTGTCCGAGGAGGGGCCGTGTCGAAGCGCACCCGCAAGCGGAAGTGGCGTACCCGTAAGGCGAACCACGGGCGGCGGCCCGCGTAGCCGCCGCCGGGAAGGCCGGGCGGCCGGGGGTCAGCGCGCCGTCGGCCCCGGGGGAATCCAGTCCTGCGGCGGGGAGGGCTCGGGGTCCCTGGGGGTGAAGAGGCCGGTGAGGCAGAGGTGGGTGAGCATGGCGGTGAGGGGCCAGGCCAGGAGCATGCCCTTCGCGCCGAGCTTGAGGGGCGCGTCGAAGGTCACGCCCCGGCCCGCCTCCTTGGCGTGGGCCGCCACATCGGCCGTCGGGCCGAGCCACACCCCCAGCCGCCAGGCGAGCACCGAGGCCAGCACCCCGCCGAGCGCCAGCGCGATCACCAGCGGGATGCCGCCGCACCGGCGGAAGAGATAGACGGCCGCGCCGCTCAGCACCCCGAGGGCCGCCGCCAGCAGCGCGAACACACCGTCCGCGCCCACCGCGCTCTCGCTCTCGGTGTTCTTGAGGAACACCGCCTCGCCGTTGGAGATCAGCGGCACCCGGGGGGCGAGCCAGAGCCACAGCAGCCCCAGCACCACGCCCAGCACCGTCACGACGAGCGCCACCAGGGCGGCGTCCCGCAGCTCGGCGCGCGGGCCCCCGGGGTAGCCGGGGACCTCGGCCGCCGGGGCGGGCGGCGGGGCCGCCCAGGGGTTGTCGTTCGGCGGGGGCGGCGTCAGAGGTGCGGTCACCCGGCCATCGTGCCAGGCGAGCGCCGACCACGCCTCACCGGACCGGGCCTACCGGACCGCCGCCCGCCGGTACGCCCAGGTCGCGACCGCCAGTGAGACCACGCCGACCAGCGCGCACACCGCGAGGTCGCGCGCGACCGCCGTCCAGTCCGGGTTGGCGTAGAAGGTCCTGGCCAGGGCCTCGACGCCATAGGTGGAGGGCAGCAGATCACGGGCGTACGAGATCACTCCGGGCATCCGGTCGGCGGGCAGCACCCCCAGCAGCAGGGCGGCCGACATGCCGAGCTGGCCGAGGAGAGTGGCCAGTTCCTGACGGGGCGCGAGCAGTCCGAGCGCCGCGCCGAGTCCGGCGAGCGCGGCCCCGGCGAGCGGGATCACCGCCACCAGGACCCACAGATGCGTCATCGGCAGCGAGAAGAGCATGCTGCCCGTCACCGCCGTGACGATCGTGCCGGGCACGGTGAAGGAGGCGTACGCCCCCGCCGCGCCGAGCACCACCGCGGCGGGCGGCACCGGCAGGGTCGCGTAGTGGTCGAGCCCGCCGTTGGCCCGCAGCTGTCCGAAGTACTGGGCGAGCAGATTGAGCGCGACGAAGGCCACCACCAGCACGGAGGAACCGGCCACCACGGCCCGGGCCTCCGCGCCGCCGTCGACGACGCCCCGCATCAGGACCATGATCCCGACGGACTGGAAGGTCGCCACGAAGAGCAGCGGGATGCGGGCCACCCGGGCCCGCGACAGCTGGGCGCGGTAGATCGCGCCCATCGCGGGCAGCAGCCGGGCCCGGGGCGCGAGCGGCGCCGGCGCCGACGCCGCCTCCGTGCCCCGGCCTCTGCTCCGCGTCCGTCCGGACACCGCCTCCATGGGCACGATGCTCACGCCTTGACCAGCCCCTTCGTCGCATTCCCCCCGAGCGCCAAATACACGTCCTCCAGGCTGGGCGTCGCGAGGGTGAAGTCGTCGAGCGCGGCGAAGGCCGCACCGCCCGTCACCGCGGCGACCGCCGCACGCGCCTCGTCCGGCGCCAGCCTGAGCACCCAGCGGCGGCCCGACTCCTGCGCCAAGTCGCGCAGGGCCGCCACCTCCGGCACCTCCATCGGTGCCCGTTCCCGCCACACCAGTTCCACCCGCACCTCGCCCGCGACCCGTTCCTTCAGTCCGCCGGGGGTGTCGCAGGCGATCACCCGTCCCCGGTCCAGCACCGCGACCCGGTCCAGCACGGTCTCGGCCTCGATCACATTGTGGGTCACCAGCAG
Organism: Streptomyces amakusaensis; assembly: GCF_039532665.1. NCBI lineage: Bacteria > Bacillati > Actinomycetota > Actinomycetes > Kitasatosporales > Streptomycetaceae > Streptomyces > Streptomyces amakusaensis. The sequence goes on along the minus strand of NZ_BAAASB010000005.1, from coordinate 230,202 downwards.
GACGGTCGTGCCGTGTTCGGCCCTTCGCCGGTCCACCGCGGCCCACACCGCCCGCCGGGCGATCGGGTCCATGCCCGCCGTGGGCTCGTCCAGGACGAGCAGCGGACGCTCCCCCACCAGCGTGGCGGCGAAACAGGCGAGCCGCCGCTGGCCCCCGGAGAGCTTCTTCAGCGGACGGCCGGCCAGCTCGGTCAGACCCAGCTCGTCGAGGACGGCGTCGCGCTCGGCGCGGGCGTCCTTGATGGTGAGCCCGCGCAGCCGGCCGGTGGTCTCGGCGGCGAGCGCCACCGTCAGTTCGTCGAGCGCGGTGGACTCCTGGCCGAGATAGCCGATCAGCCGGGCGGCCCGCTCGGGGTGGCGCACCAGGTCGTGACCGAGCACCTCGACGCCGCCCGAGTCGGGGCGCATCAGACCGGTCAGCTGGCGCACGAGGGTGGACTTGCCGGCTCCGTTGGGGCCGAGCAGTCCGAAGATCTCACCGCCCCGCACTTCCAGGCTGATGCCGTCCGTGGCCCGCACCTCGGGCGTCGCCGGAACCCCTCGGCGGGCGCGCGCGGCAGGGTACGTCTTGACCAGTCGCCGCACCACGCACACCGTACTCACGAGGTACGAGAGTACGGGGTCCTCAGCTCTGCTCGCTTACGGGGGCGTGCTCAGCTGCCGCCCTCACATCGATCTCCCGCCAGAACCCCGCTCTGATCGCGTAACGGTCGTGCTCGTCGATCTGATCGTCCTTGTGGGCGAGGAGACCGAAGCGGGCCGCGTACCGCAGGAGTTCGCCGTCGATCCGGTGCGGAATCCTCGGGTACATGGTGGACAGCTTCTGCACATGCCCGTTCTCGCCGAGGCGTTCCATCCAGCGGCGGGCGAACACCTGGCCCACCTCGAAGGGGTCGCCGCCGACGGTGGTGATGTCCTCCTCGCGGTCGGCCCAGCGCTGCTCGGCGCTGGTGAGCTGGGCGAGGGTGGGGAGGGAGGCGGTCTCGGGCGGCTCCCCCAGCGGACCGCCGGGCCGCTCCACCCAGCCCTTGTCGGAGGACCAGCGCAGGGTGGCACTGGGCGGGGGCTGCGGGGCGTGCGCCCCCGGCGCGCGCAGGCCGGCGAGATCCTTGGGGGTGGGCACCCCCTTGGCCGCGGCGGGGACCGGGCCCGGCTCCGCACCGTTGGCGGCGGCGGGCCGTGAGCCGTTGCGCACCGCGTCCGGGGCGGCCGCCTGGGCGGCGGCGAGGGCCGACTCGGGCAGCGGGGCGGAGAGGATGGCCGCGATCTCGGGCCGGGGCACCGGCGGCGGCGCGCAGACCGCGCCCAGCTCCTTCGCCCGTACGGCGGTGGTGATCCACGCCCGGTCCAGCACCCGGCGCTCATCGGCCTCGGCGACCAGGTCCTCGGACTGGTTGTAGTCGCCGTCGGCGGCCTGCACCGCCCAGAGGTGCACGGCGACGCCGTGTTCCTTCGCGGACATCAGACCGGGCAGCAGATCGCCGTCCCCGGTCACCAGCACCACGTCCGAACAGGCGCGGTTTCTGGCGAGTTCGGTCAGCTCGGCGTGCATCGCCGCGTCCACCCCCTTCTGCGCCCAGCGGCCGTCGCTGCGGGTCAGCGCGCCGAGGCGGACCGTCACCCGGGGCATCACCCGCAGCCGCCGGTGCTCCGGCTGGGGTACGCGGTCGGGGGCGCCGTCGAACCAGTAGATGCGCAGCAGGGGGCGTTCGGTGTCGGCCTCGGCGAGCTCACGCAGGCCCTGGATGAGGGCGGCGTGATCGACGGTGATCCGGGAACGCGTCGGTTCCCCGGCGAGCAGGCTCGCGGCGGCCCCGAGCAGATAGCCGGCGTCCACCAGCACAACGCAGCGGTCCACGCGCTCCACCCTCTTTCGGGTACATAGAGGTCTTGGGGACTGAGATATCGGAATGCTTGCGGATCTTGAAAAGACTGATCTTGAAGAGTTGTGAAAAGAAGCGGCGGAAACAGCGGAAACAGTCGTGATCGGCCGAGCGGTCCGGCGGAGCCGGGAATCGGGGAGACGTGTGCTCCCCGGTGTCGGTTCCGGACCGGGGATTGTTCCGGGTTTCCGTCGAGTCTGCCCGACCGCGTCAGGGTTGACGGCCGGAACTCGATCATCGGCGTGGCGGAAGTTTTCTCAGGGCTCATAACAAGGGCCCCTTACCCAGGGCAATGATCCAAAATGCGACTCAACGCCCCATATGTGAGTCTGGTCGCGGTTCCAGCCCCGAGAACTCTGATGGAGGCACACCATGGCCAAGAACAAGAATCGCAAGGGCAGTCATCAGCAGGACCGGTCGTCCGCCGCGGAGCGCGGCAAGGAGCAGGCGAAGTCCACCGCCTACGAGTCGCAGACGCAGAACCCGCCCCCCTCTCCGGCGCAGGGCAGCCCGGCGGACGTCGCCCGTAAGCACCAGCGTCGATTCGGGCACAACTGACCGACCCCGCGGCGCCGCCGCGGCACAGGGAAGGGGCGCGCCCGTCGATGCGGGCGCGCCCCTTCCGCGTGGTGTTCCCGGCGGTGGTGCCGGGCCGGTTCCCCGGTGCCGGTCAGCCGGCCAGGCAGGCCGGGCCGAGGAGCACCTTCAGATCGCCGAAGAGCGCGGGATCGGGCTGGACCCGGTGCCGGTCGAGCCGGAGCACCGTGGTCGAGCGGGGGCCCTGGAGCTTGATCCGGACCTCGGTGTTGCCCTTGTGGTGGCTGAGGATCTCGCCGAGCCTGGTGACCATGGGCGGGGTCACCTTCACGGTGGGGATGGTGACGACGACCGGGGCGTTGGTCCCGGCGTTGGAGAGGTCGGGGACCATCAGCTCCATGGCGACGAGACGGGGCACGTCCTCGCGCTTGTCGAGGCGTCCCTTGACGAAGACGACGGTGTCCTCGACCAGCTGGGTGGAGACCAGCTGATAGGTGGCGGGGAAGAACATGCACTCGATGGAGCCGGCCAGGTCCTCCACGGTGGCGATGGCCCAGGCGTTGCCCTGCTTGGTCATCTTGCGCTGGAGGCCGGAGATGATGCCGCCGATGGTCACCACCGCGCCGTCGGCGTGCTCACCGCCGGTGAGCTGGGAGATCGAGGCGTCCGACTTGTCGGAGAGGACGTGCTCGATGCCGAAGAGGGGGTGGTCGGAGACATAGAGCCCGAGCATCTCCCGCTCCTGGGCGAGCAGATAGGACTTCTCCCACTCCACGTCGGAGAACTCGACGTCGAGCCCGAAGCCCGGCTCGTCCCCGGCGTCCTCGTCGCCCATGCCGCCGAAGAGGTCGAACTGTCCCTCGGCCTCCTTGCGCTTGACCGCGACCACGTTGTCGATCATGGGTTCGTGGTGGGCGACCAGTCCCTTGCGGGTGTGGCCCATCTCGTCGAACGCGCCGGCCTTGATCAGGGACTCCACGGTCCGCTTGTTGCAGACCACGGCCTCGACCTTGTCGAGGAAGTCGGGGAAGGAGGAGTACTTCCCCTTGGACTTGCGGGAACGGATGATCGAGTCGACCACGTTGGTTCCGACATTGCGGACCGCCGTGAGGCCGAAGAGGATCACGTCGTCGCCCTGGGCGGCGAAGTTCGACTCCGACTCGTTGACATTCGGCGGGAGCACCTTGATGCCCATGCGGCGGCACTCGTTGAGATAGACCGCCGACTTGTCCTTGTCGTCCTTGACCGAGGTCAGCAGCGCCGCCATGTACTCGGCCGGGTAGTTCGCCTTGAGATAGGCGGTCCAGTAGGTGACCAGTCCGTACGCGGAGGAGTGGGCCTTGTTGAAGGCGTATCCGGCGAACGGGACCAGCACGTCCCACAGGGCCTGGATCGCCTCGTCGGAGTAGTTGTTCTTCCGCGCGCCGGCCTGGAAGATCGTGAAGTTCTTCGCCAGCTCCTCGGGCTTCTTCTTGCCCATCACCCGGCGGAGGATGTCGGCCTCGCCGAGCGAGTACCCGGCGATGATCTGGGCGGCCTTCTGGACCTGCTCCTGGTAGACGATCAGGCCGTGGGTGATGTCGAGGACCTCCCGGAGCGGCTCTTCCAGCTCCGGGTGGATCGGGGTGATCTCCTGCTGCTTGTTCTTGCGCAGCGCGTAGTTCGTGTGGGAGTTCATTCCCATCGGGCCCGGCCGGTACAGGGCCGAGACGGCGGAGATGTCCTCGAAGTTGTCGGGCTTCATCAGCCGCAGCAGCGAGCGCATGGGGCCGCCGTCGAACTGGAAGACGCCGAGGGTGTCACCGCGGCAGAGCAGTTCGAAGGTGGGCGCGTCGTTCAGCGGGAGGGCGAGCATCTCCAGCTCGACGCCCTTGTTCGCCTTCACCATCTTGACGGCGTCGTCCATGATGGTGAGGTTGCGCAGGCCCAGGAAGTCCATCTTCAGCAGGCCGAGCGACTCGCACTGCGGATAGTCCCACTGGGTGATGGTGACGCCGTCGGTGTGGCGGACCCAGACCGGCGCGTGGTCGGTGATGGTCTCGCTGGACATGATCACGCCGGCGGCGTGCACACCCATCTGGCGGACCAGGCCCTCGACGCCCTTGGCGGTGTCGATGACCTTCTTCACATCCGGTTCGTTCTCGTACATCCCCCGGATCTCGCCCGCCTCGCTGTAGCGCGGGTGGGAGGGGTCGGTGATGCCGGAGAGGTCGATTCCCTTGCCGAGGACGTCGGCGGGCATGGCCTTGGTCAGCCGGTCGCCCATCGCGTACGGGTAGCCGAGCACCCGGGCGGAGTCCTTGATGGCGTTCTTCGCCTTGATCTTTCCGTAGGTGCCGATCATGGCGACCTTGTCGGCGCCGTACTTCTCGGTCACATAGCGGATCACTTCGACGCGCCTGCGCTCGTCGAAGTCGATGTCGACGTCGGGCATGGAGACGCGCTCGGGGTTGAGGAAGCGCTCGAAGATCAGTCCGTGCTCGATCGGGTCGAGGTCGGTGATGCCCATCGCGTACGAGACGATCGAGCCGGCCGCCGAGCCACGGCCGGGGCCGACCGCGATGCCCTGGTTCTTGGCCCACATGATGAAGTCGGCGACGACGAGGAAGTACCCCGGGAACCCCATCTCGATGATGACGTCCATCTCGTACTCCGCCTGGCGCTGGCGGTCCTCGGGGACGCCGCCGGGGAAGCGGCGGGCCATGCCGACCCGGACCTCCTCGCGGAACCAGGTGGTCTCGGTGTAGCCCTCGGGGATGTCGAACTTCGGCATCAGGTTCCGGGCCTGGAACATGCCCTCGGTGTTGATCTGCTCGGCGACCAGCAGGGTGTTGCGGCACCCCTCCTGCCAGGCGTCCGAGGAGTCCACCGCGTACATCTCTTCGGTGGTCTTCAGGTAGTAGCCGGTGCCGTCGAAGCGGAAGCGGTCCGGGTCGGAGAGGTTCTTGCCGGTCTGGATGCAGAGCAGCGCGTCGTGCGCGGTCGCCTCGCCGGCGTAGGTGTAGTGGGAGTCATTGGTGACCAGCGGCGGGATGTCGAGCTTCTTCCCGATCTCCAGCAGGCCGTCCCGCACCCGGCGCTCGATCTCGATGCCGTGGTCCATCAGCTCCAGGAAGTAGCGCTCCTTGCCGAAGATGTCCTGGTACTCCGAGGCCGCCTTCAGGGCCTCGTCGAACTGGCCCAGCCGCAGCCGGGTCTGGAGCTCGCCCGAGGGACAGCCGGTCGAGGCGATCAGCCCCTCCGACCACTGGGAGATCGTCTCCTTGTCCATCCGGGGCCACTTCTGGAGCCAGCCCTCCTTGTAGGCGTCCGAGGAGAGCCGGAAGAGGTTGTGCAGACCCGTCTGGTTCGCCGCCCAGATCGTCTTATGCGTATAACCACCGGAACCGGACACATCGTCGCGCTTCTGGTGCGGCTGTCCCCACTGGATCTTCCGCTTGGTCCGCCGGGACTCCGGGGCCACATAGGCCTCGATCCCGATGATCGGCGTCACCCCCGCCTTCTTCGCCTGGTGGAAGAAGTCGTACGCACCGTGCAGATTGCCGTGGTCCGTCATCGCGATGTGGGACATGCCCATCTCATTGCACGCGTCGAACATGTCCTTCAGCCGCGCCGCGCCGTCCAGCAGCGAGTACTGGGTGTGCACATGCAGATGCGTAAACGGCGGTTTGGTCACGGCGGGGGCCTCCAGAGGAGCGGGCGACGGCAGGCGGCGGGAGTGTCTGGGGAGACAGCTCGGAAGTCTACGACTCCCGACCGACAACCGTGGCGCTCCGCGAAGGTCCGCGGGACCGTCCGCACAGATGCCCGATGAGGGGGCACTCCCGGCCGCCGCCGAGCGTTGGAGAGGGGTGGAACGCCTTGTCCCCCGGGCCCTGCCCGGGATCCCCCCCGTACTGCCCCAGGAGGCACACAGCGATGTCGGTACCGCACCCCGCCGAGGTCACGGCCGAAGAGCGCGGTGAGCAGATTCTCACCGTGATCGGGACCGCCTTCGGCGAGCTCCTGGCCGCCGACCCGGCCGCCTTCCGGATCAAGTTCCGGAAGATGGCCGCCTCGGCGTTCGCCTTCTACCGGGGCACCGCAGGGCTGTTCTACAGCGATCTGGAGCGGGAGCACACCGCCCGGGGCGACGAGGGGATCCACCAGGGCCCCTATCTGGACGAGCGCACCAGCCGGGTCTGGATCCACGGTGATCTCCACGCGGAGAATTTCGGCACCTACATGGACTCCAACGGCCGGCTGATCTTCAACGTCAATGATTTCGACGAGGCCTATGTCGGGCCTTTCACCTGGGACCTGAAGCGGCTGGCCGCCTCGCTGGCGCTGATCGGCTACACCAAGGCGTTCAGCGACGACCAGATCACCGAGCTGGTGCGGACCTACGCCGCCGCCTACCGCGAGCGGATCCACGCCCTGGCGAGCGGCGCGAAGGACGACGACGTCCCGTCCTTCACCCTGGACACCGCCGAGGGCCCCCTGCTGGCCGCCCTGCGGCACGCCCGCGCGCGCACCCGGTTCTCGCTGCTGGACTCCATGACCGAGATCCGGGACTTCGAGCGGCGCTTCGCCGCCGGCGGCAGCGCGATCGAGCTGGACGCCGCCACCCGGTACAAGGTGCTCGCGGCCTTCGACGGCTATCTGGAGACCCTCCCCGAGTCCAGCCTCGCCCGGCCCGACTCCTACCGGGTGAAGGACGTCGTCGGCAGACGCGGCGTGGGCATCGGCTCCGCCGGTCTGCCCTCGTACAACATCCTGCTGGAGGGCAACAGCGACGCCCTGGAGAACGACGTCGTGATCTATCTCAAGCAGGCGCAGACCCCGGCGGTCTCCCGGCACATCGACGATCCGGCCGTACGCGGATACTTCCGGCACGAGGGCCACCGCACCGTGATCTCCCAGCGGGCCCTCCAGGACCACGCCGACCCCTGGCTGGGCTGGACCGAGCTGGACGGCGCGGGCCAGCTGGTCGCCGAGGTCTCCCCGTACGCGGTCGACCTGGACTGGTCGGACATCGACGACCCCGCGGAGATCGCCGCTGTCGTCGCGGACCTGGGCCGGGCCACGGCCACCATGCACGGCGCGGCGGACGACGGCAGCGGCCACTCCCTGGTGCCGTTCTCCACCGAGCGCGCCATCGACGCGGCGATCGCCGCCGACGAGGAGGGCTTCGCCGGACTGCTGGTGGACTTCGCCCACGGCTACGGAGCGCGGGCCCGGGCCGATCACCAGATATTCGTCGACCTCTTCCGCAATGGCCGGATACCGGGGCTGTGAGCGGCCCCCGGAAGGCGGAAGGATGTCTTAAGCCCCCTCTCACGGAGGCATGACACACTCGGATGGCGATGGACGTATCGGGAGCACAGCTCAGAGCGGTGCGGGCGGCGATCTTCACGGCACTGGTCGTGACGCTGTCCGCCGCCTCGCATGTGCTGCTCTCGGGCGTCCCGCTGCCGTGGACGACGGTCGCCGGTCTGTCGGCGGGTGTCTTCGCCGTGGCGTACGCGCTGTCGGGCCGTGAGCGCGGGTTCTGGCGGATCGCGAGCCTGCTCGTGCCGCTGGAGCTGGCCGCCGACACGGTCTTCACCAGCGGTCAGGACCTCTGTTACGGCCCCGGCGGCGGACCGGTCGCCGGTTCGCTGCGGGCGCTGGGCTTCGATGTGCTCTGCGGCGGGGTCGGCGGCGGACTGCCGGGGGTGAGCGCCGCGCAGCCCGGTGCGGCGGCCCTGACGGCGGCTCCCCATGATCCGGCGCTGCCCTGGCTGCTGCTGGCGGCCCATGTCGGTGTCGGGCTGCTCGCGGCGGCCTGGCTCTGGCACGGCGAGGCGGCGCTCGCCGCGCTGCTGCGGACGGTGGGCGCGCTCGCCTTCCGGCCGCTGCTGATCGCGGTCGCCGTGGTGGCGACCGCGCATCCCGCGGTGCGCCGCCGGGTGCGGGCCCTGACCCGGCCCGCCGTCTCCCGCACACGCGCGCTGGTGCACTCCGTCGGGCGGCGGGGCCCTCCCCCGTGTCCGGCCGCGGCTCTCGGCTGAGCCGAGCCGCTCCGTCACGGCTCCCGACCCGAGCCGTACCCCTTCGCGTACACCGCGGCCCGGCCCGGTGCCGCCCCGCGGCACCCTCTCGCGGGCCCGGCGGTCCGCGCAGTCCCCCGTCTTTCGTCCGTATCCCCTGATACGTCATCTTTCCGGAGTGAATCACCATGAGTGCACGCAACAGCAAGGCCAACAAGGCGGCGGCCCGTGAGCGGCTGCGCGAGGAGCGCGAGCGGGTGGCCAAGAAGGAGCGGGCCCGCCGGCAGCTGATCGTGGCCGGCACCACGGTCGCGGTCCTCGCCCTCGCGGGCGGCATCGGCTACGCCGTGATGCAGGCGAACGAGCCCACCGCCTGGGACGCGGCGAAGGACGCCAAGAACGTCACCGCGCCGAAGAACACCAGCGGCAAGAACGGCACCGAGGTCGTCATCGGCAAGGCGGACGCCAAGAAGACGCTCGCGGTGTACGAGGACTCCCGCTGCCCCTCCTGTGCCAACTTCGAGCAGGCGGTCGGCGAGGAGCTGAAGAAGGACGTCGCCGCCGGCAAGTACAAGATGAAGTACGTCGGCGCGACCTTCCTCGACAACGGGGACGGCGGCGAGGGCTCCAAGAACGCGCTCAGCGCGCTGGGCGCGGCGCTCAATGTCGGACCCGAGGCGTTCATGGAGTACAAGGCGGCGCTGTACTCCAAGGAGTTCTTCCCGGCCGAGAGCAAGGACGTCTTCGCCGAGGACTCCTACCTGCTGAAGATCGCCGACGCGGTCCCGAAGCTGAAGGACAACGCCGCCTTCGAGAAGGACGTCAAGAACGGCACGTTCGACGCCTGGGCGATGAAGATGTCGGCGGCGTTCGACGACAGCGGTGTCAAGGGCACCCCGACGGTGATGATGGACGGCAAGAAGATCAACGGCGCGGGCACCGACCAGACCCCGATGACCGCGGAGTCCTTCCGGGCCGCCGTCGACAAGGCCCTCAAGGCCTGACACCACGGGGGCGGGCGGGGGCCGGACCCCTCGCCCGCCCCCGCTCCCGCCTCAGGACTCCAGCGTCTCCAGGAAACCGAGCGACACCCGCCAGGCCGTCTCCGCGGCCTCCTCGTCGTAGTCGGGCAGCTCCGGGTCGGTGAAGAGATGCCCCGCGCCCGGGTACCGGTAGACCTCCGCCTCGGCCCCCGCCCGGCCCATGCCCAAGTACCAGGCGGTCAGCCAGTCGTGCGGCTCGAAGGGGTCGGGGTCGGCGATGTGCAGCTGTACGGGAAGCTCGTCCACCGACGCGCTCTCGGCGATGTCCGAGGTGCCGTGCATCAGCAGCAGCCCCCGGGCCTTCTCGTCGCCGAGCGCCAGGGTCTGCGCGATCGAGGCCCCCAGCGAGAACCCCGCGTAGACCACGCCCCGGTCGGAGTAGGGCGCGGCGGCGAGGACCGCCCGCTTCAGCAGTTCGTCCTTGCCCAGCCCGTCCTTGAAGGCCATGCCGTCCTCGACGGTGTCGAAGGTACGGCCCTCGAAGAGGTCGGGCGTCCACACCTGGTGCCCCGCCGCCCGCAGCCGCTCGGCGGCCGAGCGCACGGCGGGACGGAGGCCGTATGTGGAATGAAAAAGCATGATGTGCATGCGGTCAGGTTACGTTCGAAACATGGAGAACGTACTGCGCCCTCTGATCGTCATCGGCGGTTCGGTCGTCCTCACGCTGTTCGTGGGATGGCTGGTCGACCTGCTGCTCCGCCGGGCCGACGCCCGGCACCCGGAGACCCCGCTGTGGGGTCTGCTGCGCCGCTGCCGCGTCCCGCTGCGGGTGGTGCTGCTCACCGCGCTGCTGAGAGGGAGTTACCGGCAGGCGGAGATCGCCGCTCTCGTCCCGTACCGCAGGGGCATCGGACAGCTGCTGACCCTGGTGCTGATCGGGGCCTCCGCCTGGCTGGTCGTCAAAATCGCCACCGCCGTCGTGGAGTCGGTCTACAGCCGGTACGCGGCCACCACCCGCGATCCCGCCCGGCTGCGCCGGGTCCGTACCCAGGTCACCCTGATCCAGCGGGTGGTCATCGCGGTGGTGGGTGTGGTGGCGGTCTCCGCGATGCTGCTGACCTTCCCCGCGATGCGGACCGTCGGCACCTCGATGCTGGCGTCGGCCGGTGTGCTGGGCATCGTCGCGGGCATCGCGGCCCAGTCGACACTGGGGAATCTCTTCGCCGGGCTCCAGATCGCCTTCGGCGACATGGTGCGGATCGGGGACACCGTGGTGGTCGACGGGGAGTGGGGCACGGTCGAGGAGATCACCCTCACCTTCCTCGCCGTGCGGACCTGGGACGAGCGGCGGATCACCATGCCGGTGTCGTACTTCACCAGCAAGCCGTTCGAGAACTGGTCGCGCGGCGGGGTGCAGATGACGGGGACGGTCTTCTTCCATCTGGACCACTCCGCCCCGGTGCCGCTGATGCGGGAGAAGCTGCACCGGATCGTCGAGGAGTGTCCCGCGTGGGACGGCCGGGACTGGTCGCTCGCCGTGACGGACACCACGCCGACCACGATCCAGGTGCGGGCCGTGGTGACCGCCAAGGACGCCGACGACATCTGGACCGTCCGGTGCGCGGTGCGCGAGCAGCTGGTGGCCTGGCTGCACGAGCACCATCCGTACGCGCTGCCGAAGGTGGCGACGGGCCCGGCGGTGGAGCCCGCCGGGCGGCGGGCGAAGGAGAGCCTTCCGGCGGCGGAGGAGCCGCGCACCGGGCGCGGCTGACGGGCGCGGGGAGGAAGAGCCGAGGGCGGTCTCAGCGGAGGCTGTGCACGTCAAGCCGCCGCAGCACCCGGTCCACCACCTCGGGGTCGGCCCCCGGTTCGCTGCGGGCCGCCAGCACCTCGTGGCGGGCGGCCGACAGCATCTCCCGCTGGATCCGGCGGACCGTCCTGGCCCGCTCGACCCGTTTGGCGTACCAGTCCCGGCGGTCCTCGTCGAGGATGTCCGGGCTGATCCTCGCCCCCACCTCGTACGCACCGCGCAGCAGCCGTTCGCCGACGTCCTCGGGCAGCTCCTCCACCTCCTCGATCTCCCTCAGCCGGTGCCGGGCGGCGCGGGCGGCCCGTACGGCCAGGGTGTGCTCCAGCTCGCGCTCGGCCCCGGCGTCGGCACGGACCCCCAGCCGGCGCACCAGCCAGGGCAGGGTGAGGCCCTGGATCACCAGGGTGGCGAGGATCACCACGAAGGCGATGAAGACGATCTCGGAGCGGGCCGGGAAGGGCCCGCCGCCGTCGATCGTCAGCGGGATGGCGAGCGCGAGCGCCACCGAGGCGACGCCGCGCATGCCGGACCACCACATCACCACGGTCTCGCGCCAGCTGACGGGGATGTCCTCGTCGTAGTCGCGGCGGTGGTGCAGCCGTTTGGCGAGCCAGGTGGCGGGGAGCAGCCACAGCAGCCGTACGCCGACGACGGTGGCGGTGACGATCCCTCCCCAGACGAGCAGCTCGGACAGCCGGCCGTCGACGGTGCCGAAGACGGTGTGGAGTTCGAGGCCGATCAGCCCGAAGGCGACGCCGGTGACCAGGGTGTCGATGATCTCCCAGAAGGTCCGCCCGGCCAGCCGTCCCATGACGTCGTCGGCGTCGGCGGCGTGCTCCGCGAGGAAGAGGGCGGTGGTGAGGACGGCGAGCACGCCGGAGCCGTGCAGCTCCTCGGCGAGCACATAGCTGACGAAGGGCACCATCAGCGAGAGCCCGACCTGGAGGGTGGCGTCGCCGAGGCAGCCCATCAGCTTGTTGGAGAGCCAGCCGAGGGCGAGTCCGACGGCGACGGCGACCACGGCGGAGAGCACGAGCTGCGCCCCGGCGGCGGGCCAGGAGAAGGTGCCGCTGACCACGGCGGCGATCGCCACGTGGTAGAGCACGATCGCGGTGACGTCGTTGAAGAGCCCCTCGCCCTCCAGGATGGAGACCAGCCGGCGGGGCAGCCCCAGCCGGCCGGCGACGGCGGTGGCGGCGACCGGGTCGGGGGGCGCGACCAGCGCGCCGAGCGCGACGGCGGCGGCGAGCGGCAGACCGGGCACGAGAGCCTGGACGACGGCGGCGACGGCGGCCGTGGTGACGAAGACCAGGGCGACGGCGAGCAGCAGGATGGGCCGTACATTGGCGGTGAACTGCCGCCAGGAGGTCCGCTGGACCGCCGCGTACAGAAGGGGCGGCAGCACCAGCGGCAGGATGAACTCGGGCGGGACCTCGACGGTCGGCACGAAGGGCAGAAAGGCCACCCCGGCCCCGGCGAGGGTCATCAGCACCGGCGCGGGAAGGTCGAGCCGCTCCCCCAGCGGCACGGTCACCACGGCTCCGAGCAGCAGCGCCAGCAGCAGTGCGACTTGGTCCACGGGGACGCCCTCCGGGGAATGAACCACCACAATCAGGCCATCAGCCTGCCATGCAATGTGTTCAATTCACCTGAAATGCCGCTTTGCCACCCGTGGAGCGGCTTCAGAGCGCCCGGCGCATCCCCCGGTGGCCGATGCCGCCCTCGGAGAACTCCTCGCCGTACGCCGCGTACCCCAGCCGCTCGTAGAACGCGAGCGCGTGGGTCTGGGCGTGCAGATCGACCGCCGAGAGCCCCCGCTCACGGGCCGCTTCCTCGATCGCGCGGACCAGCGCGACCCCGATGCCCAGGCCCCGGGCGGACGCGGTGACCGCGAGCCGGCCCAGCACGCCGAGCGCGGGATCGCCGCCGGTACGGCCCGCCGCGCCGGGGCCGTGGAGCAGCCGGGCGGTGCCGAGCGGGGTGCCGTCCCCGTCCACCGCCAGCACATGCACGGTGTCGGCGGCCGGCTCGTCGAAGGCGTCGTACTCGATCTCGGCGGGCACCCGCTGCTCGGCGATGAAGACCTCTTCGCGCAGGGCGAAGCAGGAGGCCCGGTCAGCCGGGCCGTCGGCGATCCGCACCGAGCGGGAGACGCCCGGTGTCACGCACTCTCCGCCGCGATGATCTCCAGCGCCCGGCGGAGATCCTCGGGGTAGCCGCTCTCGAACTCCACCCACTGGCCGTCGGCCGGGTGCTCGAAGCCGAGCCGCACCGCGTGCAGCCACTGCCGGGTCAGGCCCAGCCGCTTCGCCAGCGTCGGGTCCGCGCCATAGGTGAGGTCGCCCACACAGGGGTGGTGATGGGCGGACATGTGGACCCGGATCTGGTGGGTACGCCCGGTCTCCAGCTTGATGTCGAGCAGGGAGGCGGCGCGGAACGCCTCCTGGAGGTCGTAGTGCGTCACCGAGGGCTTGCCCTCGGCGGTCACGGCCCACTTGTAGTCGTGGCGGGGGTGGCGGCCGATGGGGGCGTCGATCGTCCCGCTCATCGGGTCCGGGTGGCCCTGCACCAGCGCGTGGTAGCGCTTGTCGACGGTGCGCTCCCGGAACTGCTGCTTGAGCAGGGTGTAGGCGCGCTCGGACTTGGCCACGACCATCAGCCCCGAGGTGCCGACGTCCAGCCGGTGCACGATGCCCTGGCGCTCGGCGGCGCCGGAGGTGGAGATCCGGTAGCCCGCGGCGGCGAGGCCGCCGATCACCGTGGTCCCGGTCCAGCCGGGGCTGGGGTGGGCGGCGACGCCCACCGGCTTCATGATCACGACGATGTCGTCGTCGTCGTGGACGATCTCCATGCCCTCGACCGGCTCGGCCACGAGCTGGACGGGCGCGGGGGCCTGGGGCATCTCGACCTCCAGCCACGCGCCGCCGTGCACTCGCTCGGACTTCCCGACGGCAGCGCCGTCGACCAGCACTTTCCCGGCGGCGGCCAGCTCGGCCGCCTTGGTGCGGGAGAACCCGAAAATACGGGAGATGACGGCGTCGACGCGCTCGCCCTCAAGGCCGTCGGGTACGGGCAGGGTGCGGATCTCGGGAAGGGTACTCACCCGTCGAGTATGCCTTGTCCCGGCACCCGACCGGCTCAGTCCTTGTGGACGGTGCCGTCCGGGTCGAGCCCCTTGAAGGAGAGGATCACGATGAGAATGCCGCCGGAGACGATGGCGGTGTCCGCGAGATTGAAGACGGCGAAGTGCGCGGGGGCGATGAAATCGACGACCGCGCCCTCGAAGACCCCGGGAGCCCGGAAGATCCGGTCGGTGAGGTTGCCGAGCGCCCCGCCGAGCAGCAGACCGAGCGCGACGGCCCAGGGCAGGCTGTAGAGCTTGCGCGCCAGTCGGATGATCACCACGATCACCGAGGCGGCGATGGCGGTGAAGATCACCGTGAACGCCTCGCCGATGCCGAAGGCCGCGCCCGCGTTCCGTACCGCCTCGAACCTCAGCCAGTCGCCGATGACCTCGATGGGGGCATGGTGCTCCAGCTTGGCCACCACGAGCATCTTGGTGCCGAGGTCGATCAGGTACGCCACGATCGCGATCGACACCAGGACGGCGACCCTGCGCCGTCCCTTGGGCTGCTCGGCGGGAGCCGCAGCCTCGTCGTCAACATCTGGCGTACCGATGGCGCGCTCCGCCTCTGTCACGTGAGTCCCTCAACCTAGGTGCCTGACTGACCACGAGGGTACGGCACACACGTACGGAGTCAGCCCCGGCGTTCCTGCTTCTGCTTGCACTCCACACAGAGTGTGGCGCGGGGGAATGCCTGCATACGGGCCTTGCCGATGGGTTTGCCGCAGTTCTCGCAGACGCCGTAGGTGCCGGCGTCGAGGCGCAGCAGCGCGCGCTCGGTCTGCTCCAGCAGCTCCCGGGCGTTGGCCGCCAGCGACAGCTCGTGCTCCCGCGTGATGTTCTTGGTGCCGGTGTCGGCGTCGTCGCCGGTCGAGCCGCCGCCGGTGTCGCGCATCAGATTGGCGAGGGCAGCCTCGGAGGTGGTCAGCTCGGCGTTGAGCCGGAGCACCTCGCTCTCCAGCTCGGCACGGGCCTCGGCGACCTCCTCCGGGGTCCATGGGTCCTCACCGGGGCGGATCGCCAGCTCGCCCGGGGCGCTCGCGGCGGCCGCGCGGGCCGGGGGCACCCCGGCGGGGCCGCCTCCGGCGACCGAGGTCTTCTTGGCTCGCACCGTACTGGCTCCTGTCTGCCGGGCCGACCCGGCCGCCTCACGGGCCGCCGGCGCGGCCTTCTTCGCTGTCTTCGCTGTCTTCGCTGTCTTCGCTGTCTTCGCTGTCTTCCTGGCCGCCGTCTTCCCGGCCGCGGCCTTCTTCGCCGCCGGTGGCGGTTCGGCGTGCGCGACGGGCGGCGGGGTCTCCGCGTCCTTCCGCGCCGCCGTCTTCTTCGCGGCGGCCTTCTTGGCCGGGGCCTTCTTCGCAGGGGCCTTCTTCGCCCCGGTCTCCCCGGCGGCAGCCGCCTCCCCCTCCCCGGCCGGAGCAGAGGCCGCGGTGGAACTCGTGGACGCCGGATCGCTCTCGGCGGTCTTCTTCGCCACCATGGCCGCGGCCCCTTCACATATTGTGATCTTGCACGCGAATCGTGCTGGGACGATAAATCGGCCCCGGAGCCGCGGCAAACGGTGCACGCCGTGCCGCCGCCCGCCGCGGCCCCCGGCGAATCGGACTCGCAAGCCTTGTGCCCAGCTCCCCGCCCGGTAATCCGGCGCTCGGCCCGCCCGGGGACTCCACCGGCGCGCGTCCGGCCATCCGGGTCGCCCGCCCCTCCCCGTACGGCGTACGGCGACCGCCCCCGCGCCCCCGGCCCGCCGGGCTCCCGGCCGCCGCCGGGAAGAGGTCCCGAAGATTTATCCGGTCGGCCGTCCGGGGCCGCGCCCCTTACACTGGGCGGAGCGAAAGGCTTGGATGGGGACGAGTAGCGTCGTACGCAGCCATGAGCGACCCGGGGACGGTGCGAGCCCGGGGGCGAGCGCGATGTGAAGAATCACCCCGGAGCCGCCGGAAGAAAACCGCGAGGTGAGTAGAGCCGGCGTCGCTACCCCAATGAGGGGGCGGTGCGCCTCGCGCGCCGCCAAGGAGGGTGGTACCGCGGGAGCAGATCCGGCTCTCGTCCCTCCGACGGAAGAGATCGCAGTCCGCCGGAGGAGCCTCGATGACACCCCCGCAGTACCAGTACCGCCAGGTGCCCGCCCAGGTAGACCTGCCCGCGCTGGAGCACGCCGTGCTCGATTTCTGGCGCGAGAGCAAGGTCTTCGCCAAGAGCCTCGCCCAGTCCGAGGGCCGCCCCGAGTGGGTCTTCTACGAGGGCCCGCCGACCGCCAACGGCATGCCCGGCGCCCATCACATCGAGGCCCGCGTCTTCAAGGACGTCTTCCCCCGGTTCCGCACCATGAACGGCTACCACGTCGCCCGCAAGGCCGGCTGGGACTGTCACGGGCTGCCGGTCGAGCTGGCCGTCGAGAAGGAGCTGGGCTTCTCCGGCAAGAAGGACATCGAGGCGTACGGCATCGCCGAGTTCAACGCCAAGTGCCGGGAGTCGGTGAGCCGTCACACGGACGCCTTCGCCGAGCTGACCGACCGCATGGGCTACTGGGTCGACATGGACGACGCCTACTGGACCATGAAGCCCGAGTACATCGACTCGGTCTGGTGGTCGCTGAAGGAGATCTTCGGCAAGGGCATGCTCGTCCAGGACCACCGGGTCGCGCCCTGGTGCCCCCGCTGCGGCACCGGTCTCTCCGACCACGAGCTGGCGCAGGGGTACGAGACGGTCGTGGACCCCTCGGTCTTCGTCCGCTTCCCGCTGACCTCGGGACCGCTGGCCGGCGAGGCCGCGCTGCTGGTGTGGACGACCACCCCGTGGACGCTGGTGTCGAACACCGCCGTCGCCGCGCACCCCGAGGTCGCCTATGTGGTGGCCACGGACGGCACGGAGAAGCTCGTCGTCGCCGAACCGCTGCTGGAGAAGGCGCTCGGCGAGGGCTGGGAGGCCACGGGCCAGTCCTTCACCGGCGCCGAGATGGAGCGCTGGACGTACGAGCGCCCCTTCGACCTGGTGGAGTTCCCGGCCGAGGCGCACTACGTCGTCAACGCCGACTACGTCACCACCTCCGACGGCACCGGCCTGGTCCACCAGTCCCCCGCCTTCGGCGAGGACGACCTCAAGGTCTGCCGCGCCTACGGCCTGCCGGTCGTGAACCCGGTCCGCCCGGACGGCACCTTCGAGGAGGACGTGCCGCTGGTCGGCGGGGTCTTCTTCAAGAAGGCCGACGAGCGGCTGACCGCCGACCTCCAGGAGCGCGGCCGGCTCTTCCGCCACATCCCGTACGAGCACAGCTACCCGCACTGCTGGCGCTGTCACACCGCGCTGCTCTACTACGCGCAGCCGTCCTGGTACATCCGCACCACCGCGGTCAAGGACCGGCTGATCGAGGAGAACGAGAACACCAACTGGTTCCCCGACACGGTCAAGCACGGCCGGTTCGGCGACTGGCTGAACAACAACATCGACTGGGCGCTCTCCCGCAACCGCTACTGGGGCACCCCGCTGCCGATCTGGCGCTGTGAGGAGAACCACCTCACCTGTGTGGGCTCGCGCGCCGAGCTGACCGAGCTGACCGGCTCCGACCAGTCCTCGCTGGACCCGCACCGGCCGTTCATCGACGAGGTGACCTTCGACTGCCCGCAGTGCTCCGGCACCGCGACCCGCGTCCCCGAGGTGATCGACGCCTGGTACGACGCCGGCGCGATGCCGTTCGCGCAGTGGGGATACCCGTACCAGAACAAGGACGTCTTCGAGAAGCGCTACCCGGCGCAGTTCATCTCGGAGGCCATCGACCAGACCCGCGGGTGGTTCTACACCCTGATGGCGGTCGGCACCCTGGTCTTCGACAAGTCCTCGTACGAGAACGTCGTCTGCCTCGGGCACATCCTCGCCGAGGACGGCCGGAAGATGTCCAAGCACCTGGGGAACATCCTTCAGCCGAT
Source organism: Streptomyces amakusaensis (assembly GCF_039532665.1). Lineage (NCBI taxonomy): Bacteria > Bacillati > Actinomycetota > Actinomycetes > Kitasatosporales > Streptomycetaceae > Streptomyces > Streptomyces amakusaensis. The sequence continues at coordinate 211,931 of NZ_BAAASB010000005.1, read as the reverse complement.
CCCGCTGATGGACCAGCACGGCGCCGACGCGGTCCGCTGGTTCATGGCGGCCGGCGGCTCGCCGTGGTCCGCGCGCCGGGTCGGGCACAGCACGATCCAGGAGGTCGTGCGCAAGACCCTGCTGACGTACTGGAACACCGTGGCGTTCCAGGCGCTGTACGCACGCACCTCCGGCTGGGCCCCCTCGGCCGCCGACCCGGCCCCGGCCGGGCGGACGGTCCTGGACCGCTGGCTGCTGAGCGAGCTGAACGCGCTGGTGGACCAGGTCACCCAGGCGATGGAGAGCTTCGACACCCAGCGGGCCGGAAAGCTGCTCTCCTCCTTCGTGGACGATCTGTCGAACTGGTACGTGCGCCGGTCGCGCCGCCGCTTCTGGCAGGGCGACCCGGCCGCGCTGCGCACGCTGCACGACGTCATCGAGACGGTGACCCGGCTGATGGCCCCGCTGACGCCCTTCATCACCGAGCGGGTCTGGCAGGACCTGGTGGTCCCGGTCACCCCGGACGCGCCGGAGTCGGTGCATCTGTCGACCTGGCCGGCGGCGGAGCTGGACGCGATCGACCCGGTGCTCTCCCGCCAGATGACGCTGGTGCGCAGGCTGGTCGAGCTGGGCCGGGCCACCCGCGCCGAGTCCGGTGTGAAGACGCGCCAGCCGCTGTCCCGCGCGCTGGTCGCGGCGACGGGCTTCGACGCGCTCCCGCCGGAGCTGCGTGCACAGATCACGGAGGAGCTGAACGTCTCCTCGCTCGCCTCGCTCTCCGAGGTGGGCGGCTCGCTGGTCGACACGACGGCGAAGGCGAACTTCCGGGCGCTGGGCAAGCGTTTCGGCAAGGGCGTCCAGGCCGTGGCCAAGGCGGTCGCGGAGGCGGACGCCGCCGCGCTGTCACTGGCGCTGCGCGAGGGCACGGCCTCCGTCGAGGTCGACGGCGAGAGCGTGACGCTCTCCCCGGACGAGGTCATCATCACCGAGACTCCCCGTGAGGGCTGGTCGGTGGCGTCGGACTCGGGCGCGACGGTCGCGCTGGATCTGGAGATCACCCCGGAACTGCGGCTGGCGGGGCTGGCCCGTGACGCGATCCGGCTGATCCAGGAGGCCCGCAAGAACAGCGGTCTCGATGTGGCCGACCGGATCTCGGTGGTGTGGACGTCCTCCGACGACTCCACCGCCGAGGCGCTCACGGCGCACGCGCCCCTGATCGCGGACGAGGTGCTGGCCACGGACTTCACCCGATCGGCCCCGGACGACGGCTTCGGCGAGGCCTTCACCGACGAGCCCCTGGCGCTCACCTTCCATCTGCGCAAGGTGTAGCTCCGCACACCTGTGGGGGCCGGGACCCGAGGAGGGTCCCGGCCCCCACACATGTGCCCTGAACCGGAAGCGGTACGGCACACGACATGGGGCCGGGCCCAGGACATTCGTCCCGGGCCCGGCCCCATGTCTGCCGACGGCTACGCGCTCACTTCAGCGCGCGCGTACCGCTCAGTTGTCGTCCTCGTCGATCAGGAAACCGCGCATCGGCGCGGGCGCCTGCTGCATCGGCTGCGGAGCCTGCGGCCTGACCGGAGCCATCGGCTGGGTCATCGCCGGGGACATCTGCTGCTGGCCGCCGTACGAAGGACCGCCGCCCATCGACGGGTTGCCGCCCATGGACTGGCCCATCGACGGAGCGCCGCCCATCGCGTGACCCATCGAGGGGGCGCCCGCGGACGCCATCGAGGGGGACGGCGGCAGGGAGGCCGCCGACGGGGTGCGCGGCGGGGCCAGCGAGTCGTCGGCCTGGGTCTCCAGCTGACGCAGCTGGCTCTCCAGGTACGACTTCAGCCTGGTGCGGTACTCACGCTCGAAGCCCCGCAGGTCCTCGACCTTGCGCTCCAGCGTGGCGCGCGCGGACTCCAGGGAACCCATCGCGACGCGGTGCTTCTCCTGCGCGTCCCGCTCCAGCGCGTCGGCCTTGGCGCGGGCGTCCCGCTCCAGGCCCTCGGCGCGCGAACGGGCCTCGCCGACGATCTTGTTGGCCTCGGAACGGGCCTCCGCGATCGCCTGGTCGGCGGTCTGCTGAGCCAGCGAGAGGACTCGGGCGGCGCTGTCGCCGCCGGGGCCCTGACCGGGCTGCTGCATCTGCTGGTGGCCGCCCATCGGGCCGCCCTGCATGTTGCCGCCCTGCATCGGGCCGCCCATGGGACCGCCCTGCATGTTGCCGCCCTGCATGGGACCGCCCATGGGGCCGCCCATCGGGTTGCCGCCCTGCATCGGACCGCCCTGCATGTTGCCACCGGGGCCACCCATCGGGTTGCCGTGGCTGGGACCCGCCGGCAGCTGAGGAGCTCCACCGGGCAGCTGGGGGGGACCCATCTGCGGGGGCTGCTGCTGCTGGACGGGGGGGCCCGATATGGCGGCGGGCACCGGTGCGCCCGGTCCCCCGCGGCCGTCCTGCGGCTCCGGGGGTTTGCGCATGCCCTGCTGTTGCTGGTTCTGCGCGGCCGCACGAGTAGCGGCGGCCAACTTGGCCCGCAGATCCTCGTTCTCACGGAGCAAACGGGTCAATTCAGACTCGACCTCGTCGAGGAAGGCATCGACCTCGTCCTCGTCATAGCCTTCTCGGAGGCGGACGGTCGTGAACTGCTTGTTCCGCACGTCCTCAGGAGTCAGCGGCATCTCTTCTTCACCTCTACGTAGTCGTCGGCAGTCGGCAAGACCGTATCGTCCACAGTTCCCTCCCTCATCTCGCGAAGCGACCCACGATATTGAGCAGGATGTAGACGATGATCATCAGAACGAAGAAGGACAGGTCGAGTGCCACGCCCCCGAGACGCAACGGCGGGATGAACCGCCGAAGAAGCTTGAGCGGTGGATCGGTGACAGTGTAGGTGGCCTCAAGGACGACCACCATCGCCTTACCGGGTTGCCATGAACGGGCGAACTGGAAGACATAGTCCATGACCAGCCGGAAAATCAGCACGACGAGGAAACACAACAGCGCGATGTAGACCACCTGTAGTGCGACGCCCATCCCGCGCTTCTCCCCTGTGCTCTCGTGGTCCGGCCGTGCGGCCGGGTCGTCCCGGTGTTGATGCTTCTCAGCTCTGGTTGAAGAAACCGCCCTCTGCGATACGGGCCTTGTCCTCCGCCGTGACATCGACGTTAGCAGGCGACAACAGGAACACCTTCTGTGTCACCCGCTCAATGCTGCCATGCAGACCGAAGACAAGTCCCGCGGCAAAGTCGACAAGTCGCTTCGCGTCGGTGTCGTCCATCTCGGTCAGATTCATGATCACCGGAGTCCCCTCGCGGAAGTGTTCCCCGATGGTACGGGCCTCGTTGTAGGTCCGGGGGTGCAATGTGGTGATGCGGTAGGGCTCCCGCTCGGACACAACCTTGGGCATGATCACCGGCGCGTTCTTCTCCAGGCTCGGACGTTCAGGTGTGATGGACGCCACGGGGGCGATTCGCGCCGGACGTCCGTTTTCTGCGGGTAGCGAAGCGGGAACGGGCATCGGCTCGCGCTGCGGCGGCGGCTGCACCGCCCGTACCGGTTCCTCACGTTCGACCTGATGCGGGGGCTGGTGCCGGCGGTGTTCCCGCTCGGGCTCCGGCTCGGGTTCGAAGTCGTCGTCGGGGTCAAAACCCCGGCCGTCGTACCCATCGTCCTCCACGAGGCCGAGGTAGACCGCCATCTTGCGCATCGCGCCGGCCATGCTCTGAGTCCTCCGCTCTGTGGTGGATCGGCCTTTGTCACCAAGTGCCCGCGATCCACTGGGTCTGCCCGCTTTGCTGCGGTAATGACCATATTTTCTGCTGTGGTCCGACTTCTTGGCGACGTTACCCGAGCCGGGGACGGACTCCGAGTACCGCAGTGCCGACGCGCACATGTGTCGCCCCCGCCGCCACGGCTTCCTCAAGGTCCGAGCTCATCCCCGCCGAAACCATGTTGGCAGCAGGATGCCCGACGCGCAGGCCGGATGAGAATTCCATCAGCCGCTCGAAAGCGTCCCGTTGCCGTCCCGCGTACTCCCCGGCGAGGGGCGCGACGGTCATCAGCCCGTCGAGGCGCAGCCCTGACGCGCCGTCAATCGCGGCGGCCAGTTCACCGATTCCGTCCGGCGCGACCCCGCCGCGCTCCCCGCGTGCGCCGGCGTCCGCGTCCAGCGCGACCTGGATCAGACAGCCCAGCTCCCGGCCGGCACGGACGGCCGCGGCGGAGAGCGCCGTGACCAGTTTCATCCGATCGATCGACTGCACCACATCGGCATAACCAACCACGGAACGGACTTTATTGGTCTGAAGCTGACCGACAAAGTGCCATTTCAGATCGAGATCGGCGCATTCGGCCGCCTTCGGAGCGGCGTCCTGGTCGCGGTTCTCGGCGACATTCCTCACACCGAGTTCATGCAGAAGACGGACGTCGCTCGCGGGGTAGGTCTTGGTGACGACGATGAGCGTCACCTCTTCGCGCGCGCGGCCGGAGGCGGCGCAGGCGGAGGCGATACGTTCCTCCACGAGTGCCAGGTTCGCGGCCAGTTCGGCGCGCCGGACCTCAGGGTCGTCGGCGTTCCGACCGGCGGCGTTCCGACCGGTGGCGTCGTGCTCCGTCATGCTGCGCTCTCTTCTGCGGGGGAAGGGGCTTCCGTCTCCCCGGAGAGCGGTGTCAGCCAGACATATCCGGCGAGTCGCCCGGTGGTGCGGTCGCGGCGGTACGAGTAGTGGTCCTTGGATTCCAGGGTGCAGAACCGGGAGGCCCGGCGGTCGCGCACCCCGGCGGCGGCGAGCTGGGCGTGGACTCCGGCGACGACGTCGACCGCCGGGGTGCCCCAGCCGGTCTCGGACCAGGCGGCCGGTTCGGCCGCGGCCACCTCCGCCCGCATCCTCTCGGGGACTTCGTAGCACCGGCCGCAGACCGCGGGGCCGGTGCGGGCCATGATCCGGTCCGGGCGGGCGCCGGCCGAGACCATCGCGGCGACCGTCTCCGGGACGATCCCGGCGGCCATGCCGGGCCGGCCCGCGTGGGCGGCGGCCACCACTCCGGCGACCGGATCGGCCAGCAGGACCGGGACGCAGTCGGCGGTCAGCACCGCGAGCGCGAGTCCGCGCCGGGCGGTGACCAGCGCGTCCACCGAGGGAACGGCCGCGTCCCCCCAGGGTCCTTCGACCCGGGCGACGTCCTTGCCGTGGACCTGGTTCATCCAGACCACCAGCTCCGGGTCGATCCCCAGCGCCCGGGCGGCGATCGCCCGGTTGGCGCGTACGGCCCCGGGCTCGTCGCCGACCGCGCCGCCGAGGTTGAGCTCCTCGTACGGAACGGCGCTCACCCCGCCCCACCGGTCGGTGAAGGCGAAGTGCGCGCCGTTCGCGTGTATCGCGTCGTGCCCCACGGTCACTTCAAGAAGTCCGGTACATCCAGCTCTTCGACCGAGGTGTCCGCGTAGGGACGGGCCGGGGGAACCTGGGCGGACGAGGAGTGGTCGTTGGAGAGCGGGGCGGGCTCGGGCTTGGGCTCCTCGCGGACCGGCACCGTGCCGAGGCCGCCGGTCTGGCGCGGGCTCTCGGCGCGGGCGGGCGGAGCCTGCGGCTCCTCGCGCTTGCCGGAGGCCGAGCCGAGGACGGTGTCCCGGCGGGCCGGCGGCTGTCCGCCGTCGAACCCGGCCGCGATGACCGTGACCCTGACCTCGTCGCCGAGGGCGTCGTCGATGACGGCGCCGAAGATGATGTTGGCCTCGGGGTGCGCCGCCTCGCTGACCAGCTGGGCCGCCTCGTTGATCTCGAAGAGCCCCAGGTCGGAGCCGCCCGAGATGGAGAGCAGCACTCCGCGCGCCCCGTCGATGGACGCCTCCAGGAGCGGCGAGGAGATCGCCATCTCGGCGGCGGCCACCGCGCGGTCGTCGCCGCGGGCCGAGCCGATGCCCATGAGGGCGGATCCGGCCTCGGACATCACGGACTTGACGTCGGCGAAGTCGAGGTTGATCAGACCCGGTGTGGTGATCAGATCGGTGATGCCCTGGACGCCGGAGAGCAGCACCTGGTCGGCGGACTTGAACGCGTCCAGCACGCTGACCTGGCGGTCCGAGATGGACAGCAGCCGGTCGTTGGGGATGACGATGAGGGTGTCGACCTCTTCGCGGAGCTCGGCGATGCCGTCCTCCGCCTGATTGGCGCGACGGCGGCCCTCGAAGGTGAACGGGCGGGTGACCACGCCGATCGTCAGCGCGCCCAGCGAGCGGGCGATGTTGGCCACGACGGGCGCGCCGCCGGTGCCGGTGCCGCCGCCCTCTCCGGCGGTGACGAAGACCATGTCGGCCCCCTTGAGGACCTCCTCGATCTCCTCACGGTGGTCCTCTGCCGCCTTGCGGCCGACGGCCGGGTTGGCTCCGGCGCCGAGGCCCCTGGTGAGTTCCCTGCCGACGTCGAGCTTGACGTCGGCGTCGCTCATCAACAGTGCCTGAGCATCGGTGTTGATGGCGATGAACTCGACGCCCTTGAGGCCGACCTCGATCATTCGGTTGATGGCATTGACACCACCGCCGCCGACACCGATGACCTTGATGACTGCGAGGTAGTTCTGCGGTGCTGCCACGTCGAAGGCCTCTCGCCTCGAGATACGTGTCGTCACCGCGCGGTCTGCGCGCCATGACGACGGATGCCGATGGGACGGTCCGAAACGCCGACCCGAACCCTAACGTTGAAGTTTAGGGTTACCAGTGTGTCTGTTCGTTGGACTCTCCGGACAGGACACTAAGTCGGCAAGTGGCGCGTGTTCAACGAACACGCCGAACCTCCCGTTTTTCTTTTCACCCTATGTGATCAGCCATTGCGCTGACCAGCCAGGGCCCCGGCCAGGGCATTCGCGAGTCAACTCGCGGACGCCGCAGGGGCGGTGGGTGCGCTCACATCGAAGTGCCGGGCCTTCGGCGCGGCCTTCATCAGCGCGGTGAGCGCCCGGGACTTGGCCTCGCCGTCCTCGGGGCTCCCCCAGAGAACGGTTCGCCGCCCGGTCAACTCCACGACAATGTAGTCGTATGAACGGACCGCGACGGTACGCGCGTCCGCCGCGACCTTGGCGGGCAGCTCGCTCCGGACGCGTACCGCCTCCTCGGTCAGCCGGTCCGGGCCGAACCGGCGCAGACTCGGGGAGCCGGCCGCCTCCAGTTCGAGCAGCGGGATGCCTTTGGGTGCTTTGTCCACCGTGGCGAACCGATGGCCCCCGGCGTCCACTTCGATGAACCGCCCGCCCTTCTCCAGGAGCAGCACGGGCTTTCGCTCGGTCACCCGCAGGGTGATGCCGCTCGGCCAGGACCGCGAGACCTCCACCGAGTCGATGCGGGGCAGCCGGGTGCGCAGCCGGTCCTCGATGCCGTCCGTGTCGACGGAGACCACCGGCGCGCCCATGGGCACCCCGGCGGCCCCGGTCACCTGCCGGTGCATCAGGACGTCCGTGCCGGTGACCCTCACCCGCTCCACGCGCAGCCAGGAGGACCCGTACAGGGCCCAGAGCGCACCCCCCAGGAGCGCCACGACCGCCAGGGCGATCAGCAGGACGCGACGGCCGGGGAGGCGCGGGAGGCGACGCCCGCCCGGTGCGCCGGAGGGCGGACCGGAGGCCCCTCGCGGACGGCGTGAGGGGGTGCGCGCCCCGCGTTCGGCGGTGGTGGGTCCGGCCACGCTCCGGTCTCCTTCCGTCAGCGGCGCCCCGCGGTCCGGGACTCCCCCGGACCGCGCCGCCTCACGCCTGCCGGCGTGCCGCGATCGCCTCGTACACCATGCCGACCAGCAGGTCGTCGGCGTCCCTGCGGCCGAATTCGGCGGCCGCGCGGGACATCTCGTACAGCCTGTGCGGATCGGCGAGCACCGGCAGGACATTGCCCTGGACCCACTGGGGCGTCAGTTCGGCGTCGTCGACCAGCAGTCCGCCGCCCGCCTTGACCACCGGCTGGGCGTTGAGCCGCTGTTCGCCGTTGCCGATGGGCAGCGGGACATAGGCGGCGGGCAGCCCGACGGCGGAGAGCTCGGCGACGGTCATCGCGCCGGCGCGGCAGAGCATCATGTCGGCCGCCGCGTAGGCGAGGTCCATCCGGTCCACATAAGGTACCGGGATGTACGGCGGCATTCCGGGCATGTTGTCCACGTGCGGCAGTTCGTTCTTGGGGCCGACCGCGTGCAGGATCTGGATGCCGGAGCGCTGGAGCGCGGGCGCGGCCTGCTGGACGACCTCATTGAGCCGGCGCGCTCCCTGGGAGCCGCCGGAGACCAGCAGGGTGGGCAGATTGGGGTCCAGGCCGAACGCGGCGCGCGCCTCGGGGCGCACCCGGGCGCGGTCGAGGGTGGCGATGGTGTACCGCAGCGGGATGCCGATGTAGCGGGAGTTGCGCAGCTTGCTGTCGGGGGTGGCGACGGCCACCCCGGCCGCGTACCGGGATCCGATCTTGTTGGCGAGCCCGGGGCGGGCGTTGGCCTCGTGGACCACGATCGGCACTCCGCGCCGCTTGGCGGCGAGATAGCCGGGCAGGGCCACATAGCCGCCGAAGCCGACGACGCAGTCCGCCTTGGTGCGCTCCAGGATCTGCTCGGCGGCCTTGATGGTGCCGCGCAGCCGTCCGGGGACGGTGATCAGCTCCGGGGTCGGCTTGCGGGGCAGTGGCACGGCGGGGATGAGGGCCAGCTCGTAGCCGCGTTCGGGGACGAGTCTGGTCTCCAGTCCGCGTTCCGTGCCGAGGGCCGTGATCCCCACGGTGGGGTCCTGCCTGCGCAGGGCGTCCGCGAGGGCGAGCGCGGGCTCGATGTGGCCGGCGGTCCCCCCACCGGCGAGTACGACATGCACCGAAATTCACCGCTCTCCGGACGGACGCTTCTTGACGCGCCGTCTCATCGTCTTCCATCTCACCCCTGGCCTCCGCATGGCCAGGGCCGCCTTCGCGGCGGGATCCTCTCGCGCGAAGGCGATCAGCAGTCCGATCGCGAACATGGACGGCAGCAGGGCCGACCCTCCGTAGGAGAACAGCGGGAGCGGCACACCGGCGATCGGCAGCAGACCGAGCACCGCACCGATGTTGACCATGGCCTGGGCCATGATCCAGGTGGTCACACCTCCCGCCGCGTACCTCACGAAGGGGTCCTCCGTGCGTCCGGCCACGCGGATACCCGCATAGCCTAGAGCCGCGAAGAGGGCGAGCACCGACAGCGTCCCCGCCAACCCCAGTTCCTCACCGGCGATGGCGAAGATGAAATCGGTGTGGGGTTCGGGGAGTTGACCCCATTTTTCCACACTGGCACCCAGTCCGGATCCAAACCATCCGCCGGACGCCAGAGCGTAGATTCCATGGACGGCCTGCCAGCATTCGCCCTTCGGGCCGAGATCGATGGCTCCGACGCACATCAGCCGTGACATCCGGTTCTCGCTGGTCCTGATGAGCATGAAGCCCACCAGCGCGGCGACGGAGAGCACACCGGCGAAGAGCCGGGTGGGTGCTCCGGCGAGCCAGAGCAGTCCGAAGAGGATGGCCGTGAGGATGATCGCGGTGCCCATGTCGCCGCCGAGCATGATCAGGCCGAGGAGCATGAAGGCGACCGGGACGAGCGGGACCAGCATGTGTTTCCACTGGTTCAGCAGTCTTCTGTCCTGTTTGCGGGCGAGCAGGTCCGCTCCCCACAGGATCAGGGCGAGCTTGCCGAACTCGCTGGGCTGGAGCTGGAAGGGGCCGCCGAGGGAGAGCCAGTTCTGGTTGCCGCCGACCGATTCCCCTATCCCGGGGATCTGGACGAGGATCATCAGGAAGACGGTCACCGTCAGCAGCGGGTAGGCCAGGGCCCGGTGCAGCCGGGAGGGCAGCCGGGAGGCGAGCAGCAGCAGTCCGGTGCCGATGACGGCGGCGAGGAACTGCTTGCGGAAGAAGTAGGAGCCGGGGAGGGAGAGCGACAGCGCCTTGATCATCGAGGCGGAGTAGACCATCACCAGCCCGAGCACGGTGATCAGCATCGCGCTGCCGAGGATGACGTAGTACGCGGTCAGCGGGCGGTCCCAGGCCCTGCGGACCCGTTCGTACGCCCGGCGCACGCCGCGCCCGCGCGGCGGTCCCGAGGAGGCGGGGGTGCGGCTCGTACCCCGGGCGGGGGCCCGGCCGCCGCCGCGCGCGGGGCCCGCCGTGCGCAGGGCGGGTCCGGGACGGTGCGCGGGGGCTCCGGAGGGGACGCCCGCGAGGGCGGGGGCCGGGACGAGGGCCCGGGCCCGCCGGGCGAGCTCCTCGGCCAGCTCCCGTGCGGTGCGGGCGGGTGTCCGTGCCGTACGGGCGGGTGTCCGTACGGTGCGGACGCGGGCAGCCGGGAACGCGGACCGGGTACGGCCCTCTCCCGTGGCGGCGGTGGTGTCGTCGGCCGGCATGGACGCTGTCCCCTCCAGTCGTGCCCGAGGTGTGCCGGGGTCCCGGGGCCGTTCCCCGGGCGCCCGGCACGGCGCGCGGACGGGCCGGTCAGGCGCGCTCGTCGGCGAGTGCGTGAACGGCCTCCGCGAACGCCTCGCCCCGCTTGTTGTAATTGACGAACATGTCCATCGAGGCGCAGGCCGGGGCCAGCAGGACCGTGTCCCCGGGCCGGGCGAGCCGGGCCGCCTCCGCGACCGCCGCCGGCATCGCCCCAGTGTCGGTCCGGTCGAGGTCCACGACCGGGACCTGTGGGGCGTGTCGCGCGAGCGCTTCCCTGATCAGCGCACGGTCCGCGCCGATCAGCACGGCCCCGCGGAGCCGCTTCGCCGACTTCTGGACCAGCTCGTCGAAGGACGCGCCCTTGGCGAGTCCGCCGGCGATCCACACGATCGGGTCGTAGGCGGCGAGGGAGGCCTCGGCGGCGTGGGTGTTGGTGGCCTTGGAGTCGTCGATGTAGGCGACCTCGTCGAGGTCGGCGACCTTCTCGATCCGGTGCGGATCGGGCCGGAAGGCGCGCAGCCCGTCGCGGACCGCCGAGGCGGGGACGCCGTAGGCGCGGGCCAGCGCCGCCGCCGCGAGGGCGTTGGCGATGTTGTGCGGGGCCGGCGGGTCGACGTCCGCGACCTCGGCCAGCTCCTGGGCGTGCTCCCGGCGGTTCTCGACGAAGGCGCGGTCGACCAGGATGCCGTCCACCACGCCGAGCTGGGAGGGGCCGGGGGTGCCGAGGGTGAAGCCGATCGCCCGGCAGCCCTCCTCGACGTCGGCCTCGCGCACCAGGTCCTCGGTGGCGGGGTCGGCCGCGTTGTAGACGCAGGCGACGGTGTTGCCCTCGTAGACCCGGCCCTTGTCGGCGGCGTAGGCCGCCATCGAGCCGTGCCAGTCGAGGTGGTCCGGCGCGAGGTTGAGCACGGCGGCGGAGTGGGCGCGGAGCGAGGGCGACCAGTGGAGCTGGTAGCTGGAGAGTTCGACGGCGAGCACGTCGTACTCCTCGTTGCCGAGGACGGCGTCGAGCAGCGAGACGCCGATGTTGCCGACCGCGGCCGTGCGCAGGCCCGCCGCTTCAAGGATCGCGGCGAGCATGCGCACGGTGGTGGTCTTGCCGTTGGTGCCGGTGACCGCGAGCCAGGGGGCCGGGGTCCGGCCGGGGCGGCTGTCCCGCAGCCGCCAGGCCAGCTCCACATCGCCCCAGATCTCCACGCCCGCCTCGGCGGCGGCCGTGAAGAGGGGCTTGTCCGGCTGCCAGCCGGGGGTGGTGACGACGAGTTCGGCGCCCTCGGGCAGGGTGGCCCCGTCGCCGAGGCGCACCGTGACGCCCAGCGCCCGCAGCTCGGCCGCCTGGCTCCGGGAGCGCTCGTCGTCGCCGTCGTTGACGACGGTGACCAGCGCGCCCAGACCGTGCAGCACCTTCGCCGCGGGGATCCCGGAGACTCCGAGACCGGCCACGGTGACCCGCTTGCCCCGCCACTGCTCCGTACTCACTGACACCGCTCCGTACTCACTGACACCGCTCCGTACTCACTCGTCGCTCACTTCCCGCTTACTTGGCCGCGGCCCAGCCCGCGTAGAAGAGCCCCAGGCCCACGATGACGCACATGCCCTGGATGATCCAGAACCGGACCACCACAAGGACTTCGGACCACCCCTTGAGTTCGAAGTGGTGCTGAAGCGGTGCCATGCGGAAGACCCGCTTGCCGGTCATCTTGAAGGAGCCGACCTGGATCACGACGGACATGGTGATGAGGACGAAGAGTCCGCCGAGGAGCGCCAGCAGCAGTTCGGTGCGGGAGCAGATGGCCAGACCGGCGAGCGCGCCGCCGAGGGCGAGCGAGCCGGTGTCGCCCATGAAGATCTTGGCGGGCGAGGTGTTCCACCACAGGAAGCCGAAGCAGGCTCCCATGAGGGCGGAGGCCACGACCGCGAGGTCGAGGGGGTCCCGTACCTCGAAACAGGCCGCCGGGTTGGTCAGCTGGGCGGCGCTGGCGCAGGACTCCTGGAACTGCCAGAGGCCGATGAAGGTGTACGCACCGAAGACCATCACCGAGGCGCCGGTGGCGAGGCCGTCCAGACCGTCCGTCAGATTCACGCCGTTGGACATGGCGAGAATCATGAAGAGCGCCCAGACCACGAAGAGCACCGGGCCGATCGACCAGCCGAAGTCCGTGATGAACGACAGTTTGGTGGAGGCCGGAGTGAGGTTTCTCTGGTCGGCGAACTGGAGGGACAGCACCGCGAAGGCGATGCCGACGATGAGCTGTCCCGCCATCTTCGCCTTGGCCCGCAGACCCAGCGAACGCTGCTTGACGATCTTGATGTAGTCGTCCAGGAAGCCGACCACACCCATGCCGGCCATCAGGAAGAGCACCAGGAGGCCCGAGACGGTCGGCTTCTCGCCGGTGATCACCTTGGCGAGCGCGTAGGCGATCAGGGTGGCGAGGATGAAGGAGATGCCGCCCATGGTGGGCGTGCCCTTCTTGCTGCCGTGTGTGCGCGGGCCGTCGTCCCGGATGAACTGCCCGTATCCCTTGCGGGCCAGGAGTTTGATCAGCAGCGGCGTGCCGATGAGCGTCAGGAAGAGCCCGATGGCTCCCGCGAAGAGGATCTGCCTCATCGGCCGGCACCCCGCCCATCCGAAGGCGCGCTCGTGTCGTCGAGCAGGGCCTGCGCGACCTGTTCGAGCCCCACCGATCTCGAAGCCTTCACCAGCACGACGTCTCCCGGACGCAGTTCACTGCGCAACAGGTCGATCGCCGCCCGTGCGTCGGACACGTGCACCGACTCCTCACCCCACGAACCCTCGTTATATGCGCCCAGTCGCAGCCAGGACGCTTCCCTGCCCCCGACTGCGACGAGCTTGCTGACGTTGAGCCGGACGGCGAGCCGTCCGACGGCGTCGTGCTCGGCGAGCGCTTCGTCACCGAGCTCGGCCATCAGGCCGAGCACCGCCCACGTTCGTCCCCCCCGGGACTGCGCTCCCTGGCCCATGGCGGCCAGCGCGCGCAGCGCCGCCCTCATGGACTCGGGGTTCGCGTTGTAGGCGTCGTTGACGATCGTCACGCCGTCCGAACGCTCGGTGACCTCCATGCGCCAGCGGGAGAGGGTGCCGGCCTCGGAGAGCGCGCGGGCGATCTCGTCGGCGGACATGCCCAGCTCATGGGCGACGGCGGTCGCGGCGAGCGCGTTCGACACGTGATGCTCACCGTACAGCCGCATGGTCACATCGCCGCACCCGGTAGGGGTGTGAAGCGTGAAGGCGGGCCGACCTTGCTGGGTGAGCCGGACATTCTCGGCACGGATGTCGGCGTCCGGGGACTCGCCGAAGTAGGTCACCCGGGCCTTGGTGCGCGAGGCCATGGCGCGTACGAGGGGGTCGTCGGCGTTGAGGACCGCGACGCCGTCCTCGGGCAGGGCCTCGACCATCTCGCCCTTGGCCTCGGCGATCCGCTCGCGGCTGCCGAACTCGCCGACGTGGGCGCTGCCGACATTGAGGACGAGTCCGATTCTCGGCGGTACCAGGCCGGTGAGATAGCGGATGTCGCCGACGTAGCGCGCGCCCATCTCCAGGACGAGGTGTTCGGTGCTCTCGTCGGCGCGCAGGGCGGTGAGCGGCAGTCCGATCTCGTTGTTGAGGTTCCCGGCCGGGTAGACGGTGGGGCCCTTGCGCTCCAGGAGCTGGGCGATCAGGTCCTTGGTGCTGGTCTTCCCGGCGGATCCGGTGAGGGCGACGGTGGTCGCGCCGAGGCGTTCGACCACTTCGCGGGCGAGCGCTCCGAGGGCGGCGGTGACGTCGTCGACGACGATCGCGGGCACGCCGACGGGGCGGGTGGCCAGCACGGCGACCGCGCCGTCGGCGACCGCGCGCGCGGCGAAGTCGTGGCCGTCGGCGCGTTCGCCCGCGAAGGCGGTGAAGAGCGCGCCCGGCCGGATCTCGCGGGAGTCGGTGACCACGGGGCCGGTGACGCGCACCGTTGGATCCGGTATGTCGTGGGGCTGCCCGCCGACGATTTCGGCGATCTCGGCGAGGGAGAGGGCGATCACTGGGTCATCCCTGGGGTTTCGGGTGAAGGGACGCGCGAATGGCTTCGCGCAGTACCTGGCGGTCGTCGAAGGGGCGGACCACCCCGGCGATGTCCTGGCCCTGCTCGTGCCCCTTTCCGGCGATGAGCACGGTGTCGCCGGGCTCGGCGCGGGCGACGGCGGCCCTGACGGCGGCGGCCCTGTCGGCCTCCACCAGTACGTCGCCGCGCTCGTGGACCGGCACCTCGGCGGCGCCCGCGAGCATGGCGGCGAGGATGGCGAGGGGGTCCTCCGAGCGCGGGTTGTCGGAGGTCAGCACGGCGGTGTCGGCGAGGCGGGCCGCCGCCGCGCCCATCGGGCCGCGCTTGGTGGTGTCGCGGTCGCCGCCGCAGCCCAGGACGATGTGCACCCGGCCCTTGGTGACCTTGCGCAGCGAGCGCAGCACCGATTCGACGGCGTCGGTCTTGTGGGCGTAGTCGACCACGGCGAGGTACGGCTGTCCCTCGTCCACCCGCTCCAGCCGGCCCGGGACGCCGGGGACGGCGGCGATGCCGTCGGCGGCGGTCTGCGGGGCGACTCCGGCGACGGCGAGGGTGACGACGGCGGCCAGGGTGTTGGCGACGTTGAAGGGGCCGGGCAGCGGGGCCCGGGCGCTCACCCGCTCGCCGGCGGGGCCGACGACGGTGAAGGAGGAGCCCTGGGAGCCCACTTCCACCTCCTCGGCGCGCCAGTCGGCGTCCGGGTGGCCCTCCGCGGAGAAGGTGACGACCGGTACGGAGGCCTCCGCGGCGAGCCTGCGGCCGTAGGCGTCGTCGAGGTTGACGACGCCGCGCCGGCTGCGGGCGGGGGTGAAGAGCTGGGCCTTCGCCTGGAAGTAGTCCTCCATGCCGGAGTGGAACTCCATGTGCTCCGGGCTGAGGTTGTTGAAGACGGCGATGTCGAAGACGCAGCCGTCGACCCGGCCGAGGACCAGGGCGTGGCTGGAGACCTCCATGGCGACGGCCTCGACGCCCCGCTCGTTCATCACGGCGAAGAGGGCCTGGAGGTCGGTGGCCTCGGGGGTGGTGCGCTCCGACTTGAGGCTCTCCTCGCCGATCCGCGTCTCGACCGTGCCGATGAGGCCGGTGGTGCGGCCGGCCGCCCGGAGGCCGCCCTCCATGAGATAGGCGGTGGTGGTCTTGCCGGAGGTGCCGGTGATGCCGATCTGGAGCAGCCGCTCGCCGGGCCGCCCGTAGATCTCGGCGGCGAGTTCGCCCATGCGTCCGCGCGGGTCCCCGGTGACGAGGACCGGCAGTCCGGTCGCGGCGGCGCGCTCGGCGCCGGCGGGGTCGGTGAGGACGGCGGCGGCCCCGAGGCCGGCCGCCTGGGCCACGAAGTCGGCCCCGTGGAGGCGGGCGCCGGGGAGGGCCGCGTAGACGTCGCCCGGGCGTACCGCCCGCGAGTCGTGGGTGATGCCGGTGACCGTGGCCCCGTCCGCGGCGGGGTTCTTCACCCCCAGCCGGGCGGCCAGGTCCCCCAGCGGGGTCGGGTGGGGCCGGTCCGGACGAGGCGCTCCCTGCTGCTTCGCGGGGACGTCCTGCGGGGCGGTTCGGTACTGATCAGCGTGTGGCACGGCGGTGAGCGTACCGGGCGTACCCGGCCCGGAGCCAAAAGAGGGGGTGGTGTCCGGGGCGTGCTCCGCCGGGGCCGACGGAGCCCTGTGGGAGGGTGCGGGCGGGGTGGGGCGGTGGTTCCCTGAATCGGGGGTGATCGTTGTCACTGGTGGTTCCTCGGGTCGTTCCCGGACGGGTCGCGCTCCGGCCGTCGGCCGCGCGGCCCCGCCGGTCGCTCGATGTCGTGCGTGGGTGTGGTGTCGTGCGTCCGGGGCCGGCCCCTCATCCGCCGGGCTTGAACGTGACGGGGAGCCTGGCCGGGGGGTTGCCGGTCGGCGGGACCTGGAGGGACTTCAGCGCGAACCGCATGACCTGCTGGTAGACGGGACCGCAGATCTGGCCGCCGAAGTAGCTGCCCCTGGTCGGGTTCTGGATGGCGCAGTAGACGGTGATCCGGGGTTCGTCGGAGGGGGCGAATCCGGCGAAGGAGGCGGTGTAGCCGCGGTAGCGGCCGAGTTCCGGGTCGACGCGGTTGGCGGTGCCGGTCTTGCCCGCGACGCGGTAGCCGGGGATCCGGGCCTTGGTGCCGGTGCCCTCCTCGCTGCCGACGACGGACTCCAGCATGGTGGAGAGCGTCGTGGCGGTCTCCTCGCTGACCACCCGGGTCCGCTGGGGCTCGGGGGCGGGGGTGAACTCCCCGTCGGGGCCCCTGGTGCCGCGGACCAGGGTGGGTTCCACGCGTACGCCGCCGTTGGCGATGGTCTGGTAGACGGAGGCGGCCTGCATGGCGTTGATGGAGAGGCCCTGGCCGAAGGGGATCGTGTACTGCTGCGAGGTGGACCACTTGTCGGGCCGGGCGAGGATGCCGGGGGTCTCTCCCGGGTAGCCGAGCCCGCTGGGGCTGCCGATGCCGAACTTCCGCAGATAGGAGTGGAGCACCTTGTTCGCCTCGGGCTGGGTCTTGCCGAGCTGTCCGGTGGCGAGGATGGTGCCGATGTTGCTGGACTTGGCGAGTACGCCGTTGAGCGTCAGGTACCAGGTGGGGTGGTCGATGTCGTCCTTGAACAGCCGGTCGCCCCGGTGCAGCCGGTTGGGGACGACGACGTGGGTGCCGGGGTTGGCGGCCTTCTCCTCCAGGACGGCGGCCATCGACATCACCTTGGCGGTGGAGCCCGGCTCGAAGGCGTCCTGAAGCGCGGCGTTGCCCATGGCGGTCGCGTCGGCGCGGGAGATGTCGTTGGGGTCGAACCCGGGCGCGTTGGCCATGGCGAGCACCTCGCCGGTGCGGGTGTCCTGGACTATCACATAGCCCCGGTCCGCCTTGGACTTGCCGACCTGCTCGCTGATCGCGCGCTGGGCGGCCCACTGGATGTCGCGGTCGATGGTCAGCTCGACGTCGGAGCCGGGCACGGCCGGGGTCTCGCGGGTGCCGTCGGCGGTGGGCACGCGACGGCCGCCGGACTGGGCGTAGGTGATCTCGCCGTCCTTGCCGGCGAGCGTCTTGTCGAGCATGGACTCGACGCCGCCGCCGCCCCGGCCCTCGGCGTTGACGTAACCCAGTATCCCGGCGGCGAGGTCGGCGTTCGGATAGACGCGCTTGCTGCTGGACTCGTTGAGCACACCCGCGAGGACGTTCGCGCCGGGGCCGCCCCTGGCCCGGTCGGTCCTGGCCTTCTCGGCGAAGACGCCCTTGAGGTCCTTGATCTGCTTCCAGACCTGGGGGGTCTGGCGGCGGGCCAGCACGGTGTAGCGGGAGTTCGGGGTGGCCAGCTGCTCGGCGATGTCGCCCGCGTCCTTGCCGAGGATGGGCGCGAGGAGGGCCGCCGCCTGTTCGGGCGCGTTCGGGGACTTGCTCTCCTCGGGGGTGAAGAGCTTCGGGTCGGCCGTGATGTCGTACGCGTCGACGCTGGTGGCGAGCGCGGTGCCGGTCCGGTCGGTGATCTCGCCGCGCTCGGCGGCGAGCACCACGCTCATGTAGCGGTGCTTCTGCGCCTTGGCGGCGTAGGCGTCGGCGTCGACGGCCTGCACCTGGAGCAGTCGTACGACGAAGGCGAGCATCACCAGGGTCAGACCGAGGCTGACCAGGCGCAGCCGGGGGCGGGGGCTGCCCAGGCGCAGCGGCGGGGGCTTGGGTCCGCGGGCCCCGGGGCGGGCGGGCGGGCGGCGGGCGGGGCCGGGGACGCGTCCCCGGGGCGGGGCGGTACGTCCCGAGGGCCGCGCGGATCGTTCCTTGGGTGGCACTGGGTCACCTGCCGGTGGGCGTCGAGGACTGGTCGGGCGCGGGGGCGGGGCCCGGGATCCCGGTTCCCGTCGTCGGGGAGCCGGCGGTGCCGCTCGTACCGGCGGTGGTGGTGAGGGTGCCCGTCGCGGAGCCGGAGCCGGGGCCGGAGCCGGTGGTGAGGGTGCCGGTGTTCGTCGCGGGGGCCGTGGCTTCCTCGGTCGCGGCGGGGGTGCCCTGCGACGCGGTCGCGGCGGCGGGCGACGGCGAGGCCGTGCCCTCGCCCGGTTCGCCCTGCACGGTGCCGTCCGGATCCAGGAAGACGGGGTTGCCGCCGGGGACCATGCCCAGCTCACGGGCGCGGCGCTCCAGTGCGTCGGGGGCCAGTCCGCTGTCGACGTCGCGCTGGAGCGCCTGCTGCTCGTCGGTGAGTTCGGTGGTCTCGCGCTTCAGCTCGCTCAGTTCGAAGGAGCCCGCGTTGAGCGAGGAGTTCAGCAGCAGCAGTGTGATCAGCCCGCCGCCGAGCAGGACCACGACCAGCAGCACGAAGGGGGTGCGGGCGGCGGAGCTGGGCCCCGCCGGCATCAGCCGGGCGAGCCGGGCGGCCCGCCCCTTGAGCTGCTTGGCCGCGGGGCTCACCGCACGTCCTCCCGGATGCGCTGTGCTCCCCTCAGCCGGGCGGGGGCGGCCCGGCGGTTCTGGGCGACCTCTTCCCCGGTCGGCAGTTCGGCGCCCCTGGTCAGGAGTTTCAGCCGCGGCTGGTACTCCTCCGGCACCACGGGGAGCCCGGGCGGGGCGGTGACGGCCGCGCCCGCCGCGAAGACCTGCTTGACCAGCCGGTCCTCCAGCGACTGATAGGAGAGCACGGCGATCCGGCCGTCGACCGCGAGCGCCCCGACCGCCGCCGGGATCGCGTTCTCCAGCACGCTCAGCTCGCCGTTGACCTCGATGCGCAGCGCCTGGAAGGTGCGCTTGGCGGGGTTGCCGCCGGTGCGCTTGGCGGCCTGCGGCAGCGCGTCGCGGATCAGTTCCACCAGCCGGGCGCTGTTGGTGAAGGGTTCCTTCTCCCGTTCGCGCACGACGGCGGAGACGATCCGCTTGGCCTGCTTCTCCTCGCCGTACATCCGCAGGATCCGTACCAGCTCGCCCGGCGGGTAGGTGTTGAGGACCTCGGCCGCGCCGATGCCGGTGGTCTGGTCCATCCGCATGTCCAGCGGGGCGTCCTGGGCGTAGGCGAAGCCCCGGTCGGCCTCGTCCAGCTGCATCGAGGAGACCCCGAGGTCGAAGAGGACGCCCTGGACCCGGGGGACGCCGAGTCTGCCGAGGACGTCGGGGAGTTCGTCGTAGACCGCGTGGACCAGGGTGGCACGGTCGCCGAAGGGGGCGAGCCGCTCGCCGGAGAGGCGCAGCGCCTCCTTGTCCCGGTCCAGGGCGATCAGCCGGGTGCCGGGGAACTGCGTGAGCAGCGCCTCGCTGTGTCCGCCGAGCCCGAGGGTGCAGTCGACGACGACCGACCCCGGGCTCCGCAGGGCGGGGGCCAAGAGGTCCAGGCACCGCTGGAGCATCACCGGGACGTGTCGGGTATTGCTCAAAGGGCCCTCTCAGGTCCGGCGCGCGGGCCCGGCCGCGCGGAGGCGGGACGGTGCCGTGCGTACGCCGCACACGCGGTGCGTACCGCCGCACACGCGGGGAAATCTTGGAAACGTGCAGGATGATTCAGTGAACTGCGCGTCACTTTAGTGCACCGGCCTTTCCGGTCAATCAACCGGCCGACGGCGTGGCGGGGCCGGGCGGACGACGGTTGCTTCACTCGAACGGGCGTCATGGCCGCACCCTTGTGGGTTACCTCACAACAAGCCGGGTTGATGTTCTTTGTGCCCTCTCACAGCAGGCCCGCCGGGGTCGCGCACATTAACGTCGTCTCCATGACGACTTCCGCGCATCACTCCCCCGACGCCGAGGCGCTTGCGGGTGACACGGTCATCGATCGTCTCGTCGAGGCGAACCGGCGCTACGCGGCCGGGTTCAAGGACCCGGGCATGGACGCGCGTCCTGTTCTGCGGGTGGCCGTGGTCGCCTGCATGGACGCGCGGCTCGACCTCCACGACGCGCTCGGCCTGGAGCTGGGCGACTGTCACACCATCCGCAACGCGGGCGGTGTGGTCACCGACGATGTGATCCGCTCGCTCACCATCAGCCAGCGGGCGCTGGGCACCCGCAGCGTGATCCTCATCCATCACACCGGCTGCGGTCTGGAATCGCTGACCGAGGACTTCCGGCATGAGCTGGAGGACGAGGTGGGACAGCGTCCGCCGTGGGCGGTGGAGGCGTTCCGGGACGTCGACCAGGACGTACGGCAGTCCATGCAGCGGGTGCGGACCTCGCCGTTCCTGCTCCACACCGACCATGTGCGCGGCTTTGTCTTCGATGTGAAGCAGGGGGAGCTGCGGGAGATCGACCCGACGGGCTGATCGGCGTCTCCGCCGATCGAACACCGGGAGAAATCCTTACCAACCCGACAACTCCCCCTGGGTTATCCACAGGCGAGTGACACGGCACGGAACGCCAACAACAATGCGATGACACGGCACGGCTCCGGAACTGTCCGGAGCCTGTGCGCGTGATTCGGGGTGGGCCGGGCCGTTCGGAGACTCGGCCCGTGTGTGAAAGGGCCGAGGAGGGCCGGGTGACGACCTATGACAATCGAGCGAGCCTCACAGATCTGACCGCCACAGCGGATCGCGTCCGCAGGTCGGTGGAGCGTGTGATCGAGGGCAAGCCTGAGGTCGTACGGCTTTCGCTGACCGTGCTCCTCGCCGAGGGGCATCTGCTCATCGAGGATGTCCCCGGCGTGGGGAAGACCATGCTGGCCAAGGCGCTGGCGAGATCCATCGACTGCTCGGTGCGGCGCATCCAGTTCACACCGGATCTGCTGCCGTCCGACATCACCGGTGTGTCGATCTTCGATCAGCAGCGGCGCGAGTTCGAGTTCAAGCCGGGCGCGATCTTCGCCCAGATCGTGATCGGCGACGAGATCAACCGGGCCTCGCCCAAGACCCAGTCGGCGCTGCTGGAGTCGATGGAGGAGCGCCAGGTCACCATGGACGGCGCGACACACGAGCTGCCGAGCCCGTTCATGGTGGTGGCGACGCAGAACCCGGTGGAGATGGAGGGCACCTATCCGCTGCCCGAGGCACAGCGCGACCGCTTCATGGCCCGGGTCTCCATCGGCTACCCGAGCGCCGAGGCCGAGCTTCAGATGCTCGATGTGCACGGCGGCGTCTCGCCGCTCGACGACCTCGAAGCGGTGGCGCACGCGGACGACATAGTGAAGCTGATCGACGCCGTGCGGCACGTGCATGTGTCCGAGCCCGTGCGCCGGTACGCGGTGGAGCTGGTGTCCGCCACCCGCAGCCACCCCGATCTGAGGCTGGGCGCCTCGCCGCGCGCCACCCTGCATCTGCTGCGCGCCGCGAAGGCGACCGCCGCCCTGTCCGGCCGGGACTACGCCCTGCCGGACGACGTCCAGTCGCTGGTGGTGCAGGTGCTGGCGCACCGGCTGCTGCCGACGGCACAGGCCCAGCTCAACCGGCGGACGGCGGAGCAGGTCGTGCAGGAGATCCTCCAGCGCACCCCGGTCCCGACCGCCGAGGGCTCGCAGGCCCCCTACGGGGCGGCCCGCGGACCCCAGCAGGTCTACGGCCAGCGGCCCGGCGCACGGCGGCTGTGATGTCCGCCGGGGGGCGGCCGGCCGCGGCGGACGGCGGGAGGAGCGGAAAGAACGGGAAGGGCGGCAAGGGCGGGAATCCGGCCGGGCTGCGGGCCGCCCTGGGCGGACTGACCACCCGGGGCCGGTCGTTCCTCGCCGCCGGAGCGGCGGCGGCGGTGTGCGCCTATGTGCTGGGGCAGAGCGATCTGCTGAGGGTGGGGCTGCTGCTGGCGGTGCTCCCGCTGATGAGCGTGATCGTGCTCTACCGCACCCGCTACCGGGTCGCCGGGAGCAGACGGCTCACTCCCGCGCGGGTGCCCGCCGGGTCCGAGGCGCGGGTGCATCTGCGGATGGACAATGTCTCGCGGATGCCCACCGGGCTGCTGATGCTCCAGGACCATGTGCCCTATGTGCTGGGGCCCCGGCCCCGGTTCGTGCTCGACCGGATGGAGGCGGGCGGACGGCGCGAGGTGTCCTACCGGGTCCGTTCGGATCTGCGCGGGTGCTATCCGCTCGGCCCGCTCCAGCTGAGGCTGAGCGATCCGTTCGGCATGTGCGAGCTGACCCGTTCGTTCAGCGACTTCGACACCCTGACGGTGATACCCCGGACCGAGTCGCTGCCGCCCGTCCGGCTGACGGGCGACGCCTCGGGGTACGGGGACGGCCGCCGCCGCTCGCTGGCGCTGGCCGGGGACGACGACGTGATCCCGCGCGCCTACCGCTACGGGGACGATCTCCGCCGGGTGCACTGGCGCTCCACCGCGCGCCACGGCGAGCTGATGGTGCGCCGCGAGGAGCAGCCGCGCCGGGCCCGCTGCACGGTGCTGCTCGACACCCGGGCCGTCGCCTACCACGGGGTGGGCCCGGACTCGGCCTTCGAATGGGCAGTCTCGGGTGCGGCGTCCACCCTGGTCCACATCGCCGAGCGGGGCTTCGCGGTCCGGCTGCTGACCGACACCGGCACCTCGGTGCCCGGCGCCGGCCCGGAGGATTCCCCGGGCACGCCCCAGGACGCGGCGGACTCCGCCGGGCTGATGATGGACGCCCTCGCGATGGTGGACCACTCCGAGGGATACGGCCTCACCCGCGCCCACGATGTGCTGCGCACGGGTGAGGAGGGGCTGCTGATCGCCTTCTTCGGCGATCTGGACGAGAAGCAGGCGGCGCTGGTGGCGCGGATGAACCGGCGCAGCGGCGCGGCGGTGGCCTTTGTGATGGACAGCGGGACCTGGGCCGGCGGTGGGACCGGTCCCGTCGAGGAACGGCTGAGAGTGCTGCGCGAGGCGGGCTGGACGGCGCTGGCCGTCCCCCCGGGGGCCTCGCTGCCCGCGCTGTGGCAGCAGGCCGACAGCCGGCGCGGCGAGCCCCCGGGCGGCACGGCCGGCGGCGTCGGGAGACCGGGTATGAACGGTGGGGATGGATCATGAGTGGGCGGGTGCGGCTGGCCCTGTGCGCGTACGCCGCCACACTGATGGCGGCCTGCGCGATGCTGCCGCTGATCAGCGGCGTCGGCTGGCTGGTGCAGGCGGCGTTCCTGCTGGGGATCCAGAGCGGTGCGGGAGCACTGGCCCGGCGGACGTCGCTCGCCGGGCCGCTGACGGTGCTGGTGCAGGCCCTTGTCACCCTGGCGCTGCTGACCTGGGTCTTCGCCCGGGAGTACGCGGTGCTCGGGCTGGTGCCGGGGCCCGAGGCGTTCCAGCGGTTCGCGGAGCTGCTGTCCGCCGGCGGCGAGGACATCGGGAAGTACGCCATTCCGGCCCCGCTGTCGGACGGCATCTCGCTGATGGTGGTCGGCGGGGTGCTGCTGATCGGGCTCATGGTGGACGCGGTCGCGGTCACCTTCCGCAGTGCCGCGCCGGCCGGTCTGCCGCTGCTCGCGCTGTACTCGGTGGCGGCCGGTCTGGCCGGCGGCGAGGCGAACTGGTTCTGGTTCCTGGTGGCCGCCGGCGGCTATCTGCTGCTTCTGCTGGCGGAGGGCCGGGACCGGCTCTCCCGGTGGGGCAGGGTCTTCGGCTCGCCCTCGGCCCTGCCGCGCGCGGCGAACGCGCCCGGCGCGGGTCCGCGGGCCTCGCTCCGGGCCGGGCGGCGCATCGGGGTGCTGGCGCTGGGGGTGGCGCTCGCGGTGCCCGCCGCGCTGCCCGCGCTGGACGGCGGGCTGCTGAAGGACGTGGGCGGTGCGTCGGGGAGCGGCTCGGGCGGCGGCGGGGGCACGATCTCCGCGGTGAATCCGCTGGTGTCCCTGCGGGACAACCTGAATCAGCCGGACAGCCGTGAGGTGCTGCGCTACCGGACCGACGCGAAGGACACCGACGACTTCTATCTCCGGATAGTGGCGCTGGACAGATTCGACGGCACGACCTGGAAGTCCTCGGACCGCGATGTCACGGAGGTGCCGGACCGGCTCCCCCAGCCGGAGGGGCTGAGCACGGCGGTGGCCACCGAGCCGGTCAGGACGACCATCACGGCCGCCGACTACTACCGGCAGAGCTGGCTGCCGCTGCCCTACCCGGCGACCCAGGTGCGGATCGGCGGGCGCTGGCGGTTCGAGCCCGCCGGGCGGACCCTGGTCGGGTATCGGGGCGAGGACTCCCGGGGCGCGAAGTACAGCGTCTCCAGCCTCGCGGTGAAGCCGGAGCCCGAGCAGCTGGCGAGCGCGCCGCCCGCGCCCGCCGATCTGCTGCGCGAGTACACCGAGCTGCCGGAGAATCTCCCCTCCGTGGTCGAGCGGACGGCGGAGCGGGTCACCAAGGGGGCGAAGAACGACCACGAGCGGGCGGTACGGCTCCAGAAGTGGTTCGCCGAGGACGGCGGCTTCACCTACGACACCGAGGTCGATTCCGGTACGGGCGTCCACGCCATCTCGCGCTTCCTCCGGCAGAAGCAGGGCTTCTGCATCCACTTCTCCTTCTCGATGGCCGCGATGGCCCGGACGCTGGGCATACCGGCCCGGGTCGCGGTGGGCTTCACCCCGGGCACCGCGCGGGGCGACGGCACCATGTCGGTGACCACGAAGGACGCGCACGCCTGGCCGGAGCTGTACTTCGAGGGCGTCGGCTGGACGCGGTTCGAGCCGACGCCGAGCCGGGGCACCCAGCCGGACCACACGCTGGAGGACGTCGTGGCGGGCGGCCCGAGCGACCCGGCGGAGCCCACCGAGACGGCCTCCGACCAGCCGTCGGCGGCTCCGACCGCCTCGGACAGCTGCCCGCCCGAGCTGCGGCGGCTCAATGAGTGCGGCCCTGCGGTTCCGACCGAGGAGACCACTACCACGGGCTCGGACGGCTCGCTGGGGACGGTGCTGCTGATCGGCCTGGGCGTGGCGGCGGCCGTGCTGCTGATCCTGCTGCCGCTGCTGTGGCGGCGGCGGGTGACCGCGCGCCGGCTGGGCTCGTCGGGGCGCACGCCCCAGGACGTCCGGGCGCGGGCGCTGGCGGCCTGGCGGGAGGTGCTGGACACGGCCTGGGACCACGGCATCGGGCCGGACGACTCGCTGACCCCGCGCCGGACCGCCGGCCGGATCGTGGAGCTGGGCGGGCTGGACGGTGCGGCGGCGGCCGCCGCGCACCGGGTCGCCGGAGCGGTCGAGCAGGTGCTCTACGCGGCCCGGCCCGGGCCGATCGCCGGGCTCGCCGAGGACGCCAGGACGGTCCGGAGCGGGCTGCGGGCCGGAGCGGGCCGCAGGGCACGGCTGCGGGCACTGCTGCTGCCGCGTTCAGCCGTCCGGGTGATCTGGGCCGGATCCGCCTGGTGGGCGGCGTTCACCGAGCGGTGGAGCCGCTGGAGCCGGGAGCGATGGGCGGCGCTGCGGCCCGGCACGGCCGGCCGGCAGGGCTGAGCCGACGGAAGAGAGTGGCTGTGGGGCCGACGCCCGGAGCGTCGGCCCCACAGCCGTCCCGCAGGCACAGCCGCCTCGCGAGCACCCAGGCATCCGGCGAACACGGCCGCCGCAGAAACACGGAGCGCCGAACCCCTGTGACCGGTGAGGCTCACAGTGTTCGGCGCGGGAGTGTTCCCTTCGGGAACGCCTTGATCGGCGGCGGTCGGAACGGCGTCACGGCATGGCCCCTGGGGCGCTCCGGCGTGCGCTGGGCACGGCCGGAGGTGAGGGCATGGCGCGGGCCGGTCGAAGGCGTACCGGAGGGTGTCCGGGCTGCCGGGCCGGGCGACCGCGGTGTCTCAGTGGCCCTGTTCGTCGCGGCGGCGCTGCCACCGCTGCTCGATCCGGTTCATCATCGACTTGCGCTGACGGGGCTGTCGACGGGCTGCTGTGCCCGCCGTCTCCCCCAGGGTCTGCTGCTCACCCGGCTTGGGCGCTTTGCGCCATCCGGTGACCGCCAGGACCGCGCAGCCCAGCATGACGAGGAATCCCACCACACTGATCAAGATGATCTGCGCGACCATTCCGGCCATGAGGAGCGCGATACCCACCAGGAAGCCTGCAACCGCCTGGTAGACCCGTCGCCGGGTGTACGTACGCAGCCCGCTTCCCTCAAGCGCTGTAGCGAATTTGGGATCTTCGGCGTACAGCGCTCGCTCCATCTGCTCGAGCATTCGCTGCTCGTGCTCCGAGAGCGGCACGGAGTCCTCCTAGTCGTCGGCCGCGGGGGCGACCGTTTGCGGCCCTTTCAGGATAGGCAGGGAATCGCCCCCGTGAAACCCGCCCTCTAGCCACTTCGACAGTTTGGGCCGCCACGGCGACTTTGGCTGCTGAGGCCTAGATTCCCCAACCTCCGATCCGTCATGCCGGATGGTGTCCCTCGATCATACGGGGCGAAGGACACGATCGGGGGGTCTGTGGCGTACTCCATCTGCGGCTGCGCCGCTGATCAGCCGCGCTTCTCGCCCAGTACGTGCAGCTGGGTGGCGACCGAGTGGAAGGCGGGCAGCTCGGCGGCGGCGGCCTCCAGCTTGAGCAGGGCGTCCAGCGCGCCCGGTTCGGTGTCCACCAGGACACCGGGAACGAGGTCGGCGAAGACGCGCACTCCGTGCACCGCGCCGACCTCCACTCCGGCCCGCTCGGCCAGTTCGGTGAGCTGTTCGGCGGTGAAGCGCCGGGGGATCGGGTCCGCGTCGCCCCAGCGGCCGGCCGGGTCGGTGAGCGCCTGGCGGGCCTCGGCGAAGTGCCCGGCGAGGGCCCGGGCGATGACCGCGCCGCCGAGCCCGGCGGCGAGCAGGCTGACCGCGCCGCCGGGCCGCAGCGCGGCCACGGCGTTGCTGACGCCCTCGGCCGGGTCGTCCACGAACTCCAGGACCCCGTGGCAGAGCACCGCGTCGTAGCCGCCGCGCTCCACCACGTCGAAGAGGCCGTGCACATCGCCCTGGACACCCCGGACCCGGTCGGCGACCGATTCCTCGGCGGCCCTGCGCTCCAGCGCGAAGAGCGCGTTGGGGCTGGGGTCGACCACGGTGACCCGGTGGCCGAGCTGGGCGACGGGCACCGCGAAGGACCCGCTGCCGCCTCCGGTGTCGAGGACGTCCAGGGCGTCCCTCCCGGTGGCCTTGACCCTGCGGTCGAGTGCGTCCTTCAGGACCTCCCAGACCACGGAGGTACGCAGGGAGGCGCGGGGCGGGCGCGGCGGGTTTGCCCCGCGGGCGGACGGGTCCGGCACGGCAGTTGACTCCTCGGGCGGTGGCGCCCCGGGCCGCTCGGGGGCGGGCGGGGCGGGCGTGGAACCGCGACCGGGGTCCGGGGACCGCAGGTCGGGGGCTTTCGCGGTGGACGGTGGGCTCTCGTCGAGCGCCTCTCGCGAGGGAGGCTCTCATGCGGCTGAGGACATCACCCACCCTATTGCCTCCCTCCGGGAGGCCGCCGCCGCGTCCCGCCCCTCGGCCGCCGGGGGTCCCGGGCGGCCGAGGATTCACCCGGCCGCCGGGTCGGCCCGGGGCCGGGGCAGGGCGGGCCCGAGGGCCAGCAGACGCTCGGCCAGCCGGAGGAACATCCCCGCGTCCCTCAGCAGATCGTCGGCCTCGCCGCCGCTCGCCGCGCCGTGTATGCCGGCCTCGGCGCGGGCTCTGCGCGGCGCGCCCGCGGCGAAGTGGGCACTCCACTCGGCCAGTTCGGGAGCGGACTCGGGCAGCAGCTCCCAGGCGCTGCGGATGCCCGCCCGGCGGCCCCGGCGGACAGGGGTCCCGCCGCCCCGGGCGGCGGCGGGCGGGCTGTCGGGATACCCCCGGGCGGCGAGCACGGCGGCGGCGGTGCGCAGGGCGGCCAGATGGGCGGTGGCATACCGCTCGTTGGGCACGGTCAGGGCGGCGGCCTCGGCGAGACCGGCGCGGGCCTGGGCGAGGAGGGTGAGGGCCGCGGGCGGCGCCGAGGCGCGCCGCGCGACGGGGTGCACATCGCTCGCGGGCCCGGTCGGTGAGGGGACAGGGCCGGTGGCACGGTGCCGGTGAGCGGCAGCCATGTGGTCGCTTGCCATGACGAACCTCCTGTCGTCGCGTGACGGCACTGTGGCCGTATGTGTCCATCGTGCGGGACCCCACTGACAATCGGCCCTGACCTGCGCTTTTGCTTCAACTGTCGATCCGGCGCTAACTTTTGCACTGACTGGTCAGTATAAAAATGGGGAGGGTACGTGGACAGCCCGCACGGGGCGGCCGTCTTCGCGGAGGGGTTCGGCCTCAAGGGCCCGCGCGGCTGGGCGTTCCGCTCGGTCGACATCGACGCCGGGCCCGGTTCGCTCATCGCGATCGAAGGCCCCTCCGGCTCCGGCCGGACCTGTCTGCTGCTCGCGCTCACCGGCCGGATGCGTCCCGCCGAGGGCCGTGCCGAGGTCGGCGGGCTGCCGCTGCCGCGCAAAATGGCCGCGCTCCGCCGGATCAGCGCGCTCGGCCCGGTGCCGTCGGTGAGCGAACTCGACCCCGCGCTGACCGTCGACGAGCATCTGCGGGAGCGCGCCCTGCTCCAGCGCCGGTTCGACGGCTCCCTCCGCGCCCTGCTGCGCCCCCGCTCCGAGCGGGTCGCCGCGGCCCGGGGGCGGATCGAGGAGGCGCTGGCCGGGGCCGGTCTCGACCCGGCCTCCCTGGCCAGGGCGGGGCGTACGCCCATACGCGAGCTGGAGCGGATGGAGGCGCTGCGGCTGTCGGTCGCGCTCGCGCTCATCGGCCGCCCCCGGCTGCTCGGCGTGGACGACGCCGATCTGAAGCTCTCCGACGCCGACCGGGTGGAGGCGTGGGACCTGCTGCGCTCGGTCGCCGCCTCGGGGACGACCGTGCTGACGGTGTGCAGCCAGGCCCCGGAGGGGGCCGTGGTCGTCCGGGCGGGCGACACCGGACCGGCCGGACCCGCCGACAGCACCGACACCGCCGAGGTCATCGGCACCGCGACACACGAGGGGGAGGGGACGGCCGATGCGTTCGCCGAGACTGGCCGCGCTTGAGCTGAGGCGATTCGGCAGGGGCAGGCTGCCCCGGGCGGCGGTGGTCGCGATCGTGCTGCTGCCGCTGCTGTACGGCGCGCTGTACCTGTGGTCGTTCTGGGACCCGTACGGACAGCTGGACCGGATCCCCGTCGCCCTCGTCAACGACGACAAGGGGGCCACCGCCGACGGCAAGAAGGTCACGGCCGGCGACGAGATCGCCGGGAAGCTGCGTGACAGCGATGTCTTCGACTGGCACGAGGTGAGCGCCGCCGAGGCCCGCGAGGGCGTCGAGGACGGCGCGTACTACCTCTCGCTGACCATGCCGAAGGACTTCAGCGAGCGCGTCGCGTCCAGTTCCGGGGACAGCCCGGAGACCGGCGCCCTCCAGGTCCGCACCAACGACGCCAACAATTACATCGTCGGGCAGGTTTCGCGGACGGTGTTCGCAGAGGTGCGCACCGCCGCGTCGACCAAGGCGTCGCGGTCGTTCCTGGACCGGATCTTCATCTCCTTCTCCGACATCCACGGCGCGACCGAGGACGCGGCGAAGGGCGCCGACGATCTGAAGGGCGGCATCGGGGACGCGAAGGAGAGCTCCAAGAAGCTCGCCGACGGCCTGCGGAACGCCAAGGACAACACCGGCAGGCTGACCGGCGGGCTCGCCGAGCTGAACAGGGGCGCGGGCGATCTGGAGGCCGCCGCCCGGCAGCTCGCCGACGGCACCCGGGCGGCCAACGAGCGCGTCAACGGCATCGCCGACGGCGTCCGCCCCTATCTGAAGAACGACGGCAAGTCGATAGGCGAGGCGGCCCGGCTGGTCACCGAGGCCACCAAGACCATCCGTTCCGGACTCGGCGAGCTGACGACGGCCGCCCCCGGCGCGGCGACCCGGGCGCAGAAGGCCTCCGACGAACTGGCGGCCGTCCACCGGGCGCAGTGCGTCGACCCGGCGAAGGCTCCGGCGAAGACCCCGGTGGAGGGCACGGCGGAGGACACGGCGGAGGACACGGTCAAGGACACGGCCGCTCCCGTCGCCTGCCCGGCGCTGGAGCGCGCCACGGCCCTGGCCGCCGAAACCGCCACGGCGGCGGCGGGCGTCAGCGCCCTGGTCAAGGACAACCAGGACGAGCTGCGCGCGCTCGACGCCCGCGTCGCCGACCTGGAGAAGAAGTCGACGGCCCTCGCCGCGCGCTCGCCCGGGCTGGAGAGCGATCTGGCGAGCGCCCTTGACAAGGTCGGCGCGCTCGACTCGGGCGCGCGGAGCATCTCGCGGGGACTGACCGAGCTGCGCACCGGGCTGACCGGGGCCCAGTCGGGGTCCAGTGAGATCGACAGCGGGGTGGACAAGCTCAAGAAGGGCGCCGGAGCCCTGGACGGCGGTCTGTTCCAGCTCGCCGACGGCTCCGCCGAGCTGGCCGGCGGACTGCACGACGGCGTGGCCAAGATCCCCGACTACGACGAGAAGGACCGTGACCGGCGTACGGAGGTGATGGCCGACCCGGTCCAGCTGGCGAGCCAGACCCTGAACAAGGCCCCCAACTACGGCACCGGGTTCGCGCCGTACTTCATCCCGCTCTCCCTCTGGGTGGGCGCGATGGTCGCGTACATGATCATCGCGCCGATGAACCGGCGGGCGCTCGCGGCGGGCGGCTCGGCCTGGCGGATCGCGCTGGCGGGCTGGCTGCCGGTGGTGGCCATCGGGCTGGTGCAGGTCGGTGCGCTGATGGCGGTGCTGCACTGGTCGCTGGGGCTCCGGATGGCGCACGCGGGCGGCACGGTCGCCTTCCTCGCCCTTGTCATCGGCTGCTTCGCCTCGATCATCCAGTGGCTGAACGCCCGCTTCGGCGCGGCCGGGCGGATTCTCGTCCTGGCGGTGCTGATGCTCCAGCTGACCTCGGCGGGCGGCACCTATCCCGTCCAGACCAGCCCGGCGTTCTTCAACGCGATCCACCCGTTCCTGCCGATGAGTCATGTGGTGGAGGCCCTGCGCAGGCTGATCACGGGCGGCGGGCTCGACCCGGTGTGGCAGGCGAGCGCGGTACTGCTCGCCTTCACCGCGGGGGCGCTGGCGCTCACCGCGCTGTCCGCGCGGCGCAAGCAGGTGTGGACGCTGGACCGGCTCCATCCCGAGCTGAGCCTGTGAGCGGGCCGGCCCGCGACGGGTCCCACGGTAGGTCCCTCGGTGGGTCCCTCGGTGGAACGGAGCCCGTGAAACCCGCGAGACCTGTGACAATCGGCGCCATGGACGCGAGCGACAGCAGCAGCACCAGACGCCGGGCGACCCGGGCGAAGCTCTACGAGGCCGCCGTGACGCTCATAGCCGAGCAGGGCTTCTCCGCCACCACGGTGGACGAGATCGCCGAGCGCGCGGGGGTCGCCAAGGGCACGGTCTACTACAACTTCAAGAGCAAGACCGAGCTGTTCGAGGAGTTGCTGCGGTACGGCGTCGGTCTGCTGACGGCGTCCTTGCAGTCGGCTGCGGACGACACGGCGGCGCGCGGCGGCACCAAGGTCGAGGCGCTGGACGAGATGATCAGGGCCGGACTGGCCTTCATCGACCGCTATCCGGCCTTCACCCAGCTCTTCGTCGCCGAGCTGTGGCGCACCAACCGGGCCTGGCAGTCGACGCTGCTGGTGGTGCGTCAGCAGGCGGTGGCGGTGGTCGAGACGGTGTTGCGGGAGGCCGTCGAGAACGGTGAGCTGAGCGAGGAGATCGATATTCCGCTCACCGCCGCGGCGCTGGTGGGGATGGTGCTGGTGGCGGCGCTGGACTGGCAGTCGTTCCAGCGGGAGCGGTCGCTGGACGATGTGCACTCGGCGCTGTCGCGGCTGCTGCACGGGCGGGTCGGCGGGCGCTGACGGGTATGTACGGGTCCAGGGCCCGCGGGAAACGGAAAGCGCCGGTCCGGCGGGACTCCCCCGAGTCTCCGCCGGACCGGCGCTTTCCGTTTCCCCCGTACTCCTCCCCCGTCCCCCCCGTGCTCCCCCCGTGTCCCGGATGTGTTCCCCCGGGTCACCCCCCTGTGGTGCCGGGGACCTCCCTCTCGGGAGGCACCCCGTCCTGCTTCCCCCGTCACTCCGGGGGAGCCGCGCCGTTCCGCCGCCCCGTGTCGGCGGTTCCGGTGCCGCGTCCCCCTCGGTGTGCTCCACTCTTCCGTCCCGGCCGGGGGCGTCCCATCCGCGCGCGTACTCATTCGCGGGGCTAGGTATAGGTATCCGTACTCAGCCGCGCGCTGCCGCCCGTTCCCCGGTCCCCACTGGTTACGATCGCCCCCGTGTCCGTACTCCCCCTTGTCTTCACGAGCGGCTGGGCCAGCGGGATCAACGCCTACGCGGCGGTTCTGCTGCTGGGTCTGTTCGGGGCCGCCGGGATCACCGACGAGGTGCCCGAGGCGCTCCAGCGGACCGATGTCCTGGTCGTCGCCGGGGTGCTCTTCCTGTGCGAGGCGGTGGCCGACAAGATCCCGTACGTCGACTCCGTGTGGGACACCGTCCACACCGTGATCCGGCCGGTGGCGGGCGCGGTGGTGGCCGCGCTGCTGGCCGGCGAGAACGGCTCGCTGCCGGAGATCACCGCCGGGGCGGTGGGCGGCACGACCGCCCTGATGAGCCATCTGGTGAAGGCCGGCACCAGGATGGCGGTCAACACCTCGCCGGAGCCGTTCAGCAATGTCGCCCTGAGCACGGCGGAGGACGTGGGGGCGAGCGGCATCCTCGCCTTCGCCCTCTTCAACCCGGTGGCGGCGGCGATCATCGCCGGGACGCTGCTGGTGCTGGGCATCGTCACGCTGTTCTTCCTCGCCTCGCGGATCCGGCGGTTCCTGCGACGCCGGGCCCAGCGCCGGGAGGAGCGGCGGCTGGCGGACCAGGTGGGCGCGCCGGAGATCACCCGGCCTCCGGAGTGAGCGCCTCCGGGCGGCCCGGAGACGCTCGGGAGGGACTCAGTCGCCGGTGCTGGTGGGCCGGTGGTGGACGTACTCGACCTCGGTCCCGTCGGGGTGCCGGACATTGAATCCCATGCCGGTGGGGACCTTCTGGAGCGGGACGGTGATCTCCGCGCCCGCCGCGAGGAGACGGTCGTGGTACGGCCGCACATCGGCCACCAGCAGGGTCCCGGCCGTCGCGCGGTAGGGCCGCACCTCCTCCTCGCCGCCCTCGATGAGGAGGAACGCGCCGACCGTCGCGAGCCGGAGCGCGCCGAAGGAGAACCTGGCGTCGGCCTCCGTCCCCTGGAGGCGCTCGTAGAAGTCGATGCCGGCGTCCAGGCCGCCGAGCGGGAGGAAGACCCGGACGAGGACACGGGGTTCGGTGAGGTCGGAGGAGTCGTTGCGCCGCCGCCACACCGGGGAGGGCGGCCGGTTCGTGCTGTTCGCTGTCATGCCGCCAGGCTCTCCTTGACCGGCCGCCGCAGACAGGCCACCGTTCATGGGGTGAGCGAGACTCATAGGATCATCGGCATGGAGGGGTCCCTGCGCCGCGAGTTGGGCGCTCATCTGCGCGCCTCACGAGAGCGGATCGGCCCCCAGGACGTCGGTCTCTCCGGGGGCGGCCGGCGGCGCGCCCCGGGGCTGCGGCGCGAGGAGGTCGCCGCGCTGGCCGGGGTCAGCGTCGCCTGGTACACCTGGCTGGAACAGGGCAGGGTGGCCACGTCGCGGCAGGTCGTCGACGCGGTCTGCCGGGCGCTGCGGATGGAGCCGGACGCGCACCGGCACGCCCTCGCGCTGGCCGGGTTCCTGCCGGTCGCGCCGCCCGCCGGACCGGGGCCGGACGGCGTCGGTCCGGAGACCCTGCGGCTGATCCACGGCTGGGGGACGGCCCCGGCGCTGATCCTGGACGAGCGGCTGGACATCCTGGCCGCCAACGCGGCCCACCGCCGGCTGTGGGGCGACCCGGAGGACCTCCCCGAGGAGCGGCGCAACCTCCTGCTCCAGCTGGCCTCCGGCCCTCCGGGCGACTACCGGCTCGTGGACGGCGAACCGCTGCTGCGCGGC
Source organism: Streptomyces amakusaensis (assembly GCF_039532665.1). NCBI lineage: Bacteria > Bacillati > Actinomycetota > Actinomycetes > Kitasatosporales > Streptomycetaceae > Streptomyces > Streptomyces amakusaensis. Next base: position 177,639 of record NZ_BAAASB010000005.1, on the reverse strand, counting down.
CTGTACGAGCAGTTCCGCACCGCCGCCGGGCATGTCCCGGACGACCCGCGCGCCTCGGACATCACCCGGCTGCTGCACCGGGCACGGCCCGACGCGGCCGACCGGTGGCAGTGCCGGACGGTCGCGAACTTCCCGCCCACCACGGTCGAGGCGCGCGCCTCGGACGGCGTCCCGGGCGGTACGGACGTGCTGCGCCTGACCTTCTCGCTGCTGCGCCCGGTGGCCGAGGCGGGGGTGCTGCTGCTCGTCCAGACCCCGGCCGACCCGGCGGCGCAGGAGCTGCTGGACCGTCTGGCGCGCGACCGGCCGATCCTGGGCTGACCAGTGCTGACCTGGCCCTTCCCGGGCCCGGGGAGGGATTGTCGGTGGCGGTCGATAGAGTCGTCGGCATGGCACGGATTGCGGTGATCGGCGCGGGGATGGGCTCGATGGCGGCGGCTGCCCGGCTGGCCGTCGCGGGCCACCGGGTGACGGTGTACGAGCGCTCGGCGACGTACGGCGGCGCGGTGGGCTCCTTCGAGCGGGACGGCTTCGTCTTCGACACCGGGCCGGGGCTGCTGCATCTGCCCGCCGTCTGGCGGGATCTCTTTCTGAAGACCGGCCGGGAGCCGCTGGAGCGCTGCGTCTCGCTGGTCCAGGTCGACCCGGCGAGCAGGCATCTCTTCGCCGACGGCTCCGAGGCGGCGCTGCCCGACGCCTCGCGGGCGGGCATCGTCACCGCGCTGGAGTCGGCGCTCGGCGGCGGCGCGGGCGAGCGCTGGGGCGCTTTCCTGGGCCGGGCCCGGGACGCCTGGGACCGCTCGCGGCGGCCGCTGCTGGAGGAGCCCCTGTGGCCCGACTGGCGGGTGCTGGAGCGCGATCCCTACCCCGCCCCGAGGCGGCGCAGGCTGCTGCGCACCCGGCAGGCGGCCACGGTCGCCGAGGTGGGCGCGTGGGAGCTGGAGGATCCCCGGCTGGCGGCGCTCTTCGAGGGGTGTGTGCTGGGGTACGGGCTGGATCCCCGGCACGCGCCCGCGAGTGCCGCGCTGCTGCCGTACATGGAGCAGACGTTCGGCAGCTGGTATGTGGAGGGCGGGCTGCGGGAGCTGGCCCGCGCGGTGTACGAGCGGTGCGCGACCCGGCGGGTGGAGTTCGTCTTCGGGGCGGAGGTCGTCTCGGTCCTGGAGCGGGACGGCCGCGCGGCGGGCGTCGTGCTGGCGGACGGCTCGACGGCCGAGGCCGATCATGTGGTGGCGGGCGGCGGGCCCCCTGCGACGGCCCCCGGCCGGGAGCTGTGGGGCGAGGGCGATGTCCGGCCGCCGGAGGAGTCGGGCGGCGGACCGCTGCCCGGCAGACTCTCGGTGCTGCTGGCAGTCCGGGGGGCCAGACCGGCGTCGGCCGTGCACCGCGGTGTGGTGCACGCGCCGGACACCGGCGTCGAGGCCGCGGCCGTGTTCGGCGGCCGGGTCGCCGAGCTGCCCACCGTCACCGTGCTCCGGCCCGACGACCCGCGGACCCGTCCGGACGGGGACCATGAGGCGATCACCGTCTCGGCGACGGTCGCCGGCCACGGGGACGGCGGCGGGGCCGGGACCGGGGTCGACTGGAGCGACAAGGCGCTGCGGGAGCGCTGCGCGGAGACACTGATCGACGCCGCCGCCCGGTCCCTGGGCGAGAGCCCCGCCGCATTGCGCGAGCGGGTGCTGTGGCACGAGATCCTGACCCCCGCCGAGACGGGCGGCATACCCGCGCCCGCGCTGGCCGGGCCCGGCGGGCGGCATCTGCGCCCGGCGAACACCACCCGGCTGCCGGGGCTCCATCTGGCGGGCGGCCGGGCCCATCCGGGCGGCGGGCTGGCGCACTCGGGGATGTCCGGCGCGCTGGTGGCCGGACTGATCGTGGAAGGCGCGGACTTCAAGGGCTCGCGGTAAGGGGCCCCTCACAGCGGTCGCCGGGGACCGGACGGGCCCCGGCGGCCCGGGTTCAGTAGCGGTACTGGCCCTCGTCGTGCTCGGGGCCGTAGCCCTGGGGCGCGGGCTGGTCCTGCTGCTGCTCGGTGTCCCGCTGCTGCGGGACCCAGACCCCGCCGGGCGGGGTGTCCGTGTAGGACTGCTGCGGGTAGTACGCGTCCGCGCCGTACTGCTGCGGGTTGCCGAAGCTGTCGTAGCTCTCGAAGGCGTTGTACTGCTGGCCGCCCACATAGGGGTCGGAGTAGGCCGCGTACTGCTGCTGCCCGGCGGCGAACTCGTCCTGGCCGGGCGGCTGATGCTGCGGCTGGTCGCCGTAGTAGGGGTCGTACTGGCCGTAGCCGTCGCCCTGGCCGCCCTGGTCGGGCACGGGTGCCGCCTCGGGGCCGGGGCCGGGGCCGGTGTAGACGCCGTATCCGTTGGTGTCGTCGGGCATCGGCTGGGGCTCGTAGACCGGCTCGGGGCCGAAGCTCGCGGAGCCGAAGTCGTCGACGGCGGGCGGGTCGTAGGAGAGGACCCCGGTCTCCTCCAGGCCGGAGACCTGGAGCGCGGGCTCGCGCCCCTCCTCCTCGTCGCCGTCCTTGCGGCGGCGGCTCGCGCCGGACCGGCCGCCGATCGCCCAGCCGGTGGAGAAGCCCCGGCGGAAGGAGAGCGTCACACAGGTCTGCCCGACCGCGAAGGCGATCGCGCCGAGCCCGATCACCACCACGGAGGGGATCAGCACACCCAGGACCACGCCCAGGAATCCGCCGAAGGCCAGCAGCCGCCAGCGCAGCCGCGCCTTGTACTGCAGCAGCACCTCACCGAGCAGCCACAGCGCCACCACGCCGAATGCGATGTAGAGGACCGTCCAGCCCATGCCCGCCCCTCTCCCTCGGCCCCCGCCCCGGGGCGGGGCGGCGGAGCCGATCAGGACTGCTGGTGCAGTCCGAGATTCTCGTATATCTCCAGTGTCGCGGTGGAGTTGTTGAGCGTGATGAAGTGCAGCCCGGGAACACCCTCGGAGAGCAGCTCCGCACAGAACTCGGTCGCGAACTCTATTCCCATGGAGCGTACAGCGGCAGGATCGTCCTTGACGCTGAGGATCCGTTCTTTCAGTCCATCCGGGAACGCGGCATTGCTCAACCGGGCAAAGCGTTCGAGCTGTTTGACGCTGGTGACGGGCATGATCTCCGGGATGATCGGAGTCTCGCAGCCCGCCGCCTCCACGCGGTCGCGCAGCCGCAGATAGTCCTCGGGACGGAAGAACATCTGGGTGATGGCGTAGTCGGCCCCGGCCCGGCACTTGTCGACGAAGTGGCGGATGTCGCTGTCCCAGTCCTGGGAGCGGGGGTGCATCTCGGGGAAGGCGGCGACGCCCACGCAGAAGTCGCCGGACTCCTTGATGAGCCGGACCAGTTCGGCCGCGTATCCGACGCCCTGGGGGTGCTTGACCCACTCGCCCATGGGGTCGCCGGGCGGGTCTCCCCGGACGGCGAGGATGTTGCGGATTCCCGCATCGGCGTACTGGCCGATCATGTTGCGGAGTTCGGCGACGGAGTGGTCGACCGCCGTGAGGTGGGCGACGGGGGTCAGGGTGGTGTCGGCGGCGATCTGCTCGGTGGCCCGGACCGTGCCGGCACGGGTGGAACCGCCCGCGCCGTAGGTCACGGAGACGAAGCTCGGGGCGACCGCCTCGATCCGGCGCAGCGCGTTCCAGAGGTTGCGCTCGCCCTTCTCGGTCTTGGGCGCCCAGAACTCGAAGGAGTAGGAGGTCTTGCCGGTCGCGAGCAGTTCGCGCACGGTCAGTGCGCGGTCCGTCCTGATCGAAGAGGTTCCGAGGGCCATACCCGCAGGTTACCGAGGGTCGGGGGAGCCCCCCAACACAAGTCCACCAATCGGACACACGGCGCTCACGAATAGGCTTGATCACCACGCCTGGTAACGGCTGGTATCAGATGGTGTGCGGTGATGGGCCCCGATGTCTCATCCGAGGTCGCGGGCCCTGATCCGCTTGCTGAGGGCGGCCGTGGCGGCGGCCGGGTCGGCCGCCTCGGTGATCGCCCGCACGACGACGATCCGGCGGGCTCCCGCGTCCAGCACCTGGTCGAGGTTGTCCGCGTCGATGCCGCCGATGGCGAACCAGGGGCGGTCGGTCCCCAGCGCGGCGGTGTACCGGACGAGGTCCAGTCCGGGCGCGTGCCTGCCGGGCTTGGTCGGGGTGGGCCAGCAGGGGCCGGTGCAGAAGTAGTCCACGCCCGGCTCGACGGCGGCGGCGGCAGCCTCGGCGGGGGCATGGGTGGAGCGGCCCACCAGGGGGGCCGGGCCGAGGATGGCGCGGGCGGCGGGGACGGGCAGATCGCCCTGGCCCAGATGGAGCACATCGGCCCCGGCGGCGTGGGCGACGTCCGCCCGGTCGTTCACCGCGAGCAGTGTGCCGTGCCGACGGCAGGCGTCGGCGAGGATCCGCAGCTGCTCCAGCTCCTCGGCGGCCTCCAGGCCCTTGTCGCGCAGCTGCACGATGTCGACGCCGGAGGGGAGGACCGCGTCGAGGAACGCGGCCAGGTCTCCCTGGCGCTTGCGGGCGTCCGTGCAGAGGTAGAGCCGGGCGTCGGCGAGCGACGGGCGCTTCGTGGGCATGGCGAGGGCCTCTCGTTCGGATCAGGCTGGATCAGGGAGCGGGTTCTGATGCCGTGGATCTCCCCCTGGGCCTCCGGCGCGGGTGGTGCCCCCAGGCGGAGGAAGAAGCCCACGCGGAGGGGATACCTCCCGGGCGAAGCCCAGGGGGCCGCAGGCGACTGACGACAACGCCGCGTGGGGGCACCTCCCGGGCCGAAGGCACAGGGGGAGCATGATGCCAGGGCACGCGAGCCCAGCCTGATCCGAACGAGAGGCCCTGGGTCCCCCGGGGTGTCGACGGGATGCGGGCGGGCGCGCGCCGCGCAGGGCGCGGCGGGCCCGCCCGCACACCGCTGTGGTGTGCCGGCTGCGCCGGCCGGGTATGGGCGCGGTTCTCAGACGGCGAGGGCCTGGGCCCTGCGCTTCACTTCGGTGCCGCGGTTCTCGGTGAGCGCCTGCGCGGGCGTGCCCGGCAGGCTCGGGTCCGGAGTGAAGAGCCACTCCAGCATCTCCGCGTCGGTGAAGCCGTCGTCCCTCAGGAGCGTCAGGGTGCCGGAGAGGCCCTTGACGACCTTGTCTCCGTCGATGAAGGCGGCGGGCACCTGGAGCGCCCTGTTCTCACCGCGGCGCACGGCGATCAGCTGGCCCTCCTTGACCAGCTGGCGCACACGCGTCACCTCGATGCCGAGGAATTCGGCGATGTCGGGGAGGGTGAGCCAGGCGGGTACGAGGGCATCGATCTTTGCGTCAATCTCGGTCACGGGACAAGCCTGCCATCTGGGACTGACAGTCGGTAGCCGGGCTCCGCCCCGATCTGTGTCCGGGAATCCGGAATCCTGGAATCGTACCTGGTCAGAGCCGTTTCACCGACTCGTTTCAGCTTCCGGCCGACGCGGCCTTCAGAGGTACGGCGGGGTCGGCGGCCCGCCGGGCGTCCAGCCGGGCCCCGGAGAGGATCAGCTTGCGGCCCTGGGCCAGATCGCGGGGGCGGTCCACGGCGAGCAGGGCGACGAGGGCCCCGTCGCGCAGCCACAGCACCGTCCAGGCGGCCTCGCCGGGCCCGCCGCGCCACAGGGTGGTGTCGGCGTCGGCGTGGTCCCCCGCGTACTGCGCGAAGCGGCCGAACTGCTCGGACCAGAAGTAGGGCACCGGGTCGTAGCGCACCGGCGGCTCCCCCGCGCCCGCCGCGATCACATTGGCGGCGACGGTCCGGGGGCCCTGGAGGGCGTTGTCCCAGTGGTGCACGAGCAGCCGCCGGCCGTAGCGGGCGGAGGGGAAGGAGGCGCAGTCCCCGACGGCGTGGACGTCGGGGAGGGAGGTACGGAGGGACTCGTCGGCGGTGATCGCGCCGCCCGGGTCGGTGGCGATGCCGGAGCCGGCGAGCCAGCGGGTGGCCGGCCGGGCCCCGATGCCGACGACGACGGCGTCGGCGGGCAGCCGCCGGGGCGGCGCTCCGGTCCCCTCGTCGACCACGACCGTGCCGGGCTCGACGGCGGTGACCCGGGCGCCGGTGATCAGTTCGACGCCGTGCTCCGCGTACCAGCCGGTCATGGGGGCGGTGACCTCGGCGGGCAGCGAGCCGGCCAGAGGGCGGTCGGCCGCCTCCACCACGGTGACCGCGCAGCCGGCCGCGCGCGCGGCCGTGGCGAACTCCGCGCCGATCCAGCCCGCGCCGACGACCACGATGTCGTGGCGGGCGGCGAGGACGGGACGGAGTCTGGCGGCGTCGTCGAGGGTGCGCAGCAGATGGACGCCGGGGACGGCTTCGACGCCGGGGAGGGTGACGGGCTCCGCGCCGGTGGCGATGACGAGGGCGTCGTACGGGACGGGTCCGGCCTCGGTGTCCAGTTCACGGTCGCCGGGCCGGAGGCCTGTCACCGCGCGGCCGAGGATCAGTTCGACGTCGAGCGCCTCGAAGTCCACGTCGAAGGCGGATCCCTCGGCGGTGCCGAGGAGGACGGCCTTGGAGAGCGGCGGCCGGTCGTAGGGCTGGTGGGGTTCGGCCCCGATCAGGGTGATCCGCCCGGTGAAACCCTGTTCCCGCAGGGCGACGGCGGTCTGTACGCCCGCCATGCCCGCGCCGACGACGACCACGCGCCGCGCCCGCCCCTGACTCCGCTGCTCAGTCGCATCATTCACGGGTTCAACCTTACGCAGCTGACATATCGCCAGAAAAAGGCCCTGTCTCGCCGCCGCCGGGCAGCTCCTCGACCACGCTGGTGCCGCTGCCCTCCCGGGACTCCCACTCCCAGGTCTCCGCCAGCCGCACCCGGCCGTCGGGGAGTTCGGCCACGGTCGAGACGCAGTGGCCGCAGGAGGTCGCTCCGTCGGCCGTCAGCTGGACGTAGCGGAAGTCGAGACGGTCGCCCGCGCGGGTGCCCACCAGATGGCCCCGGACCACGTCACCTCCCGCGTACTCGGCCCAGACCGCGCCGTCCCGCTCGTGATAGCGGAAGCGGGTGCCCGTGCCCACCTGGCCCGGTGCCTGGTCGGCGACCGGTGCGAGGACGAGTCCGTCGAGCGACCTTGCCATTGCCGTGCTCCCTCACGCCGAAGTCCCAAGTCCGGAGCCCGCGGCCCGAATGCCCGGAGCCCCGCCCGGCCCCACCGCGCCTTTCTGCGGGTCGGGCCCTGGGGTTAGGGTGGCCACCGTAAAGCACTCGCGGGAGCCCGGACGCACCGGGCTGAGAGGGAGGCTGGACGGCCTCCGACCGTACGAACCTGATCCGGGTCATGCCGGCGAAGGGAGGAGCCGACCACTCATGTCGCGTATCCCGGGCAGTCGTACCGAGCCCGAAGAGGGCCGGCCGCCGCGATCACCGGACGTCCTCGTCGTCGGGGGCGGGATCATCGGGCTGGTCACGGCCTGGCGCGCCGCGCTGAGCGGGATGGACGTCACCGTCCTCGACCCGCGGCCGGGCGGCGGGGCCGCGCAGGTCGCCGCCGGAATGCTGGCCGCCGTCACCGAACTGCACTACGGCGAGGAGACCCTGCTCGCCCTGAACCTCGAATCCGCGCGCCGCTACCCGGCCTTCGTCGCCGAGCTGGAGGAGGCGAGCGGGCAGGAGGTCGGCTACCGCGCCTGCGGGACCCTCTCCGTCGCCCTCGACGCCGACGACCGCGCCCATCTGCGCGAACTGCACGCCCTCCAGCTGCGCTCGGGACTGGACTCGCAGTGGCTGAGCGGCCGTGAGTGCCGCCGTCTGGAGCCGATGCTCGCACCGGGCGTACGCGGCGGGCTGCGGGTCGACGGCGACCATCAGGTCGATCCGCGCCGGCTGACGGCCGCCCTGGTCACCGCCTGCGAGCGGGCCGGGGTGGCGTTCCGCCGGGCCTGGGCCGAGCGGCTCTCGGTCGTCGGCGGCCGGGCGGCCGGAGCCGTACTGGACGACGGGAGCGAACTCGCCGCCGGTCAGGTGGTGCTGGCGGGCGGCAGCCTCAGCGGACGTCTCGCGGGCGTCCCGCCCGAGGTGCTGCCCCCGGTCCGGCCGGTCAAGGGCCAGGTGCTGCGGCTGACCGTGCCCGTCGCCTTCGGCCCCTTCCTCTCCCGGACCGTGCGGGCCGTGGTCCGCGGCAGCCATGTCTATCTGGTGCCCCGGACCAACGGCGAACTCGTCGTCGGCGCGACCAGCGAGGAGCTGGGCTGGGACACCACCGTCACCGCGGGCGGGGTGTACGAGCTGCTGCGCGACGCCCATGAGCTGGTGCCGGGCATCACCGAGCTGCCGCTGACCGAGACCCGGGCCGGACTGCGCCCCTGCTCCCCCGACAACGCGCCCCTGCTCGGCCCGACCGAGCTGCCCGGACTCCAGCTGGCCACCGGGCACCACCGCAACGGGGTGCTGCTCGCCCCCGTCACCGGCGATGTGCTGGCCGCCGCGCTGGCCGGCGGGGCGCTTCCGCCGGAAGCCGGCCCCTTCACCCCCCGCCGCTTCTCTTCCCTCTCCCAGGAGCAGCCCGTATGAGCACCGTGCCCGTGGCCGTCTCTGTCTCCGTCAACGGCGAACGGCGTGAACTCACCCCCGGAACCACCCTGGACACCCTGATCGCGGAGCTGACCACCGCCGGGGCGGGCATCGCCGCCGCCGTCAACGAGTCGGTCGTGCCGCGCGGCCACTGGTCGCGCACCCCGCTCGGCGAGGGCGACCGGGTGGAAGTCCTCACCGCCGTGCAGGGGGGCTGACCGCGATGTCCGACGACCGGCTCGTCATCGCCGACACCGCCTTCGACTCCCGGCTGATCATGGGCACCGGCGGCGCCCCCAGCCTCAGTCTGCTGGAACGCTCGCTCACCGCCAGCGGCACCGAGCTGACGACCGTGGCGATGCGCCGCGTCGACCCCACCGTCCAGGGCTCGGTGATCTCCGTGCTCACCCGGCTCGGCATCCGGGTGCTGCCCAACACCGCGGGCTGTTTCACCGCGGGCGAGGCCGTGCTGACCGCGCGGCTGGCGCGCGAGGCGCTGGGCACCGACTGGGTGAAGCTGGAGGTCGTCGCGGACGAGCGGACCCTGCTGCCCGATCCGATCGAGCTGCTGGACGCGGCGGAGACGCTGGTGGACGACGGCTTCACCGTACTGCCGTACACCAATGACGATCCGGTGCTCGCCCAGAAGCTGGAGGACGTGGGCTGCGCCGCGATCATGCCGCTGGGCTCGCCGATCGGCTCGGGGCTCGGCATCCGCAATCCGCACAACTTCTCGCTGATCACGGAGCGGGCCGGGGTCCCGGTGATCCTGGACGCGGGCGCGGGCACGGCGTCCGACGCCGCGTTCGCCATGGAGCTGGGGTGCGCGGCCGTGATGCTCGCCTCGGCCGTCACCCGCGCCCAGGAGCCGGTGCTGATGGCGGAGGCGATGCGGCACGCGGTGGAGGCCGGCCGGCTCGCGCACCGCGCGGGCCGCATCCCGCGCCGGCACTTCGCCGAGGCCTCGTCCCCGGTCGCCGGACTGGCGGCGCTGGACCCGGAGCGACCGGCCTTCTGAGCGCGTACGGGCCCCCGGCCGTCACCGTACGGCCCCGGGAGGCCCGGCGGGACGGGGAGTGTCCGCGGCGGCTCGTAGAATCGCGGGGTGGACACGACCCTCCAGGACCCTCTTGTCGGGCAGGTGCTCGACGGCCGCTACCGCGTCGACGCGCGCGTCGCCGTCGGCGGCATGGCCACGGTCTACCGGGCCGTCGACACCCGTCTCGACCGCGAGCTGGCGCTCAAGGTGATGCATCCGGCGCTGGCCGCCGACGCCTCCTTCGTGGAGCGCTTCATCCGCGAGGCCAAGTCCGTCGCCCGGCTCGCGCACCCCAATGTGGTGGGTGTCTTCGACCAGGGCACGGACGGCCCCTACGTCTATCTGGCGATGGAGTACGTGGCCGGCTGCACCCTGCGGGACGTGCTGCGCGAGCGCGGCGCGCTCCGGCCCAGGGCGGCGCTCGACATCCTGGAGCCGGTGCTGGCCGCGCTGGGCGCGGCGCACCGGGCGGGCTTCGTCCACCGGGATGTGAAACCGGAGAATGTGCTGATCGGGGACGACGGCCGGGTGAAGGTCGCCGACTTCGGTCTCGTCCGGGCCGTCGGCTCGGTCACCAGCACCACCGGGGCCGTGCTGGGCACGGTCTCCTATCTCGCGCCCGAGCAGATCGAGGAGGGCGGCTCCGGCACCCGTACCGATGTGTACGCCTGCGGGATCGTCCTCTACGAGATGCTGACCGGCGTCAAGCCGCACTCCGGCGACACCCCGGCCCGGGTCCTCCACCGCCATCTGAACGAGGATGTGCCGGCCCCCTCGGCGGCCGTCCCGGGGCTCGCGGTCGCGCTGGACGAGCTGGTGGCCTCGGCCACCGCCCGCGATCCGGAGGTCCGCCCGCCGGACGCGGTGGAGCTGCTGGCCCGGGCCCACCGGGCGCGCGCGGAGCTGACCGAGGAGCAGCTGGACCTGGTGCCGCCGCGCGCCCGGGAGCGGGAGGCCGGGCGGTCCGCCGGGCCGGAGGACGAGCGTACGGACGTCATCGCGCGACCGCTGCCCGGCGAGGAGCCGGGGGCCGGGCACACCGCCCTGCTCCCCCGGCCCGCGGCCGACGCCGGGCCGCGCGGCGCGGCGCGCCGCCGGACCGCTCTCGGGGGGCTCCCCCGCAGGGGCGTCCTGGCGGTCGTGCTGGCCCTGGTGGCGGTCCTCGTGACCGGCGCGGGCGTCTGGTACATCAACACGGGCCAGTTCACCCGGGTCCCGGCCGTCATCGGCACGGCCGAGGACGACGCCCGGCGGAAGCTGGAGGGCGCGGGGCTCGACGTGCGCGAGGTGCGCCGGGAGTTCAGCGAGACCGTGGGGCGTGGCTCGGTCCTCGGCAGCGATCCGGCGACGGGCGAGCGCATCCGGGGCAACGGCTCGGTGACGCTGATCGTCTCGCGCGGCCCGGAGACCGTCCGGGTGCCCTCCCTCAAGGGCGAGCCGCTCGACGCCGCCGAGCGGCGGCTGAAGGACGCCGGCCTCGCGCCGGGAGCGGTCTCCGAGGAGTTCAGCGACACGGTCCCGCAGGGCTCCGTGATCCGTACGGAACCGGCGGCGGGGGCCCGGCGCGGGCCGGACTCCGCCGTGGCCGTGGTGGTCAGCCGGGGCGCGCCGATCGCCGTCCCGGACGTCACCGGGGACGGGGTGGCCGAGGCGACCGCCGAGCTGGAGGGCGCGGGTTTCACGGTCGAGGTCGCTCCGGGCCGGGTGGACTCGCCGAAGGAGGCGGGGACCGTGGCCCGCCAGTCGGCGGCGGGCGGCGCGCGGCTGGGCGCGGGCGACACCGTCACCCTGACGGTGTCCAAGGGCCCGCGCATGGTCGTCGTGCCCGATGTCACCGGCGAGAGCGAGGACGACGCCAGGAGCGCCCTGGAGTCGGCGGGCTTCACGGTGGAGGCCGAGACGAGCTTCCCCTACCTCGGGGACACCGTGACCGGGCAGTCCCCCGAGGCGGGCGGCCGGGCCGCCGAGGGCAGCACGGTCACCATCAGGATCAAGGGCCTGTGATCCCCGCTCCGGGGACGGCCGGCCACCGCGGACATCATCGAAGGACTGCGAAGACAGCCATGCGCAACCCTGTAGGCGGACATGTGCCCGTGGCGGGCGGTCTGGCCGCCACCGGCCTCGGCTACGCCCACGACCTCAAGGCGGAGAGCCTCCAGGTCTTCGTGGCCAATCCGCGCGGCTGGGCGACGCCCGCCGGGAACCCGGCACAGGACGAGGCCTTCCGTGCCGGGTGCGCCGAGGAGGGGCTGTCGGTCTATGTCCACGCCCCCTATCTGATCAACTTCGGCTCGCACAGCGAGGCGACCGCCGAGCGGTCGGTCGAGTCCATGCGCCACTCGCTGCGCCGGGGCCGGGAGATCGGCGCGCGGGGGGTGGTGGTCCACACCGGCTCCGCGACCGGGGGCCGCACCCGTGCGGTCGCGCTCGCCCAGGTGCGGGAGCTGGTGCTGCCGCTGCTGGACGAGCTGACCCATGACGACGATCCGTTTCTGCTGCTGGAGTCGACGGCCGGGCAGGGCGCTTCGCTCTGCTCCCGGGCGGAGGACTTCGGCCCGTACTTCGAGGCGCTCGACTCCCACCCCCGGCTCGGGATCTGTCTGGACACCTGCCACATCCACGCGGCCGGGCACGATCTCTCGGCTCCGCGAGGGGTGACGGACACCCTGGATCTGCTGGTGCGGACGGTCGGCGAGGGGCGGCTGAAGCTGATCCACGCCAATGACTCCAAGGAGGCGGCCGGTGAGCGCAAGGACCGGCACGCCAATATCGGGGCGGGTCACATCGGCGCGGAGCCCTTCGGGGAGCTGATGCGGCACCCCGCGACCGAGGGCGTACCGCTGATCATCGAGACGCCCGGCGGCCCGGAGGGGCACGCGGCGGACGTGGCGCGGCTGAAGGCGCTGCGCGGCTGAGCCCCGCCGGGCCCCGGCCCGTACGGCCCGGGGGTCTCAGAGCTCCGGGCCGTCGCCCGGCTCCTCCTGGTACGAGTACCGCTGTTCCCGCCAGGGGTCGCCGAGGTTGTGATATCCCCGCTCCTCCCAGAAGCCCCGCCGGTCCGCGGTCATGTACTCGACGCCCCGGACCCATTTGGGCCCCTTCCAGGCGTACAGATGCGGAACGACGAGCCGCAGCGGAAATCCATGCTCGGCGGTGAGCAGTTCGCCGTCCTTGTGGGTGGCGAACATGGCGCGCTCGGAGGTGAAATCGGCGAGCCGCATATTCGCGCTGTAGCCGTACTCGGCCCAGACCATGACATGGGTGACATGGGGTGCGGGCGGCGCGAGATCAGCGATCGCGGCCGCGGGCACACCGCCCCATTCGGCCCCCAGCATGCTGAACTTCGTGACGCAGTGCAGATCGGCGACGACGGTGGAGAAGGGCAGCTCCGAGAATTCCTCGTGGCTCCAGCAGTGCTTCTCGCCGTCGGCCGTGGCCCCGAAGACCCTGAACTCCCAGCGGTCCGGCTTGAACTTGGGCACGGGCCCGTAATGGGTGACCGGCCAGCCGCGTTGCAGCCGCTGCCCCGGAGGAAGCGCTGACTCCTCTGGTACGCCGTATTCCCGGCTCTCCGGCTGACCCATGACTCAATGGTGACAGACCGGGAGGGGTGGTCATGACCAGGTCTGGCCCGATTCGGGCAACTCCTACTAAGGAGGCACTTACTGGACGGCTCCCGATGGCAATGCAAGGATGCGCGCATCTGCCCCCGAGGCCATACGCGTGGAAGGAGCACCCGCGATGCAGGGCGACCCCGAGGTCATCGAGTTTCTCAACGAGCAGCTGACCGGCGAACTGACGGCGATCAACCAGTACTGGCTCCACTATCGCATTCAGGAGAACAAAGGCTGGACCAAGCTCGCCAAATACACGCGCGCCGAATCCATTGACGAGATGAAGCACGCGGACGTGCTGACGGAACGCATTCTGTTCCTCGACGGTCTGCCGAATTATCAGCGGCTGTTCCATGTGCGTGTCGGCCAGACGGTCACCGAGATGTTCCAGGCGGACCGGCAGGTCGAGGTGGAGGCGATCGACCGGCTCAAGCGCGGAATCGATGTCATGCGCGCCAAGGGCGATGTCACATCGGCGAACATCTTCGAGTCGATCCTGGAGGACGAGGAGCATCACATCGACTATCTCGACACCCAGCTGGAGCTGATCGAGTCGCTGGGAGAGCCGCTCTATCTCGCGCAGCAGATCGAGCAGCCGGAGAGCTGAGCCGGGCCGGACCGGGCCGAAGGGCCGGACCTCAGGCCGCGGCGTCCAGCCGCCCGAGGCCGACGGCGTCCGTGACGTCGGCGACGTCCGAGCCGGCGACGGTGAGCGCGGGCTTCCCCTGGTCCAGCAGCTCGCGCCGGGGACAGCCGCCCCGCCCGAGGAGGGACTGGATCGTCCGCACACACGATCCGCAGTCGGTGCCCGCCTTGGAGGCGGAGGCGATCTGGCGGGGGGTGCAGGCTCCGGCCGCCGCGTGTTCCTTGACCTGCTTCTCCGTGATGCCGAAGCATGAGCAGACGTACACGCGGTTCACCTCCCGAGGGGACTGTCGGTCGCAGCCCCTGCCACTTACCTGGTGAGGCTAACCTAACCTTACCCGTCTTGAGGGTGCCGTAAAAGCAGTCAAAAGCAAGGTGGGGCACGGATCACATCGATCCGTGCCCCACCGTGTGCGCTCAGAAGATCATCGGGCCCGGCGGTGCGCCGGGCCCGACAAGATCACTGGTCGCGGTACATCTCGGCGACCAGGAAGGCCAGGTCCAGGGACTGGCTGCGGTTGAGCCGCGGGTCGCAGGCGGTCTCGTAGCGCTGGTGGAGATCGTCCACGAAGATCTCGTCACCGCCGCCCACGCACTCGGTGACATCGTCGCCGGTCAGCTCGACATGGATGCCGCCCGGGTGGGTGCCGAGCGCCTTGTGGACCTCGAAGAAGCCCTTGACCTCGTCGAGCACGTCGTCGAAGCGGCGGGTCTTGTGGCCGGAGGCGGCCTCGAAGGTGTTGCCGTGCATCGGGTCGGTGACCCAGGCCACGGTCGCGCCGGAGGCGGTGACCTTCTCGACCAGCTCCGGAAGCTTGTCCCGGACCTTGTCCGCGCCCATGCGGACGACGAAGGTCAGCCGGCCCGGCTCACGGTCGGGGTCCAGCCGGTCGATGTAGGTGAGCGCCTCGTCCACCGTGGTGGTCGGGCCCAGCTTGATCCCGATCGGGTTGCTGATCCTGGACGCGAACTCGATGTGCGCCCCGTCCAGCTGGCGGGTGCGCTCGCCGATCCAGACCATGTGGCCGGAGACGTCGTACAGCTTGCCCGTGCGGGAGTCGGTGCGGGTGAGCGCCGACTCGTAGTCGAGCAGCAGCGCCTCGTGGGAGGCGTAGAACTCGACCGTGCGGAACTCCGCCGGGTCGGTGCCGCAGGCCTCCATGAAGTTCAGCGCGTTGTCGATCTCACGGGCCAGCTGCTCGTACCGCTGGCCGGAGGGCGAGGACCGCACGAAGTCCTGGTTCCAGGCGTGCACCTGGCGCAGGTCCGCGTAACCGCCGGTGGTGAAGGCGCGCACCAGGTTGAGCGTCGCCGCGGAGGCGTTGTACATCCGCTTCAGCCGCTCGGGGTCCGGGATCCGGGCCGCCTCGGTGAACTCGAAGCCGTTGACGGAGTCGCCCCGGTACGTCGGGAGCGTCAGGCCGTCGCGGGTCTCGGTCGGCTTGGAGCGCGGCTTGGAGTACTGGCCGGCGATACGGCCGACCTTGACCACCGGCACGGACGCCGCGTAGGTCAGGACCGCGCCCATCTGGAGCAGGGTCTTGAGCTTGGCCCTGATCTGGTCCGCGCCGACGGCGTCGAAGGACTCGGCGCAGTCGCCGCCCTGGAGGAGGAACGCCTCGCCCCTGGCGACGGCTCCCATCCGGGCGCGCAGCTGGTCGCACTCGCCTGCGAAGACGAGCGGCGGATAGCTCTCCAGCTCGGCGATCACATCGCGCAGAGCCTCGGCATCCGGGTACTCGGGCTGCTGCGCCGCGGGCAGGTCTCGCCAGGTGTTGCCACCTGCGGGGGGAGTCTTAGCGTTCACGGTCACACGGACCACAGTACGTGGTGACACCGCGCATACCCCAAACGGACCAGTAAATGAGACGCACATTCCATCGCTCCGGGCACCGTGTGGCGGGTGGGGTAGGGTTCGCCGCATGTTCGCGCACCCCGATCAGATCCAGCTGAACCAGAACTGGTGGTGGACCGCTCATCCGGCGGCCCACTGATCGCGCGTACTCACTGAAGACTTCGCGAAGGCCGCCCGAGGGGCGGCCTTCGGTGTTTCCCAGGGAAACCGGCCGTTCCTCCCCCACTGGAAGGAACACACCGGATGTCTCTCCCGGCAATCGACACCGAGACCGAGGCCGCTGCCGCCGTCGCCCGCCTCCTCTCCGACGACCGCCCCTTCGCCCTGCTGCACCGGCGCACCCCGGGGCACGACCAGGACACCGTCGAGCTGCTGACCGGCCCGGTGCTGACGTACGAGACGCTCGCCGAGATCCCCGTCGGCGAGCGGCCCGCGCTCGCCCTGATCCCGTTCCGGCAGATCAGGGAGCGCGGCTTCGACGTCCGGGACGACGGGACCCCGCTGAGCGTGCTGCTCCCGTCCGAGACCGCCGTACTGCCGCTGGCCGGGGTGGCCGCGGCGCTCCCCGCGCACCCGGTGCGGGTGGCGGGCGGCGCGTTCGACGTCGGGGACGGGGAGTACGAGGAGATCGTCCGCCGGGTCGTCGCGGACGAGATCGGCGGGGGCGAGGGGGCGAACTTCGTCATCCGGCGCACCTTCACCGGGCGGATCGACGGTTTCGGACGGGCCGACGCGCTGGCGCTCTTCCGGCGGCTGCTGGCCGGTGAGCGCGGCGCGTACTGGACCTTCGTCGTGCACACCGGCGAGCGCACCCTCGTCGGCGCGAGCCCGGAGGTCCATGTGCGGATGAGCGGCGGGGGCGGCGCGTCCGGGGAGGGCGGGACGGTGGTGATGAACCCGATCAGCGGCACCTTCCGGCACCCGGCCGGCGGCCCCACCCCCGAGGCGCTGCTGCGCTTCCTCGACGACCCCAAGGAGCGGGACGAGCTGTCCATGGTGGTGGACGAGGAGCTGAAGATGATGTGCACGGTCGGCGACCTGGGCGGGGTGGTCGTCGGGCCCCGGCTCAAGGAGATGGCCCATCTCACTCACACCGAGTACGAGCTGCGCGGCCGGTCCTCGCTCGATGTGCGGGAGGTCCTCAGGGAGACCATGTTCGCGGCGACCGTCACCGGATCGCCGGTGCAGAACGCCTGCCGGGTGATCGAGCGGCACGAGAGCGGCGGGCGCGGCTACTACGCGGGGGCGCTGGCGCTGATCGGCCGGGACGCGAACGGCGGGCAGAGCCTGGACTCGCCGATCCTGATCCGTACCGCCGACATCGACGCCCGGGGAGGTCTGCGGGTGGCGGTCGGCGCGACGCTGGTACGCCACTCGGACCCGGCCTCCGAGGTCGCCGAGACCCACGCCAAGGCGGCCGGGGTGCTGGCCGCGCTGGGTGTGACGCCCGGGGCCGCGGTCCGGGGCGCGGAGCCGGCCGGGCTCGCGGACGACCCCCGGGTGCGGGCCGCCCTCGACGGGCGGCGGGCCTCGCTCGCGCCGTTCTGGCTGCGGATGGGGGAACGCGGCGACGAGGTACGGGGGCACGCCCTGGTGATCGACGCCGAGGACACCTTCACCGCGATGCTGGCGCATCTGCTGCGCTCGACGGGGCTTGAGGTCACGGTGCGGCGGTACGACGAGCCGGGGCTGCGCTCGGCCGCGCTCGGCCACCTCGGGCCGGTGGTGCTGGGGCCGGGTCCCGGCGATCCGGCGGACGCGGACGATCCGAAGATGCGCTTTCTCCGCGGTCTCACGGCCGAGCTGCTCCGGGGGCACGGGCACGGGCTGCTGGGGGTGTGTCTGGGCCATGAGCTGATCGCGGCGGAGCTGGGGCTCGGGATCGTGCGGAAGGAGGCCCCGTACCAGGGGGCGCAGGAGCGGATCGGGTTCTTCGGGCGCCAGGAGACGGTGGGCTTCTACAACAGTTTCACGGCGCGCTGCGAGGAGCCGGAGGAGGCGGCCCTGGCGGCGCGCGGGGTGGAGGTGGCGTGCGATCCGGTGACCCGCGAGGTGCACGCGCTGCGGGCGGCCGGGTTCGCCTCGGTGCAGTTCCACCCGGAGTCGGTGCTGACGCTGGACGGTCCCCGGGTGGTGTCGGAGCTGCTGGGAAGGGCGGCGCTGCCCCTCTCATGACGCCGGGTCGGCCGCCGGCACCAGGAAGTTCTCGGTGCGGCGGCCGGCCGCGTAGTCGGTGACATTGCGGACGGTCGCCTCGACGATCTGGCCGACCGCGTCCTTCGTGTAGTACGCCTGGTGGGAGGTGACCAGCACATGGGGGAAGGTCATCAGCCGGGCCAGGGTGTCGTCCTGGATCGCCTCCAGGGACTTGTCGAGGAAGAAGAGCCCGGCCTCGGCCTCGTACACATCGAGCCCCACCCCGGTGAAACGGCCCCGGCGCAGCTCGCCGACGAGCGCGTCGGTGTCGACGAGGCCGCCCCGGCTGGAGTTGACGAGGATGGCGTCGTCCTTCATCGCGCGCAGCGCCTCGCGGTCGATGAGGTGGTGGGTGGCGGGCAGCAGCGGGACATGGAGGCTGATCAGGTCGGCGGTGGCGAGGAGTTCGTCCTTGTCGGTGTAGGTCATGCCGAGGGCGGTGCAGGCGGGGTTCTCGGTCAGGTCCCAGCCGAGCAGCCGCATGCCGAAGCCGTGGGCGATCCGGGCGAAGGCCTCGCCGATCTTCCCGGTGCCGAGGACTCCGGCCGTGCGGCCGTGCAGATCCCGGCCGAGGAGTCCGTCGAGGCGGAAGTCGAAGTCGCGGGTGCGGGCGGAGGCGCGGACGATCCGGCGGTTGACGGCCATGGCCAGGGTCCAGGCGAATTCGGCGACCGAGTAGGGCGAGTAGTACGAGACCCGGGCGACGGAGATGCCGAGGCGTTCGGCGACGGCGAGGTCGATGTTGTTGAAGCCGGTGGAGCGCTGGGCGATCATCGAGGTGCCGCCGACGGCGAGGGTCTGGAGGACGGCCGCGCCGAGGTCGGCGTTGACGCTGGTGGAGATGGCCTCGTGGCCGGCCGCGATGGGGGCGGTGTCCTCGGTGAGGAAGACCTCGACGCAGCGGACGTCGTGGAGCCCTGCGAAGGCCTTCTCGATCAGCGGCCGCTCGTCGGCCTGTACCCCGAAGGCGAGGATGTCCACGACGTCTCCCGTGTTCCCGGAGGGCGGTTCCTCGCGGGTGTGCTGTGGGCCGCGCATCTGCGATACCGGACATTCGCGAATATACGGCCCACAGCTCGGGAGCGCCTCGGGGAGAGCCGGTGCGTCAGCCGAAGAAGATTCCGGCCTCGGCGTAGAGCGCGGGGTCGACCGTCTTGAGCCGGGCGGTGGCGTCGGCGATGGGCACCCGGACGATGTCGGTGCCCCGGAGGGCGACCATCTTGCCGAAGTCCCCCTCCCGTACCGCGTCGATGGCGTGCAGTCCGAAGCGGGTGGCGAGCCAGCGGTCGTAGGCGCTGGGTGTGCCGCCGCGCTGGACATGGCCGAGGACGGTGGTGCGGGCCTCCTTGCCGGTCCGCCTCTCGATCTCCTTGGCGAGCCATTCGCCGACACCGGAGAGGCGCACATGCCCGAAGGAGTCGAGGGTGCCGTCCTTGAGGACCACGTCGCCGTCCTGGGGCATCGCTCCCTCGGCGACGACGACGATCGGGGCGTACGTGGCCTTGAAGCGCGAGGTCACCCAGTCGCAGACCTGGGCGACGTCGAAGCGCTGTTCCGGGATGAGGATGGCGTTGGCCCCGCCGGCGAGCCCGGAGTGCAGGGCGATCCAGCCGGCGTGCCGTCCCATCACCTCCACCACCAGGACCCGCATGTGCGACTCGGCGGTGGTGTGGAGCCGGTCGATCGCCTCGGTGGCGATGGAGACGGCGGTGTCGAAGCCGAAGGTGTAGTCGGTGCCGGACAGATCGTTGTCGATGGTCTTGGGGACGCCGACGCAGGGGACGCCGTACTCGTCGTGCAGCCGGGCGGCGACGCCGAGGGTGTCCTCGCCGCCGATCGCGATCAGCGCGTCGACCTCGTCCTTGGCGAGGTTGTCCTTGATGCGGCGGATCCCGTTCTCCGCCTTGAGCGGGTTGGTGCGGGACGAGCCGAGGATGGTGCCGCCACGGGGCAGGATGCCGCGTACGGCCGGGATGTCGAGCGGGACCGAGTCGGCTTCGAGAGGCCCCCGCCAACCGTCGCGGTAGCCGACGAACTCGTACGCGTACTCCTGGACGCCCTTGCGGACGACGCCGCGGATCACGGCGTTGAGACCGGGGCAGTCGCCGCCCCCGGTCAGCACTCCGACGCGCATTGGATACTCCCTTCGCCTGATGGGCCTGTGACGGTCACGCTAATGGTGATCCAGGTCACTCCGGCATGGCGCGGGAGGTCATTTTCTTTCCCGAATGGGTGGTTTGCGGGGGCGGTTCCGCCCCGGACCAGTCCCGTAGCGACTTCGGGCACCCTCGGCAATTCAGCCGAACGGAGGATGGCATTCGGCATGGCGTACAGCCGAAGGAGTGGTCAGACGTCGGCGTCGTCCAGTCCGCGCTCTATCGCATAGCGCACCAGTTCCACGCGGTTGTGCAACTGGAGTTTCCCGAGGGTGTTCTGCACATGGTTCTGCACGGTGCGGTGGGAGATCACCAGCCGCTCGGCGATCTGCTTGTACGAGAGCCCCTTGGCGACCAGCCGGAGCACCTCGGTCTCCCGGTCGGTCAGCCGGGGGGCCTTGGGCTCGTCGGCGGAGTGGGCGGGCTCGGAGGCGAGCCTGCGGTACTCGCCGAGCACCAGGCCCGCCAGGCCGGGGGTGAAGACCGCCTCGCCGACGGCGGTCCGCCGCACGGCGTCGACCAGTTCGTCCGTACTCGCCGACTTCAGCAGATAGCCGGTCGCGCCGGACTTCACCGCCTCCAGCACATCCGCGTGCTCGCCGCTGGCGGAGAGCACCAGGACCCGCAGTCCGGGCAGCTCGCCGACCAGCTCCTTGCAGACCCGCACCCCGGGCAGCTCCGGGAGGTTCAGATCGAGCACCAGGACCTCCGGCACGGCGGCCCTGGCCCTGCGGACCGCCTGCCGGCCGTCACCCGCCGTCGCCACCACGTCAAAACCGGCCGCGGTCAGATCGCGGGCGACCGCGTCCCGCCACATCGGGTGGTCGTCCACGACCATCACCCTGACCGGGTGTCCGTCCGTCTGGTCCGTCATCTCTCGTCCGCCTTCCCCCGGGACTGCTCCGTCTTCGTTTTCCTCCCGGCCGCCCCGGCGGGTCTCGGGACCCTCAGTTCGACCTCCGTGCCCTGGCCCGGGATCGAGAACAGCTCGGCCGAGCCGCCGAGCTCCCGCAGCCGCCCCCGGATCGAGAGGGCGACTCCGAGCCGCCCCTCCCCCTCCGCCTGGGCGAGCCGCCCCTCGGCGATGCCCGGACCGTCGTCACGGACCGTGACGATCACCTCGTCCGGGTAGTCCTCGACCAGGATCCAGGCCCTGGCCGTCCCGCCCGCGTGCCGTTCGACGTTGTCCAGCGCGGCCCCCACGGCGGCGACCAGCTCCCGCGCGGCGGCGGCCGGCAGCGGCACGGGCGCGCCCGGCTCGGAGAGCGTCACCCGGGGGCCCGCGCTGCGCGCGAGCAGCGGCAGCAGATCGTGGACGGCGTCGTCCTCGGGCACCGGCTCCTCGTCCACCAGGACCGTGCGGGCGCCGCCGTCCGCCTCGCCGTCGGCGGGGGCCCGGACCGGGGCGCTCTGCCCACTGGAGACCAGGGCGCGCAGCGCGATCTCCTGCTCCCCCGCCATCCGCCCCAGCTCGGCCGCCTCGCCGCCGAGGGCCGTGCCGCGCCGCTGCACCATGGCGAGCACCTGGAGCACATTGTCGTGAATGTCCCGGGCGAGCCGCTCCCGCTCCCGGGTGGCGGCCTCGATCTCCAGGGCGCGGGCGAGGGTGCGCTCGGAGGCGCGGGCGACCTCGACCACATAGCCGATGGCGATGGAGGCGACCCAGACCAGCAGCACATTGTGGATGGTGTCCCGGCTGGGCTCACCGCGCTGGATCAGATTGGCCACGGCGACGAAGGAGGAGGCGAAGCCCGCCCACCGCCAGCCGCCCTTGATCGCGAACGCCAGCACCGACCCGGCCGTCCAGATCGACGGCAGCGTCGGGCCGTCGAACTGCTGGGCCTGGGCGTCGGCGACCGGGGTGAGCAGGATGCCGGTGAGCGCGATGGTGAGATCGATCCCGAGGAACCGCTTGGTGCAGCGGTCCGCGCCGGACACCCTGCGGAGGGTGGCCAGCGTCCACAGGACCATCACCGCGAGGAAACCGGCCGCGACCCAGGGGCGCTCGAAGCGCTCCGGGTCGAAGGCGAAGAGCAGGACCGCGTAGCTCATGGTCAGTACGCGATAGGCGGTGAGCGCACGCCACAGCGGCTGCTCCACCGACATCCGCACGACCCGCTCGCGCTTGGCCGAATTCCCCATGCGTCCCCCCGGACGGTGTGTGCCGCTAGGCGGCGGGGCGGTCCCTGTTGCCGTCGCTGCCACTGTCGCCGTGCTGGTGCGACCGCTCGTGCTTCTCCGCCTTGTCCGCCTTGGCGGCGGCCTTCGCGGCCTTCTCGGCCTCGGCCGCCTGGCGCTTGGCGACCGTGGCGTAGATGTCGACGTACTCCTGGCCGGAGAGCTTCATGATCTCGTACATGACCTCGTCGGTCACCGAGCGCAGGATGTAACGGTCCTCCTCCATGCCGTGGTACCGGCTGAAGTCGAGGGGCTTGCCGATGCGGATGCCCGGGCGGATCAGCTTGGGAACCACCTTGCCGGGCGGCTGCACCTTCTCGGTGTCGATCATGGCGATCGGGATGACCGGGGCTCCGGTGGCCAGCGCGACCCGGCCGAGACCGCCCGGCTTGCCCCGGTAGAGCCGGCCGTCCGGGGAGCGGGTGCCCTCCGGGTAGATGCCGAAGAGCCCGCCGCGCTCGACGACCTCGATGCCCGCCTTGATCGCCGCCTCGGCGGCCCCCCGCGCGCCCGAGCGGTCCACCGGGAGCTGCCCCACGCCCTTGAAGAAGGCGGCGGTGAGCCGGCCCTTCACCCCGGGCGAGGTGAAGTACTCCGCCTTGGCCACGAAGGTGACCTTGCGGTCGAGGACCGCCGGCAGGAAGAAGGAGTCCGAGAACGAGAGATGGTTGCTCGCGAGGATCGCCGGGCCGTCGACGGGAATGTTCTCCAGCCCTTCCACCCAGGGCCTGAAGGCAAGCTTGAGCGAGCCCCCAAGAGAGAACTTCATTGCACCGTAGATCAACTCGAATGCCTCCTATTGCTGTCGAACAGACCTTAACCCGAGGTGAGCGGGTATCCCCGCGCCGGAGGCCCTCCGGACCTGGTCGGTGTCAGTGCGGTCGCGTACGGTGAGATACACCCTGGAGCTTTCCGTCCCCGCATTACGCCCCACGTCACGCACAGAACAGGAGACCCCGGTGCCGGTCCTTCCCGGAGCCGAGCCGTACCGCCATGAGGGCGGAGAGGTCGGCGTCCTTCTCTGTCACGGATTCACCGGTTCACCGCAGTCGCTGCGCCCCTGGGCCGAATATCTGGCGGAGCGCGGGCTGACCGTGTCCCTGCCGCTGCTCCCCGGGCACGGCACCCGCTGGCAGGACATGCAGCTCACCGGCTGGCAGGACTGGTACGCGGAGGTCGACCGGGAATTGCGCGAGCTGCTCGCGCGCTGCTCCCAGGTCTTCGTCTTCGGGCTCTCCATGGGCGGCGCGCTGACGCTGCGGCTGGCCGCGAAGCACGGGGACGCGGTGCGCGGCATCGTCGTGGTCAATCCGGCCAACAAGGTCCACGGCGTGGCCTCCGTGGCGCTGCCCGTGCTCCGGCACTTCGTGCGTACGGCCCCGGGGCTGGCCCATGACATCGCCAGGCCCGGGACCACCGAGGTCGGCTATGAGCGGGTGCCGGTGCGGGCCGCCCACTCCCTGCGGAATTTCCTGCGGCTGGTCGACTCCGAGCTGCCCCAGGTGACCCAGCCGATGGTGCTGCTGCACAGCCCCGAGGACCATGTGGTGCCGCCCTCGGACTCCGCCCGGATCCTCGGCCGGGTCTCCTCGACGGATGTCAAGGAGGTTCTGTTGGAACAGAGTTACCACGTCGCGACGTTGGACCACGATGCGGAGCGGATTTTCGAGGAGAGTCACGCGTTCGTCGGCCGGTTCGCTCCAAGTGTCGCGACGAAGGGAAGCAGCGCCGGTGGCTGAGCAGCATGACGCGGACCGTGAGCCGCAGCCCATTGACGAGGAGGCGGCCTGGGCCGCCATCGTCGCGGGTTACGGCGAGGAGCCGGTGGACCCGCCGGGCGCCAAGCCGTTCAAGTCGGTGGAGGACCTCGCCCTGCTCGAGGGCGAGGTGAACAAGACACCGAAGAACCGGCCCGAGCCCGATCCCGAGCCGGAGCCCGGTCCGGACGGGCCCGCGCTCGGCAGCTCGGTGATCTTCGCCCCCGGCGTGGGCGGCGGCGGCCCCAGGGACTTCCAGCTCTCCCCGCCCAAGGACGACGATCTCGACGCGAGCGACGAGGGGCACTTCGTACCCCCGGAGCCGCCCCCGCTGCCGGAGGCGGACACCACGGCCAAGTTCGCCTGGCTCGGGGTGATCGGCGGGCCGGTGCTGATGCTGTTCGCGGTGCTGTTCCGCTGGGACATGACCTGGTGGCTGACCTCGCTGTGCGTCGGAGGCTTCCTGGGCGGCTTCGTGACCCTGGTGGCCCGGATGTCCAGCGGCGACGACGAGGACCATGAGGACCCGGGCCGGGGCGCGGTGGTCTGAGAACGGCCGCGGGACCGGTTCGGGACCGGTTTCGGGGACCGGCGGGCCGGGTCAGAGCACGGCGGGCACCTTCAGCGCGGCCAGCACCGGAAGGTGGTCGGTGGCCGCGCCGAGGTCCGCCCTGCTGACGCCGGGAAGGTCCAGCGGGACCCCGCAGCCCAGTACCTCGATGCCCCCGCTCGCGAAGACCGCGTCGATGCGCCGGTCCGGGGCCTCGGACGGGAAGGTGTGCTCGCCTCCCCAGGGGGCGAGCGCCCAGCAGTCCTGGAGCTCCGCGGCGATCCGCCGGAAGCCCCGGCCGCCCGGGGTCTCGTTCAGGTCCCCGGCGGCGACCGTGTGCGGCACCCCCATCGCCGCGAGCCGCTCCAGCAGCAGCCCGGCCTGAGCGAGGCGCTCCTCGGCCCGCAGGCTCAGATGGCAGCCGAGCACCCCGATCCGCGCTCCCCCGACCCGTACGACAGCCGTGGCGAACCCCCGCCGGTGCAGCCCCGGGGTGAGCGGCAGCAGCACATCCTCCGTCCGCTCCACCGCCACTCTCGGCGAACAGAGCAACAACGGCCCCGCCGCCGGAGCCCCGCCTCCCAGCACCAGCAGCCCGCTCCCGGCCGCCAGCCTCGCCGCGTGCCTCCGCCACCGGAAGAACCTCGGGGCCTCCTGCACCAGCACCAGGTCCGGCCCACAGGCCCGGATCACCCGCCCCAGCGCCTCCTCGTCGTCCCGGAGCGACCGCACGTTGTAACTGAGCACCCGGACCACGGCGGAACCGTCCGCCGCGACACCGGACTCAGGCAGAACGCTCACCATGCCCGCACCGCCCCGGACTCAGTCCGTCCCAGGTCATTGGGTCCGCACCGGGCACGGCCGACGCAAACAACCAGGACGCGCACAGCGAGCCCGTCCGGGGGCCCGGCAAACCCTCACCCCTGACGGGCCAGGTCGGCCGCGCCGACCATCCCCGCCCTGTTCCCCAGCCGTGCCGCCAGCACCTGGGCGTGGGGACGCCACTGCGCACCGATCAGCCGGCGGCGGAAGGACTTGCGGATGGGGTCCAGCACGAGTTCACCCTCGTCGGAGACTCCCCCGCCGACGATGAAGGCGGAGGGGTCGAAGAGGGAGGCGAGGTCCGCGAGTCCCGCCCCGGCCCAGCGGGCGAGTTCACGGAAGGAGTCGATCGCGACCGGGTCGCCCTGCCGGGCAGCCGCGCTGATGTGCTTGCCCTCGATGCCGTCGGGGGTGCCGTCGCCGAGGCCGAGGAGGATCCGCGCGTTCTCCGGGGTGGCGTTGGCCCGCTGCCTGGCGTACCGGACGAGGGCGCGGCCCGAGGCGTACTGCTCCCAGCAGCCCTGGCTGCCGCAGCCGCAGAGCAGCCCGTC
This sequence comes from Streptomyces amakusaensis, assembly GCF_039532665.1. NCBI lineage: Bacteria > Bacillati > Actinomycetota > Actinomycetes > Kitasatosporales > Streptomycetaceae > Streptomyces > Streptomyces amakusaensis. The sequence goes on along the minus strand of NZ_BAAASB010000005.1, from coordinate 151,767 downwards.
CGGGACGACGCGGATGTGGCCGAACTCGGCGGCGACGCCGAAGCGTCCGCGCCGGAGCTTGTTGCCGATGATGATCCCGCCGCCCAGGCCGGTGCCGAGCGTGATGCAGATGACATCCTCGTGGCCCTGGCCCGCTCCGAAGCGGTACTCGCCCCACGCGGCGGCGTTGGCGTCGTTCTCCACGACGACCGGCAGCCCGGTCCGCTGCTCGACCTTGTCCTTGAGGGGCTCGTGCCGCCAGTCGATGTTGGGCGCGAAGAGGACGGTGGCGCGCTTGTCGTCCACATAGCCCGCCGCGCCGATGCCGACGGCCTCGATGTCATGGCCCTTGCCGGCTCCGGCGACGGCCGCGCAGATCGCGTCGACGATGCCACTCGGGGTGGCCGGTGTGGGCACCGTGTGCGTTTCGAGGATGGCGCCCTCTTCGTCGACCACGCCCGCCGCGATCTTCGTGCCGCCGATGTCGACGCCGATGGTGAGTCCCATGTGTCCCTCAGTTCCCGGTCGAGCCCCGCTGCGGCCAACCGTACCCGAGGGCGGCACCCCTCTTGATCAAGAGAGGAAAGCCCGTACCGGTCAGTCGAGATCGATCTTCTCGCCGGGGCCCGGGTCCTCGTCGCGCGGGGTGCGGGGGCCCGGGGCGGCGGATCCCTCGGAGCCGCTGTCCGCGCCGGCGGCGGTACCGGTGCCGGTGCCGCCGCTGCCCTGCGTCCAGCGACGCTCATGGCCCTCGACGGCGGAGCGGTAGGCGGCGAGCAGCTCGCCCCCGGCGGCGGCGAGGTGGTCGAAGACCTGCGGGTTGCGCTCGATGACCGGCTCGACGGCGGACTTGGCCTGGCTGACGAACTGCCGCACGGCGGTCTGCGCCGCCATCCCCGGCAGCGAGGTCTGGAACTCGGAGACCTTGTCGGCGACCGTGCCGAGCAGCTTGCGCAGCTCCTCGGCGGCGGAGCCGGGCACTTCGCCGTGCTCGGCGCGGCGGCGCGCCCTCTCGGCGGCGAGGTCTTCCGCGCACGCCTCGGCCCAGGCGTCGGCGTCGACGTCGGGGCGCTCGGTGGCATCGCTCATGGCGTACTCCTGCACAGGTGGTCGGCTGTGGTCTCTCGTACGCTCGACGGTACCCGAACGGGCGCGGACCGTTCAGCGCCCCGGGGCACGCGGTGTCACGGGGTGCGGGGCCACTGCCCGGGGTCGGGGGTGAAACGGACCCTGAGCATTCCGTCCGAGAGCGCGGCTCCGGAGACGGCGCAGCGGCGCAGCGCGGAGGGCAGCGGAACGATCCTGCGGAAGGGGCCGACGCGCAGCATCAGCTCGTCGCCCCGCCGGACCAGGCCGAGGTCCTTCTTCTCCGCCCCGGGCAGCGGGAGCGACCAGACGAGGGTGCCGTCCTCGGTCCGCCGGTCCTCGATGCCGAGGCCGTCCGCCTGGTCCGGCGGGTCGCCGGGGAGCGGCGGGAGGGCGGCGGCGAGGGCCGTGAGATCGTCCGGGCCGTGCGGGTCGCGGCCCAGGTGCGGAAGCTCGCGCACCGGGCACTGCCCGGCCCACTCCGCACCCCACTCCTGGAGGGTCTTCTCCTGCTGGGCGGCGAGCGCGGCGAGCCAGGTGTCCGCGGAGTGCCGGGGCAGCACCCGGTTCGCCACCAGCGCGTCCACCCGCACTCCGTGCAGGGCGAGCCCGGTGCGGGCGGTGCGCAGGGCGGCGGCGGCGGCCGGTCCGGGTTCGGCGACCAGGCGCAGCGTGGTCCCGGGGGACTCGATCAGCGCCTGGGCGGCGGCCAGCTCGTCGTCCCAGCGGCCGGTCGTCTCGTACAGCCAGCTCGCGGGCATCGGGACCCCGGCGAGCTGGGCGAGGACCGGGCGCAGCGCGCGGGCGGCCTGGCGTTCGGGCGGCAGCAGCCGGCGGAGGTAGCGGCGCAGCTGGGCGGGGAGCGCGAGCAGGGCGATGGTCTCGCGGACCGGCGGCAGATCGAGCACGGCCAGGTCCCAGCCGCCGGTCTCGGCGGCGGTGAGCGCGCGCAGCAGGGCGAACTGGTCGCTGCCGGGGAGTTCGGTCAGCTCCTCCTCGGCGAGCCTGGCGGTGCCGAGGAGGTCGAGTCCGGCGGAGAGGCGCTTCTGGAGGGAGAGGAATTCGGTGCGGAAGTCCGCTCCGGGGTCGACGCGGGCGGCCCAGAGCCCTTCGGCGACCCGGGTCGGGGTGCCTTCGGCGGGGGTGCCGAGGGCGGCGGGCGGGTCGGTGGAGAGAAGCAGGACGCGTCTGCCCGGTCCGGCGGCGGCGAGCGCGGTCGCCGCGGCGACGGTGGTGCGGCCCGCGCCGCCGAGGCCGGTGACGAGGACCTTGCGCATCAGGCGGCGGGTCCGCTCTCGACGCGCTTTTTCAGGCCGTCCAGGGCGCGGTCGATGATGACCTTCTCGGCCTTGCGCTTGATCATGCCGAGCATGGGGATCTTGACGTCGACGGTGAGCCGGTAGGTGACCTCGGTGCGGTCGCCGCCGCCGACGGGGGTGAGGGTGTACGAGCCGTCGATGGCGCGCAGCATCTGGGACTTGACCAGGGTCCAGCTGACCTCGTTGGCGCCGTTCCAGGTGTACGCGAGGGTGTGGTCGTCCTTGATGGCTCCGGCGTCCAGGACGAGCCTGACCTGCTCGGCGCGGCCCTGGCCGTCCCGGGAGATGACCTCGGCCTGCTTCACTTCGCCGGTCCAGTCGGGGTAGCGGTCGAAGTCGGAGATCACTCCCATGACGTCGGCCGGCGCCGCTTCGATGGTGATGCTTGAGCTGGTGTGTTCCGCCATCGCTGCGGCTCCTCAACAGTGCGGTACTGCCCTGGGGATGAATGGTGTGGTGTGCAGGCTATCGCGCCCCGCCCGGCGGCCGGGCCGCAGCCCTGGGGCCCGGACCGGGGCCGGGCGAGGTCACCAGGCCAGGGTCCAGGGCCGGCCGGTGGCGGCGAAGTGGCCGACGTTCACGCACTCCGTCGCGCCGACGCGCATACGGGCGGCGAGCGGCTGGTGGACATGGCCGAAGAGGGCGTGGCGGGGGCGGGTGCGGTGGATGGCGTCCAGGAGGGCGGGGCTGCCGCGTTCGAAGCGGCGGGCGACGGTGTCGTAGGTCAGCTCGGGCACCTCGGGCGGGATGTGCGAGCAGAGGACGTCGACCTCGCCGAGGGCCTCGACCTTGGCGGCGTACTCCTCGTCGGAGATCTCGTAGGGCGTGCGCATGGGGGTGCTCAGCCCGCCGCCGACGAAGCCGAAGACCCGGCCGCCGATCTCCACGCGCTCGCCGTCGAGGACGGTGATGCCGGGGCGGACGTACTCCGGCCAGAGGGCGGGTATGTCGACGTTGCCGTAGGTGGCGTAGGTGGGGGTGGGGAAGGCGGCGAAGAGTTCGGCGTACTGGACGCGGACGGCGGACTCGATGGCGGTGTCGCGGTCCACGTCGAGTTCGGCCCAGAGGCGGCGGCCCAGCTCGCGGGCCTCGTCGAAGCGGCGGGCGGTGCGCAGGGAGACGATGAGGTCGGCGTTCTCGACGCCGAAGAGGTCGGGGAAGATCCCGCGCGAGTGGTCGGCGTAGTCGAGGAAGAGGATCAGATCGCCGAGACAGATCAGCGCGTCCGCGCCCTCGCCGGCGCGGGCGAGAGCCTGGACGTTGCCGTGTACATCGCTGACCACATTCACTCGGGTGCCTCGCATGACGATCACCCTAGGTCGTGTCTTCGAAGTCTCGCCTGCCTGGCGTGCCCTGGCACGCCCGCTCGCCGCGTTGTCGTCGGTCGCCGACGCTCCGCGTCGACTCCCTCCTCCGCCTTGCGATCGCACGCACCAGACCCCGCCAGACCCTCCCTACGGGAGGACGACGCCACTTCGAAGACACTCCCTGTCGCCCGTGACGCCGCTGGACAGGGGGTGCGGGCCGGTCGTTCTTCCTGCGGAGCGGGGGTGTGGACTACCCTGCGCGAAGTACTGTCATACACGTGTGACGCAGAGAACATCTGGCCGGAGCCCCCTATCCGTAAGCGGTACTGGTGGGTAACGTCCGGGCAGTCCCGCCGTGCTCGCCTCCGGACGAGCATCTGCCCGATCTTGGACCGCAAACCGGTGCATCACACACAGAGCCGTGGCGCCGGCGCCCGATGAGGAGCAGCAGTCTTGCGCGAGTTCAGCCTTCCGGCCCTGTACGAGGTCCCTTCGGACGGCAATCTGACGGATCTGATCCGCCGCAACGCCGTCCAGCACCCCGATGTGGCGGTGGTGGGACGGAAGGTGGGCGACGTCTGGACCGATGTCACCTCGGTCGAGTTCCTCGCGGAGGTGCGCGCGGCGGCCAAGGGCCTGATCGCGGCCGGGGTGTCGCCCGGGGACCGGGTGGCTCTGATGTCCCGTACGCGGTACGAGTGGGTGCTGCTGGACTTCGCGATCTGGAGCGCCGGCGCGGTGACCGTGCCGGTGTACGAGACCAGCTCGGCCGAGCAGGTCTCGTGGATCCTCTCGGACTCGGGCGCGGTCGCGGCGATCGTGGAGAGCGACGCGCACGCCGCCGCCGTGGAGTCGGTGCGCGGGGGGCTGCCGGAGCTGCGCGAGGTCTGGCAGATCGAGTCGGGCGCGGTGGATCATCTGGTCGCCACGGGCGCGGAGGTCCCGGACGCCACCGTGGACGAGCGGAGCGCGGTCGCCAAGGCGGACGATCCGGCGACGATCGTCTACACCTCGGGCACCACGGGCCGGCCCAAGGGCTGTGTGCTGACCCATCGGAGCTTCTTCGCCGAGTGCGGCAACGCGGTCGAGCGGCTCAAGCCCCTCTTCCGCACCGGTGAGTGCTCGGTGCTGCTCTTCCTGCCCGCCGCCCATGTCTTCGGCCGGCTGGTCGAGGTGGCCGCGATCATGGCCCCGATCAGGCTGGGCTGTGTCGCGGACATCCGGAATCTCACCGATGATCTGGCGACCTTCCAGCCGACGCTGATCCTGGGCGTGCCGAGGGTCTTCGAGAAGGTCTACAACGGCGCGCGCTCCAAGGCGCAGGCCGACGGCAAGGGCAAGATCTTCGACAAGGCCGCGCAGACGGCGATCGACTACAGCCGGGCCATGGACGGCGCGCGGGGGCCCTCGCTGGGGCTGCGGATCAAGCACCGGATCTTCGACAAGCTGGTCTACAGCAAGATGCGGGCGGTCCTCGGCGGGCGGATCGAGCACGCGATCTCGGGCGGCGCTCCGCTGGGCGAGCGGCTGGGGCACTTCTTCCGGGGCGTCGGTTTCACGGTGCTGGAGGGGTACGGGCTGACCGAGTCCTGCGCGGCGACCGCGTTCAATCCGCCGGACCGGCAGAAGATCGGCACGGTCGGCCAGCCGCTGCCCGGCTCGGTGGTGCGGATCGCGGACGACGGTGAGGTGCTGCTCCACGGCGAGCATCTCTTCAAGGAGTACTGGAAGAACCCGGAGGCGACCGCCGAGGCGCTGGCCGACGGGTGGTTCCACACCGGGGACATCGGCACCCTGGACGAGGACGGCTATCTCGCGATCACCGGCCGGAAGAAGGAGATCCTGGTGACGGCGGGCGGCAAGAACGTCGCTCCGGCCGTGATCGAGGACCGTATCCGGGCGCACGCGCTGGTGGCGGAGTGCATGGTGGTGGGCGACGGGCGGCCGTTCGTGGGCGCGCTGATCACCCTGGACGAGGAGTTCCTCGGCCGGTGGGCCGCCGGGCGCGGCAAGCCGGCGGGTGCGACGGCGGCCACGCTGCGCGACGATCCGGAGCTGCTGGCCGAGGTGCAGCGGGCGGTGGACGACGGGAACGCGGCCGTCTCGAAGGCGGAGTCGGTGCGCAAGTTCCGGGTGCTCGCCTCGTCCTTCACCGAGGAGGCCGGTCACATCACCCCGTCGCTGAAGCTGAAGCGGAATGTGGTGGCGAAGGACTTCGCCGACGAGATCGAGGCGATCTACCGGACGGACACGTCCGGCGGGCGCGGCTGACCGTACACGTACGGGCGGAAGGGTCCGGGGCCGCCGCCCCGGGCCCTTCCGCTCGTTCCGGACGGCCCGTCTCAGGCTGCCGCGATGTCCTCCTGGATGATCCGTTCCATGTTCCGCTCGGCGAGGGCGGTGATGGTGACGAAGGGGTTGACCCCGATGGAGCCGGGCACCAGCGAGCCGTCCACGACATACAGCCCCGGGTGTCCCTTGGCCCGGCCGTGGCCGTCGGTGGCCCGGCCGAGCACACAGCCGCCGAGCGGGTGGTAGGTGAAGTCGTCGGCGAAGGCCCGGTTGCGGCCGAAGAGGTCGTGGCGGTAGACGGTGCCGTTGACCCGGTTGATCCGGTCGAAGAGGGACTTGGCGGCCCTGACCGAGGGCTCGCTCTGCGAGCGGTGCCAGTTGAGCCTGGCGGAGTCGGTCGCCGCGTCGTAGGTGAAGTGGCCGCGCTCCGGGTTCTTGGTGATCGCCAGATAGAGGCTGATCCAGTGTTCGAGGCCCATCGGCAGCGGGGCTATCTCCGCGAAGACGGGGTTGACCGGGTTGTCCCAGTCGTTGATGCCCATCACCGGCATGGTGGACTGCTTGGCTCCGACGGTGTCCCAGAGGTGGTTGGCGCGGGCGGTCATCACATTGCCGTTGTTCCCCCAGCCCCGGCCGACCTCGGCGTCGAGGTCGGGGAGCGCGCCGGTCTCCCGGGCGCGCAGCAGGAGTTCGGTGGTGCCGAGGCTGCCCGCGCCGAGGAAGAGCCGGGTGCAGGCGATCTCCTTGGTCTCGATCACCTTTCCGTGGATGTCGGAGCGGTCGACGGTGAGGACGTATCCCTCGCGGCCCCGGTTGACGGCACGGGCCCGGCTCATCGTCTCGATGGTGACATTGCCGGTGGCGACGGCGGCGGCGAGATAGGTCTTGTCGACGGAGCGCTTGCCGTGGTTGTTGCCGTAGAGGACCTCGCCCGCCAGCGCCGACCTGGGGGCCTGGCCCGAGGCCTCGCGCCGCATGTGGTCGAAGTCGTAGACGTTGGGGACGAAGACGGTGTTCAGACCGGCCCGGTGGGCGTGGGCGCGCGAGACCCGGGAGTAGCGGTACCACTCGGTGGACTCGAACCAGGCGGGGTCGATGTCGTTGACGCCGAGCATGCGGCGGGCGCGCGGGAAGAAGGTGCCGTACATCCCCTCCGCGTCGACCTGCGGCAGGACTTCGGAGAAGTAGTCGCGGGGCGGGGTGACCGCCATGCCCCCGTTGACCAGGGAGCCGCCGCCGACGCCCCGGCCGACGTAGACGGACATGTCGCCGTGGTCGACGCGGTCCAGCACCCCCGGGTAGGGGTCGATCTTCCGGTTGACCACATCGAGCCAGAGGAAGGAGGCGAGGGGGGCCTCGGTGCGGGTGCGGAACCACATCGAGCGCCGGTCGGGCCTGATGGTGGGACAGAAGAGTTTCCCGTCGGGGCCGGGGGTGTCCCAGAGCCGGCCCATCTCCAGGACGACGGTACGGATTCCGGCCTGGCCGAGGCGGAGCGCGGCGACGGCCGCGCCGTACCCGGAGCCGACGACGACGGCGGGGGCGCGCTCGGTGGCCGGGGGCTCCACGGCGGAGGCGGAGGAGAGGCCGACCCGGGTGAAGCCGAGGACGGCGGCGGTCTGGAGGGCGGCGGCGCCCAGGAGGTGACGGCGCGTCAGATGTGAGGTCATGAAGAGATCATGGGCGAGAACCGGCCCGCTGCCCATCCCTGGGGGCGAGGAGGCTGAATTCCCGTCAGAAAATGGCTTTACGCAGCTCAGCGGCGTGTCATGTACAGCTGCCCGGCCGGTTTCAGAGGAGCGTACGCAACTTCTCGGCCAGCAGGTCCCAGCGCCATCGCTCCTCGACCCAGCCACGGCCCCGCTCGCCCATCCGGCGGCGCAGCTCCGGGTCCTGGAGCAGTGCGACGATCCGCTCGGCGGACTCCCCGGCCGAACCACCGCGTACCACCCAGCCGGTCTCACCCTCCAGCACCGCGTCCGGGGCCCCGCCCGAGTCTCCGGCGACGACCGGGAGGCCGGTGGCCGAGGCCTCCAGATAGACGATGCCCAGGCCCTCCACGTCCAGGCCGCCCCGGCGGGTGCGGCAGGGCATCGCGAAGACGTCGCCGGCTCCGTAGTGGGCGGGCAGCTCGGCCCAGGGCACCGCCCCGGTGAAGCGCACGGAGGCGTCGACCCCGGTCTCCCGGGCGAGCTTGCGCAGCTCGCTCTCGTACGGTCCGCCGCCCACGATCAGCAGCACCGCCTCCGGGACCTTCGACAGGATCTCGGGCATCGCCAGGATCAGGGTGTCCTGGCCCTTGCGCGGCACCAGCCGGGAGACGCAGACCACCACGGGACGGTCGCTGAGGCCGAGCCGCTCGCGCACCCCGTCGCCGCCCGAGTGCGGGTGGAAGGTCTTCTCGTCGACGCCCGGCGGCAGCTGGACCATGCGGGCTGCCGCCTCCGGTGTCAGCGCGGCGGCGATCCGGGAGCGGGTGTACTCCCCCAGATAGGTGATCGTGTCCGTGCCCTCGCCGATCCGGCGCAGCAGCTGCCGGGAGGCGGGCAGCTGGGCCCAGCCCGCCTCGTGGCCGTGCGAGGTGGCGACCAGCCGACGCGCGCCCGCCCGGCGCAGGGCCGGTCCCATCAGTCCGAGCGGGGCCGCCGCGCCGAACCACACCGACTCGCAGCCGTGCTCGCGGAGCAGCCCGGCGGCCGTGCGGGTGACGCGCGGGGTGGGGAGCAGCATCGTCGTACGGTCGCGCACCACGGTGAACGGCTGCTCGGCGTCGAAGGCGGCGGTCGCGTCCAGGCCCTCACGGCCGCGCTTCCAGGTGGAGGCGTAGACGACCAGCTGCTCCGGGTCCAGCCGGAGAGCCATATTGTGCAGGAACGCCTGGATTCCACCGGGGCGGGGCGGGAAGTCGTTGGTCACGATCAAGGTCTTGTGCATGGTCCGCCGACAGTACCGAAGTCGGAGCGGGGCTCCGAACGGCCCTGTCCGATCGCGGCGGCCCGGGGCCGCGCCGCATCATGGGCACCTCGTGATCCACAGGAATGGATGAGCCGCTCATGACGGACGCCTCCGGCCGTGCCCGGCTCGCGGTGTGGGTCCTCACCCGGACGGCACTGCTGCTGTGCGTCTTCAAGGCGATCCCCTACCCCGGGCCGGATGTCACCGCCGACGTCTCGGTGATCTACCAGGGCTGGTACGAGATCCTGCGCACCGGCGTCTTCCCCCGCTCCGACGTCACCTGGCAGTACCCGCCCGGCGCGGCGCTCGTGATCCTGGCCCCGGGCGCGGTGCCCCTGCCCTTCCTCGGCTACGCCGGGACCTTCTATCTGCTGACGCTCGCCTGCGACGCGCTGGTGTACGGGCTGCTGCGGTACGCGGGCGGCCGGGCCGGGCGGCGCACCTGCGGGGTGTGGGTGTGGACGGCCGGGGTGCCGCTCCTCGGGCCCACGGTGTACGCCCGCTACGACCTGATGGTGACCGCCGTCGCGGTGGCCGCGCTGCTGGCCGGGGTCCGCAGGCCCCGGGTGCTGGGGGCGCTGGTGGGGTTCGGGGCACTGCTCAAGGTCTGGCCGGTGCTGCTGCTGACGGGGCTGGAGCGCGGGGCGGTCACCCGGCGGGCGGTGGGGGCGGCGGCGGCCGTGGGGGGCGGGCTGGCCCTGGTGTTCCTGGTGTCGATGCCCGGCTCGCTCGGCTTTCTGACCGCGCAGCGGGACCGGGGCACGGAGGTCGAGTCGCTGGGGGCGCTGGTCTTCCACGCGGGCCGGTGGCTGGGGTGGGAGGGGCGGGTGATGCTCCACTACGGCTCGGTGGAGTTCCTCGGCCCGTACGTCCCGCTGGTGTCGGCGCTGGCCCTGGCGCTCGCGGCGGGGGCGCTCGGATGGCTGCTGCTCTGGCGGTGGCGGGCGCGGGTCTTCGGGCCCGCGACGGCGGCGGACGCGGCCTTCACCGGGGTGCTGCTGTTCACCACGACGAGCCGGGTGATCAGCCCGCAGTACATGGTGTGGCTGGTGGGGCTGGGGGCAGTGTGCATGACGTTCCGGGCGAGCAGGATGGCGCTGCCGGTGGGGATGGTGGTGGGGGCCACGGGGGTGACGGGGCTGGAGTTTCCGATCTGGTTCTCGCATGTGGTGGAGGGGGATGTGCTGGGGGTGGGGGTGGTGGGGGTGCGGAATGGGGTGTTGGTGGGGGCAGGGGTGGTGGCGTGTTTGCGGCTGTGGGGTGAGGGGGGCGGGGCGGGGGCTCGGCCGGTCCGTGAGTGTCGGGTCCTGGTCGGGGGCGCTGCCCCCGAGCCCCCGCGCCTCAAACGCCGGCGAGGCTGAAATTGAGGCACCCGTTTATTGAACGCCCCGGCGGGGCTGATTTTTACCTGGCCAGGTGGAGATCGACTGTCCCGGCGGGGGTGGTTCTTATCTGTCGGACAGGCGTTGGCGGAGGTAGTCGTGCCAGAGGGCGGTGAAGGCTTCGGGGGTGGTGGAGAGGACGGTGGTGAGGGCGGAGGGGAGGGCGGTGGTGGGGTTGGGGGCCTGGGTGAGGGCGCGGTAGAAGTCGGTGAGGTGGGTCTCGCTCCAGTGGTCGGCGATGAGTTCGCAGGCGAGCCAGCCGCTCTCGTAGGCGCGGGCGAGGGTCTGGGGGGAGCCGCCGAAGGCGAAGTCGTCGTTGGCGGGGAGGGCGGGAGGGAGGTCGCCGCGGCGGACGGCGCGGTGGAGTTCGGGGGCGGTCTGGACGGCGGTGCGGCCGGTGTCGCGGTAGGCGACCCAGTCGGCGAAGCCCTCGGAGAGCCACAGGGGGGTGGCGGGTGAGGTGTGGGCGCGGGTCGCGACATGGGTGGTCTCGTGGGTGATCACGACGCGCTTGCCGAAATCGCCGAGGGCGTCGTAGGCCGCCGGGTTGACGATGACGCGGTCCGCGGGGGCGTCCCCCGTCGCGCCGGTCTCGCCGGTGGTGACGGCGGCGATGCCCCGGTATCCGGCGGCGGGGGCGCCGAGCAGGGCCCCCATGGCCTCCAGTGAGCGGGGGGCGAGCACCACGACCCGGCCGGCCCAGCGGGTGGGCCAGGCGTCGGAGACGGCGGGGACCGAGCGGTCGGCGGTGCGGGCGAGGGCGGTGAGGCGGGCCTCGTCGTGGCCGACGCCGAGGATCAGGCTGCGTTCGCCGCGTACCGCACGGACCGGGCCCTGGTGCCAGAGCTGCTGGACGCCGCCGTCGGCGGCGCGGTCGGCGGTGAGGTGCCAGCGGCCGTCGCGGCGGGCCAGCTCCAGGGTGCGGGGGGCGGTGACCGGGCCCGAGTCGTAGCCGGAGATCCGGTAGCGCAGCTCGGCCTCGGCGGTCGCCCGCCCGCCGTGCTGCCGCACCTCGCCGAGGCGGTACTCCCAGGACGCGAGGGGCACCTCCGTCAGATTGCGGAAAAGCCGCAGCTCCTCGGTGCGGAGCCGGTCCGCGCCGGGGTCCAGCGCGGCGAGGTAGCCGGGCTCGTCGCGGGCGAGCACGGCGGCGGCCCGGGCGTCCAGCACCCGCCGGATCTCCGCCGGGGCGCCCGCCCGGTCCCCGGGGGCCTCGCCGCAGCCCGCGAGCAGCACCGGGGCCAGCACCGCCGCGACGAGCGCGAGGCCCACCCCGGCACGTCCCCTCGCGCGCCGCGCGCGCCTGTCGTCCGCCACCCTGCCGATCGTACGGAACCCCGGCACCGGTCAGACGCGCGTGACCCCGGAGACCGGCATCATCCCGACCGGGTCGTAGCGGACCGAGGCCCCCGGGTAGGGGGCGTGCAGAACCTGGCCATTGCCCACGTACATCCCGATATGACTGGCGTCGGATCGGTAGGTGATCAGATCACCGGGCCGGGCCTCGGCGAGCGAGACCTGACGGCCGGCGTTGCGCTGCGCCTGGGAGGTGCGCGGCAGTGCGACGCCCGCCTGGGCGTACGACCACTGGGTGAGGCCCGAACAGTCGAAGCCGGAGGGCCCGTTGGCGCCCCACACATAGGGGCGTCCGACGGCGGCCCGGGCCGCCCCGAGCGCGGCGGCGGCCCGGGAGGAGGCGGCCTGCGCGCCGACGGCCCCGGGGGCGGCCCGGTCCCGGTCGGAGCGGGAGGAGCGGGTGAACTTGTCCCGCTCGCGCGCCGTGAGGGTGTTGAGCAGCCGCTGCGCCTCGGCGAGCTTGCGCTCCACGACGCGCTTGCTGCGGGCCACGGCGGCGCGGGTGCGCTCCAGTTCGGCCAGGGCGCGGGCGGCCTCCGAGCGCTCCTGGACCAGTTCGCGGTGGACCACGCGGAACTCCCGCAGTACGGCGTTCTGGCGCTCGCCGAGGCGCTCCAGCGCCTCGGCCCTGGAGAGATAGCTGTCGGGGTCGGAGGAGAACAGCAGGATGAGCGCGGGTTCCATGCCGCCGGAGCGGTACTGCGCGCCCGCGACCGAACCGAGCGCCTGCCGCATCCGGTTGACGTTCTCCTGGCCGCGCGCCACGCCGTCCTGGGCCCGGGAGAGCGTCCGGCGCAGCTTCACGGACCGCTCGTCCGCCGCGTTGTACCGCTCGGTGGCGCTCTCCGCCTCCTCGAACAGCCGGTCCACCCGCGCCTGTGCCGTCTGTGCGGAGCCGCCGTGCGGATCCGCGCTCGCCGGCACGCCTCCGAACGCCGCGGCGGCCGTCGCGACCGCGGCGGCGGACAGGACGGTGACCTTGGCACTGTGAGTGAGACCGGACTGTGAGGGCCGTCGATGGGACGCCACTGACCGCGCTCCCTTCCGCATGTGCGAGGAATGCGTACGGGTGCGGCACACCGTGCACGACGGAGCGGACGCGAACGCCGTACGAGGGCTGTTGCGCGGCAGACAGTAGTCGGGCGACCACACGGTGACCAAAGACATCGCCCGGCGCGCACAACCGCGCCCCGCCGGGAGACCACAGGTCACCGGCGGGGCGCGGCGTCAGCGAGCGGATCGGGAATTCCCCCGAATGGGCGGCATGAACGGCCGCGCCCGGGGTCCGGACCGTGGAGGGTCAGACGCGGACCCCGAACATGTACGGCATGTTGCTCATGGCCTCGTACCGGACCACGGTGCCGGTGCGCGGCGCGTGCAGGACCTGTCCGTTGCCCGCGTAGAAGCCGACGTGGTGCAGGTCCGAGTAGAAGAAGACCAGGTCGCCGACTTGCAGATCGCTCTGGGAGTTGATCCGGGTGCCGATGCCGGTCTGCGCCTGGGAGGTGCGGGGTATGGAGATGTTGGCCTGGGCGAAGGCCCAGGAGGTCAGGCCGGAGCAGTCGAAGGAGCTGGGGCCGGACGCGCCGTAGACGTAGGGCTTGCCGAGCACGCTCTGGGCGGCGGCGTACGCGGAGGAGGCGCGGCCCGAGGCGGGCTTGGCCTTCTCGGTGGACGGGCGGTCGGCGGTACGGCTGGCGCGGTCCTCGTCGCCGCCGGTGGCGCGGTCGCTCTCGGCGGCCTGGGCCTTCTCCGCGGCCTGCTGGGCCTTGGCGGCCTTCTCGTCCTCCTCCTTCTTGAGCGCGGCACGCTCCGCCGCGGTCAGGGTGTTGAGGAGTTTCTGCGCCTCGCCCAGCTTGGACTGGACTTCCTGCTTCTTGGAGCTGAGCTCCTTGCGGGTGTCGGAGAGGTCGCCGAGCTTGCCCTGGGCCTCCTTGCGCTGCTGCGCGAGGGTCCGCTGCTTGTCCTGGATCTCGGTGATCGCCTCGGTCTGCTTGGCTCCGAGCTGGTCCAGCGCGGAGGCCTTGTCGAGGTAGTCGTCCGGGTCCGAGGAGAGGAAGAGCTGAAGGGCCGGGTCCATGCCGCCGGAGCGGTACTGCGCGCTGGCCACCGAACCGAGACTGTCACGCAGCTCGTTGAGGTCGTCCTGACCCCGGGCGACCTTGTCCTGGAGGTTGTCGACCTGCTTCTGGAGCTTGCCCTGCTGCTCCTTGGCGCCGTTGAGCTTCTCCGTGGCCTGCGCGGCCTCGTCGTAGAGCTTGTCGACCTTCTCCTTGACCTCGGCCTTGCTCGGCTTGGGATCGGCCTGAGCGGTCTGGGAGGTCAGGGCGACGGCGGCGGCCGCGGTCGCGGTGAGCACGGTCACTCGGGCGCGGCTCGGCTGCTTGGGACGACGGTGGGACGCCACGAAGGACGGCTCCTTCTTCCTCGAAGCCGCCTGCCGGGAGTGAAGGCGTTTCCCGGCTCCGCGCCCACAGCTCCCGGGAAACGGCTGAGGCGCACGGACTCGGCGGTCCTCCGCTGCCACCCCGGATGGGTGATCAACCGCGCGAAGGTTCGAGGCCCGACACTAGTGACCCACTTGTGATCACTTCAAATCCTGTGGGGAAAAATCTCGGTCGGACACGCATTCTTTACCCGTTTCACACCCGTAGTGATGAGCATTTGACGCTACGTCCCGTTCAGATGCGAACGAATACGGTCATTGGGCATGGGAGTTGACATCAGCCCCGATTGACCACAGGAGCTGACGCAAGGGTCGAGGCGACGGCCGAGGCGACGGCCGACGGGCGGTCAGACCCTGGAGAGCCGCCTCAGCAGCAGCGCCGAAGCGACCGGTCTGGCACCGGCCTTGGCCACCCCGTCGGCCACCTCGCGGTCGGTGGAGACCACCACGACGGGCCGCCCCGGCGGCTCGGCGCGGACCAGCTGACGGATCAGCTCGTCCGCGGTCACCCCCGGCTTGGAGAAGAGCACCCGCACCCCGCGCGGCGGCGCGAGGAGGACCGGCGCGGCCAGTTCGGCCCCGTCGAAGACACAGGTGATCTCCGCGCCGGTCTGCGCGGCCAGCACCGAGAGCCCGCCGAGCAGCCGCAGCCGCTGCTTCTCCAGGGGCATCGTCGGATAGCCGGTCTTGGTGACGTTGTAGCCGTCGACCACCAGATGCGCCTGCGGCAGCGCCAGCAGCTGGTCGAGGAGGGCGGGATCGGTCTCCGAGAGCGCGCGGGCCGCGATGTCCTTGGGGGACATCCGGCCGGGCTCGACGGCGTCGACCGTGTCGGCGGGGTGGACGGAGACCGGCGGCAGCGCCAGTTCACGGCGGAGCCCCTGGGCCGCGTCCAGCACGGTGTCCAGCAGCAGCCGCAGCCGCATGTCCTCGATCGAGCGGCCCTCCCGGGCCGCCCGGCGGCCCGCCTCCACGGCGGCCTCCGCCTCGACGAGACGGGCCCTGAGCCGCCGGGTCTCGCTCTCGGCCGCCGACACCTGGGCGGAGCACTCCGCCCTGGCCGTCTCGATCTCGGAGGCGGCCCGGCGCAGCGCCGCCTCGCCGCGCTTGATGTCGCTCTGGGCGCTGCGCACCTTGCGGCGGAGCGACTCCGCCTCCTTGCGGGAGGCGTCCAGCTCGGTGCGGAGCCGCTCGGTCTCGCTCTTGGTGAGCCCGCGCGCCTCCGTCAGCTCCTCGCGGAGCCGCTCCAGCTCGCGCCGGCCCGCCTCGTCGGCGCGCTCGGCGTCCGCGCGCTGGGCCTCCTCGCCCGCGGCGGCCACCAGCTTCACCCAGCCGGTGGGTCTCAGCACATAGGCGGCGGCGGCCACATCGAGGGGGTCGGCCGCGGCCGGCGGGGAGCCGGCCGCGAGCGCGGCGCACAGTTCGGACTGGACCTGGGTCAGCCGCTCCCCGATGCGCTGCCGGAAGAGCGGGTCGCTCTCCAGCGCCGCCGCCATCGCGTTGCCCGCGAACTTGGCGCGCCGGGAGGGCGTGAACCGGGCGTACTGCCGCAACTGGGCCGGGAGTTCTCCGACGGTGAGACCGCCGAAGGCGTCCGAGACCAGTGCCACCACTCGGCGCCGGACGCCTTCCGGCAACGGCCGGTCGAGCGCCTCGGCGGCGTCACCGGCCGCACCGGCCGGTTCGGCGCCGCTGTCAGGCTGCTCCACAATCCGTCACCCCACTACCCGGAACACCCGCGCTCGCGCGGGGCCCACTACCCTTCGCGCGGGCTCCGTCAGGAGTCCGCGCCCGGCCGGTCCACCAACTCGATCTTGTCCACGGCGTTGCACCAGCGACAGCGCACGGACTCGATGGTCTCACTGAGCACCTCGCGCTCCTCGACCTTGGGCTCTCCGGCCAGGTCCAGATGGACGTATTCGACGACCTTCGACGAGCGGGTGACATCGAAACGGGTGAGATTGCCACAGAGTGTGCAACGCCAGCGGGTGTCAGCGGTCGGCGAGGGAACCGTCGTCATAGTCGCGTCCTCTTCCGTTGTGCGGTTTTCCGGTTGCCGCGGTGCGCCGTCGAACTGCGGGTGTACTCCCCGTAACTCTATGGCCTCGCGGGTATCCGGGGACACGGCGAGGCACTCTGTACCGTTCCATTCCACTACGCCATCATCTGTCCATGGTCGATTGGCGGGGTGTGGCCCTGGGCGCGATCCGGGGTGCGGCGACGGGGCCCACCGTGACATACGGCGTGATCGCCGTCTGCTGCGCGGTCTTCCTGGTCTCCCCGGTCTCGGGGCTCAATCCGTCCTACGGGACGGGGGACGCGCTGCTGGCGGCCCAGAGCGCGTACTTCGAGCGCTGGGGGGTGATCCCCGCCGAACTGATGAGCGGCGACCCCGGCACTCTGCTGACACCTTTCACCGCGCTCTTCGTCAGCGGAAACTGGCTGCATCTCCTCGGCAACATGCTCTTCCTCTACGTCTTCGGCGCGATGGCCGAGGAACGGCTCGGTCAGCCGGAGTTCATCCTCTTCTACACGGTCACGGGCTATGTGGCGCTCTGTGCCTACGCGGCGGCCAACGCCGGGTCCGACCAGACCCTGGTGGGAGCGTCGGGGGCGATCTCGGGGGTGCTCGGGGCCTTTCTCTTCCTCTTCCCGAGGGCGAGGGTCACCAGTCTCTTCCCGTTCCTCTTCTTCCTGCCGCTGCGCTTCCCCGCCTGGATCGTGCTGATCTTCTGGTTCGCGCTCCAGTGGCTGGCGGCCTCGGGGGCGGGGAGCGGCGGGCCGGGAGTGGCGTATCTCGCGCATCTGGTGGGATTCGGGGCCGGATTCCTCTACGCATGGGGACGTTTTGGACGTGGGGCTAGAGTGAAGTCCCCAGCAGCGGCCACCGAGGGAGAAAGCAAGCCGTGATCACCGCGATCGTGCTCATCAAGACCAGCGTGGACCGGATCCCCGAGATCGCGGAGTCGATCGCCGCCCTGGACAGCGTCAGCGAGGTCTTCTCCGTCACCGGTACGTACGACCTGATCGCGATGGTCCGGGTGGCCCGGCACGACGATCTGGCCGAGGTGATCCCGGGCAGCATCAGCAAGATCGCCGGGGTGGAGGCGACCGACACCCATGTGGCCTTCCGCACCTACTCGCAGCACGATCTGGAGGCGGCGTTCGCGATTGGGCTGGATTCCTGAGCCCCGAACCCCCAAGATGAAGACTTCCTCATCTTCGTCTCATCCAGCTTCTCTCATGATCTGGCCAGTATCGAACACATGGTCTTCTCTCATCGCATAGCGGCACTCGCCGCGGTCGTCGCGATCCCCCTGGGTATCGCGGTGACCAGTTACGCCCTCACCGACAGCCCGGACGACCGCAAGGTTCCCCCGAAGGTGGAGCTCCCGACGGGCACCCCGGCGGGTTCGTCCGGTTCCTCGGTGACCCCGGAGGAGCCCACCGAGCCCCGCCCCGCCGACTCGGGGCCCTCCTCCCCCCGCCCCGTCCCCAGCGACGAGACGGTCAGCACCCAGCAGCCCGGCCCCGGCTCCGACACCCCCTCCCAGCCGGTGGACGAGACCGTCTCCGGGCCCCCGGTGCGCGAGAACCCCCCGAGCGGCGACGACAACGACGACGACGGCAACGGACAGGGCGACGACGGCCCGGGCGGCGACGACTTCGGTGACGACGGCTGACCCCGTACGCCGCTGGGTCTCCGCACGGCTGCGCATCCTGCTCTGGCTGCTGCTCGTCATGGCAGTGGCCCTGGGCGCGGTGGCCACGGCGACCCGCTCCGTACTGCTACGCGATGTGGACCATCGGATCAACGGCCTCCTGGTCCAGGAGGCCGCTGAGTTCGCCAACTTCGTCGCCCAGGGCGTCGACCCCAGCGACGGCAAGAAGTTCAGCGACCCCAACCCGCTGCTGCGGGTCTTCCTCGCCCGCCAGTACGCCGACCCGGACGAGGAACTGCTCGGCCTGGTCGGCCGGGCCGGCATGGGGCCGGCCAGCAAGGCGCAGGAGCGCGAGGCCAGGGCCTACAAGCCGCTCGCCGACGACTCCGCCTCACTGGCCGCCGTCTTCGAGTCCCCGCACGCCACCGGCACCCTGAACCGCCCGCAGGGCGAGGTCCGCTGGGCCAAGGTGGTGATCGACTCCGGCCCCGGCCACGAGTCGGCGGCCTTCGTCGTCGCCATCCACCCCAAGGGGGAGCAGGACAAGGCCAACGACATCTTCCTGATGCTGCTGGCCATCTCCGGGGTGGCCCTGCTGATGACCACCGGTGTCGGCTGGGCCGTCGCCGGCCGCATCCTCCAGCCCGTACGGCTGGTGCGCACCACCGCCGCCCAGCTCACCGAACAGGATCTGACCCGGCGGATCCCGGTCGAGGGCCGCGACGACATAGCGGCGCTCGCCGAAACGTTCAACGCGATGCTGGACCGGCTGGAACGGGCCTTCGCCGCGCAGCGGGAGTTCGTCGACGACGCCGGCCACGAGCTGCGCACCCCCATCACCATCATCCGCGGGCATCTGGAGCTGATGGGCGACGATCCGGTCGACCGGGAGGAGACCGTACGGATCGTCATGGAGGAGCTGGACCGGATGAGCCGCATCGTCGAGGACCTGCTGCTGCTCGCCAAGGCCGAACGGCCCGACTTCGTCTCCGCGGAGCCGGTGCAGCTCGGCGAGCTGACCGCCGACGTCTTCGTCAAGGCGCGCGCGCTCGGCGAACGGGAGTGGACCCTCGCCGGGGTCGCCGACGCCGAGGTGCACGTCGACGCGCAGCGGATCACCCAGGCCATGGTCCAGCTCGCCCAGAACGCCGTCCAGCACACCGTCCCCGGCCAACGGGTCTCCATCGGCTCCCGCAGCCGGGAGGACGGCATCGAGCTGTACGTCGCCGACACCGGCCCCGGCGTCCAGCCGCAGGACGCCGAGGTCATCTTCGAACGGTTCCGGCGCGGCACCGCCCGGCGCGGCGCGCGCGCCACCGGCGCGGGGCTCGGGCTCGCCATCGTCAAGGCCATCGCCGAGGGCCACGGCGGACGGGTCGAACTGCGCCCCACCGAAGGCGGCGGCGCCACCTTCGTCCTCGCACTCCAGAGAGAAGCGACCCTGTGAATCGGATACTCATCGTCGAGGACGAGGAACGCATCGCCTCCTTCGTGGAGAAGGGGCTGCGGGCCAACGGCTTCACCACCACCGTCGTCGGCGACGGCGACGCCGCCTACGACTACGCCGTGACCGGCGGTTTCGATCTGGTCGTGCTGGACATCGGGCTGCCCGGCAAGGACGGCTTCACCGTGCTGCGCCAGCTGCGCGAGGCCCGGGTCTCGGTGCCGGTGATCGTGCTCACCGCACGGGACTCGGTACGGGACACCGTGGCCGGCCTGGAGGGCGGCGCGGACGACTGGATGACCAAGCCCTTCCGCTTCGAGGAACTGCTCGCCCGGGTGCGGCTGCGGCTGCGCACCGCGGCGGGCGCGCCCGAGGTCACGGTGTTGCGCAACGGCGAGCTGACGCTCGATCTGCGCACCCGGCGGGCCCGCTCGGGCGAGCGGACGGTGGATCTCACCGCACGCGAGTTCGTCCTGCTGGAGCTGTTTCTGCGCCACCCGGGGCAGGTGCTCTCCCGGGAGCAGATCCTGTCGCACGTCTGGGGGTACGACTTCGACCCCGGCTCCAACATCGTCGACGTCTATGTCCGCGCCCTGCGCAAGAAGCTGGGGGCCGGACGGGTCGAGACGGTACGGGGGATGGGATACCGGCTGCCCGAGTGAGCGGGCGGACGGTGGGGGACGAGACGGGACGGGCCCGGGGCGGAGGAGCCCCGGGCTTCTTCCGTTCGTCCCCGGGCCCGCCGCGTGAAGTTCCTTTCATCAAGTGCTCATGGAGCCCTCACCGCCCGGGTGAAATCTCTTCCATGTGACCTTGAACCTGCGACAAGCGGCGACCCTGTGCGTGGCCCTGAGCATCTGCGCACTGCTCATCGTCCCCGGAAACTTCCCGGGGCTGAGCGGGGACGCCCGTATCACCCTCGCCGTCTTCGCCCTGGCGACCTGCGCCTGGATCGGCACGCCGATCGACGACACCTATATCGCCCTGGGCGCGGGGCTCGCTCTGACCGCGACGGGGGTGATCAGCAGCGACGAGCTCTTCGGCACCCTCGGCGACGACACCGTGTGGCTGCTGATCTGCGCCTTCGTGCTGGCCGCCGCGGTGGCCAGGACCGGGCTCGCCGGGCGGGCCGCCGCCTTCCTGGTCGGCGGTGCGCGCACGGTGCGGCAGCTGGTCCATCTCACCACCGCGGCGCTGGTGGTCACCGCCTTCGCGGTGCCCGCGACCTCGGGGCGGGCCGCGCTCGCCATGCCGGTCTTCCTGGCGCTGGCGAAGGCCCTGTCGGACCGCAAGCGGCTGGTGGTGATGCTGGCGCTGCTCTTCCCCACCGTCATCCTGCTGTCGGCGGTCGCCACGCTGATCGGCGCGGGAGCGCATCTGATCACCGTGTCGGTGCTGTGGGAGGCCGCCGGGGAGCGCATCGGCTTCACCGAGTGGCTGATGATCGGACTGCCGCTGGCCGTGGTCTCCTCCCATCTGGCGGCGGAGGCGGTGCTGTTCACCACGACCCGCCGCGAGGACCGCAGGGGTCCGGTGCACATCACCGCCGAGGAGATCCAGAAGCACAGCGACAAGCCGGTCACCGGACCGCTGGAGGCCGCCGAGACCCGGTGCGCCCTGCTGCTGGGCACGGTGGTCGTCCTGTGGTGCAGCGAGCCGCTGCACCGGGTGCCGCCCGCCGTGGTGGCGCTGATCGGGGCCATAGTGGCGGCATCGCCGGCGCTGGGCACCGTACGGCTCAAGGACGCGCTCAAGACCGTGCCGTGGTCGCTGCTGCTGTTCATGGCGGCGACCATGGCGATGGGTGTGGCGCTCGCCGACTCCGGGGCCGCGAAGTGGCTGGTCGGCGGGGTGCCGCTGGATCTGCCGCCGTGGCTGTTCCTCACGGTGGTGGTGGGTGTCTCCACCATGGCGCACCTGGTGCTCCAGTCACGGTCGGCGAGATCCTCGGTCCTGGTGCCGCTGGTGGTAGCCGCGGCCGTCGGCGCGGGGGTCAACCCGGTCGCCGCCGCCCTCGCCTCCACCGCCGCCGCGGGCTTCTGCCACACCCTGCCCGCCTCCGCGAAGCCGGTCACCCTCTTCGCCGAGATCCCCGGGACCCCCACGTACACCCCGCGCGATCTGCTCCGGCTCTCCGCCGTGCTGGCCCCGATGACCGCGGCGCTGGTGCTGCTGTTCGCGGTCGCCGTCTGGCCGCTGATCGGCGTACCGCTCCGCTGACGGCCGCCCCCGAACCTCAACCCTCTGTTCAACCCTCTGTCAGGAGTTCATACGATGCTGACCCGATTCGCGATCGCCCCCAGCGGTTTCAAGGAGTCCCTCTCCGCGCAGTCGGCCGCCGAGGCCATCGCCGAGGGCGTACGCAGGGTGGTGCCCGACGCCGAGATCGATCTGATCCCGCTCGTCGACGGCGGCGAGGGCACGGCGCAGGCGCTGGCCTCCGCGTCCGGCGGACGGCTGGTGCGGCTGCGGGCCACCGGGCCGACGGGCGAGCCGATCGACACCCACTTCGCGCTCCTGGGCGACCGGGAGGAGACCGCGGTGGTGGAGATGGCGGCGGTCGCCGGCCTCTCCCTCGTACCGCGTGAGCTGCGCGATCCCGGCGCGACGACGACCTATGGCGTGGGCGAGCTGATCTCGGCCGCGCTCGACACCGGCGTCCGGCGGATCCTCGTCGGCTGCGGCGACTCCGGCACCTCGGACGGCGGGGCCGGGGCGCTCCAGGCGCTCGGCGCGCGGCTGCTCGACCAGAGCGGCCGGGAGCTGCCGCGCGGCGGCCGGGAGCTGGTCCGGCTGGCGCGCATCGACGCCTCCGGGCTCGATCCCCGGCTGGCGCGGACCGAGATCCGGGTCGCCTGCAACCCGTTCAACGTGCTGTGCGGCGAGCGCGGGGTGGCGAGGGTCTTCGGGCCGCAGAAGGGGGCGACGCCCGCGCAGGTCGAGCTGCTCGCGGCGGGCCTGGAGCGGTGGGCGGCCGTGCTCACCCGGGATCTGGCGGTCCGCACCGATCTGTACGACGGGCCCGGCACCGGGGCCTCCGGCGGTCTGGGCGCGGGGCTCGCGGCGCTCGGCGCCGCGCTGCTGCCGCGCTTCGACGTCCTCCTGGACCATCTGGACCTGGACGCCCGGCTGGCCCGCGCCGATCTGGTGCTGACCGCCGAGGGCGCGCTCGACCACCAGACCCCGCGCGGCAAGGTGCCGGCCGAGGTGGCCAGGCGCGCCAAGCTCTACGGGCGCGAGGTGCTGGCGCTGGCGGGCACCATCGGGGAGGGCGCGCATCTGGTGCGCTCCTCGGGGGTGGACGCGTACAGCTCGATCCTGCCCGCGCCGGTCTCGCTCACGGAGGCGCTCGGGCGCGGTGGGGAGTTCCTCACCGACGCGACCGAGCGTGCCCTGCGGATGATTCTGATCGGGACCCGGCTACCGGTTCACGCGGAGGCGGTGTCCGGGACGCACCGGCCGTCCTCGGTGCGGTAGTTCCACCGCGCGCCCTGGGCGACGAGTTCCTTGACGGCGCGGACGAAGCGCTCGACGTGCTCCTCGGGGGTGCCCGCGCCGAAGCTGACCCGGATCGCGTTGAGCGAGCGCTCGCCCGGCTCGCTCTCCGGCGCGCCGCACTCCCCCGGGTCCTGCGGGTCGCTGCCGAGCAGGGTGCGGACCAGGGGGTGGGCGCAGAAGAGTCCGTCGCGGACGCCGATGCCGTACTCGGCGGAGAGCGCGGCGGCGAAGTGGGAGCTGTTCCAGCCCTCCACCACGAAGGAGATCACGCCGACCCTGGGGGCGTCGTCGCCGAAGAGCGAGAGCACCCTGACCTCGGGGACCTCGGCGAGACCGGAGCGGACCAGGCCGACCAGCCGCTGCTCACGGGCGACGAGCTCGTCGAAACCGGCCTCGGTCAGGGCCTTGCAGGCGGAGGCTATGGCGTAGACGCCGATGACATTGGGCGAACCGGCCTCGTGGCGGGCGGCGGTGGAGTGCCACTCGACCTCGACACCGCCGTCGGCGCGGCGCGCGACCTTGCGGGACGCGCCGCCGCCGGCGAGGTAGGGGTCCGCCTCCTGGAGCCAGTCGGCGCGGCCGGCCAGCACGCCCGAGCCGAAGGGCGCGTAGAGCTTGTGTCCGGAGAACGCGACCCAGTCGACGTCGAGTTCGCGGACGGAGAGCGGGTGGTGGGGGGCGAGCTGGGCGGCGTCCAGGACGATGCGCGCGCCGTGGGCGTGCGCGGCGGCGGCGAGTTCCCGTACGGGCCACAGCTCGCCGGTCACATTGGACGCGCCCGTCACACAGACCAGGGCGGGGCCGTAGGGGTCGCGGTCGGCGAGGGCGCGCTCCAGGGTGGTGACGGCCTCGGCCGGGGTGCGGGGGGCGTTGAGGTAGGTGACCTCGGCGTCGCGCCAGGGGAGCAGGGAGGCGTGGTGCTCGGTCTCGAAGACGAAGACCTGGCAGCCGGCGGGGAGCGCCGCGGCCAGCAGGTTCAGCGAGTCGGTGGTGGAGCGGGTGAAGACCAGCTGGTCGCCCTCGCGGCAGTCGAGGAACTCGGCGACGGTGCGGCGGCTGTTCTCGAAGAGGTCGGTGGAGAGCTGGGAGAGGTAGCCCGCGCCCCGGTGGACGCTGCCGTAGTAGGGCGCGTACGCGGCGACGTCGTCCCAGACGCGCTGGAGGGCGGGGGCGCTGGCCGCGTAGTCCAGGGCGGCGTAGGTGACTTCGCCGCCGGTGACGAGGGGGACCGTCACATCGCGGCCGAGGACGGCGAGGGGGGTGCTCACGGTGGTGTCGACGGCGGTGTTCGGGCGTGCGGACATGGCGATATCTCCCGGCAGGACAGGCGGAATGGCTTCTTGGACCCGGCCGCGGATGTGCGGAATCGCCGTGCGGCGTGCCGGGGATTACCTCGGGGAGCGCGGCGGAGGCCGCGCGTGGAGGGTGTGCTGAAGAAGGGGCGTACAGCCCTATCGCATTCGCTTGCTCACGAGACTGCTCCCTTGAGGACCAGGACCCCAGGGCGTGCAGGGGTCCGCGCTTGCCGCAGACCTCGCTGCCTACGGCCTGGTCTTCACCCGGGGCACCCCGCCACGGACGGAGGGTTGCCGGACAGCGGGCCGGGGCCGTAGTCGCTGTCGCTCATGACCTGCCGGAACCGTATGCCAGCGGAACGCGACAGCGCAAGACCGTTCCGCATCCCAAGACGGTCCGCACACGGAGAGGCCCCCGCGGGCTTGGGAAGCCGGCGGGGGCCCTGGGCGCGCGGGAAGGCGTCAGGCGCTGGTGGCGGCGACCCAGCGGTCGAGGGCGGCGGCGGCGGCGCCGGAGTCGATGGAGTGGGCGGCGCGGGTGACCGCCGCCGCGAGCTGGTCCTCCAGCGAGGCGTCCGAGGGCGCCAGGGCCACCAGCGCCGCCGCCGAGTTGAGCAGGACCGCGTCACGGACCGGCCCCCTCTCCCCGGCGAGGAGGCGGCGGGCCACCTCCGCGTTGTACGAGGCGTCCGCGCCCCGCAGGGCCTCCACCGGGACCAGCGGGATCCCGATGTCCCTCGGGTCGAAGGACTGCTCCCGCACCGAGCCGTCCCGTACCACCCAGACCCGGGACGTCGCCGTCGTCGTCAGCTCGTCCAGCCCGTCGTCGCCCCGGAACACCAGCGCGGAGGATCCGCGCTCGGCGAGCACGCCAGCGAGGATGGGTGCCATCCGGGCGTCCGCGACACCGGTGGCCTGGGCCTTCACCCGGGCCGGGTTGGTCAGCGGGCCGAGGAAGTTGAAGGTGGTGCGGATGCCCAGCTCCTTGCGGGCCGCCGCCACATGGCGGAGCGCCGGGTGGAACTTGACCGCGAAGCAGAAGGTGATGCCCGCCTCCTCCGCGACCTCGGCGACCCGCTGGGGGGTCAGCTCCAGATTGACGCCGAGCTTCTCCAGGACGTCCGAGGCCCCCGAGGCGCTGGACGCCGCCCGGTTGCCGTGCTTGACGACCTTCGTACCGGTCCCCGCGACGACGATCGCGGACATCGTGGAGATGTTGACCGTCTTCGCGCCGTCGCCGCCGGTGCCGACGATGTCGACGCTGGGGCCCGGCACCTCGATGAGCCGCGCGTGCTCGTACATCGTCCGGACCAGGCCGGAGATCTCCGCGACGGTCTCGCCCTTGGCGCGCAGCGCCACCGCGAACCCGGCGATCTGCGCGTCGGTGGCCGCGCCGCTGAGGATCTGGTGCATCGCCCAGGCGGTGGCGTCCGCGCTCTGGTCGTGCTGGTCGAGGAGGGAGTTCAGCACGAGGGGCCAGGAGAGGTCCGCCACGCTGTCGCCGCCTGCCGGGGTCACAACGTTCATGGTCCGCTCCAGGGTCCATCTGGGGATAAGGGGTAGGTCTCCACCCTATCCAGCCCCGGGGACGGCCAAGAGCCCCGTCCATTGCCTGGACGGGGCTCTTGGCTGTGGCGATCGTAACGATCAGATCAGGCGATCAGTGGTGGCCGTGGCCACTGGTGATCTCCTTGTACTCCTCGGCGGTGGGCTTGGGAATCTGGTTCCCCTCGCCGTAGAAGCTCTGGCTGAGCTTGGCCTGCGTCTTCTTGACGAGCGAGACCTTCCGCTCCACGCCGTTCTTGTCCACGGTCGGGCCGATCTCGATCGGCTTGTACTGCTCGTGCGCGGTGAGGCGGTACAGCTCACCCTGGCTGAGCGGCTCGTGGACCTCGACGAACTCACCGTGCGGCAGTCGCTTGATGATGCCGGACTCGCGTCCGTGCAGCACCTTGTCCCTGTCGCGGCGCTGGAGCCCGAGGCAGATGCGCTTCGTGACGATGAAGGCGATGACCGGTCCGGCGAAGAAGAAGATCCGGACGAACCAGGTGATCGCGTTGATCGACAGGTTGAAGTGCGTGGCGACGATGTCGTTGCCACCGCCGATCAACATGATGAAGTACGCGGTCAGCCAGGCCACACCGAAGGCCGTACGCGTCGGGGCGTTGCGCGGGCGGTCCAGGATGTGGTGCTCGCGCTTGTCCCCGGTGATCCAGGACTCGATGAAGGGGTAGACCCCGATCGCGCCCAGCACCAGCGGGAAGGCGATCAGCGGGATGAGTACGCCCAGGGCGAGTGTGTAGCCGAAGGCGTTGATCTCCCAGCCTGGCATCACACGGATCAGACCCTCGGCGAAGCCCATGTACCAGTCGGGTTGCGCGCCGGTGGAGACCTGGTCGACCCGGTAGGGGCCGAGTGCCCAGATCGGGTTCAGCGTGGCGACGGCGGAGACCACCGCGATGATGCCGAAGACCAGGAAGAAGAAGCCTCCCGCCTTGGCCATGTAGACCGGCAGCAGCGGCATGCCGACGACGTTCTTCTCGGTACGGCCGGGACCCGCGTACTGCGTGTGCTTGTGGTAGACGACCAGGATCAGATGGCCCACCAACAGTCCGAGCATGATGCCCGGCAACAGCAGGATGTGGATCGAATAGAACCGGGACACAAAGTCGTGACCTGGGAACTCCCCGCCGAACAGGAACATCGAGATGTACGTGCCCACGACTGGCACGGCCAGGATCGCGCCCTGCATGAAGCGGACGCCGGTGCCCGAGAGCAGGTCGTCCGGGAGCGAGTAACCGGTGAAACCGGTGAACATGCCCAGGAAGAGCAGCAGGAAGCCGAAGAGCCAGTTGACCTCGCGCGGCTTGCGGAAGGCGCCCGTGAAGAAGACGCGCATCATGTGGACCATCATCGCGGCGACGAAGATCAGCGCGGCCCAGTGGTGCATCTGCCGGATGAGCAGACCGCCGCGGACGTCGAAGCTGATCTCCAGCGTCGAGGCGTAGGCCTCGGACATGCGTACGCCCTGCATGGGGACGTAGCTGCCGTGGTAGACGATCTCGTTCATCGACGGGGTGAAGAACAGCGTCAGATACACACCCGTGAGGATGATGATCACGAAGCTGTAGAGGCAGATCTCACCGAGCATGAAGGACCAGTGGTCCGGGAAGATCTTGCGCATGTTGGCCTTGGCCAGGGAGTAGATCCCCAGCCGGCCGTCCGCCCAGTCGGCGACCCGCTCACCGGCGGGTGCTTTGCGCTCGGGGCGCTTGGTCTCAGTTGCAGTACTCATCCGCGCTCCCAGAAGGACGCACCGACAGGCTCGTCGAAGTCGCCGAGCGCTTCGAGGTTGCCCTCCGCGTTCACACCGATCCGCAGCTGCGGAAGGGGGTGACCGGCGGGGCCGAAGATGACCCGGGCTCCGTCGGAGAGGTCGAAGGTGGACTGATGACACGGGCAGAGCACGTGGTGGGTCTGCTGCTCGTAGAGGCTGATCGGGCAGCCGACATGGGTGCAGATCTTGGAGAAGGCCACGATGCCCTCGTGGGACCACTCGAGCTCTCGCTTGTCCTTGATGTCGTCCGGACGGATCCGGACGATCATCAGGGCGGCCTTGCCGATCTCTTTCTGGAAGTCGTGGCTGTCGTCCTTCAGGCCCTCGGGCATGGCGAAGACGAGCGAGCCGACGGTGATGTCCTCGGGACGCAGCGGCTCATGCGTGTTCATGTTGATGAGCTGCTTGCCCTTGGCCCAGAGCGTCACCCGGAGCTTGCGCTCCGGCAGCGGACCGAGGTCGCGCAGAAGGACCACTCCGGTGAGCGGGACCAGCGCCATCGCGCCGAACATCGTGTTCCGGATCAGCTTGCGACGGCCGAAGCCGGACTCCTCGTTGCCCGCCGCGAAGTCGGCCAGAACCTTGGCCTTGACCTCGGGCGAGGCCTCGATGGGGTGCCGCTCGTCCGCGACCTCCTCGTCGGACATCAGGGTGCGGGCCCAGTGGACCGCGCCCGCCCCGATGAAGAAGAGGGCCCCGCCGAGCGTCCAGCCCAGCGAGAAGTTCAGCGCGCTCACCCGGCCGAAGGGCCAGATGTAGACGAGCTTGTCGACGGGGAAGGCCACGAAGGCGGCGATGAACGCCACCGTGGACAGCATCGAGAGCGTGAAGAAGAGGGCCACGGTGCGCTCGGAGCGCTGGGCGGCCCGCTCGTCGATGTCCTGGATGCGCGGCTTGTGGGCCGGCAGTCCGGGATCGTGGAACGGGTCCTCGTCCACACGCTGGGCCACGGCGGTGCCGCCGTGCCCTGCCGCGCCGTGCGCGGTGCCCTGCTCAGCCGGCAGGTTCTCTTCTGGAATGTCTTGGCTACTCATGACTTCTTGGCCTTAGCGGTGTGGGCCGCGACCCAGACGGCGGTTGCGATCAGCGCACCCAGACCGAAGATCCAGGCGAACAGACCCTCACTGACGGGACCGAGCCCGCCCAGCGTCAGACCGCCGGGGCTCGACGCCTTGTCCGGGTCGTTCATGGTCTCGACGTAGGCGATGATCTCCTTCTTCTCCTTCTCCGGCATGACGCCGTCGGGGAAGGAAGGCATGTTCTGCGGGCCGGTCTGCATGGCCTCGTAGAGATGCTTGTTGCTGACGCCCTCAAGGGTGGGGGCGTACTTCCCCTCCGTCAGCGCGCCGCCCTTGCCGGTGAAGTTGTGGCACTGGGCGCAGTTGGTACGGAAGAGATCGCCGCCCCTGGCGACGTCGGCGCCCTTGGGGCTGTACTGGTCCTCGGTCGGCGTGATCGGACCGGCACCGAGCGAGGCGACGTACGCCGCGAGCTGGTCGATCTCGGCCTGGGAGTAGATGACCTTCTTCTTGGGCACCTGCGCACCGGGCTGCTGCGCCGGCATACGGCCGGTGCCGACCTGGAAGTCGACGGAGGCCGAGCCGACGCCGACGAGGGAGGGACCGTCAGTGGTGCCCTCGCCGCCGGTTCCGTGGCAGCTCGCGCAGCCGACGGTGTACAGCTTCTTGCCCTCCTCGATGGCGAGGGACTGGGAGGTTTCTTCGGCCTGTGCCTTGTCCGCAGGCGCGAACGCGGCGTACAGCCCCCCGGTGGCCGCCAGCGCGAGGAGTAGGACGACGACCGCCGCCAGCGGATGGCGTCGTCGTGCGGAGAGCTTTTTCACGGATTACCCCGGTGTCAGGATTTTCTGCGTCGATGCTTCTGGACTGTGTCTGCTTCGGGCGCGAACGCCCACGCCCGTTACTTGATCATGTAGATCGTGGCGAAGAGGCCGATCCAGACGACATCGACGAAGTGCCAGTAATAGGACACGACGATGGCGGAGGTTGCCTGCTCGTGGGTGAATCTCCTGGCCGCGTACGTCCGGCCCAGGACCAGCAGGAAGGCGATGAGTCCGCCTGCCACATGCAGTCCGTGGAAGCCGGTGGTCAGGTAGAACACCGAGCCGTAGGGGTCAGACGAGAGGGAGATCCCGTGCTGGACCAGCTCGGTGTACTCGTAGACCTGACCGCCGATGAAGATCGCGCCCATGATGAACGTGATGATGAACCACGTGCGGAGCTTCTTCACATCGCCGCGCTCGGCGGCGAATACGCCGAGCTGGCAGGTGAGAGAGGAGAGCACCAGGATCGTGGTGTTCGTCGCCGAGAACGGGAAGTTCAGAAGGTCGGCCTTCGAGGACCAGAACTCGGCACCCGTTACCGAGCGCAGAGTGAAGTACATCGCAAAGAGGGCCGCGAAGAACATCAGCTCGGAACTCAACCAGATGATGGTTCCGACGCTGACGAGGTTCGGCCGATTGACCGACGGGTGCGCGTGCCCGGTTTCTACTGTCGTTGCTGTCGCCACGACCGACATTATGTCGGTCGCTTATCCCGCCCTCACTCCGGGGGGTGCCGTTCGGTGTGTCAGCCGCCCCCGTCCGGCCCGAACGGCCCATCGCCAGGGTGTCCGAACCGCTGTTTGCGAACAGGGTGAGCGAGTAGCATCCGGGCCACCGGTACCTGATCCAGAGGGACCCAACGACGCGGAGGAACAATGCAGCCGACCGCCACCGTGCTGGTCTACAGCGATGACGCCAACACCCGTGAGCAGGTACGGCTCGCGGCCGGGCGCAGGCCCGCGGCCGATGTCCCCCCCGTCGCCTTCATCGAGTGCGCGACGCTCCCGGCGGTGCTGGAGCGGCTGGAGGAGGGCGGGGTCGACGTCTGTGTGCTGGACGGCGAGACCGTGCCCGCGGGCGGGATGGGCGTCTGCCGGCAGATCAAGGACGAGATTTTCGACTGCCCGCCCGTGTTGCTGCTCATCGGCCGCCCCCAGGACGCCTGGCTGGCCACCTGGAGCCGCGCGGAGGCCGCTGTGACGCTTCCGGTGGACCCGGTGGAGTTCGCGGACGCGCTGGCCGCCCTGCTGCGCGAGAGGCTCGGTGTGGGGGCCTGACGCCTTCCCGCGCGGGCACGGCGGTCTGACGGGCCGTCGCGGGCCCTCAGGGGCGCCAGGAGGGCTCCAGGGGGCCTCCGCGGGACTCGGGGGGCTCAGGGGGGGCTCAGATACGGGGTCGCAGCCGTGCCACGTCGGTGGCGCTGCTGCCGTCCCTGACCGCGCCGACGAGGGCGCTGCCCTTGCGCCAGTCGGCCCAGGAGAGATTCCAGTCCCCGTAGCCGTTGCCGAAGGTGTCCATCTCGTCGCCGACGCTGTTGATGACATGGACGAGGTCGCCCTCGCGCACGGTCTCGTAGAACCAGGCCGCGTTGCCGGTGGACATGCCGGTGCAGCCGTGGCTGACGTTGGCGTAGCCGTGGGAGCCGATGGACCAGGGCGCGGCGTGGACGTACTCGCCGCTCCAGGTGACCCGGGTGGCGTAGTAGACCGGCAGGTCGTAGGCCTCGGAGCCGCCGATGCCGACGCTGGAGCCGCGCATCCGGACGAAGTACTCCTTGCCGAGCACCACCTTGGTGCCGTTGCGGGTGGAGAAGCCGGGCTTCCCGGTGGTGATCGGAATGGTGTTGATCACTTCTCCGTTGCGGAGCACGGTCATCCAGTGCGAGGAGGCGTCGGTGTAGGCCTCGACCCGGTCGCCGATGGTGAGTTTGAGGGGGTCGGAGGCACCGCCGTACAGCTGGTGGGAGACCTTGACGCCCTGGAGGTTGCTGGAGACGGTCACCTTCGCGCCCGCCGGCCAGTAGTCCTTGGGCCGGAAGTGCAGCACCTCGCCGTTGACCCAGTGCCAGGCGCCGTCGACCGACGGCTTCGAGTCAACTTTGAGGGCGCGTTCGACCACGGATCTGGCCTCGCGGTCCTCGATCGGCGCGCTGAGCTCCGCGATGATGGGCTGCCCGACGCCGTAGGTGCCCTCCTCCGGGCCGAAACCCACGGTCAGCTGCCGTTTGGCCGGGGATGTCTCAAAACCGAGCGTACGGGTGCCGGGAGCGCCCTTCTTGTCCTCGGTGGCGACCCTGGCGGTGTACTTCGCGCCGGCCGACAGGGCTCCGGTGGAACGCCAGCGGCTGCCGTCGGCGGCGAGCTCGCCCGCCAGATGGTGGCCCGAGTCGTCGACGACGGTGACATCGGTGATCCGGGCGCCCGTCCGCTCGGTCTCGGCGACGGTGACCTCGAGGGGCTTGTCGGGGCTGGCCTTCGCGGAACCCTGCGGGGTGTTGAAGACGATCTGGCGCGCGGCGTCGAAGGGCTTGGCCGAGAGCGGGTGGCTCTTCGTCTCACCGCACGCGGTGACGACCGACCCCAGGGCCAGGACCAGCAGGGTGCAGCGGAGAACTGAGCTGAGGCGCGGCGTCTGGTTCATAGCTTCACGGTATGAAAATCACACCACAGCGGCGCGTTGAGTGCGTACAAACGGGCGGGCCCGGATCCCCCGCACGAGTGAAGCGGGGGATCCGGGCCCGGACCGTCTGCGCGGCCCGCGCGAGGGTTCGCGCGGGCGGTGCGGCGATCAGTGGAGCCGGGGGCTCACTGGTTCTGGTTCTCGCCGCGGTAGTACTCGTACACCCAGCCGAAGATCCCGAAGAGGATCAGCGGGGCCGAGAAGTACATCAGCCACCAGCCCACGGCCACGGCGAGGAAGGCGAACGCCGAACCGATGCCCAGCGCGAGCGGCTGCCAGCTGTGCGGGGAGAAGAACCCCACCTCGCCGGCCTCGTCCGCGACATCGGCCTCCTGGTCGTCCTGGGCCATGGCGTCCACCCGCCTGGCCGTGAAGGCCAGGTAGTAGCCGACCATGACGGTCAGGCCGAACGCGAGGAAGAGCGCGGTGGTGCCCGCGGGCTCCTTCGACCAGACGCCGTAGAGGATGGCCACAGCGAGGATGAACACGCTGAGCCACAGGAACATCTTTCCCTGGATCTTCACTTCGCCGCACCCTTCCCGCCGACGAGAGCCTTGTCGACCTCACCGCGATTTTCGAGCTGGTCGACAATCGCGATCTCGGGGTGGTGCAGGTCGAAGGCCGGGGATTCGGAACGGATCCGCGGAAGAGTGAGGAAGTTGTGCCGCGGCGGCGGGCAGGAAGTCGCCCATTCGAGCGAACGGCCGTAACCCCACGGGTCGTCCACCTCGATCTTCTTTCCGTACTTCGCCGTCTTCCAGACGTTGTACATGAAGGGAAGAACCGAGGCTCCGAGCACGAACGAGCTAATGGTCGAAATCGTGTTCAGTGCGGTGAATCCATCGGCCGCGAGATAGTCCGCGTAACGCCGCGGCATTCCCTCCGCGCCCAGCCAGTGCTGGACCAGGAAGGTGCCGTGGAATCCGATGAACAGCGTCCAGAAGGTGATCTTGCCCAGGCGCTCGTCCAGCATCTTGCCGGTGAACTTCGGCCACCAGAAGTGGAAGCCGGCGAACATCGCGAAGACGACGGTGCCGAAGACGACGTAGTGGAAGTGCGCCACCACGAAGTACGAGTCCGAGACGTGGAAGTCCAGCGGCGGCGAGGCCAGGATGACACCGGTCAGACCACCGAAGGTGAAGGTGATCAGGAAGCCGATCGTCCAGAGCATCGGCGTCTCGAAGGAGAGCGACCCCTTCCACATGGTGCCGATCCAGTTGAAGAACTTCACACCGGTCGGTACCGCGATCAGGAAGGTCATGAAGGAGAAGAACGGCAAGAGCACGCCGCCCGTCACATACATGTGGTGCGCCCACACCGTCACCGAGAGACCGGCGATGGCGATCGTGGCGGCCACCAGGCCCGAGTAACCGAACATCGGCTTGCGGCTGAAGACCGGGATGATCTCCGAGACGATGCCGAAGAACGGCAGGGCGATGATGTACACCTCTGGATGGCCGAAGAACCAGAAGAGGTGCTGCCACAGCAACGCGCCGCCATTGGCCGCGTCGAAGATGTGTGCGCCGAATTTCCGATCCGCCTCCAGCGCGAAGAGCGCGGCGGCGAGCACGGGGAAGGCGAGCAGGACCAGAACACCGGTCAGCAGCACGTTCCAGGTGAAGATCGGCATACGGAACATCGTCATGCCGGGTGCGCGCATGCAGATGATCGTGGTGATGAAGTTGACCGAGCCGAGGATGGTGCCGAAGCCCGAGAGAGCCAGACCCATGATCCACATGTCGGCGCCGACGCCCGGCGAGCGGACCGCGTCCGACAGCGGGGAGTAGGCGAACCAGCCGAAGTCGGCCGCGCCCTGCGGGGTGAGGAAGCCGCCCACCGCGATCAGCGAACCGAAGAGGTAGAGCCAGTAGGCGAACATGTTCAGCCGCGGGAACGCCACATCGGGCGCGCCGATCTGCAGCGGCATGATCCAGTTCGCGAACCCGGCGAAGAGCGGGGTGGCGAACATCAGCAGCATGATCGTGCCATGCATGGTGAACGCCTGGTTGAACTGCTCGTTCGACATGATCTGCGTGCCCGGACGGGCCAGCTCGGCGCGCATGACGAGCGCCATCACTCCGCCGACACAGAAGAAGACGAACGAAGTGATCAGGTAAAGCGTACCGATGGTCTTGTGGTCGGTGGTGGTGAGCCACTTCACCACCACATTGCCCGGCTGCTTGCGCCGTACCGGCAGCTCGTTCTCGTATGAGTCGTCAGCTGCTGCGGCGGCACCCTGAGATTCGTTGAGGATGCTCACAGTTGCTTCTTCTCCGCGTTTTTGGCCGGGTCCGTCTGAGCGATGCCGGACGGGATGTAGCCGGTCTGCCCCTTCTCGGCCAGCTCCTTCAAATGCTGCTGGTAGCGCTCCGGGGAGACGACCTTGACGTTGAACAGCATCCGGGAGTGGTCGACGCCGCAGAGTTCGGCGCACTTGCCCATGAAGGTGCCCTCCTTCGTGGCCGTCACCTCGAAGGCATTGGTGTGCCCGGGGATGACGTCCTGCTTGAAGAGGAAGGGAACCACCCAGAAGGAGTGGATCACATCACGGGAGGTCAGGATGAAACGGACCTTCTCCCCCTTGGGGAGCCACAGGGTCGGGCCCGGGTTTCCGTTCTGAGGATTGCGGGTGCCCGGGATTCCGTAGTCGTAGACGCCGCCGGCGTTGGCCGGGAGGTCCTTGATGTACTTGTCCGGAATCGCGTTCAGGTGCTTGTCGGTCTTGGCATCGCCCTTGGAGCCCTCTACATCCTCGATGTAGTTGAAGCCCCAGCTCCACTGGTAGCCGACCACATTGATGTTGTGGACGGGCTCCTTGGAGAGGGAGAGCAGCCTCGACTCGTCACGTGCGGTGAAGTAGAAGAACACCGAGACGATGATGAGGGGGACCACCGTGTACAGCGTTTCGATGGGCACGTTGTACCGGGTCTGCGGAGGTACCTCCACCTTGGTGCGGGTGCGCCGGTGGAAGATGACGCTCCACAGGATCAGACCCCACACCAGAACGCCCGTGACGAGCGCCGCAGCCCAGGATCCCTGCCACAGGGAGAGGATGATCGGCGCCTCTTCCGTGACCGGGGTGGGCATGCCGAGGCGTGGGAAGTCTTCCCATGTGTATTCGCAGCCGGTCGCGGTAACCAGGATCAGGCCCGCAGTCAGCGCCTGCGGCAGCTTCCGCCGCATCGGGCGCCGCGACGAGCGGTCGGAGCCGTTGGGACTCACGTAGCGCCTTCCCGAGAGTCTCGGCCCGCGCGACGGGATGCGGCCGTCTCGCTGGTCGGTCGCCGGCCCTGACGCGGGCAGGGGTTTGGATGTTTATGCGGACCAAACCCTACTGGACGCTATTTGGGGTCGCGCGGGGAGGGTGCCCAACGCGCCGTCCGCCCCCCCGAAGGGGTGGAATCCCCCTGGATAACGTGGGCTTTCCCCTCGGAATCGCTCGGGTATTCGCCAAGGTTTTCGGAGCCTGGGACGGGCATCTGACGCTCCCTCGGCCGCCGGGGGTTAGCGTGGCGCGGTGTCCTACTTCGATGCCGCGTCCTCAGCCCCTCTGCACCCGGTGGCCCGCCAGGCCCTGGCCGCCTCCCTCGACGAGGGCTGGTCCGACCCGGCCAGGCTCTATCGCGAGGGCCGCCGGGCCCGGCTGTTGCTGGACGCGGCCCGGGAGGCGGCGGCCGAGGCGGTCGGGTGCCGGCCGGACGAGCTGGTCTTCACCCCGTCCGGGACGCACGCGGTCCACCTCGGCGTGTCGGGGGCGGTGGCGGGCCGCCGGCGGATCGGCCGGCGGGTGGTGGTCTCGGCGGTGGAGCACTCCTCGGTGCTCCACGCGGCGGGCGAGGAGGCGGTCCGGGTGCCCGTCGACCGGTACGGCCGAGTGGCGGTGTCCGACTGGGCCGGGGCGCTGGGCGAGGGGGTGGCGCTGGCCTGTCTCCAGTCGGCCAGTCATGAGGTGGGCACCGAGCAGCCGGTGGCCGAGGTGGCCGGGGTCTGCCGGGAGGCGGGGGTGCCGCTGCTGGTGGACGCCGCCCAGTCGCTGGGCTGGGGCCCGGTCGGCGGTGACTGGTCGCTGCTGACCGCGAGCGCGCACAAGTGGGGCGGCCCGGCCGGGGTGGGGCTGCTGGCGGTCCGCAAGGGGGTGCGGTTCGCGCCGCGGGGACCGGCGGACGAGCGGGAGTCGGGGCGCTCCCCCGGCTTCGAGAACATCCCGGCGATCGTCGCGGCGGCGGCCTCCCTGCGGGCGGTCCGGGCCGAGGCGCGGGAGGAGGCGGTACGGCTGCGGGCCCTGGTGGACCGGATCCGCGCCCGGGTGCCGGAGCTGGTGCCCGACGCCGAGGTGGTGGGCGACCCGGTGGGCCGGCTCCCCCATCTCGTCACCTTCTCCTGTCTCTATGCCGACGGCGAGTCCCTGCTGCACGAGCTGGACCGGGAGGGTTTCTCGGTGTCGTCGGGCTCGTCCTGCACCTCCAGCACGCTCGAACCGAGCCATGTGCTGCGGGCGATGGGGGTGCTGAGCGAGGGCAATGTCCGGGTGTCGCTGCCGCCGGGCACCCCGGCCGAGGAGGTGGACCGCTTTCTGGCGGTGCTGCCCGGGGCGGTCTCCTCGGTACGGGAGCGCCTCGGCGCGCCGGTGGGCGCGGGGGCGGCGGGCGGCGCGGAAGCGGGTCCGCCGTCGCTGGTGGTGGACACGCTGGGGAAGCGGTGTCCGATCCCGGTGATCGAGCTGGCGAAGGTGATCGGCCGGGTGCCGGTCGGCGGGACGGTGACGGTGCTCTCGGACGACGAGGCGGCCCGGCTGGACATCCCGGCGTGGTGCGGGATGCGGGGCCAGGAGTACCTGGGGGCCGAGGAGAGGGAGCGGGGCGCGGCCCATGTGGTGCGGCGCGCCGAGTAGGGCGTCTTCGACGCGGAGCCTCCCCCCGGGCCGCCGGGCCCGGGGGGAAATCGTGCGT
Source organism: Streptomyces amakusaensis (assembly GCF_039532665.1). Classification (NCBI taxonomy): domain Bacteria; kingdom Bacillati; phylum Actinomycetota; class Actinomycetes; order Kitasatosporales; family Streptomycetaceae; genus Streptomyces; species Streptomyces amakusaensis. Next base: position 114,938 of record NZ_BAAASB010000005.1, on the reverse strand, counting down.
GAGGGCGTCAGGCGAGGTGGCGCTCGACCTCGGCGCCGGCCTCTTCGCCGTAGGCCTTCTTGAAGCGGTCCATGAAGTGGGCGCGGCGGAGGGTGTACTCCTGGGTGCCCAGGGTCTCGATGACCAGAGTGGCGAGCATGCAGCCGACCTGGGCGGCGCGCTCGTGGCCCACGCCCCAGGAGAGACCCGAGAGGAAGCCCGCGCGGAAGGCGTCGCCGACTCCGGTGGGGTCGACCTTGGCGTCCTCGGCCGGGCAGCCGACCTCGATGGCCTCTTCGCCGATGCGCTCGATGCGGACTCCGCGCGAGCCGAGCGTGGTCACCCGGTGGCCGACCTTGGCGAGGATCTCGTCGTCGCTCCAGCCGGTCTTGGACTCGATGAGCCCCTTCTCGTACTCGTTGGAGAAGAGGTAGGTCGCGCCTTCCAGGAGGGTGCGGATGTCGTCGCCGCTCATCCGGGCGATCTGCTGCGAGAAGTCCGCGGCGAAGGGGATGTTCCGCGAGCGGCACTCCTCCGTGTGGCGCAGCATCGCCTCGGGGTCGTCCGCCCCGATCAGCACCAGGTCGAGCGCGCCGGTGCGCTCGACGACGGACTGGAGTTCGATGAGGCGGGCCTCGCTCATCGCGCCGGTGTAGAAGGAGCCGATCTGGTTGTGGTCGGCGTCGGTGGTGCAGACGAAGCGCGCGGTGTGCAGCACCTCGGAGATCCGCACGGATCCGGTGTCCACGCCGTGGCGGTCGAGCCAGGCGCGGTACTCGTCGAAGTCCGAGCCGGCCGCGCCGACCAGGATCGGGCCGGTGCCCAGCTGGCCCATGCCGAAGCAGATGTTCGCCGCGACACCGCCCCTGCGCACATCGAGGGTGTCGACGAGGAACGAGAGGGAGACCGTGTGCAACTGGTCGGCGACTAGCTGATCGGCGAAACGACCGGGAAAGGTCATGAGATGGTCGGTTGCGATGGAGCCGGTGACTGCGATTCGCACGGCGATGCGCTCCTGTGGCGGGGTGTGGATGACGCTTAACGCTACCCGTTCCCGGTGGGACAGCCGATGGGGCGAAACTACCCGATAGTAGGTCTTTTTACCGTGTTCCCTGGTGCGTACGGTGCAGATATGACGAACTCTCGCCGTTCCCCTGTCGTACGCGAGTCCGAATTCACTCTGTCCCAGCTGCGGGGTGACTGCGTCCGGATGGCACCCCACTGGGTGGTTCCCGCGACCGCCGCGCCCGTGCCCGTGCCCGCGTCCCGTATCCGTGGTGTAGTCGTCTCGGCGGCCTCGGCCCGGCTGGTCGACGCCATGTCCGAGTACGGCGACTGAGGGAGTTCCGCACGGCGCCGGCGCCGTCAGACGCGTCCGGGGAACCGGGCGCGCCTCTGCTCCGTCCCACCCACGCCCCGGGTCGCCGGGACGGAGACAAGGAGCGATGCGGTGAGCAGTACGGAGAACACGCACGACGGTCCACCCCGCAGGCGTCCCCGGCTGATCGCGGCCGTGGCCGCGGCGGTGCTGATCGCGGGGGGCGGCAGTGCCTACTTCGCCTCGGCGGGGTTCGGCGCGAGCGGGGACGGGGGCCGTGCGGACGCCAAGAGCGGCGCGCCGGACAGTACCCCGCCCCGGCTCGGGATCGGCTCGGGCGAGCGGGACGGCGGCAGGATCGCGCCCGGGGAGCCGGACCCCTCGGGAGGGCCCCGGTACACGGTCGAGGGCGAGCTGCCGGCCGGCCCGGAGCGGGCCCCGGTCCACCGGGCGACGGGCACGGTCTCCGGGCCCGAGGTGGCCCGGCTCGCCGAGGCGCTGGAGCTGCCGGGGACGCCTCGCTCGGCGGGCCCCCAGTGGACGATCGGGGCGAGTGGCGACGGCGCCGATCCCGTGCTCCGGGTCGACACGGCCGCGCCGGGGAGCTGGACGTACAGCCTCTCCCCCGGCGGCGACAACTGCCGGGGCGGCAAGGAGTGCCCGGAGCTCGACAGCACCGGCGACACCGGGACCCCGCCGGACGAGCGGACCGCGAAGGAGGCCGCCGCCCCGGTGCTGAAGGCGCTCGGCCAGGACGGCGCGAAGCTGGACGCGCGGCAGACGATCGGCTCGCTCCGGGTGGTCAACGCCGATCCGGTGGTCGGCGGGCTGGCGACGTACGGCTGGTCGACCGATCTCCAGATCGACGCGGACGGGCGGGTGGTGCGCGCCGCCGGCAATCTGAAGCCGCCGGTGAGGGGCGAGGAGTACCCGGTGCTCTCCGCCGCCGAGACGCTGGAGCGGCTGAACGCGGGCCCGGGCGCCGACTCCGCCGTACGGGATCCCCGCTGCGCGCCCCGGCTGCCGGGCGGCGGGGGCGGTTCGGGGCACGACGTCCCGTGCGGGCCGCGGGCCTGCGCGTCGGCGGTGCCGCTGGACGGCGGCGGGGCGGGGACGGCCGCGGTGGAGGAGGGCCCCTGCGAGGCGGGGACCGCTCCGGCCGCGCCGCCCGCCAAGAAAGTGATCAAGGTGACCGGGGCGTCCTTCGCGCTCTCCGCGCAGTACGCGGACGGGCGGCCGGTGCTGGTGCCGTCCTGGCTGTTCCGGGCGGAGCCGGGCGGCTCGATGCCCGCGTACACGGTGGCCGAGCCCGCGGTGGAGCCCGCGTTCCTGCGGGAGCCGTCGGTGCCGCCGAAGGACGTGCCCTCGCCGGAGAGCCCCTCCGCCGAGGCCCCGGCCACGGGCGACGGCCGGATCCTGTCGTACAGCGCGGAGGGACGGGCGCTGACCGTCACCTTCTGGGGCGGGGTGTGCGGCGAGTACCGGGTGACCGCCGCGGAGAGCGGCGACCGGGTGCGGGTGCGGATCATCGAGCCGGAGCAGAAGCCCGGTGAGGCCTGCATCGCCCTGGCGAAGGAGATCAGGAAGACGGTGACGCTGGAGAAGCCGCTGGGCGGTCGCGAGGTCGTGGACGCGGACAGCGGCGAGAAGGTCGCCCGGGCGTCCGGCTGACCGGATCCGACCCCAACGCCGAACGGCGGAAGGCGGCGGCCCCCTGGACCGGGGGTCGCCGCCTTCCGCCGTTCAGCGCGAGGATTTAGCTGAAGGAGTCCCCGCAGGCGCAGGATCCCGTGGCGTTGGGGTTGTCGATGGTGAAGCCCTGCTTCTCGATGGTGTCCACGAAGTCGATGGAGGCGCCGCCGAGGTAGGGAGCGCTCATCCGGTCGGTGACGACCTTGACGCCGTCGAAGTCCTTCACGACGTCGCCGTCGAGCGAACGCTCGTCGAAGAAGAGCTGGTAGCGCAGGCCGGAGCAGCCACCGGGCTGAACGGCGACGCGCAGCGCCAGATCGTCCCGGCCTTCCTGGTCCAGCAGGCCCTTGACCTTGGCCGCGGCGGCGTCGGAGAGGAGGATGCCGTCGTTCACGGTGGTGGTCTCGTCCGATACGGACATCTGCTTCATCACTCCCGGGATGGGTCTCCCCAGCGGAGGCGGGGGAATACGGAGACTGCTTGCCGACAATGGCAACCGGCTCGGCCGCGGATTCATTCCGGGGCCGGAGGCGTTCTTTCCCTTTCATGCTCGCACACCGCTCCCGCCGGGGGTGCCGCACGGCGGACCGGGGGTGCGTCACATCGACGCTATGGGCATCGTCAAAGTGACATGAAGCGGTTATGATAGATAACGTCAAATAGACGAAAAGGTCTGTACAGAAAATAGAAAGGGTGTGTGTCGTGACCACCGCCCAGACCCGTACGGAGTCGCAGGACGTGCTCGATGTACAGCCGACCCCGCTCGCTCTGCTGCTGCTCGGCCGGGAGGCCGACCCCCGCAGCGAGCGCGGCGTGGAGTGCCCCGGCGATCTGCCCTCCCCCTCCGACCCGAACCTGGTGGCGCGCGCCCGCGCCGCCAAGGAGAAGCTCGGGGAGAAGGTCTTCGTCCTGGGTCACCACTACCAGCGTGACGAGGTCATCCAGTTCGCCGATGTCACGGGCGACTCCTTCAAGCTGGCGAAGGACGCGGCGGCGCGGCCGGAGGCCGAGTACATCGTCTTCTGCGGTGTCCACTTCATGGCGGAGTCCGCGGACATCCTCACCTCCGACGACCAGAAGGTCGTGCTGCCGGACCTCGCCGCCGGCTGTTCCATGGCGGACATGGCCACGGCCGAGCAGGTCGCGGAGTGCTGGGACACGCTGACCGACGCCGGGGTGGCCGAGCAGGTCGTCCCCGTCTCGTACATGAACTCCTCGGCGGACATCAAGGCGTTCACCGGCAAGCACGGCGGCACCATCTGCACCTCGTCCAATGCCAAGCGGGCCCTGGACTGGGCCTTCGAGCAGGGCGAGAAGGTGCTCTTCCTGCCCGACCAGCACCTCGGGCGGAACACCGCGGTCCGGGACATGGGCCTCTCGCTGGACGACTGCGTCCTCTACAACCCGCACAAGCCGAACGGCGGGCTCACCGTCGAGCAGCTGCGCGCGGCCAAGATGATCCTCTGGCGCGGCCACTGCTCGGTGCACGGCCGGTTCTCGCTGGAGTCGGTCGAGGATGTGCGCGCCCGGATTCCGGGGGTGCGGGTGCTGGTCCACCCCGAGTGCAAGCACGAGGTCGTGGCGGCGGCGGACGAGGTCGGCTCGACGGAGTACATCATCAAGGCCCTGGACGCGGCTCCCGCCGGGTCGAAGTGGGCGATCGGCACCGAGCTGAACCTGGTGCGCCGGCTGGCCAACGCGCACCCCGACAAGGAGGTCGTCTTCCTCGACAAGACGGTCTGCTTCTGCTCGACCATGAACCGGATCGATCTGCCGCATCTGGTGTGGGCCCTGGAGTCGCTCGCCGAGGGCTCGCTGGTCAACCGGATCCAGGTCGACCGGGAGACCGAGAGCTTCGCGAAGCTGGCGCTGGAGCGGATGCTCGCGCTGCCGTAGGCCGTCCCTTCCGGAAAAGCGCCCGGCCCGGACCCCCCCACGGGGGGGGTCCGGGCCGGGCGTCCGTGCTCGGTCAGGCGTTGGCGGGGGCGGGCTCCGCCGCCGCCGGCGCGCCGGGGTCGCGCGGGCCGGCCGGGGGCCCGCCGCGCTTGGCGGCCTTCTTGGCCGCCCGGCGCTCCTTGCGCAGCTCGACCATCGCGTACAGCGTCGGCACCAGCAGCAGGGTCAGCAGCGTGGAGCTGATCAGACCGCCGATCACGACGACCGCCAGCGGCTTGGCGATGAAGCCGCCCTCGCCGGTGACGCCGAGCGCCATCGGCAGCAGGGCGAAGATCGTCGCCAGGGCCGTCATCAGGATCGGGCGCAGCCGGTGCCGCCCGCCCTCGACGACCGCCTCGACCACTCCGTACCCCTGGGCCCGGTACTGGTTGATCAGGTCGATCAGCACGATGGCGTTGGTGACCACGATGCCGATCAGCATCAGCATGCCGATCAGTGCCGGGACGCCCATCGGGGTGCCGGTGAGGATCAGCAGGCCGATCGCGCCGGTCGCCGCGAAGGGGATGGAGACCAGCAGGATCAGCGGCTGGATCAGCGAGCGGAAGGTGGCGACCAGCAGCATGAAGACGATCGCGATCGCCGCCAGCATCGCCAGGCCGAGCGAGCCGAAGGCCTCGTCCTGGTCCTCGGAGACACCGCCGATGGCGGCGGTCGCGCCCTCGGGGAGGTCGAGGGACTTCAGCTCGGCCTGGAGCGCGGTGGAGACCGCGCCCGTGTTGTCGCCGGTCGGCTTGGCGGTGATGGTCGCGGCGCGGGCGCCGTCGATCCGGGTCATCGAGACCGGGCCCGCCGCGAGCTTCACCTCGGCGATCTGGCCGAGCTTCACCGGGCCGAGGGGCAGCTTCCGCAGCTCCTCGATGGTCTTGGCGGGCTTGGCCGAGGTGATGACGATGTCGCGCTCGGTGTCGCCGAGCACGGCCTTGCCGGCCGGGGTGCCCCGGACCGCCTGGCCGACGGCCATGCCGAGGGCGGCCTCGCTGAAGCCCGCCTCGACGGCCTTGTCGTTGCCCTTGACCGAGATCCTGGGGATGCTCTGGGCCAGGTCGCTCTGGACGTCGGTGACATCGTCGAGTCCGGCGACCTTCTTCCGCACCGCCTCGGCGGCCTTCTGGAGGGTCTCCGGGTCGGCGGCCTTCACCACGACGCTCAGGTCCTGGTTCCCGAAGCCGTCGCCCGCCGCGATCGTGGTGTCGCCGATGCCCTTGAGCGCGCCGAGTTCGGTGTCGATGCGGTCGCGGGTCCGCTCGTAGTCGCCCGCGTCCTTCAGCGTCATCTGGTACGAGGCCTGATTGGCTCCCGTACCGCCGCCGAAGGCCGCCATGAAGCCGGAGGAACCGATGGTGACCTGGTAGTTCTCAATCGTGTCGATGCCCGCGAGGACCTTCTCGACCTTCGCGGCTGCGGCGTCGGAGGCCGCCAGGGAGGTGCCCGGGGGCAGCTCCTGCTTGATGGACATGACCTCCTGCTCGCCCTGGTCGAAGAAGTTGGTCTTCAGCAGTCCGGCCATGCCGAAGGTGCCGGCCAGGACGACGGCGGCGAGGACCACGCTGGTGATCCGGCGGCGGGTCGCGAAGCGCAGCACCGGGACGTACGCCCGCTGGAGCTTGCTGCGTTCCTCCTTCTCCTCCGCGACACGGCGGGCCTCGTCCGGGTCCATGCCGCGCACGGCCTTGGGCGCGCGGAGGAACCAGAACGAGAGCACCGGCACCACGGTCAGCGAGACCAGCAGCGAGGCCAGCAGGGCGGCGGAGACGGTGAGCGAGAACGAGCCGAACAGCTCGCCGATCATGCCGCCGGTGAGCCCGATCGGCAGGAAGACGGCGACGGTGGTCAGCGTGGAGGCGGTGACCGCTCCGGCGACCTCCTTGACCGCGGTGATGATCGCGGCCTGGCGCTCCTCGCCGTAGCCGAGGTGGCGCTTGATGTTCTCCAGGACCACGATCGAGTCGTCCACGACCCGGCCGATGGCGATGGTGAGCGCGCCCAGGGTGAGCATGTTGAGCGAGAGGTCCCGGGTCCAGAGCACGATCAGCGCGAGGACGACGGAGAGCGGGATGGAGACCGCGGTGACCAGGGTGGAGCGGAGCGAGGCGAGGAAGACCAGGATCACGATCACGGCGAAGAGCAGGCCGAGCGCGCCCTCGGTGGTGAGGCCGGAGATCGACTTGGAGACGGCCGGGCCCTGGTCGGAGACGACGCTGATCTCGGCGCCGTCGCCGAGGTCCTTGCGCAGCTCGGGCAGCTTCTCCTGGACCGCCTCGGAGATGGCGACGGCGCTGCCGTCGTTGTCCATGGTCGCGAGGACGGCGAGGCTCGGCTTGCCGTTGGTGCGGGTGAGGGAGACGGCGGTGGACGGCGTCTGCTTCACCGTGGCGATGTCGCCGAGGCGTACGGGTCCGCCCTTGGCGGGCGGCGCGGGGGCCAGGCGCAGGTTCTCGATCTGCTGGACGCTGGTGAAGCCGCCGCCGACCTGGACGGTGCGGCTCTTGCCGTCCTCGTCGAAGGAGCCGGCGGGGACGGTCGCGCCGCCCGCGTTCAGCGCCTCGGCGAGTACGGCGGTGTTCAGACCCGCCGCGGCGAGCGCCCGGTCGTCGGGGGTGACGGAGACCTGGAGGTCCTGGACGCCGTCGATGGAGACCTGGGCGACGCCCTCGATGTCCTCGATGGCGGGGACGACGGTCCGCTCCAGCTGGTCCGCGAGGGCCTGCTGGTCGTTCTCGGAGGTGACGGCGAGGACGACGGTGGGGATGTCGTCCGTGGAGCCGGCCACGACCTGGGGGTCGACGTCGTCGGGCAGCTGGGCGCGGGCCCGGTTCACCGCCTGCTGCACGTCGGCGACGAGCTGCTTGGCACCGTCCCCGTACTCGAAGCTGGCCATGATGACGGCGCTGCCCTCGCTCGCCGTGGAGGTGATCCCCTTGATGCCGTCGACAGCCTCGAGGGAGCTTTCGAGCGGCTCGACGACCTGCTTCTCGACCACATCGGGAGACGCGCCCTGGTAGGGGGCGATCACGGAGACCATCGGAAGTTCGATGGAGGGCAGAAGCTGCTGCTTGAGCTGGGGTATGGCGATCGCTCCGAAGGCGATCGCCACGATCGAGATCAGCGCTATGAGGGCGCGTTGCGACAGGCTGAATTTCGACAGCCAGGACATTGGGGACTCTCTTCTGTGGCGTGCGCGGCAGGCATGGCGGGCGGGATCGGGGCCCGCGTTTATACGATCAGCCATGAGAAGGGCCCGTCCGTCGGCCCCAGGTCCCGTTTCCTTATGCCGCTCATACCGCAACCGCAGTACACAGCGCGGGAGATTCACTCCACCCTTGGGCGGACCAGACCCGATTCATAGGCTATGACGACGAGTTGGGCGCGGTCGCGGGCGCTCAGCTTGGCCATCGCCCGGTTCACATGGGTCTTGACGGTGAGCGGGCTGACCCGGAGGCGTTCGGCGATCTCGTCGTTGGAGTGGCCCCCGGCGACCAGGACGAGCACCTCGCGTTCGCGGACGGTGAGCGCGGCGAGCCGCTGGGAGTACGCCTCGGACCGCTGGTCGTCGTCGAAGTCGCCGCCCTGGGCGAGGAATTTGGCGATCAGCCCCTTGGTGGCGGCCGGGGAGAGGAGGGCCTCGCCGCCGGCGGCGACGCGGATCGCGCTGAGCAGCTCTTCGGGTTCGGCCCCCTTGCCGAGGAAGCCGGAGGCTCCGGCGCGGAGCGACTGGACCACGTACTCGTCCACCTCGAAGGTGGTGAGCATGACGACGCGGACCCCGGCCAGCTCCGGATCTGCGGTGATCGCGCGGGTGGCGGCGAGTCCGTCCGTACCGGGCATCCGGATGTCCATCAGGACGACGTCGGCGCGTTCCGAGCGGGCGAGGGCGACGGCCTGCGCGCCGTCCGCGGCCTCGCCGACCACCTCCATGTCGGGTTCCGAGTCCACCAGGATCCGGAACGCGCTGCGCAGCAGCGTCTGGTCGTCGGCGAGCAGCACCCTGATCGTCATCCGTCGTCTCCCGTCCGGGCCGTGAGGGGCAGTATCGCCTGGATCCGGAAGCCGCCGCCGTACCGGGGGCCCGCGCTGAGGCGGCCCCCGATCGCGCCGACCCTCTCGCGCATGCCGAGGAGGCCGTGGCCGCCCTCGGTCTCCGGGGCGCTCTCCCGGGCGGTCTCCGGTACGGGGGTGAGGGCCGGGGCGTCCTCGGGGCCGCCGTCGTCGAGGACGGTGACTTCCAGGGTGCGGCCGACCCGGATGACGCTCACCTCGGCCCGGGCCCCCGGTCCCGCGTGTTTCTGCACATTGGTCAGCGCCTCCTGGATGATCCGGTACGCGGCGAGGTCGACCGCGCCGGGCGGCTGGATGCCGTCGTCGGCGCGGGCCACCTCGACCGGCAGCCCCGCCTGGCGGAAGGTGGTGACCAGTTCGTCGAGCACACCGAGGCCGGGGGCGGGTTCGGTGGGGGCCTCGGGGTCGCCGGACTGGCGGAGCAGTCCGACGGTGGCGCGGAGTTCGTTGAGGGCGGAGCGGCTGGCCTCGCGGACGTGCGAGAGGGCCTCTTTGGCCTGGTCGGGGCGTTTGTCCATGACATGGGCGGCGACGCCGGCCTGCACATTGACCAGGGCTATGTGGTGGGCGACGACGTCGTGGAGGTCGCGGGCGATCCTCAGCCGCTCCTCGGCGACACGGCGGCGGGCCTCCTCCTCGCGGGTGCGCTCGGCGCGTTCGGCGCGTTCCTTGATGGCGTCGATGAAGGCGCGGCGGCTGCGGACGGCGTCCCCGGCGGCCGCGGCCATGCCGGTCCAGGCGAAGATGCCCAGATTCTCCTGGGTGTACCAGGGGGTGGAGCCGAAGAACATCGCGCTGCCGGTGAGCCCGGTCATGGTGAGCAGTCCGACGCGCCAGGTGGTGGGCCGGTCGGTGCGGGAGGCGACGGTGTAGAGGGCGATGACCGCGCTCATGGCGACCGGGGCGGAGGGGTCGCCGAAACTCAGTTCCAGGGCGGACAGCGCGCTGGTGAAGATCAGGACGCCCATCGGGTTGCGGCGGCGCGGCACCAGCGCGACGGAGACGACGACCATCAGGAGCACGCTGCGTACGTCGGGGGTGCGGTTGCCGAACTGGGGTCCGTGCACCCCGCTGACGGCGAGCGAGCCGACGATCATGGCAACCAGCACGACGACGGCGAGCGCGCCGTCGAAGGCCATCGGGTGGGAGCGGAGCCAGCGCTGGGTGCGGGCGAGCCCGGTGGCGAGTGAGGTCACGTCGGGCAAGGTTACGGCGTGTCGCACCCGCTCCGCCGGGTGGGCGGGACGGGTGCGAACGGGTGGTGGGCGGGCAGTCCTGGTGCGGTCCCGGTGCGGCCCCGGTGGGCGGTCAGCCGGCCGGGTCCGGGATGAGGCCCTCGTCGCCGAGCATCGCCCGGACGTCCGCCAGGGTCGCGTCCGGACCCGGGAGGATCAGCCCGGACGGCTCCAGCGCGTCGTCCGGAAGAGGCTCGCCGAGGTCGTGGACCCGGTCCAGCAGAGCGGTGAGGGTCCGCCGGAAGCCCGGTTCGTCCCCCCGCTCCACCTCGGCCAGCAGCTCGTCGTCGAGCTTGTCGAGCTCGGCGAGGTGGCCGTCGGCCAGCCTCACCTGCCCCTCCCCCATGATCCGTACGATCATGACGAGTCCCTACTGCTTGTCGAAGTTGGGCCTGGTGCCGTTCCGCTGTCCCTGGGCGTCCTGGCCGGTGCCGTCGCCGCCCTCGATGGCCTGCTTCGAGGCTCCGGAGCCGCCCGCCAGCTCGGCCTTCATCCGCTGGAGCTCCAGCTCTACATCAGTACCACCGGAGATGCGATCCAGCTCGGCGGCGATGTCGTCCTTGGCCGTCCCGGTCGGGTCGTCGAGCGCGCCGGAGGCCAGCAGCTCGTCGATCGCGCCGGCCCTGGCCTGGAGCTGGGCGGTCTTGTCCTCGGCCCGCTGGATCGCCAGACCCACATCGCCCATCTCCTCGGAGATGCCGGTGAAGGCCTCGCCGATCCGGGTCTGCGCCTGGGCGGCGGTGTAGGTGGCCTTGATGGTCTCCTTCTTGGTGCGGAAGGCGTCGACCTTGGCCTGGAGCCGCTGGGCGGCCAGGGTGAGCTTCTCCTCCTCGCCCTGGAGCGTCTGGTGCTGGGTCTCCAGATCGCTGACCTGCTGCTGGAGGGCGGCACGGCGGGAGAGCGCCTCGCGCGCCAGATCCTCCCGGCCGAGCGCCAGCGCCTTGCGGCCCTGGTCCTCCAGCTTGGCGGACTGCCCCTGCAACTGGTTGAGCTGGAGTTCGAGGCGCTTGCGGGAGGTCGCCACATCGGCCACTCCCCGGCGCACCTTCTGCAACAGCTCCAACTGCTTCTGGTACGAGTAATCAAGGGTCTCGCGCGGATCCTCGGCCCGGTCCAGGGCCTTGTTCGCCTTCGCGCGGAAGATCATCCCCATACGCTTCATGACACCGCTCATGGGCTTCGCGCGCCCCCTTCTGACGGACTACAGCTTCAGCACTCCAGAACCCACAGTACGGGCCCTGCATCCATTACCGCACTGTTCGGACGCGGATGCGCTCATCCCCAAGGACGACTGCGCGGTGCCATTGATCCGGCGCAAGGAGTAGACGACCGTCAGGGAACCCCTCAGGAGACCCGGGGCAAACACGGAAGCATGACCATTTTCTCGTGGCTTTCCTTGCCCTATACCCACCTTTGTACGGTTGTCACCGGCCTGTGTACGGCTGTCACCGGCCGGATTCCGGGCCGCCGGGGGGACGGGGCGTTGCCGGATCGTTCCCCTCCGGCGTTGGGTACCCGCGCCCCACCCCGTACCCTTGGGCTTTGTGTTCCGTAGCCGTGCCAAGACAGAGAAGGTCCCCACCGACAAGGTGACGGCCGACCTCTCCCAGCAGTCCCGTGACCCCGAGGCCCCGAAGGGCCGCCCCACCCCCAAGCGGAGTGAGGCCCAGACCCAGCGCCGCCGTGCCGCCACCCAGCCGCTGGACCGCAAGGCGGCCATGCGCCGCCAGCGCGACGCCCGGCGCGCGGACCTGGCGCGGCAGCGGGAGGCGCTCGCCAGTGGTGACGAGCGCTATCTCCCGACGCGCGACAAGGGTCCGGTGCGCCGCTTCGCCCGTGATTACGTGGACTCCCGCTTCTGCGTCGCGGAATTCTTCCTGCCGCTCGCGGTGCTGATCCTGATCCTGAGCATGATCCAGGTGGGTCAGCTCCAGAACATCGCGCTGCTGATCTGGCTCGGTGTCATCGCGATGATCGTGATCGACTCGATCGGTCTGGGCCTCCGGCTGAAGAAGCAGCTGAATCTGCGCTTCCCGGACGAGCCCAAGCGCGGCGCGGTGGCCTACGGCCTGATGCGTACGCTCCAGATGCGCCGGCTCCGGCTGCCGAAGCCGCAGGTCAAGCGCGGAGAGCGGCCCTGAGTACGGAAGCTCCCGGCGCCGTGGACGCGGTGCCGGGCACCCCGGTGGCCACCCCGTTCGCCGACGGCCCCGGGGAGGCCCCCGGCGGTCTGCTGGAGGCCGTCCGGCAGGAGCTGCTCGCCCGGCGGCTCGACGAGCAGATAGCGGCCCGCTTCCCGGTGGGCCAGCGGCTGCGGATCCTCGACGTCGGCATGGGCCGGGGCGTGCAGACGCTGCGGCTGGCCCGCGCCGGGCACGAGGTCACCGGGCTGGAGTCCGACCCCGCCCTGGTCGGCGCGGCGCGGGAGGCCCTGGCGACCGAGCCCGAGGGCATCCGGGAGCGGGTCCGGCTGGTCGAGGGCGACTGCCGCGACACCGGTGTGCACTTCCTCCCCGGCGCGTTCGACGTGGTGCTCTGCCACCGTGTGCTGATGGAGTCGCAGGAACAGGACCCGGACGCCACGCTCGCCGGGATGGCCCGGATGCTCGCCCCGCGCGGGCTGCTCTCCCTCCTCGTACGGAACGCCGACGCGCTGGCCCTCGGGCCGGGGCTGGCCGGGGACTGGGACGGGGCGCTGGCCGCGCTCGACGCCGACCCCGGCACCGACCGGCGCGGCGCGGCGGTGCGCGCCGACCGGCTGGAGGCGCTCACCGCGACGCTCGCCGGGATCGCCGCCCCGCTGCACGCCTGGTACGGCGTACGGGTCTTCACCGGCTGGGGCGCGGACGCGCCCGTGCCGGACGGGGACACGCTGGAGCGGCTGCTGGCCGCCGAGGACCGGGCCGGGCGGACCGACCCGTACCGCAGGGTGGCGGCGCTGCTGCATCTGTGCGGGGCCCGGGATTCCTGAAGTCCCGTCCGCCCCACCGGTGATTTCGGTGATTTCCGCGAGGGAGTCAGGCAACGGCGGCTCCCTCGCGTCCCCCCTCAAGTGAGCAGAGCAGAGATCCCGGCCCAGACCGCCGAGAAGAACGAGACGACGACCGAGAAGAACGGCCCCACGACCCCGGGGCTCTCCGCCGGGGAGACCTGGCGGGCGCTGTACGCCCACTTCCGTCCCCACCGCGGACTGGTCGCGCTCGGCGCGGTCTTCGCGCTGGTCGGCGCGGTCACCGGGCTGATGCAGCCGCTGGCCGCCAAGGAACTGGTGGACCGCCTCAGCCAGGACGAGTCGGTCACCGGGATCCTGATCGCGCTCACCGCGCTGGTGGTGCTCGGCACGGTGATCGAGGCGACCGGCGGATACATCCTGAGCCGTACCGCCGAATCCGTGGTGCTGGCCGCCCGCCGCACCCTGATCGGACGGCTGCTGCGGCTCAAGCTGCCGGAGATGGAACGGTCCCAGCCCGGCGATCTGATGTCCCGGATCTCCTCGGACACGACCCTGCTGCGCGCGGTCACCACCCAGTCGATCGTCGCGGCGGGCACCGGCGGTCTCACCGCCGTCGCCACCGTCGTGATGATGGGCATGATGGACATGGTGCTGCTCGGCGTCACCCTCGGGGTGATCGTGCTGATCGGCGGGTGCGTCGGCCTCGTGATGCCGAAGATCGCCCAGGCCGCCACCCGCTCGCAGGAGGCCGTCGGCGAGATCTCCACCCGGCTGGAGCGGGCCTTCGGGGCCTTCCGCACCCTCAAGGCGTCCGGCGCGGAGGAGCGCGAGACCGCGATCATCGGCGCGGCGGCCGAGGACGCGTGGCGGCACGGCGTCCGCTCCGCGAAGTGGGAGTCGGTGGCCTGGTCCTCGGTGGGGCTCGCGGTGCAGGTCTCCTTCCTCGCGGTGCTCGGCATCGGCGGGGCGCGGGTGGCCTCCGGTGCGATCTCCGTCTCGACGCTGGTCGCGTTCCTGCTCTTCCTCTTCTATCTGATCGACCCGGTGTCCAAGCTGGTGGAGGCGGCGACCCAGTACCAGGAGGGCTCGGCGGCCATCGCGCGGATCGTGGAGGCGGAGCGCCTGGAGACGGAGGAGACCGAGAGCACGGAGGAGACCGAGAGCGCCGAGAGCACCGGGCGGACCACCCCGGCGGGGAAGACCGGGCAGGCGGCTTCGGTCGCGTTCGAGAACGTCTCCTTCCGCTACCGGGACGATCTTCCGCCGGTCCATCACGGGGTCTCCTTCGAGGTGCCCGGCGCGGGGATGACCGCGTTCGTCGGCCCCTCGGGGGCCGGCAAGACGACCGTGTTCGGGCTGATCGAGCGGTTCTACGAGGCCGACGGCGGCCGGATCCTGATCGACGGCCGGGATGTGCGCGACTGGCCGACCGCCGAGCTGCGCGCGTCCATCGGATATGTGGAGCAGGACGCCCCGGTGCTGGCCGGAACGCTCCGGGAGAATCTGGTCTTCGCCTCGCCGGACGCCACGGACGGGCAGATCCGCGAGGTGCTCGTACGGGCCAGGCTCGACGCGCTGGTCGACCGGCTGCCGGAGGGGCTGGACACGGTGGTGGGACACCGGGGCTCCAAGCTCTCCGGCGGCGAGCGCCAGCGGGTGGCGATAGCGCGGGCGCTGCTGCGGCGGCCCCGGCTGCTGCTGCTCGACGAGGCGACCAGCCAGCTGGACGCGGTCAATGAGATGGCGCTGCGGGACGTGGTCGCGGAGGTGTCGCGGGAGGTGACGGTGCTGGTGGTGGCGCACCGGCTGTCGACGGTGACCCTGGCGGACCGGATCGTGGTGATGGACGCCGGGCGGGTGCGCGCGGTGGGGACGCACCAGGAGCTGGTGGCGGGCGATCCGCTGTACGGGGAGCTGGCGGCGACGCAGTTCCTGGCGACGGTGCCCGAGAGCGCGGTCTGAACCGCCGGTCGTCGGATCTCCGCAGCCGGATGTCCGTAGACACCGAGGGGTCCCGGTCACCGGTTCGGCGGCGCCCAACATGCCGACATACAGGGGCGAAAGGGATACTCCGGTCATGGAGATATCCCCTCGCCCCCTCTCGCGCGGCACCGCCCGCCGCGGTCTCCGGCGGCGGCTGCTGCCGTCGGCCGCGGGGGTCTGTGCGGCGGCGGTCCTCATCGGCGGCTGCTCGGGCACTCCCGCGCCGGAGCGCACCGAGGCGTCCTCGTGGCAGCGGATGGAGAGTTCGACCCGGGCGGCCCCGCCCTCCTCGGTGAACGAGCTCCAGACCGACTACGAGACCGTCATCAAGAACGTGCTGCCGTCCGTGGTGCAGATCGAGGCCGGGAACAGCCTGGGGTCGGGCATCGTCTACGACAGCAAGGGCCATGTGATCACCAACGCCCATGTGGTGGGCGAAGGGCGGTCGTTCCTGGTCACCGTCGCGACGGGCGAGGAACCGCTGACCGCGAAGCTCGTCTCCTCCTACCCGGAGCAGGACCTGGCGGTCATCAAGCTGGAACGGGTTCCCGCCGGGCTGAAGCCCGCGGCCTTCGGCGACTCGTCGAAGGTGGCCGTGGGGCAGATCGTCCTCGCCATGGGGTCGCCGCTCGGGCTGTCCAGCAGCGTGACGCAGGGGATCGTCTCCGGGATCGGCCGCACGGTGAGCGAGAGCGCCACCGACGGCGGGACCGGCGCGACGATCGGGAACATGGTGCAGACGTCCGCCGCGATCAACCCCGGGAACAGCGGGGGCGCGCTGGTCAATCTGGACAGCGAGGTGATCGGGATCCCCACCCTGGCGGCGACCGATCCGGAGCTGGGCGAGGGGGCCGCGCCCGGGATCGGGTTCGCGATCCCCGTGTCGATGGTGACGACGGTCGCCGACCAGATCATCCAGAACGGGAAGGTCACCCACTCGGGACGGGCCGCGCTGGAGATCACCGCGCGGACCGTGCTCGACGACAGCTACCAGCCCGCCGGGGCGGCGGTGGTGGAGGTCGTGAAGGGCGGGGCGGCGGACAAGGCGGGGCTGCGGGCCGGCGACATCATCACCAAGGTGGGGTCGTCGGAGATCACGTCGATCACCGGGCTGGCGGAGGCGCTGGCGTCGGACGAGCCGGGGGAGAAGGTGGTGGTGGGGTATGTGCGGGACGGGGAGGAGAGGACGGCGGAGGTGACGCTGGGAGAAGTCTGAGAGCCTGGGGCTCTCGGGGACCCGGTGTCATGGTGCGGGCCGTTGTCGGGGGCGCTGCCCCCGAACCCCCGCGCCTCAAACTCCCCCTGGCTTCGCAGGGAGTGGACCGAGCGAGGCTTCATTTATTGGCCCAGCCCCCAACAGTGGGGGGCCGGGCCGGAGCAGGAGAGGGTTACTCGGCGGTGTGGAGGCTCATGGGGCCGTAGATCCGGGTGGCGTCCTCGGAGAGGGTGACCTGGTCGGCGCCGCCGTCGCGGAGGTCTTTCCAGTGCTCACCGATCCAGGACTCGGCGTCTCCTTGTGTGGTGAACTCCTCCGGCTCGACCGCCGGCTGGACCTTTGTCCCGTCGGACTTCTCGAACTGCCACGTCCATGCCATGTCCGCCTCCTTGGGGGTCTGAGGTGATCTCTGTCCCGCACGCAGCGTAGCCGGGGGCGCGGGGGGCGCGGGGAAGCGGGAGGATCAGGGTGTGGAACTGACACTGCTCGGTACCGGCGCCCCGGCCGGTCTCCCCCGGCCCGACTGCCCGTGCGCCGTGTGCGCCGCCGCTCGCGGGCCCGGGGCGCGGGCCGCGACCGCGCTGCTGGTGGACGGGGCGCTGCTGCTGGATCTGACGCCGGGGGCGGCGCTGGCCGCCGCGCGGGCCGGACATTCGCTCGTGGGGGTACGGCAGGTGCTGCTGACGCATCCGCACGACGGGCCGGCCGTGGATGTGCCGGCGGGGCTGCCGTCGGCGGGCCGGGTGCCGGACGGGCGGGTGCTGACGCTGATCAGCGGGCACCGGGTGCGGGCCGTGGCGATGGACAATCCGGGGACGGGGTACGAGGTGACCTCGCCGGAGGGCGACCGGCTGCTGTATCTGCCGCCGGGCGGCGCGCCCGCCGGGCTGGCGGAGGGGCTGGCGGCGTACGAGATGGTGGTCGCGGACGTGGTGGGCCGGCCGGACGCGATCGCCAGGCTGCGCGCGTCGGGGGCGATCGGGGCGACGACCGATCTCATCGCGGTGCACATCGACCACGATGTGCCCGGGGGGCCGGAGCTGGACCGCAGGCTGGCCGCCGCCGGGGCGCGCACCGTGCCCGACGGCACCACGCTGATCGTCGGCGAGTACCACGCGGTGCCCGACGTACCGCGCCGGACACTGGTGACCGGCGGGGCCCGCTCGGGGAAGTCGGTGGAGGCCGAACGCAGGCTGGAGGCCTTCCCCGATGTGCTGTACGTGGCGACCGGCGGCCGGCGCGAGGGCGACGCGGAGTGGGCGGACCGGGTGGAGCTGCACCGGGAGCGGCGGCCCGGGTCCTGGCGTACCTCCGAGACCTGCGAGCTGGCCCCGCTGCTCGCCGAGGACGGCTCCCCGCTGCTGATCGACTGTCTCTCGCTCTGGCTCACCGACGCGATGGATCGGGCCGGCGCGTGGGACGACGAGGAGTGGCGGGCCCGGGGGGAGCGCGCCCTGCGGGAGCGGGTCGCCGAGCTGATCGCCGCCGTGCGGCAGAGCCCGCGCACGGTGGTGGCGGTGACCAACGAGGCGGGCTCGGGGGTGGTGCCGGCGACCGCGTCGGGCCGCCGCTTCCGGGACGAGCTGGGCCGGCTCAACGCGGCCTTCGCGGCCGAGTGCGAACAGGTGCTGCTGGTGGTCGCCGGGCAGGCTCTGGTACTCCGGAACTGAGCCCGCGCGCACCCGGTACTGTTCGGCGAATGAGCAGGCTGAATCTCGATGACTTCTCCGAACTGATCGAGCGTCCCGACAGCGGTGTCCGGCGGGACGCCGAGGAACGCAGAGAGCGGCTGACCGTGCCGCCCGGCGCGCTCGGCCGGCTCGACGAGCTGGGCGAATGGCTGTCGGCCGCCCAGGCGTCGGTGCCGGTGAAGCCCGTCGGGCAGCCGAAGGTGCTGCTGTTCGCCGGTGACCACGGGGTCGCCGGTCTCGGCGTCTCCGGCCGGGCGGCGGGCACGGCGCATCTGCTGGTCCGCGCCGTGCTCGACGGCGCGAGCCCGGTGGCCGTGCTGGCCAGGACCGCCGGTGTGCCGGTGCGGATCGTGGACGCCGGGCTGGACTGCGATCCGGCGCTGCTGCCCGAGGAGATCGTCCGCCACCGGGTGCGGCGCGGCAGCGGGCGGATCGACGTCGAGGACGCGCTGAGCGCGGACGAGGCCGAGCGGGCGGTGCGGCTGGGGATGGCCCTCGCCGACGAGGAGGCCGACTCCGGGACCGATCTGATCGTTCTGGGCGATCTGAGCGTCGGCGGCACCACCCCCGCGTCGGCGCTGATCGCCGCGCTCTGCGGCACCGACGCCTCGGTGGTCACCGGGCGGGGCGGCGCGGGCATCGACGATCTGGCGTGGATGCGCAAGTGCGCGGCGATCAGGGACACGCTGCGCAGGGCCCGGCCGGTCCTCGGCGATCAGCTGGAGCTGCTGGCGGCGGCGGGCGGCGCGGATCTGGCGGCCATGACCGGCTTTCTGCTCCAGAGCGCGGTGCGCCGGATGCCGGTGATCCTGGACGGGGTGGTCTCGGCCGCGTGCGCGCTGGTCGCTCAGCGGGCGGCGTTCCGTGCGCCGGACTGGTGGCTGGCGGGGCAGCTGAGCGGTGAGCCGGCGCAGGCCAAGGCGCTGGACCGGATGGCGCTCAACCCGCTGCTGGACCACGGCGTCACTGTGGGGGAAGGGACCGGGGCGCTGCTCGCGCTCCCCCTCGTCCGGGCGGCGGCCGCGCTGGGGGCCGAGCTGCCGGAGCGTCCTGCTCCGGAACCGGCGAAGGAGCAGGAGCAGGAGCAGGAGCAGGAAACGGAACCGGGGTCCGACGCGGCTTCGGCTCCGACGGGGATCGACACGGACTGACGGACACGTCGGTACGGCCGCCGCCGGTCCGGTGGCGGCCGTACCCTCACCTCTCACGCCCAGCGATGCCCCATATCATCGCATTTCATGGGAGAGGTCCGTTTGTCCAGCAACTCGCAGCCCGCGCCCGGCCCCGCCGCCCGGAGCACCGCCCGCTCCCGGCGCGCCGCCTCCTTCGCCGTCTGGTACCTGCGCGGGGCGGCGTTCATCAATGTCCTGAGCGCCGTCTGGGTCTCGCTCGGCCAGGACCTGCGCCGCCACAACGTGGACGAGTACTTCACCCCGTACCTGCTCACCGCCGGTTTCGCCTCCGGTGTCCTCGCCCTCTTCCTCGCGGTCACCATGCGCCGCCGCAAGCGGGCCGCCTGGATCCTCAACCTGGTGCTCGGCGGCGGCTTCCTGCTGCTCTTCGCCCTCGCCCTGGCACTTGAGGACGGCTTCCGCCGGCATCCGCAGAACTGGGTCTCACTGGCCCTGACCGCCGCCTTCGTCGCCTCCCTGCTGCTGGGCCGGCGGGAGTTCTACGCGATCGGCGACCGCTCCAACCCCAAGCTCGCGGCGGCCGTCGCCACCGTCGGACTGCTGGTCACCTCACTGCTGGCGGCCCTGCTGGTCACCGTCACGAACACCGCCGACACCGGCTCCACCTTCCTGGAGCGCTGGCGGTACGGGGTGCTCCGGCTGATCTCGCTCGCGGCCAACGACAACCACATCACCGGCATCGAGACCCCGGGCTGGGTCGACGTCGTCATCAACACCGCCTCCACCGCGCTGCTGCTCGCCGTGGGGTACGCGGCCTTCCGCTCCCGCCGTACCGTCGATCCGCTCACCGAGGAGGACGAGGAGCGGCTGCGCGCCCTGCTCGCCCGGCACGGCGAGCGCGACTCGCTGGGCTATTTCGCGCTGCGCCGCGAGAAGAGCGTGGTGTGGTCCCCCACCGGGAAGGCCGCCGTCGCCTACCGGGTGGTCGGCGGGGTGAGTCTCGCCTCCGGCGATCCGATCGGCGACCCGGAGGCCTGGCCGGGCGCGATCGAGCCCTGGCTCGCCCAGGCGCGCGAGCACGGCTGGTCCCCGGCCGTGATGGGGGCGAGCGAGGAGGCCGGCACCGTCTACGCCCGGCACGGTCTCGACGCGCTGGAGCTGGGCGACGAGGCGATCGTGGAGATCGCCGAGTTCACCCTGGAGGGGCGGGCCATGCGGACCGTGCGCCAGGCGTACAACCGGGTGCGGCGCGCCGGGTACGAGGTGCGCGTCCGCCGCCACGAGGAGATCCCGGCCGAGGAGATGGCGGTGCTCCTCGAACGCGCCGACGACTGGCGCGACGGGGAGACCGAGCGCGGCTTCTCCATGGCGCTCGGACGGCTGGGCGACCCCGGGGACGGCCGCTGTGTGATGCTCGAATGCACCGACGGCGAGGGCGTCCTGCGGGCCGTGCTGAGCTTTGTGCCCTGGGGCCCCGGCGGGCTCTCGCTCGATCTGATGCGGCGTGACCGGGACTCCGAGAACGGCCTGATGGAGTTCATGGTCATCGAACTGCTCCAGCGGGCGGGCGGACTCGGGGTCACCCAGGTCTCACTGAACTTCGCGATGTTCCGCTCGGTCTTCGAACGCGGCTCCCGGCTCGGCGCGGGCCCGGTGCTGCGGCTCTGGCGCTCGCTGCTCGGCTTCTTCTCCCGCTGGTGGCAGATCGAGTCGCTCTACCGCGCCAACGCCAAGTACCGGCCCATCTGGGAGCCCCGCTTCCTGCTCTTCGAGAAGAGCGCCGACCTGCTGCGCATCGGGGTGGCGGCGGGCCGCGCCGAAGGCTTCCTGGAGGCCCCCGGCCTGCCGAAGTGGCTGCACCGCAGACATCTGGGGACCCGGCGCTGAACCGAGGAGGCTTCGGGAGAGGCCGTCACTCCCGGGCGGCGGGCGGGTCGGGCGTACCGCCGAGCAGATTCTGGAACCGGCGGCGGGGCCCGTCCCAGCGGCGGTCGTGGCGGTAGGCGCGCAGCAGCGCCCTGGCCCGGGCCCGCGGCCGGGAGCGGTAGCAGCGGCGGGCCCACGGCGAGCCGGGGCGGGCCAGCCGGAGCGCGCCGAAGAGGGCCACGAAGGGGACGAGCGTGCCGATGATCGCCGTTCTCGGCCTGCCCTTGGCCAGGGTGATCAGCACGAGAAGGAAGTTGAGGCCCAGGGTGAGGGCGAGGTTCGCGCGGTCCTGGCGCTCGGCGGGGCTGAGCGAGTCGACGTCGAGCGGGGAGAAGCCGCTGAGCACCAGCAGGACGAGGGCGGCGGTGAGGACGACGACCTCCACGCTCTGGCGGCCCTGTTCGGTCCAGTAGACGTCGTCGATGTGGACGATCAGCGCGAACTCGTCCAGGAGCAGGCCCGCGCCGATCCCGAAGACGACCGCGCAGAGGGCGGCGGTGACCCCCTGCCGTCCGCTGCCCACCGCGCCGAAGCCGCCGACGACGGTGAGCACCACCCCGGGCACCGCGTGGTGGATGTGGGTCCCGCCCGCGGTGATGTCACGGAAGGGGCCGATGCCCGCCCTGATCAGCCGGGTGATGGTGCGGGTGATGAGGAAGGTGAGGACGAAGGAGGCGAGGGCGAGCAGCAACGGAAGCTTCCCCGCCTCGGTGATGTTCTCCTGGAACCAGCGCCCCATAGCGAAATGCCCCCTTGTGAAAGGTATGCGCAATTTACCGCTTGTGGGGGGAGAGGGGCGGGCTACGCTTCGCCGGTGGACCGCCCGCCCCGGGCGGCTCCCGGCGATTCCCGAGCGAGTGAAGTGAGCGGTGTGAGCGGTGTGAGCGGTCTGACCGGGATACGTTTCGCCTTCGGCACCCTGACCGTGCTGCCCGTCCGCCTCACCCGCTGGGACCGCGAGGCCGCGCGGGCGGGCATGCTCTGCGCCCCGCTGGCCGGTCTGGTGGTGGGTCTGGCGGCCGCGGTCACGGGCGGGGCGCTCCAGCTGCTGGGGGCCGGGTCCGCGCTCGCCGCCGTCGCGGCCGTCGCCGTGCCCGCCGTTCTCACCCGGGGGCTCCATCTGGACGGGCTCGCGGACACCGCGGACGGCCTGGGCAGCGGGAAGCCCGCCGAGGACGCGCTGCGGATCATGAAGCAGTCGGACGTCGGACCGTTCGGCGTGATCACTCTGCTGTTCGTCCTGCTCGCCCAAGTCGCCGCCCTCGCGCAGCTGTACGACCGAGGCTGGGCCCACGGCGCGCTCGCCGCCGTGACCGCCGGGGTCACCGCACGGCTCGCCCTCACCCTCGCAGCCCGCCCGGGGATCCCCGCCGCCCGCCCCGGGGGCCTGGGCTCGGCGGTCGCCGAGACCGTCCCCGTACGCACCGCCCTGGCCGTCACCGCGCTGGTCACCGCCTGCTGCGCGGGCGCCGGCGCGCTCCTGGGCGGGTACGGCGCGGTGCACCAGGCGGTCGCGGTCCTGGCCGGGCTCGCGGGGGCCCAGCTGCTGCTGCGTCACTGTGCGCGCCGGTTCGGCGGGGTGACGGGCGATGTGTTCGGCGCTCTCGCCGAGACGGCGGCGACGGTCGCGCTGGTGGCGCTGGCCCTGGGCTGAACGGCCGCTCAGCGCCTCCGGGGGCGGCCCGGGCCGGGCGGGGAAGCGGCTCCGCCGTGATCGGGATACGTGACCGCGCGTACGCTTTTCCCCTGGCGGGGTGTTGACCTATCCCCCCAACGGCCCCCAAAGGCCCTGGAAACTCAACGGAAGCGAGATTTCACCACCGTGACTGCTCTCACTCTCAGCACTGCCGGCGCTGCGACGCTGCGCGCCGACGCCCTCGTCGTCGGCATCGCGAAGGGCGCCAAGGGCCCGGTGGTCGCGCCGGGCGCGGAGGCCGTGGACAAGGCGTTCGACGGAAAGCTCGCCGCCGTACTGGAGACCCTCGGGGCCACCGGCTCCGAGGGCGAGGTGACGAAGCTTCCCTCGCCCTCCGGCTTCAAGACCCCGGTCGTCCTCGCGGTCGGCCTCGGAACCCTGCCGGGCAAGGACGAGACCTACGGCCTGGAGACCCTGCGCCGGGCCGCGGGCACCGCCGCCCGGGTGCTGACCGGGTCCAAGAAGGCCGGCTTCGCCCTGCCGATCGAGGACGCGGAGGACGCCGGGGCCGTGGCCGAGGGCGCGCTGCTGGGGGCCTACGCCTTCACCGCGTACCAGGGCGGCGGGAAGAAGGCCGCCAAGGGCGGCGGTCCCAAGCAGGCGCTCGCCGAGGTGGCCCTGCTGGGCGCGAAGCCGCGCGACAAGGCGTTCAAGGCCGCCGCCGAGCGCGCCGTCGCGATCGGCGAGGAGCTGAACCGCGCCCGCGACCTGGTCAACACCCCGCCGAACGACCTCACCCCCGACGCCTTCGCCGTGCTGGCCGCCGCCGCCGGCAAGGAGCACGGGATCAAGGTCCAGATCCTCGACGAGAAGGCCCTCCTCAAGGGCGGCTTCGGCGGCATCATGGGCGTCGGCCAGGGCTCGCAGAACCCGCCGCGCCTGGTGAAGCTGAGCTACACCCACCACAAGGACGCCAAGACCCTCGCCCTGGTGGGCAAGGGCATCACCTACGACTCGGGCGGCATCTCGCTGAAGCCCGCCGGGCACAACGAGACGATGAAGTGCGACATGGCCGGCGCCGCCGCCGTGTTCGCGGCCGTCGTCGCCGCCGCCCGGCTGGGCATCGCGGTCAATGTCACCGGCTGGCTCGCGCTCGCCGAGAACATGCCCTCGGGCTCGGCCACCCGCCCGGGTGATGTGCTGCGGATGTACAGCGGCAAGACGGTCGAGGTGCTCAACACCGACGCCGAGGGCCGGCTGGTGCTGGCGGACGCGCTGTGGAAGGCCTCCGAGGAGCACCCCGACGCGATCGTGGACGTGGCGACGCTGACCGGCGCGATGATGGTCGCGCTGGGCAACCGCACCTTCGGCGTGATGGCCAACGACGACGCGTTCCGCACCGCGGTCCACGAGACGGCGGAGGAGGCCGGCGAGCAGTCCTGGCCGATGCCGCTCCCGCCCGAGCTGCGCAAGGGCATGGACACCCCCACCGCCGACATGGCCAACATGGGCGAGCGGATGGGCGGCGGCCTGGTCGCCGGCCTCTTCCTCCAGGAGTTCGTGGGCGAGGACATCGCCTGGGCGCACCTGGACATCGCGGGCCCGGCGTACAACGAGAGCGCGCCGTTCGGCTACACCCCCAAGGGCGGCACCGGCTCCTCGGTGCGCACCCTGGTGCGGCTGGCCGAGCGGATCGCCGACGGCGAGCTGGGCTAGTCACCCGGAGTCACCCTCGGTGCCTCACGGTGCCTCTCGGTACGGCCCCGCCCCGGCTCGGGCGGGGCCGTACCGCGTGAGCGGGCGGTCCGGCGCGGTCCGGCGTGGTCGGCGTGTCCCGAAAACGCCGTTCGCTGTGGATGAAACATCCCTTCCGGTGGAATCGGCCCGGCCGCCGGAATGTTATTACCTGTGAGTAACTCCTGAGGTGATCGATCAGACGCCACAAGAGACCGGCCCCGCGTCCCGTCTTTCCGCAACAAGTGCGAAGATGGGTCCTCGGCAGGACAGGGCCCGACCTAAGGGCCGACGAGACATCGGCCGCACACCAGCCGAACGGCCGGTTTCCCCCGGGTGAGGGGGCCCCGGTGCCCGGCGCACATGCATGGAGGACGTGACGTGGCGAACGACGCCAGCACCGTTTTCGACCTAGTGATCCTCGGCGGCGGTAGCGGCGGTTACGCTGCGGCGCTGCGCGGAGCTCAGCTGGGTCTCGACGTCGCCCTGATCGAGAAGGACAAGGTCGGCGGCACCTGCCTGCACCACGGCTGCATCCCGACGAAGGCTCTGCTGCACGCCGGCGAGATCGCCGACCAGGCGCGCGAGTCGGCCCAGTTCGGTGTCCGCGCCACGTTCGAGGGCATCGACGTCGCGGCCGTGCACAAGTACAAGGACGAGGTGATCTCGGGCCTGTACAAGGGACTCCAGGGTCTGATCGCCTCCCGCAAGATCACCGTGATCGAGGGCGCGGGCCGCCTCTCCTCGCCGACCTCGGTCGACGTCAACGGCCAGCGTGTCGAGGGCCGTCACATCCTGCTGGCGACCGGCTCCGTGCCGAAGTCGCTGCCGGGTCTGGAGATCGACGGCAACCGGATCATCTCCTCCGACCACGCGCTGAAGCTGGACCGCGTCCCGCAGTCCGCGATCGTGCTGGGCGGCGGCGTCATCGGCGTCGAGTTCGCCTCCGCGTGGAAGTCCTTCGGGGCCGACGTCACCGTGATCGAGGGTCTCAAGCACCTGGTCCCGGTCGAGGACGAGAACAGCTCCAAGCTTCTTGAGCGCGCGTTCCGCAAGCGCGGCATCAAGTTCAACCTGGGCACCTTCTTCGAGAAGGCCGAGTACACCCAGGACGGCGTCCGCGTCACCCTCGCGGACGGCAAGACCTTCGAGGCCGAGGTGCTGCTCGTCGCCGTCGGCCGCGGCCCGGTCTCCGCCGGCCTCGGCTACGAGGAGCAGGGCGTCGCGATGGACCGCGGCTATGTCCTCGCGGACGAGTACATGCGGACGAACGTCCCCACGATCTCGGCCGTCGGCGACCTGGTCCCGACGCTCCAGCTCGCGCACGTCGGCTTCGCCGAGGGCATCCTGGTGGCGGAGCGGCTCGCCGGTCTGACCACCGTTCCGATCGACTACGACGGCGTGCCCCGGGTGACCTACTGCCACCCCGAGGTCGCGTCCGTCGGGATCACCGAGGCCAAGGCCAAGGAGATCTACGGCGCGGACAAGGTCGTGGCCCTGAAGTACAACCTCGGCGGCAACGGCAAGAGCAAGATCCTCAAGACCCAGGGCGAGATCAAGCTCGTCCAGGTCAAGGACGGTGCCGTGGTCGGCGTCCACATGGTCGGTGACCGGATGGGCGAGCAGATCGGCGAAGCTCAGCTGATCTACAACTGGGAGGCTCTGCCGGCCGAGGTCGCGCAGCTCATCCACGCGCACCCGACGCAGAACGAGGCGCTCGGCGAGGCCCACCTGGCGCTCGCGGGCAAGCCTCTGCACGCCCATGACTGAGCCCCTGGCGCGCGACGACCACTTCCGCACTTTCGTAAGGAGCAACTGAAACCATGTCGGTTTCCGTAACCCTTCCGGCGCTCGGTGAGAGCGTCACTGAGGGCACTGTCACCCGCTGGCTCAAGGCCGAGGGCGAGCGCGTCGAGGCCGACGAGCCGCTGCTCGAGGTCTCGACCGACAAGGTCGACACCGAGATCCCCTCGCCGGTCGCCGGCATCCTGGCGTCCATCAAGGTCGCCGAGGACGAGACGGTCGAGGTCGGCGCCGAGCTGGCCGTCATCGACGACGGATCGGGCGCCCCCGCGGCGGCCCCGGCCCCGGCCGCCGAAGAGGCTCCGGCCCCCGCCGCCGAGCCGGCCGCCGCCCCCGCCCCCGCGCCCGTCGCGGAGGCCGTACCGGCCGCCGAGGCTCCCACCGCCCCGGCCCCGGTCCAGGCCGAGGCCCCGGCCGCCCCGGCCGGCGGTGCCACCGGCACGGACGTGGTCCTCCCGGCGCTCGGCGAGAGCGTCACCGAGGGCACCGTCACCCGCTGGCTCAAGGAGGTCGGCGACTCCGTCGACGCCGACGAGCCGCTGCTCGAGGTCTCCACGGACAAGGTCGACACCGAGATCCCCGCGCCCGTCGCCGGTGTGCTGCTGGAGATCGTGGTCGGCGAGGACGAGACCGCCGAGGTCGGCGCGAAGCTGGCCGTGATCGGCGCTCCGGGCGCGGCTCCGGCCGCTCCCGCCGCACCGGCCGCCCCGGCACCCGCCGCCGCCCCCGCGCCTGTCGCCGCCCCGGCCCCGGCCCCGGCCGCTCCGGCACCCGTCGCGGCTCCGGCTGCTCCGGCTCCGGCTCCGGCTCCGGCTCCGGCTCCGACCCAGGTCGCACCCGCCGCACCGGCCCCCGCTCCGGCAGCCGCACCCGCCCCCGCGCCCGCCGCCCCGGCTCCGGCCCCGGCCGTCTCCTCGGGCGACGCCTACGTGACCCCCCTGGTCCGTAAGCTCGCCACGGAGAACGGCGTGGACCTGTCCGAGGTCAAGGGCTCCGGCGTCGGTGGCCGCATCCGCAAGCAGGACGTCGTCGCCGCCGCGGAGGCCGCCAAGGCCGCCGCCCAGGCTCCGGCCGCTCCCGCCGCCGCTCCGTCGGCCGCCGCCCCGAAGGCCGCCAAGGCCCTCGAGGTGTCCCCGCTGCGCGGTCAGACGGTCAAGATGACCCGGATGCGCAAGCTCATCGGCGACAACATGATGAAGGCGCTGCACAGCCAGGCGCAGCTGACCTCGGTCGTCGAGGTCGACATCACCAAGCTGATGAAGCTGCGCGCCCAGGCCAAGGACAGCTTCGCGGCCCGTGAGGGCGTCAAGCTCTCCCCGATGCCGTTCTTCGTCAAGGCCGCCGCCCAGGCGCTGAAGGTCCACCCGATCATCAACGCCCGGATCAACGAGGACGAAGGCACCATCACGTACTTCGACTCGGAGAACATCGGCATCGCCGTGGACTCCGAGAAGGGTCTGATGACGCCGGTCATCAAGGGCGCGGGCGACCTGAACATCGCCGGCATCTCCAAGAAGACCGCCGAGCTGGCCGGGGCCGTGCGCTCCAACAAGATCCGCCCCGACGACCTCGCGGGCGCGACCTTCACGGTCAGCAACACCGGTTCGCGCGGCGCGCTCTTCGACACGGTCATCGTGCCGCCGAACCAGGCGGCCATCCTGGGCATCGGCGCGACGGTCAAGCGCCCGGCGGTCATCGAGACCGCCGAGGGCACCGTCATCGGCGTCCGGGACATGACCTACCTGTCCCTCTCCTACGACCACCGTCTGGTGGACGGCGCGGACGCCGCCCGTTACCTGACGACGGTCAAGGCGATCCTCGAAGCAGGCGAGTTCGAGATCGAGCTGGGTCTGTAGACCCAGTCGGCCATGTGACACCACGCCCCGCCCGGAACACTCCGGGCGGGGCGTCTCGCGTTCTTCCCGCCCGCCACCCCGCAGGGCAGACATGCCCTACCCCCACGAAGGGGATAATCGGTGGGCTGTACCCGCCCTGAAGGAGCCCCCACATGACCCCGCCCGTCGTCCATTCGCTGCGCGAGCAGATCCGCGCGCACATCGTGGAGGGGATCGTCAGCGGACGCTGGAAGCCGGGTGAACGGATCGTTGAGCGCGGTATCGCGACCGAGCTCCAGGTCTCCCAGACGCCGGTCCGGGAGGCGCTGCGGGAGCTGGAGAGCCTGCGGCTGATCGAGTCCGCGCCCAACAAGGGCGTCCGGGTCCGCAACCTCACGGCGGCGGACCTGGAGGAGAGCTATCCCGTACGGGCCGGTCTGGAGCAGATCGCCGCCGAGCTGGCGGCCGACCGGCTGGCCCGGGACTGCTCGGCGCTGGAGCCGCACGTCGCGGCGCTGTACGCGGCGGACCGGGCGGGCGACTCGGCCGGCCAGGTGCGGCACACGGTCGGCTTCCACCGGGAGCTGGTCCGCGCGGCCGGGAACGCGGTGCTGCTGCACACCTGGGAGGGGCTGGGCATCGAGGTCTTCACGGCCCTGTCGATCCGCTGGCTGGGCACCGTGCAGCAGTCGTACGCCGAGGAGCACCAGGCGCTCGTGGAGGCCTTCCAGCGCTGCGACCCGGCCATCGGGGCCCTGGTCAAGGCCCATGTCCTCGGCTGCGCGCCCCGACCGTGACCGGTACCGCCACTACGGCACCCGGTGCCCTGTTTCGGGGCACGGAATGCCAATTTCGCTCTCCGGAGAACTTTTACCTCCGAATACTTTGATCGATCATCGATCAGCGGCTTACAGTCACCTTTGGGCTTCACCCGGCCCGTCGCCCTGTCCTGCCAGACATGGCCCCTTTAACTTTCCCCCCAGTCCGGAAGGCGGCGACATGACCGACCCCGTAGCCAAGCTTCCGAGCGAGCTCGACCAGCTCCCGGACCGCGACGCCGAGGAGACCGCCGAGTGGGCGGCCTCCCTCGACGCCGTCGCCCAGCACGCCGGCACCCATCGCGCCGCGTACCTGATGCGCCGTACCCTCCAGCACGCCGAGACCGCCGGGGTTCCCATACCCCGGCTGCTGGAGACGGACTACGTCAACACCATCCCCACCGCCGCCGAGCCCGCACTCGACGGTGACGAGGCGCTGGAAGCGCGGATCACCGCGTGGAACCGCTGGAACGCCGCCGCCATGGTGACGCGCGGCTCCCGGCTCGGCGTCGGCGGCCACATCGCCACCTTCGCCTCCGCGGCCTGGCTCTACGAGACCGGCTTCAACCACTTCTTCCGGGGCAAGGAGGCGGACGGCAGCGGCGACCAGCTCTACATCCAGGGCCACGCCTCCCCCGGCATCTACGCCCGCGCCTTCCTCGACGGCCGGCTCACCGAGGCCCACCTCGACAACTTCCGCCAGGAGGCGGGCGGCGAGGGTCTGCCCTCGTACCCGCACCCGCGCCGGCTGCCCTGGCTGTGGGAGTTCCCCACCGTCTCCATGGGTCTGGGCCCGCTCTCCGCGATCTACCAGGCGCGGTTCAACCGCTATCTGCACAACCGCGGCATCAAGGACACCTCGCAGTCGCACGTCTGGGCCTTCCTCGGCGACGGCGAGATGGACGAGCCCGAGTCCACGGCTGCCCTGGCGCTGGCGGCCCGCGAGCGCCTCGACAACCTGACCTTCGTCATCAACTGCAACCTCCAGCGCCTCGACGGCCCGGTCCGCGCGAACTTCCGGGTCGTCCAGGAGCTGGAGGCGCAGTTCCGCGGCGCCGGCTGGAACGTCGTGAAGACGCTGTGGGGCTCCGCCTGGGACGAGCTGTTCCAGCTCGACACCACGGGCGCGCTGGTCCGCCGGCTGCGCGCCGTCCCGGACGCCCAGTTCCAGACGTACGCCACCCGTGACGTCGCGTACATCCGCGAGCACTTCTTCGGCGCGGAGCCGGCCCTCGCCGAGCTGGCGAAGCTGCTGACCGACGCGAAGATCGCCGAGTGCTTCTACACCTCCCGCGGCGGCCACGAGGCCCGCAAGGTGTACGCGGCCTACCGCGCGGCGCTCGCCCACGAGGGCGCGCCGACCGTGGTGCTGGCGCAGACCGTCAAGGGCTTCACCCTGGGCAAGGGCTTCGAGTCGAAGAACGCCAACCACCAGATGAAGAAGCTGTCGATCGACGAGTTCAAGGGCATGCGCGACCTGCTCGACCTCCCGATCGCCGACAGCGCCTTCGAGAGCGGTGTGGTGCCCTACGGCCACCCCGGCGCCGACTCGCCCGAGGTCCGCTACCTCCAGGAGCGCCGCGCGGCCCTCGGCGGCCCCGCCCCGGCCCGCCGGGTGCACGCCGTCGCGCTGCCCGCCCCGGAGGAGCGCGCCTTCAAGGCCCTGGAGAAGGGCTCCGGCAAGCAGGAGATGGCCACCACCATGGCGTTCGTACGCCTGGTGAAGGACCTGATGCGGGACAAGACGACCGGCAGGCGCTGGGTCCCGATCGTCCCCGACGAGGCCCGTACCTTCGGTATGGAGTCCCTCTTCCCGTCGGCCGGCATCTACTCCCCGCTGGGCCAGACGTACGAGCCGGTCGACCGCGACCAGCTGATGTACTACCGGGAGGCCAAGGACGGCCAGATCCTCAACGAGGGGATCACCGAGGCCGGCTCCATGGCCGACTTCATCGCCGCCGCCACGTCGTACGCGACGCACGGCGAGCCGATGATCCCGTTCTACATCTTCTACTCGATGTTCGGCTGGCAGCGCACCGGCGACCAGATGTGGCAGCTCGCCGACCAGCTCGGCAAGGGCTTCATCGTCGGCGCGACCGCCGGCCGCACCACGCTGACCGGTGAGGGCCTCCAGCACGCGGACGGCCACTCGCACCTGATCGCGGCCACCAACCCGGCCTCGCTCAACTACGACCCGGCGTTCGCGTACGAGATCTCCGTGATCGTCAAGGACGGTCTCCGCCGGATGTACGGCGAGAACCCTGAGGACGTCTTCTACTACCTCACCGTCTACAACGAGCCCAAGCCGCAGCCCGCGATGCCCGAGGGCGTCGAGGAGGGCATCCTCAAGGGCCTGTACCGCTTCAAGGAGGGCGTGCCCGCCTCCGCGAGCGCGCCCAGGCTCCAGCTGCTGGCCTCCGGCACGGCGATCCACTGGGCCCTGGAGGCCCAGGGCCTGCTCGCCGACGAGTGGGGCGTCACGGCCGACGTCTGGTCCGCGACCTCCTGGG
This sequence comes from Streptomyces amakusaensis, assembly GCF_039532665.1. Classification (NCBI taxonomy): domain Bacteria; kingdom Bacillati; phylum Actinomycetota; class Actinomycetes; order Kitasatosporales; family Streptomycetaceae; genus Streptomyces; species Streptomyces amakusaensis. The sequence goes on along the minus strand of NZ_BAAASB010000005.1, from coordinate 83,464 downwards.
GCGAGCTGCGCCGGGACGCGCTGGAGTCGGACGAGGCGCTGCTGCGGGGCGAGCAGAGCACCCCGTACATCCGCAAGGCGCTGGAAGGCGCCCCGGGCCCGGTCCTCGCGGTGAGCGACTGGATGCGTCAGGTCCCCGACCAGATCAGCCAGTGGGTGGAGCAGGACTGGTCCTCGCTCGGCACCGACGGCTTCGGCATCTCGGACACCCGGGTGGCGGCCCGCCGCCACTTCGGCGTGGACGCGCAGTCGATCACCGTCGCGGCGCTGGCGCAGCTGGCGCGGCGCGGCGAGGTCCCGGCCTCGGTGGTCAAGGAGGCTCGGGAGCGCTACGGCCTCTGAGCACCCCGTACGCACCTCGTACAGCCATGAGGTGATCACCCCGGGCCGCCGTCCTCGCGACGGCGGCCCGGGGTGATCGCTGTTTTCCGGGCTGTTTCCCGGGTTCCGTGTTGACCTTGACCCCGTGTGAAGCCCTGGAGTGAGGACATCATGTTCACCATCGGAGACTTCGCCAGGCACGGCCGGGTTTCGCCCCGGATGCTGCGGCACTACGACGCGCTGGGGCTGCTGCGCCCCGAGCGCGTCGACCCGTTCAGCGGCTACCGCCACTACGCGGCGGCGCAGCTCGCGCGGCTCAACCGGATCATCGCCCTGAAGGATCTCGGCTTCACCCTGGAACAGGTGGGGCGGATCCTTGAGGAGCGGGTGAGCACGGAGGAGCTGCGCGGGATGCTGATGCTGCGGCGGGCCGAGCTGGAGCAGACGGCCGCCGAGGCGGCGGCCAGGCTGGGCCAGGTCGAGGCGAGGCTCCGTTCGATCGAGAGCGAGGGGCACATGCCCAGCGACGACGTCATTGTGAAGAGCGTTCCCCCGGTGCGGGTGGCCGAGCTGACCGCCGTCTCCGCCAGTTACGCGCCCGAGCACATCGGCCCGGTGATCGGTCCGCTGTACGGCGAGCTGTTCGCGCGGCTGGAGGCGGCGGGGATCACGCCCGTCGGGCCCGGCATCGCCCACTACGAGGACGCGCCGGAGGGCGAGGGCGCGATCCTGGTGCACGCGGCCGTGACGGTCTCGTCCTCGGTGCCCCCGGGCCCGGCGGACGGCTTCACGGTGGTCGATCTCCCGGCGCTGGAGCGCGCCGCGACGATCGTGCACCGGGGTTCGATGGACGAGGTGCTGGCCACGGCCCAGACCCTGGCCCGCTGGATCGACGCGGGCGGGCACCGGGCGGCGGGGTACGCGCGCGAGGTGACCCTCGAATGCCCCGAGGACCGCTCCCGGTGGGTCACCGAGCTTCAGGAGCGGCTGGTCTGACGGCCGGGCGCGGGGCGGTCATCATGGGGGGATGCGCGCTGCCCGGCTGATCAAGATGGTGCTTCTGCTCCAGTCCCGGCCCTCGATGACCGGTCCGGAGCTCGCCCGTGAGCTGGCGGTCTCGGAGCGGACCGTCACCCGGGACGCGCTCGCGCTCTCCGAGGCCGGGGTCCCGGTCTACGCGGACCGGGGCCGGACGGGCGGCTACCGGCTGATCGGCGGCTATCGCACCCGGCTGACGGGTCTGGGCCGCAGTGAGGCGGAGGCGCTCTTCCTCTCCGGTCTGCCGGGCGCGCTGCGCGAGATGGGTCTGGAGGACGCGGCGTCGGCGGCCCGGCTGAAGGTGTCGGCGGCGCTGCTGCCCTCGCTCAGCGACGCCCCGCGCAGCGCGGCCCGGCGCTTCCATCTGGACGCCCCGGGCTGGTACCAGGAGCCCGAGACCCCGCCGCTGCTGGCGGACGTCGCCGAGGCGGTCTGGGAGGACCGGCGGATCGTGGCCGCGTACCGCGACCGCCGGGGCGCGGACGTGACGCGGGAGATGGAGCCGTACGGTCTCGTGCTGAAGGCGGGGGTCTGGTATCTGTGCGCCCGGGTGGAGGGCTCCTTCCGGGTGTACCGGCTGGACCGGTTCGGCTCGGTCGAGCCGGAGGGCGGGTGCTTCGAGCGGGACGAGGAGTTCGATCTGCCGGGCTTCTGGGACGAGCGGGCGGCCCAGTTCGCCCGCTCGCTCCTCCGGTCCGAGATCGTCGTACGGGTGAGCGAGGAGGGCGCGCGGCGGCTGCCGTACGCCGTGGACCGCGCCGCCGCCCGCGCCGCGCTGGCGGCGGCGGGCGAGCCGGACGGGCGGGGCCGGGTGACCCTGACGCTGCCGGTGGAGTCCCACGAGGTGGCGTACGCGCAGCTGTACGGGCTCGGGCCGGAGCTGGAGGTGCTGGAGCCGGCGGAGCTGCGGGAGCGGTTCGGGGAGTCGGCGCGGCGGGCGGCGGAGCTGTACCGGCATACGGAGGAGAGCACCTGATCCGCTCGTCAGCGGTACTCCGCGAGGTCCGGCGTCCCTCCCGCCCTCTCCGCGAGCAGGAAGCCCCACACGTCCGGCCGGCTGCCGTCCGTGTCCGTCAGGCCGTACTCCCTCGCGAGCTGTCCGCTGTCGAGCGACCGCCCGTTCCAGCGGGCCCGCTCCCCGTCGGCGGCGAGCGCGGCGACGCCCCGGCCGAGGTAGGCCGGGGACTCGGAGAGCGCCCAGTGGCGCTGCTTCTCGATGCCCTCGCGCCAGTTCTCCTCGGTGAGCCCGAAGAAGTCGAGCATCTCCTCGGAGCGGAGGAAGCCGGGGGTGACGGCCACCGCCGTGCCGCCCACGGACTTCAGCTCCTCGCCGAGGGTGTACGCCATCCGGATCGGGCCGTTCTTCGCGAGGTCGTAGTAGAAGTTCTCGCGGAAGTCCTTGTTGGTGCGGGAGGTGCCGTCGGTGACCTCGACGACCAGCCCGCCGGGGCGGCGCACCAGCAGGGGCAGGGCGATACTGCTGGTGATGATGTGGCTGCGGACGCCGAGATCGAGCATCCTCAGCCCCCTGTCCAGATCGACGTCCCACATCCTGGTGTCGAAGTCGAGCAGGGAGTTCCCGCCCCAGACGTCGTTCACCAGGATGTCGAGCCGGCCGTGGTCCCGCTCCACGCGGGCGATCAGCTCCCGCACCCGCTCGGGCTCCAGATGGTCGGTGGGGACGGCGATCCCCCGGCCGCCCGCCGCCTCGATCAGCTCGGCCGTCCCCTCGATGGTCTCCGTCGCCCGGCCCATCTCGCTGACCTGGTCACGGGTGGTGCGACCGGTGGCGTAGACGGTCGCGCCGGCGGCTCCGAGCTGTACGGCGATGGCCCGCCCCGCGCCCCGGGTGGCTCCGGCGACGAGCGCCACCCTCCCCGACAGCGGTCCGGCGGTCGTCTTCTTCTTCGTCGTTTCCTTCATGGGAGCGACCGTCGCACGGATACCCGACATCTTCTGTCCGCCATTCCCGGCGGATTCCCGGGACCGGTATTTCGGCGGCTCCGCGTGCGCGGGCCCCCTCCAGCCACGATGCTGGACCCGTGATGGACGAGACGGAGTTCTGGGAGATCGTGGACACCACCCGCGAGGCCGCCGAGGGCGACCCCGAGGAACACGCCGATCTGCTGGTCGAGCGGCTGATGCGGCTGGACCCGGACTCCGTGCTGGACTTCGCGCGCCACTTCGAGGCCCGCTACAACCGCGCCTACACCTGGGATCTGTGGGGCGCCGCGGCCGTGCTGCTCGACGGCGCGAGCGACGACGTCTTCGACTACTTCCGCTGCTGGCTGATCGGCCAGGGCCGAGAGATCTTCGAGGGCGCGCTGCACGAGCCGGACGCGCTCGCCGAGCTGCTCGACGACTTCGACGAGGACATCGACGGCGACGGCGAGGAGCTGGGGTACGCGGCGGACGAGGCGTATGAGCAGCTCACCGGGGTCGTGGCACCGGATCTGGGGATCACCGCGCAGAGCGCGGAGCCTGCGGGCACCCCCTTCGACTTCGACGACGAGGGTGCGCTGGCGGGCCGCTTCCCCCGGCTGTGGGAGCGCTTCGGCAACGACTGACCGTCCGCTGCAGGAATCAGAGCAGGGCGCGGCCCATCATCACGTCGTCCACATACCGGCCGGCGATCCAGAACTCGCCCCGCAGCACGCCCTCGACCTCAAAGCCCTCGGACTCGTACAGGGCGCGCGCCGGCGCGTTGTGCCCCAGCACCCGCAGCGTGACGCGGACCGCGCCCTCCTCGCGCGCCCGCTCGCACGCCGCCCTCACCAGCGCCCGGCCGACCCCCTGCCCGCGCGCGGCGGCGGCGACGGCCAGCCCCTGCACCTGGCGCACATGCCGATTGCAGGCGAGCGGGGTGGGCGGGGTGATCCGGGTGTAGCCGACGACCGTGCCCGCCGCGTCCTCGGCGACGATGAACTCACCGGGCGGATGCCGGTCGAAGAACGGCGCGCCGAGCACCGGACGCGGAAGCACCGCGTGCAGGGTCGACCAGCTGTCGTGGTCGAGCCGGTTCAGCGCCTGCTCGTCGTCGGGCAGGCCCTGCCTCGTCCGTATCGGCGTCACCGGTGCCGCCTCCCGTGTCTCCCGCATGGGACAACTGTGTCACGGGGTGGCCAGGGGGCAGGATGTTTTCATGCGGATCGCGATCGCGGGCTCCTCCGGACTCATCGGCTCAGCACTGGCACGCTCACTGCGCTCGGACGGCCACGAGGTGGTGGCCCTGGTCCGCCGCCCCGCGCGGTCGGCGGCCGAGGTCGAGTGGGACCCCCTCCGGCAGACGGTGGACACGGCCGGGCTCGACGGCTGCACAGCCGTGGTGAACCTCTCCGGCGCGGGCATCGGCGACCACCGCTGGACCGATGCGTACCGCAGGGAGATCCGGGACAGCCGGGTGCTGGGCACCGCCGCGCTCGCGGAGGCGGTCACCCGGCTGGACACCCCGCCCGAGGTGCTGCTGTGCGGCAGCGCGGTCGGCTACTACGGCGACACCGGCGACCGCGCGGTGGACGAGAGCGCGCCGCCCGGCGACGGCTTCCTCCCCAACGTCTGCGTCGAGTGGGAGGAGGCCGCCGCCCCCGCCGAGGAGGCGGGCATCCGCACCGTCTTCGCCCGCACCGGCCTGGTCGTCTCCCGCGAGGGCGGTGCCTGGGCCCGGCTGTTCCCCCTGTTCCGCGCCGGACTCGGCGGCCGGCTGGGCGACGGCCGCCAGTACTGGAGCTTCATCTCCCACCACGACGAGGTCGCCGCCCTCCGGCACATCCTCGACACCCCCGCCCTCTCCGGCCCGGTGAACTGCACCGCCCCCTCCCCCGCCACCAACCGCGAGATCACCGCCGCCATGGGCCGCCTCCTCCACCGCCCCACCCTCCTCCCCGTCCCCGGCGCCCTCCTCGGCCTCGCCCTCGGCGACATGTCCTCCGACATCCTCGGCAGCCAGCGCGCCCTCCCCACCAAACTCCTCTCCTCCCACTTCACCTTCGCCTTCCCCACCATCACCCAGTCCCTCACCGCCGCCCTGGCCCGCCACTAGCAAAATCAGCCCCTCCGGCGTTTGAGGAGCGGGGCTCGGGGCGGAGCCCCGACCCGGACCCGCACCGGACGTGCGGCCCCACACCGGCCCCCGCCGGAGGCGCAACGCGCCCCCCGCGCTCCGTTGCCCCACCCCATGCGCGCACCCCCACCCCCCACCCCCTCCCTACCCTCAGTGCGAACCCCGGCTCTCCGGGCGGCCCCGCGCCGCCCCCGCCGCGCCGACCTCCGGGAGGGCACGTGCTCATCAGCACCGCTCACAGTGCGGATCATGCGGACGTCATCATCGTCGGGGCCGGCATCTCCGGCCTCGCCGCCGCCCACCGGCTGATCAGAGCCGGCGTCAGTGTCAGCGTTCTGGAGGCCGCCCCCCGTCCGGGCGGCAGATTGACGACCGAGGAGACCGACGGCTTCCGGCTGGACCACACCGGGCAGCTGCTCAGCACCTCGTACAGCGAGCTGCGCAGGGTGGCCGCCCTGGTGAATGTGGGGCTGCGCCCGTTCTCGCCGGGGGTGCTCGTGCACAGCGGGGGGCGGCTCCAGCGCTTCGGGGAGACGGTCCGCCGCACCGGAGAGCCCGGAAGCGCGAGGGGCGCACTGACGGTGGCACGCGCCCTGGCAAGCGCCCCCCGGCCGCTGGACGAGGCGAGACTCCGCGCCTCGCTCGTCCGGCTCGCGGGCACCTCGGCGGAGCGGCTGGCGGCCCGCCCGGAGCGTACGGCCGCCGAGGCGCTGTCGGTGCGGGGCCTGCCGCCCCGTACGGTCCAGGGCGTGCTGCGCCCGCTGCTGTCCGCGCTGCTGTGCGATCCGGAGCTGACAACATCGAGCCGCTGCGCCGATCTGGCGCTGCGCGGCTTCGCCCGGGGGCGGCTGTGCGTCCCCGCCGGCGGCTCGGCCGAGCTGCCGGCGCGGCTGGCGGCTGCGCTGCCGGAGGGCACGGTGCTGACGGGCGTACGGGTGACGGACACCGCGATCAACCGGGTGCGCACCCTGGAGCACGGCGAGCTGTCCTGCCGGGCGCTGGTGCTGGCGACCGGGGCGCGGGAGGCGGCCGAGCTGCTGCCGGGGCTGCGGGTGCCGGCGTTCCACCCGGTGACGGTGGTGCACCACACGGCCCCGTGCCCGCCGCCGACGGGCGCGGCGCTGGTGCTGGACGCGGACGGCGGGGGCCCGGTGTCGCACACGGCGGTGATGAGCGAGGTGGATCCGGGCCGAGCGCCGGACGGCCGGGCGCTGATCACCTCGACGGTACTGGGCGCGCCCTCGCGGGAGCTGGCGCGGCGGGCGTCGGCGCAGCTGGCGCGGGTGTACGGGACGCCGACGGACGACTGGGAGCTGCTGGCGGTCCACCACGACCCGTACGCCGTCCCGGCCATGGAGCCCCCGTACGACCTGCACCGGCCCGTACGCGTGCTCGCGGGCCTCTATGTGTGCGGCGACCACCGGGGCACCAGCACGGTCCAGGGAGCCCTGCTCTCCGCCCGCCGCGCGGCCACCGCCGTCCTCCAGGACTTCGCCCTCCGCCCCCGCGAGCCCCGCCCGCGCGCCCGGGCGGCCTGAGCGGCGGATGCACCGTGATGATTCTTCCCGGCCGGGAAGTCATCAGCGTATGGAATCGACCGCACAGAACCCGCCGCCCGACCTCCGGCCCGCCGCCGACGCCGTGGCCCGTCTGCTCGACGGGGTGCCGGACGGGCGGCTCGGGGAGCCGACGCCCTGCCCCGGCTACACGGTACGAGAGCTGCTCGGGCATCTCACCGGGCTGGCGTCGGCCTTCCGGGACACCGCCCTGAAGGATCTGGGACCCACCACGGACACCGCCCCGGACAGCGCCCTGCCGACACTGGACGACGACTGGCGGACCGCCCTGCCCGAGCGGCTCGGGGAGCTGGCGACGGCCTGGTCCGGCCCCGGGGCCTGGGAGGGCACCACCCGCGCCGGTGGCGTCACCCTGCCCGCCCGGGTGGCCGGCCAGGTCGCCCTGAACGAGCTGATCGTCCACGGCTGGGACCTCGCCCGCGCCACCGGCCAGCCCTACGCCCTGCCGGAGGCGAGCCTGCGCGTCTCGTACGAACTGCTGGCCGCCGCCGGGGACGACGACCCACTCCGCGGCACCAACTTCGGCCCCGCCGTCCCCGTCCCCGCCGACGCCCCCCTCCTCGACCACGTCATCGCCCTCAGCGGCCGCTCCCCCGCCTGGACCCCGGCAAAACCAGGGGGCGATTGAGGCGCGGGACTCAGGGCGAGAGAAGCCAATCCCAGCCCCGCCGACGTTTGAGGCGCGGGGTTCGGGGCGGAGCCCCGACCTGGACCCGCACCGGACGTGCGGCCCCACACCGGACCCCGCCGGAGGCGCTACCCCAGCGCCGCCACCCGATCCCGATACCCCCGCACCGCCGCCGCGTCCCGGTACGGCTCCAGCCTCCGCTCGAAGTCGCGTACGTACTCCAGCGCCCTGGCCGACCTCATGTCGGCCGCCTGGAGGGCCGCCTCGGCCCCCAGCGCGCAGGCCTGGTCCAGCTCGCCGAGGCCCAGCCGGGCGGAGGCGAGCACCACGCGGCAGAAGAGCCGGCTGCGGGCCAGGGCCGAGGGGCGGAGCTGGAGGGAGCGTTCGGCGTGCTGGACGGCCTGGCGGTACTGCTGGAGGTCGCGGTAGCAGTGCCCGAACTCGTCCGCCATCTGCGCCTCGTCGAAGAATCGCGCCCAGTAGGGCACGTCGTCCCCGGGCCTGGCGGCCCCCAGCGCCCGTTCGGCGCGGACCAGGGAGGCCGTGCAGGCCCTGGCGTCGCCGAGGACCCCGTGTCCGCGCGCCTCCACGGCGTGCAGCAGCGCCTGGACCACCGGCGGGGCCGCGGGGCCCACACCCTGCTGGGCGACCCGGGTGAGCTGGACGGCCTCCCGCCCGTGGCCGAGGTAGACGGCCTGGCGGGCCATGGTGACGAGGACGTAGGAGCCGTACGCGCGGTCCCCGGCGGCCTGGGCGAGCCGCAGCGCCTGGACGAAGTAGCGCTGGGCGAGTCCGTGGGCGGCGATGTCGTACGAGGTCCAGCCGACGAGCCGGGTCAGATCGGCGACGGCCGCGAAGAGTCTGCGGCCGGTGACCTCCCCGTAGGTGCCGCGCAGCATCGGCTCGGCCTCGTGTTCCAGATAGCGGACGAGGGCCTGGCGGGCGTGGCCCCCGCCGTAGGCGTGGTCGAGGGTGCGGAAGAGTTCGCCGACCGATCGGAGCGCGGCGATGTCTCCGCCGGAGACCCGCTGTCCGGGGCTCCGGTCGGTGCCGCGCTCGGCGGGCCGGGGGCGGGGCACTCCGGGCGCGCCCTGTGCGGGGACTCTCCCGGTGGCCTGCTCGGCGGCCCGGCCGACCCGTTCGTCGGCCCGGCCGATGAGCCAGTCCCGGCTGGGCACCACGAGGCCCGCCGGGGTGAAGGCGATCTTGCGCAGCTCCGCGTGGCTGCCCGAGTCCTTGCGCCAGAGCCCGCTGACGATGTCCACCGCCTCCTCGGGCGTGGCGGCGAACTCCAGACCGGCGTAGACGGGTGCGCAGGCGTCCAGGCCCAGGTCCTGGGCGGAGAGCCGGCGGCCGAGCCGTCGGGTGAACACCTCGGCGATCAGCGCGGGCGTGGTGCCGCGCGGCTGCTGGCCGCGGAGCCAGCGGGTCACGGAGGTCTTGTCGTAGCGCAGGTCGAGACCGTGTTCCAGCCCGAGCTGATCGACTCGGCGGGCGAGGCCCGCGTTGGAGAATCCGGCTTCCTGGATGAGTGCGGCGAGCTGCCGATTGGGGATGCGCTGCGAGGGTCGTTCCGTCATCAGCTGTGCGGTCTCCTGCCTTCCGGGCCAGTCGCAGCCCTCATGGAACGGCGCGAATTTAGCGGCCTTTGCCCTGCGTACTGCCGGGTCGGCCGCACATTCATCCGATCGTGTGAGCAACCGGGTGAACACTGACGGCCCGCCCTCGGCCGTCACGGCCGGGTTCACCGCCGTACAGTGGCTGGGCGCGACAAGTGCACGGTGAAGGTTCTTAGGGAGGCAGTGCCGTGAGTGAGCTGCGGTTCGTCCGGCTGGGCTTCGGCGAGGAAGCGGTCGAGTACCAGGAGGCGTGGCAGAGGCAGCGCGAGGTGCACGCGGCCCGGTTCGCCGACGAGATCCCGGACACCTGTCTGCTGCTGGAGCACCCGCCGGTGTACACGGCCGGACGGCGTACGCAGGACAGCGAGCGCCCCCTGGACGGCACGCCCGTCATCGACGTGGACCGCGGCGGCAAGATCACCTGGCACGGCCCGGGGCAGCTGGTGGGCTATCCGATCCTCAAGCTGCCGCGTCCGGTGGATGTCGTCGCCCATGTCCGCAGGCTGGAGGACGCCCTGATAGGGGCCTGCGCCGAGTTCGGCCTGGAGACCAGCCGGATCGAGGGCCGCAGCGGGGTGTGGGTGCTGGGCGACCCGGTCGAGGAGCGCCCGGCGCTCGGCGGGCTGTCGCTGGACTTCGACCCGAGACTCACGGACGAGGAGTTCGACCCCAGGCTGAACGGCCCGGAGTACGCCCCCTCCAACGCCGGCCAGCGCCGTGAGGACCGCAAGCTCGCCGCGATCGGCATCCGGATCGCCAAGGGTGTCTCGATGCACGGTTTCTCCCTCAATGTGAACCCGGACAACACCTGGTTCGACCGGATCGTGCCGTGCGGGATCCGCGACGCGGGGGTGGCCTCGCTGGCGAACGAGCTGGGCCGCGAGATCACCATCGCGGAGGTGCTGCCGGTGGTGGAGCGACAGCTGAGGTCGGTGTTGGAGAACGCCGATCTCCGCCCGAGGCGGGTGGAGAGCGCCGTGTAGAGCGTGTGATGAGGAATGCGCCCCGGCGAGTAGGGGTTGGCCGGACGTAGGGCCGAACAATTGACGGGCGTACCCTGGTGTGCGCCGCAGAATCGAATGCCGCGATAGCAGAAAGGGGCGCCGACGTGTCCGCTGTCGCACCCGACGGACGCAAGATGCTGCGCCTGGAGGTCCGGAACGCCCAGACCCCCATCGAGCGCAAGCCCGAGTGGATCAAGACCCGGGCGAAGATGGGCCCCGAGTACACCAAGATGCAGGCGCTCGTGAAGGGCGAAGGGCTGCACACGGTGTGCCAGGAGGCGGGCTGTCCCAACATCTACGAATGCTGGGAGGACCGCGAGGCGACCTTCCTCATCGGCGGTGACCAGTGCACCAGGCGCTGTGACTTCTGCCTGATCGACACGGGCAAGCCGCAGGCGCTGGACCTGGACGAGCCCCGCCGGGTCGGTGAGTCGGTCGTCACCATGGACCTGAACTACGCCACCATCACCGGCGTCGCCCGCGACGACCTGGAGGACGGCGGCGCGTGGCTGTACGCGGAGACCGTCCGCCAGATCCACTCCATGACGTCGGAGCGCGAGGGCGGCCACACCAAGGTCGAGCTGCTGATACCGGACTTCAACGCGATGCCCGCGGCGCTGGCCGAGGTCTTCTCGTCCCGGCCCGAGGTGCTCGCGCACAATGTCGAGACCGTGCCCCGGATCTTCAAGCGGATCCGTCCCGGTTTCCGCTACGACCGCTCGCTGGAGGTCATCACCCGCGCCCGTGAGGCCGGGCTGGTCACCAAGTCCAATCTGATCCTGGGCATGGGCGAGGAGCGCGCGGAGATCACCGACGCGCTGCGGCAGCTGCACGACGCCGGCTGTGAGCTGATCACGATCACGCAGTATCTGCGTCCGTCGGCGCGCCATCTGCCGGTGGACCGCTGGGTGAAGCCGCAGGAGTTCGTGGAGCTGAAGGACGAGGCCGACCAGATCGGCTTCTCCGGTGTGATGTCGGGCCCGCTGGTCCGCTCCTCGTACCGGGCGGGCCGGCTCTTCGGCCAGGCCATGGAGCGGCGCGGCCAGTCGGCCGGCACCGTGCAGCCGGCCACCACCGTGTGAATTCGGGCACAAGCGACTACCGCCCGGTAAGGGCTGGTCATGGCGCGGTCCGCACTCCCCCCGCAGGTCGGGGCGGCGTACGGGCCGCGTCTGTGTTCACCGGGCACGATGCGGCGCGGCGTCATGGTTTCATCCACGTTTGACCGGTCGGTCACCCCCTGGTAACACCAACGGGTAAACCTGATCCCAGTGTCCGAATGTGTCCGGATCTCAGGTATCCAGAGGGGGGCCTCCGCCATGCAGACCGCACCGACCGCCAGCCCGTCCATCACCGGCGCCCTGCGCGCCGTGGAGTCCCTGCTTCTCGGCGGCGGACAGCGCACCGCGCGCCGCAATGCCTGGTCGGCGGTCCTGGAGGACCGCGGCCGGGCCAGGGACCGGGCCGAGGCCCAGCACGTACTGGAGGCCGTGGCTGGTACCGCCCCACAGGCCACGTAAACTTCCGGTTATGGCGAGGAAGGCAAAATCAGACGGCGCTGACGCCGCTGCGAACCCGGGGCGACTGAAGCAGATCGCTCAGACCTACAAGATGACCCGAAAGGCCGACCCCAAGGTCGGTCTGATCATCGCGGCTGTGGGAATCGTCACCTTCGGTGTCTTCCTCGCGATCGGCTTCTGGGTCGGCCACCCCATCTATCTGGGCATTCTGGGCTTCCTCCTGGCGTTCCTCGCGATGGCGATCATCTTTGGCCGCCGCGCCGAGCGGGCGGCTTTCGGCCAGATGGAGGGCCAGCCCGGCGCCGCCGCCGCCGTTCTCCAGAACGTGGGACGCGGCTGGTCCACCACCCCGGCGGTCGCGATGAACCGCAGCCAGGACGTGATCCACCGCGCCGTCGGCCGGGCCGGCATCGTGCTCGTGGCCGAGGGCAACCCGAACCGGCTGAAGTCTCTGCTGGCGGCCGAGAAGAAGAAGATGGCGCGCATCGTGCTGGACGTGCCGGTGCACGACATCATCGTGGGCACCGAAGAGGGCCAGGTACCGCTGAAGAAGGTCCGTACGACCATGCTGAAGCTGCCGCGAGTGCTCTCCGGCGCGCAGGTGGCGGCGGCGAACGACCGACTTCGGGCACTTGGCGACCTGATGAGCAATATGCCCATGCCGAAGGGGCCCATGCCCAAGGGCATGCGGATGCCGCGCGGCGGCCCGAAGACCCGCTGACGCGTCCGCGCGTCCGACTGACTGACGAATGGCTGAGGGGCTCCCGGATTCCGGGAGCCCCTCAGCCATTCGCTGTCTCCAGCGTCTCCGCGTCTCCTGCTAGATCCGCACCTGTACGGCACGGGAGAGGCGGTCGTGCAGCCCGCGCCCGTCGCGGTCCCAGATGAGGGCCGGGATCGCGAGGCAGAGCAGCACGCTGCGCACCACGACCCGCCCGATGCCGAGCCTGCCCCCGTCCGCGGAGATCACGGCGAGGCCCAGGATGCGCTTGCCGGGGGTGAAGCCGACGGTGCCGACGGTGAGCAGGTTCAGTACGAGAAAGACGGCCAGGGCCCAGTTTCCCGCGGCCTGCCGGTCGCCGTCGGCGAGAAGTCCGTACGCGATCAGGAAGCAGAGCCCCCAGTCGATGAAAAGGGCGCCGAAGCGCCGTCCGAGAGGGGCCACGGAGCCCGGTCCTGCCTCCGGCAGACCGAGCCGCTTGCCCCGGTGCCCGAAGTCGGCGCCCATCTCCTCGGCCGCCGCGCGGGGCCCCGAGAGCCACGATCCGATTACTTGCCTGTTGTCCACCCGTCCACGGTACTGCGCCCGGTTTCCCCTCCTTCCGCCCGGTCCCGCTTCCGGGCGGAACGCCCCGGCGCGCCGGGCCGCCGCCCCGTACCGCCCCGGTTAACTTGTGCGAAACAAATGGGTCATGCTGGAGAAATCCCGTCTGCCTAAGGTCGGGGCTGCGCGCGCCACCGCACTGGCCGCACGACCGAGCTGTACAAACCCGCCCCGCCCGGGACGGGAGTAGGAGGAGTTGGATGTTCCAGAACGCCGACGACGTCAAGAAGTACATCGCCGACGAGGACGTCAAGTTCATCGACGTTCGATTCTGCGACCTGCCTGGCGTGATGCAGCACTTCACGATCCCGGCCGCGGCGTTCGACCCGACCGAGGAGCTGGCCTTCGACGGCTCCTCGATCCGCGGCTTCCAGGCGATCCACGAGTCCGACATGGCGCTCCGCGCCGACCTGTCGACGGCCCGTGTCGATCCCTTCCGCCGGGACAAGACGGTCAACATCAACTTCTTCATCCACGACCCGATCACGGGCGAGCAGTACAGCCGCGACCCGCGCAACATCGCCAAGAAGGCCGAGATGTACCTGGCCTCCACCGGCATCGCGGACACCGCGTACTTCGGCCCCGAGGCCGAGTTCTACGTCTTTGACTCGGTCCGCTTCAACACCTCCGCGAACGAGAGCTTCTACCACATCGACTCCGAGGCCGGCGCCTGGAACACCGGTGCGGTCGAGAACAACCGCGGCTACAAGGTCCGCTACAAGGGCGGCTACTTCCCCGCCCCGCCGGTGGACCACTTCGCCGACCTCCGCGCGGAGATCTCCCTGGAGCTGGACCGTCAGGGCCTCCAGGTCGAGCGCCAGCACCACGAGGTGGGCACGGCCGGCCAGGCCGAGATCAACTACAAGTTCAACACCCTCCTCGCCGCCGCCGACGACCTGATGCTCTTCAAGTACATCGTGAAGAACGTCGCCTGGCGCAACGGCAAGACCGCCACCTTCATGCCGAAGCCGATCTTCGGCGACAACGGCTCGGGCATGCACGTCCACCAGTCGCTCTGGCAGGGCGGCGTGCCGCTCTTCTACGACGAGCAGGGTTACGCCGGTCTCTCCGACACCGCGCGCTACTACATCGGCGGCATCCTCAAGCACGCCCCCTCGCTCCTGGCCTTCACCAACCCCACGGTGAACTCCTACCACCGCCTCGTGCCCGGCTTCGAGGCCCCGGTCAACATGGTCTACTCCCAGCGCAACCGCTCCGCCGCGATGCGGATCCCGATCACGGGCTCCAACCCCAAGGCCAAGCGCGTCGAATTCCGCGCCCCGGACCCCTCCTCCAACCCCTACCTCGCCTTCTCCGCCCTCCTCCTCGCGGGCCTCGACGGCGTCAAGAACAAGATCGAGCCCGCCGAGCCGATCGACAAGGACCTCTACGAGCTCTCCCCCGAAGAGCACGCGAGCGTCCCCCAGGTCCCCACCTCGCTCCCCGCCGTCCTCGACGCCCTCGAGTCCGACAACGAGTACCTCCAGGCCGGCGGTGTCTTCACCTCCGACCTCATCGAGACCTGGATCGACTACAAGCGCACCCACGAGATCGCCCCGATCCAGCTGCGCCCGCACCCGCACGAGTTCGAGCTGTACTTCGACCTCTAAGCCGCAGGCCACAGCACAGTATTTGAGGGCCGCCACCCCCGTCGGGGTGGCGGCCCTCGCCGCTGCTCAGGCCTCCTCGGTGAGGCGTACGGCCATCAGACCGCCGTCGCCCAGGCCGAAGACGAGATGACCGTCGGCCTGGACGACGGAGGAGACCTCGCGGCGGACGGGGATGTCCATCCTCTTTCGCAGGCCGTCGGCGGACCACAGCCGGACTGATCTCTCGGTCTGGCCAGCGCTCGCCATGCCGGACCAGGTGCCGAACTTCACGGGACTGATGGAGTTGACCCACCCGTTGTGGAGTTCCCGGTCATGGAGAATTCGGCCGCTGACAGGGTCGATCACACACACCGCCCCGGTGCCCACTTGGTCGTGATTGTTGTCTCTCCGATGTGTGGCAATTGCCAGAATGGCCCGCTCCCCGGCCTCAAGGACACAGAGGAATCCGAAGGCGGCGTCGGAAATCGCTGTGGGTCGGCCCAGTTCGCCGAGGATCGGGTCCCAGAAGTGGAGGGCACCCTCGTGGAATCCTCCAGGGCGAAACTCAACGGTTTCCTTCAATACGGCGACGAGGACACGACCACCGGCTTCCAGTGCGCAGAGATCCTGTATCAGTTCCTCCTCACCTGTGATGCGGGAGATGATCTCGTCTGTGGAGAAATCCCACAGAGAGAGTTCATTGACCCCTTTGTTTCTGCTGGCGATGGCGATACAGGGACGTCCGCCGATCTCGACCGGGCACACTGTGCCGATCTTTGGGACCGCCAGAGTGCGGACCACCTCGCCAGTGGTGGAGTCCCAGAGTTGAATCGCGCCCTCCTCCGCGTCACTGCTGGCGATGGCCAGGGCCGCGCGACCGTTGATGCTCGTGGTGTGGAGACTGACGACCCGAGCGTGGAGGGTGCTGATCCGGTCGATGAGTGTGCCGGTGGCCGCATCGTGGAGGGGGACCGCCCCAGGTGTTCCGCTGCTGGCCACAGCCGCCCACCCGTTGACTTCCAGCACGGACATAGAGGCGATCCAGCTGCCTGGACCGTCGAACAGGTCCGACTCGGGGGAACGGCGGATGTCCCACAGGCGCACTGTGCAGTCCTGCCCCGCGCTCGCGATGAGTGTCTCTCCCCCCGACTCCACGGCGCACAGGGCGCCCACCCAGCCGCCGTGGCCCTCCAGCCGGTGGGTCCGCCGACCGGTCGCCGAGTTCCAGACGACGACTTGGCCTCTCTCCTCATGGCCATAACCGGCGACCACGAAAGATTCGCCCGCTACCCGGACGCCCATAACGCTATAGGGGGAATCCTGTTCAGCATCATCGAGTGCGCGAAAAACCCGGCCGGTCGAGGCATCCCACAGGGTTATGGTCGCGTGCTCCGTGACGCCTTCGCTGATGGCCAGGAGAGAGCGGCCCTGACACGGCACTGCCGCCAGCTTCTTATGCAGGGCACTGCCAGTGAGAAAAGTGCGGACGGTTTCGCTTGTCACGGGATCCCACAGCCGGACCTGGGAGCGGTTCTCCGAATGCGCTGTCAGCAGGGCGACAACGGCGCGGCCCTCGAACTCGATGGGGGACATGGCCCTGATGTCGCGGCTCCGGGTCCGGAAGACGCGCACGGTGTTGCCCGTGGCCGGGTCCCAGACGATGGCGCGTCGGTCGCGTCCACGGCTGACGAGGAGTGCGCGGTCTGTGGTGTGGACAGTGCACAGCTGATCGATCGGCGCGTCGTGTCCTCTCAGGGTGTGGAGGATTTCTCCGGTGTCCGGGTCCCAGAGCCACACCGTGCCCTCCTGGCCCGCGCCGGCCAGGAGGGTGCGATCGGCTGTCTCGACCGCGCAGAGTGAACTGATCCAGCCCGAGTAGCCGTTGAGGGTACGGAGGGCGTCGCCGGTGTCGGGGTCCCAGAGGCGGATGGCGTCCTCGCCGGCGCTGGCGAGGAGGTTGCGGCCGCCGGGGCGGAGGAAGCAGAGGGCGGTGACCTGTTTGGTGTGGCCTTCGAGGACGGCGACTTCCCTGGACGGGGCGGCGGTGGACCACACGGCTCGATAGGGCCGGGCGGCGGTGCCGGTGCGGTAGGTGGTGCCGAGGCGTTCTTGTACCTCGGTCACGCTGAAGAGGGCGGCGCGCTCGGGGGCGGGGGCGTCGAGGGCGCGGGGGGTCTGTCGCAGGAGCCGGGCGCGGGCGCGGCCGTGGTCGGTCGTGGCGAGGCGGGTCTGGGGGATCAGCCGGCGCAGATCCGCGTGGAGGGGGTAGTCGTCCTCGGCCAGGAGGCGGTCGATCGCTCCTCCTCGGCCGGCGTGGAGGGGCAGGGAGCGGAGGAGGTACGCGGGGGCATCGGCCCAGCCCGTTCTCGTGCCCTCGGCGATGTAGGCGTACGCGAGGGCGCGTTCGTCTCCCGTGGTGGAGGCGACGTCGGCGCGGGCGGCGCGCAGGGAGTCGTTGAGTGCTTGGTGGAAGAGCCGGAAGGTGGCGTCGCCGGCTCCCTCTCGGGCGGTCTCGACCAGGAAGTTCGCGGCGGAGGAGCGGGCGAACGCCAAGAGGTCGCTCTCGGGGGGAGCGGTGCCGAAGAGGGCGTTCAGGGCGGTGCGCCAGAGGGCCATGGTCGGCCCGGGAGCCTCGGCGTAGGCGAGCGGGGTGAGGGCTTTCTCGGCGGGGAGAGTGCCGACGTCGGGCAGCAGGCGCAGATACTCGCGGAGTGCGGCGTCCAGGGTGACGGGGAAGACGATGCTCTCCGGGTGGACGGCCTCTTCGTCATGGACTCCATGGGCGCGGGCCACAAGGCCCGCGACCAGGAAATTCCCGTCGGCGAGACCGGCGATGCGGGCGGCCACGGGGAGAGCGACGGCGGTGTCGGCGTAGGGGTTGCCGAGGCGTTCGTCGCCGTGCAGCTGGAGGGTGGTCAGCGCGTACGCGGTGAGATCCTCGGGGGTGGAGAACTCCGGCGTGTCGAGGTCGATGAGCCGGGCCGTACGCCCGAAGGCTCCCAGCAGGTCGCCCGCAGGGTCCCGGCGCCTGGTGCCGACGACCACGCGTGCGCCCAGGTCCGCGCAGGTCTCCGCGAGCGGGACCACGATCCGGCGGATGATGGCGCGCGCTTCGTCGGGGGTGCCGGCTTCGTCCAGGGCGTCGACGATCAGGGTGAAGGGGCGTTCGGGGCGTTGTCTCAGGCTTTCCCGCAGCGAGGGGAGCAGATCGAGGACTTGGGCCGGCGGCGGTGCCGAAGCGGCGCGCGCGATCTCTTGAGCGACCTCCAGGGCGGTCTTGCCCTTGGCGTGCACCGCGCAGGAGACAGAGCCCAGGGGGGCGCGTACGGCGGTGTCGCCGGGCGGCAGCGACGCGGCGACCCCTTCGTCGGCCGTGGTGACGATCCGGCCCAGGACCGCGGACTTGCCGACGCCGGGTGCCCCGGTGACCACCAGGACCTGGCGTCGTGGCGGGGCTCCTTCCAGCCACTGGGCGATGGACCGCAGCGCGGTGGCACGGCCCCGGAAGCGGAAGCCCCGTTCGGCTTCCGTGCTCACGCCCCGCGCACGCGGGTTCCAGTGCCGTCCGGTCTCGGGGTCGGCTCCGAGGGACCAGTCCCATGAGGCCGAAGCGGTCTCGGGGTCGCCTTCCGCCGACCGGTCGGTGAGCCGGCGCAGTTGCTGGTCGGGCAGGAACCGGTCGAGGGCACGGATGGTCAGGGCGCGGGCGTCGCCGGTCGTGGCGTGCGCCTGGCCCACCATGCCGACCACGGCCTGATAGTCCGGTGACCACACGGCCGCTCCGCTGTACCCGCCCTTGACCGGGTACCGGAGTTCGCTGGTGTCGAGGCGTATCCATCCGTATCCGAGGGCCTCGCCCACCGATCCGCCGGCGGAGTTCCCGAGAACGCCGTCGGGGAATCCGAACGACCGCCAGGCCGCGCCGACGAGAGCCTCGGCGGTCGGCCGCCGCAGCCGCGCCGCCAGGGCGGCGGGCACCTCTTCGGCGAGGCGCAGCACGGCGACGTCCTGGACTTCGTGGTCGGGATCCGGCGGCAGCGATATCCCGGAGATCCGGACGCGGCCGGTGACGGCCTCCTCCGCCTTGGGGAGGGCGATCCAGAGCTCCGGCTGTCTCTTCCAGGCCGTCTCCACCACATGAGCGCAGGTCAGTACCCGCCGTCCGTCGATGAGGATGCCGGTGCCGAGCGGTTTCCCGTCCCGTTCGGTCAGGTGGATGGACGCGACCCAGGTGTCGCGGCCGGGTCGGCCGCCCGACGGGGGCGCGTTCATGCCCGAGGCGGTTCCCGGTCCGGCTCGGGCCGTGGCTGCCAGGTCAGGGTGACCTCGAAATTGGCCTCCGTCGCGGCCTTGGCCACGATCCAGTTGGCCGTGCCGTTGACCTTGAGGCCGAACTTCACCTCGACCTGGTCGGGGCGGAGTTCGGCGACCCGGTGCAGTACCGCTCGGGCGGCGTCGACCGCCGGACCGGCGGCGTCCCGGACGCGGCCGACGATGTCGTCGGCGGCCACGGGATGCCAGTCACCGGCCGGTTCGGCCTCGAACCGGACCACCGTTCCGTCGTCCAGTTCGTACGAGACTATCTGTGAAGCCACTTCGCCCCCTCGCTTCGCGTGGCGGAGATTCTACTGCCGCGACAGACGACGGCGAACGGCCGGACGAACGGCTGAACGAACGGCCGGCGGCCCCCTGCCGGGGAGGCGGCGCGCCCGTCGCCCGGGTGTCGCCGGAATGAGCCGGGGAGCGCCTCGTACCCCCTAGGGTGTGCGGCATGTCTGAGCCTGAGCTGATTCGGATCGTGTCCCGTTCCTCCCCCATGGCGCTCGCGCAAGTCGAGCGGGTGCGGGCCGAGTTGGGGAGGTACCGGCCGGGGGTCCGGACGGAGGTGGTGCCGGTGACGACGTCGGGGGATCGGTGGATGGGGGATCTGGGGCGGCTGGGGGGCAAGGGGGCGTTCACGAAGGAGGTGGACGCGGCTTTGCTGGCGGGGGAGGCGGATGTGGCGGTGCACTGTGTGAAGGATGTGCCGGCGGATCGGCCGTTGCCGGCGGGGACGGTGTTCGCGGCGTTTTTGGAGAGGGACGACGTCAGGGACGCGCTGGTGCACGGTGGGGGGCTGACGCTGGACGAGCTGCCGGACGGGACGCGGATCGGGACGTCGTCGGTACGGAGGGTGGCGCAGCTGGCGGCTTCGCATCCGGGGCTGGAGTGTGTGCCGATGCGGGGGAACGCGAATCGGCGGCTGGAGAAGCTGGCGGCGGGGGAGGCGGACGCGCTGCTGCTGGCGGTGTCGGGGCTGGAGCGGATCGGGCGTACGGATGTGATCAGTGAGGTGCTCTCGCCGGAGGTGATGTGCCCGCCGATCGGGGCGGGGATTCTGGCGCTCCAGTGCCGGGAGGGGGACGAGGCGACGATCGACGTGGTGAGCGGGCTCGGCGACCGGGCGGCGTACCGGGAGGCGACGGCGGAGCGGATGTTTCTGCATGTGCTCCAGGGGCACTGCAATTCGCCGATCGCGGGGTACGCGCGGGCCGAGAGCGGCGGGGATCTGTCGCTGCGGGCGAAGGTCTTCACGCCGGACGGCAAGCGGGTGCTGAACGCGCACGAGTGGGCGGGGCCGCTCGATCCGGCGACGCTCGGGACGTCGGTGGCGGTGGCGCTGCTGCGGCAGGGGGCGCGGGAGCTGATCGACGGAATCGACCACTGAGGCACGGAGGCACGGAGGCGCTGAGGGACCGAGGCACCGAGGCAATCACCTTTGTATTAGTGTGAAAAATGTTTGCAGCTAGTACAGGAAGCGGCTAGCGTTTGAGCCATGTCCGCCACGCCGCCCTCCGCGACCGTTCTCACCGGCCACCATGTCCGTCTGGAACCGCTCACCAGGGCCCATCTGCCCGATCTCTTCGACGCCGGCGGCGGGGACGACGAGATCTGGCGCTGGCAGGGCGGGCCGACTCCGCGCACGCGGGAGGAGTTGGGCGAGCGGCTGGACGAGGTGCTCGCCGAGGCCGAGCGGGGGAAGTACGTCCCCTTCGCCGTGATGCATCTGGCCGGCGGGCGGGCCGTCGGCTGGACCACCTTCCTGGACGTCGACGCGGTGGACGAGCGGCTGGAGATCGGCTGGACCTGGTACGGCCGGGAGTACTGGCGTACCGCGGTCAACACGGAGACGAAGCTGCTCCTGCTGACGCACGCGTTCGAGGAACTGGGCATGGGCCGGGTGCAGCTGAAGACCGATCATCTCAATGAGCGCTCGCAGGCGGCCATCGCCCGGCTCGGCGCGCGGCGCGAGGGAGTGCTGCGCAGGCATCGGCGGCGGCCGGACGGAAGCTGGCGGGACTCGGTGTACTTCTCGATCCTCGCCGACGAATGGCCGCCCGTGAAGGAGCGTCTCCGTGCCCGCCTCTGACCCCGCGATCACGGTACGAGAGCTGATCTATTACCCGGTGAAGGGCTGCGCCGGTACGGCGGTGAACTCGGCCTCCGTCGGAGAGATGGGCCTGCTGCACGACCGTGTCTTCATGGCGGTGGACGCCGAGGACGGCTCCTTCCGCAGTCAGCGGACGCTGCCCTCGCTGGCGGCCGTACGGCCCGAGGTGCTCGACGGCGGGGCCCGGCTGCGGCTGTCCGCCGACGGGGTGGAGAGCGTCGTCGTGGAGGTCGAACCGGATGCCGAGCGGCGGGCGGTGACCCTGTTCGGGCGGTCCGTCGGCGAGGTCCCGGATCAGGGGGACACGGCGGCCGAGTGGTTCTCGGAGGTGCTCGGGAAGCCGTCCCGGCTGGTACGGGTGCCGCCCGGCTTCGACCGGGACGGCTGGGGCGAGACGCCCGGCAAGGTCGGTTTCGCCGACGCGCACGCCCTGCTGATCGCCTCCCGGCGTTCGCTGGACGATCTGAACGCCCGGATCGTGGCCGGGGGCGGCCGGCCGGTGCCGATGGACCGGTTCCGGCCGAACATCGTGCTCGACGGCTGCGCCGAGCCGCACGACGAGGACCGGATGCGCAGGCTGGTGATCGGCACCGCCGAACTCGCCCACTCGGTACGGGCGATGCGATGCGCGGTCCCGATGGTCGACCAGGTCACCGGGGTGCGCTCGGGGCCGGAGCCGATCCGGACGCTCGCCACCTACCGGCGGGAGCCGGAGTACGAGAACAAGGTGAGCTTCGGGGCGAAGGCCGCCGTCCTGCGGCACGGCGTCCTCTCGGTGGGCGATGCCGTGCGGGTGACCTGGGCGGCCGAACAGCCCGTCTGAGGGGGTTTCCACGCACAGCCGCTGCCGCCCGGGGACACCGGGGCGGCAGCGGCTGAGCGTGCGGGAGTGCGGAAAGGAATCAGCGGCCGTAGCGGATCAGCGCCCGCACCATCCGGCAGGTGGCGTCGGACGGCGGGTGCACTCCGATCAGATCGGCGGCCTCGCGGATCCGCCGGTTGTCCGCCGTCGCCGGGGGGTGGACCCCCGAGTCGAGCAGGGCGATCGCCAGACGCATCGCCTTCAGCCTGCGGTTGTGCGTCACATACCACTCGCGCGGCCGGCCGGCCGGAAGCGGCTTCTTGGCGAGGGGCGCGCACCCGGCGGCGCGGGTGGTGCGCACCGTCCGGGTGGTGCGCACGGTGGTCGTCGTCGTGGTCGTCGTGGTTGGTTCAGTCGGCTTCGTCATGACTCTGGTTACGGCCATCGGCAAACCTCCAGGCACGGTGGCGGGACCCTCCCGAACTACTCCCCATTCTACTTCCAGGCACTGACAATCGGCCCTGGCCAGACGGTGTTTATGGGCTTCGGGGCGGTACCGTGGCGGCATGGAGATCTGGATCAATCCCGCCTGTTCCAAGTGCCGGGGCGCGCTCGAACTGCTCGACGCGGAGGGCGCCCGGTACACCGTGCGGCGCTATCTGGAGGATGTGCCGAGCGAGGAGGAGATCCGCGGCGTACTGGAGCGGCTCGGGCTCGAACCGTGGGAGATCACCCGTACCCAGGAGCCAGTGGCGAAGGAGCTGGGGCTGAAGGAGTGGGCGCGGGAGCCGGCCGCGCGCGAGCGGTGGATCGCGGTGCTGGCGCGGCATCCGAAGCTGATCCAGCGGCCGATCATCACCGCGGAGGACGGCACGGCGGTGGTGGCGCGCACACCGGAGGCGGTACGGGACGCCCTCGGCCGAGGCTGAGGCTGAGGCTGAGGCTGAGGCTGAGAACCAAGAGCTCGGGCCTTGAGGCCGACCGGGCCGACCGGGCTCAGCGCTCGTCGGTGCCCGCGACCTTGCCGGTGGCGAGCGCGATCCGGTTCCAGGTGTTGATGGTGACGATCAGGGCCAGCAGCTGGGCCAGCTCCCGCTCGTCGAAGTGGGCAGCCGCCTCCGCGTAGACCGCGTCCGGTACGCCGCCGTCGGCGATGAGGGTGACCGCCTCGGTGAGGGCCAGCGCCGCCTGCTCCCGCTCGGTGAAGAAGTGCCTGGCCTCGCGCCAGACGCCCGTCATGTGCAGGCGCTCCTCGCTCTCCCCCGCCTTGCGGGCGTCGCCGGTGTGCAGGTGCAGGCAGTACGCGCAGTGGTTGAGCTGCGAGGAGCGGATCTGCACCAGCTCCACGAGGGTCGGGTCCAGGCCCTCGCGGGCCGCCGCGTCCAGGCCGATCACCGCGCGGAAGACCTTGGGGGCCCGGCGGGCGAAGTCGATGCGGGCGGCGGGGGTGGCGGGGTTCTGTGTCGTCGTCATGGGTACCAATCTAGGATCGCGGGCGACCGGTCGTAGGGTGCATTTTCATGGAAGATTCATGGGTCAATTCGGCGGAGGTCCTGGGGGCCGATCTCCATCTGGAGCTGTCGGGTCCGGGCGGCCGGCGGGCGGTGCTGATGCGGGCGCTGCGCGAGGCGGTACGCGGCGGCCGGCTGGCCCCCGGCACCCGGCTGCCGCCCTACCGCTCGCTCGCCGCCGATCTGGGCGTCGCCCGCAACACGGTCGCCGACGCCTACGCCGAGCTGGTCGCCGAGGGCTGGCTGACCGCCCGCCAGGGCTCGGGCACCCGGGTCGCCGCTCGGGCCGAGCCCGTCGCGCCGGTACGGGTGCGAACCGCCCCCGACCGGGTCGGCAGGCCGGTGTACGACCTGGTGCAGGGGAAGCCCGACCCGGCGGCCTTCCCCCGTACCGCCTGGATCGCCTCGGCGCGGCGGGCGCTGAACGCCGCGCCCGACGACGCGTTCGGGCCCGGTGATCCGCGCGGGCGGGCGGAGCTGCGCGAGGCGCTCGCCGGGTATCTGGCGCGGGCGCGCGGGGTGCGGACCGATCCGGAGCGGATCGTGCTCTGCTCGGGCGTGGCGCACGCGCTGCGGCTGCTGGCGCGGACGGTCGGCGGGCGGTGGGGCGTCGAGGCGTACGGACTCCCCTTCCACCGGGGACTGCTGACCGGCGCCGGGGTGGAGACCGCGCCGCTCGCGGTCGACGCGGAGGGGGCCGAGGTGTCCGGGCTCGGCCGGGAGCGGGCCGTACTGCTCACTCCGGCGCACCAGTTCCCCACCGGCGGTCCGCTGGGGTCCGGCCGGCGGGCCGCGGTCGTGGACTGGGCGCGGGCCACGGGCGGGCTGGTGGTGGAGGACGACTACGACGGGGAGCTGCGGTACGACCGGCAGCCGGTGGGGGCCGTCCAGTCGCTGGATCCGGAGCGGGTGGCGCTGCTGGGGTCGGTGAGCAAGAGCCTCTCCCCCGCGCTGCGGATCGGCTGGATGGTGCTCCCGGACGCGCTGGTGGACGACATCGCGGCGGCGAAGGGCGAGCGGGAGCAGTGGTCGAGCGCCACCGAGCAGCTCACCCTCGCGGACTTCATCGCCTCGGGCGCGTACGACCGCCATGTGCGGCGGATGCGGCAGCGGCACCGCCGTCGCCGCGACCGGCTGGTGGAGGTGCTCGCCGAGCGCGCTCCGCAGGTCCGGGTGGGCGGGGTCGCCGCCGGGCTGCACGCCGTGCTGGAGCTGCCGCCGGGGAGCGAGCGGGCGGTGGTGAAGGCGGCGGCCTGGCAGGGGCTGGCGGTCGAAGGGCTGGACGAGTACCGCCATCCCCTGGCCCCGGCGGGCCGGGACGGGCTCGTCGTCGGCTACGCCACCCCGCCCGAACGCGACTACCCCGGCGCACTGGACGCCCTGTGCCGGGCGCTGCCCCCGGCCGAGGAGAACCTCGCGGGGGCGTGAAGAGGAACGCGGCGTACGGAGACCGTCGCCCGCCGAGTGCACCAAGGCGGCGAATACGATGTTTTCATCGCACCGCCGAAGAAAGGACCCATCACTCCATGGTGTTCAAGCGCACCCTTCCCTTCGTACTCCTCCACGACGCCGACGACGTCCACGCGGACCTCGTCACCGCGCTGGAAACGGCCGACCCGTCGACGCGGGCCGGGCTCCAGGAGGCGCTGCGGATCGTCGAACGCCACCGGGCGCTGACGGACGAGCAGCGGACGGGGGAATGGGTACGGCGGACCCTGCGCGAGGCGGACGCCGATCCGGTCCATGACCAGGTACGCGCGGTGAAGGCGCTGCGCGAGGCCGCGCCCGGGCTCGGCCTCGTCGCCGCGAACGACCTCGTCAAGGCGTCCGGCGAGGACAGGCCCTAGTCGCCGCCACCGCAGCCGCCACCGCACGAGCTCGTACCGGTGTCGTCGGACCAGCCGCTCCCCCCACCCTGATGCGGAGCGTCACGCTTCGACCGGGCCGGTCCCTGCGCGCGCCGAGGACGGGGCGGGGTACGCCGGAACGCCCCCTTGCCCAGAGCGCGGCGGGTCCGGTCCGGGAGGCCCTCCAGGGCGGTGTCGGCCACTCGCCGGCAGTATCGGTTGAAGCGCCGCCAGCGCCGGGTGCGCTCGTCGGGCCATGCCGCCGCACAGAGCGCGAGCAGACCCCAGACGGGCCACCACACCAGGACCCACAGCGCGGGGTCCCCGTCCAGGAAGGGGAGGCGCACCCCGGCGGCGAAGCCGTGTGCGCTCAGGCCGAAGCTGATGCCGCACGCGGCGAAGGCCACGACGACCCGGCCGCGCTCGGCGTATCGGCGCACGGCCGGGACGCGGTCGGCGAGTCGGCTCCGATACGGTGCGAACTCGTCCGTGTCGAGGATCTCGTACAGCCGGGTCTTTTTTCTCGCGCTCCGGCGGCGGATGCCTTCGAGGAGCGCGGACAGGACCGGGTCGGACGGTTCGGGAGCGCCGGGCACGGCCGTGACCACGCCCGCGTCGGAGATGTCGACGGCTCCCCCCAGGGCGAGGAGGCCCACGGCCGTCCGTGCGGCGGTCCGCTCACCGCCCGCCTGCCAGGACGCCTCCACAGGCCCGATGCCCTCGCGTTTGACGCGCCGGACGGTCGCGCGGTCGGTCCACCCCCGGATCAGGCACCAGCAGCCCAGCGCCGCGTTGACCGCCGCGAAGCCCAGCAGCCACCAGAGCGCGAAGCGCGCCTCGCCGGTTATCCACCCCATCGATTCCCCCTCGGCTCAGTTCAGTCTGGACTCTGCCTCCGCCAGGATCTCGGTGAGGCGGAGGCCGAACCAAGCGTCGCAGCCGTGCGGTCGGCCGGTGGTCATCGAGGAGCGGAGTTCGTCGACGGCGGCGCGGTAGGCGGTGATGGCGTCGTTCCAGCGGGGCATCGCAGTTCTGCCGTGCTCGCCGACGAGTTCGACGCCCGCGCCCGCGGCGTTCGGCGGGGCTCCGAGGCCCAGGGTCGAGGTGCTGGAGGCACCGGAGGAGTGCCGGAGGACGAGATGGACGCTGTCCGCCGGACCGCGCAGGGCGTTGACCTCGGTGACGTCGCCGAGTACGGGGATGAGCACGGACAGGGCGTGCGGTCCGACGTCCCAGAGGCCGCCCTTCTCGCTCCGCCACGGCGAGCGGGGGTGGCGGCCGTCCGCCGAGCCGGGGGCGTGGCGCGCGCCGAGCCATCGGGCGTGGGCGGTGAACCAGCCGCCGGCCGAGGCCTGTTCGTTGATCCACAGCTCGGTGTCCGGGGCGAAGCGCAGGGTGCAGAAGACCACGGAGGCCACCTTGGCCCGCCGTGCCGCCTCGGCGGTCTCGCGGGCCGCCGCCACCGTCGTGGCGACCGGCTTGTCCAGCAGCAGCTGGCGGCCCGCGTCGGCGGCCCGGACCGCGAGCGGGGCCTGTACGTCCGGGGGCAGGGCGAAGGCGGCGGCGTCGCACTCCGCGAGAAGGGCGTCGACGCCCTCGTCCCCCGAGTACGCGGCCGTCCCATGGTCCCGGGCGAGCGCGGCGGCGGCCTCGGGCCGTCTCGCCCACACCCCGACGAAGTCCACTCCGCCATGGGCGGCGAGTGCGGGCGCATGGGTCTGCCTCGCCCAATGACCGGCGCCGAAAAGTCCACAACGCAACATCTTCACGGGATTGTGCATGGGGCTCAGTGTGCCCCTCCGGCCCCGTCCGCCGGGCGAAAATCGGAGGAGCGACCCACGCACGGGTGTTACGTTTCCAGGGCCGGCCGCGGGACTCCGGCGCGACTTCCGAGACTCGCTCTGTAAAGCCATGATTTCGCCGTTCGCGCCCCCATTCCCCGGCCGGCTTCCTGCTGCCCGCCCGAGGGGGAAAACCGTGGGCAAGACCGCCGAGCCTGCCGAGGCCGCCGAGCCCGCCGCCGAGAGCTTCGCCGACCTGGTCGCCGCCGAAGACGTACTGATCTTCGTGAACGCGGCGGTGACCGCCACCGGACAGCGCGAGTTCCGCTCCGACGCGGCCGAGCAGCGGCTCTCGCTGGCCTTTCTCCATGAGTACGTCCAGGTCAACTATCGCCCGGTGTACGCGGCGGCCCTCGCCCTCGACATCAACGACCACAACGCGGCCCTGATCATCGAGCGGCTGCTGCGCACCTCGGGCGAGGTGGACGCCGAGCAGAAGCGCCGGGAGGGCGAGCTGATAGCCGCCCGGCTGGCGGTGCTGCCGCCGCAGCGGGTGTACCGGCTGTTCCGGGCCTTGCGGGCGGCGAAGGTCAACAACCGGCGCACCCGGGCGATTCAGCGGGAGTGGCTGGCGGCGCGGCCCGATCTCGGCCTGGACGCGGTGAAGTACCGCGAGGGGCTGCGGACGGCCGTCCGGCACACCCATCTGCCGCCCGGGCCCGCCGAAGGGGCGAAGGAGCTGGGCGACTTCCTCTTCCGGCCCAAGCACCGCACCCGCTACGCGCATCCGCTGCTGGAGGCGCACCGCCGTGCCCACTACGAGCAGGGCGCGGTCTACGAGCTGCCGTTCACGGTCGCCGAGGGCTTCGCCGCCCGGCACGGGGTGGCGCGCGAGGTGTTCCTGGAGCGGATCGCGCCCCGGATGACCCGGCTGGAGCGGCTGCGCACCCGGGCCGCGAACCCCGCCTCCGCCCCCCGGGCCGATCTCGCCTCGATGCCGCTGACCCGGCTCGCCCTCTACGTCCTCTCCCTCTCCCTCGACGAGCGCTCACGGCGTCGCGAGGAGCTGACGGGCGCGCTGCGGGCCTCGGCACTGCGCGCGGCGGGGCCGCACGCGGGGAGCTGGGGCACGGTCGCGGCGGTGCTGGACGACAGCTACTCCTCGTACGGCTCGGGGGTGAAGCGCAGGCGTCCGCTGGCGGTCGCGCTGGGCGCGCACTATCTGCTGGCGGCGCTGGCCGGTTCGTACCGCGCGCACTGGACCTCGGGCCGTGCGGACGCGCTGCTGGTGCGGCCGTGGGGCGCGAGCCCGGTCGGGGCCCGGATACTCGACGCGCTGGAGGGTCCGCCCGAGCGGCTGGTGATCGTCTCGGACGGCTGGGACAACGCGCCGCCGGGGCTCGCGGGCGAGGTGCTGAGGGTCTGGCGCACCCGGCTCGATGCGGCGCGGCGCACCAGTGTCGTCCATCTGAATCCGGTGTACGACGCCGACGGTCTCGACGTCCGGCGGCTCGCGCCGAGCGTGCCGACCGCCGGGGTCCGGGACGCGGAGGATCTCCCGGCCCTGGTGGAGATCGCGCAGTTCGCGGAGGGCCGTACCGGGCTCGCCGAGCTTCAGTCGTATCTGGACCGCCGTGTCGAGCGGTTCGTGGCGGCGCACCGCCGCCGGGGTGGGGATCGGGAGGGATCGCGGTGAACAAGCTGGATCTGAGCGGGCTCTCGGTGCTGCCCTCGCAGGTGTGGGGCGGGATCCGGCTGGTCCCGCTGGTGCGCGAGGCGCCGGTGGAGGGGCTGCGGCTGCGCCGGGAGGTGTACGGGGACCAGTACGCGGAGGTGGAGACGCGGCCGGGTCAGAGCTATGTCTCCTATGTCCCGCACGGCTTCGTGGCGGACTGGTCGGTGGACGGACTGGCGGACGGATCGGCGGACAGGCGGGCGAAGGGCGGCGGTGCGGAGTCCGCCGTGTACGGGACCCGGCTGGGCGACGCGGCACCGCCGTGCGTACCGCTGCGCTCCCATCACCGGCTGGCCAAGCGCCTCCGCGCCCGGGGGGCCGCCGAGCGGCGGCTGCGGTTCCTGCCGCAGCATCTGGCGCTGGAGGGCTATCTGTCGCTGCACTTCGGCGGCCCGTCCACGGCCTGGGACGAGTGGTCGGCCGAGGCGCTGCGGCAGGGGCTCCCGCCGCGCGCGGAGGCGGCGTACGGGGGCTGGCGGATCCCCGGGCTCGATGAGGCGCTGCGGGTCTTCGAGATCCATCCGGGGCAGTGCGGGGTGCTGCTGTACGCGGCGGACTCGCTCGCCGCGGCCTTCGTGGTGCCGCATCCGGAGGACTACCGGGCGCTGCACGCGACGCTGATCGAGGATCTGTACGGGGAGGTGATCCATCAGTACGCGTTCTTCGGCGGGCCGGTGCCCGAGTTCACCGTCCGCCTCGGCGACGGCCGGGGGGTGCGGACGCTGGACGGTCTGCGGGCGGCGGCGCGCGCGGCGGAGCGGGAGTGGGCCGAGGGGCATGACGCGCTGATGGCGGCGCGGCTGCTGGATCCCTCGTACCTCTTCGAGCGGGTGTACGCGATGGAGGGGTTCACGCTGTGGCGGTTCCTGCCCTCGTTCCGGCGCGGGGAGCGGGAGCAGCACATCGGCGAGGTGATCACGGATCACCGGGGGCGTACGGCGTATCTGAAGACGTTCCGGCTGTCGGACGCGCAGATCCGGCGGGGGTATCTGCTGACGGTGCTGAGCGCCCACGACTGGGATCTCGACCGGGCTTCGGCGACGCTCGGCGACAGCCGGGCGGAGCTGGTGCGGCGGATCCGGGACGCGGGGTTCGAGGCGCTGGTGCGGGAGGGGGCGGAGCGGATGCCCCGGCGCGGCGGCGGTGGCGGTGGCGGGTAGCCGTGGCAGTGTGGGGCGTCCCACAGCCCTCCGGTGCCGCGTAACACGGGGTTCACAATGGGGCAACGGACGGGAAATGGTGTATTGCGAAGCTTCATCGCATACCGCTGCACCCGCGAGACCGTAAGAGGATGAGGCCCCGTGACCTTCAAGGCTGAGTACATCTGGATCGACGGCACCGCGCCGACCGCCAAGCTTCGTTCCAAGACGAAGATCCTCGCCGACGGAGCGGAGCTGCCTCTCTGGGGCTTCGACGGTTCCAGCACCAACCAGGCCCAGGGCGACGCGTCCGACTGTGTGCTGATGCCGGTCTTCTCCTGCCCCGACCCGATCCGCGGCGGCTCGGACCTGCTGGTGCTGTGCGAGGTCCTCAACACGGACATGACCCCGCACCCGTCGAACACCCGGGCGGAGCTGACCGAGGCCGGCCAGCGGTTCGCCTCGCAGGAGCCGATCTTCGGCATCGAGCAGGAGTACACCTTCTTCGACGGCGACCGGCCGCTCGGCTTCCCGGTCGGCGGCTTCCCCGCGCCGCAGGGCGGCTACTACTGCGGCGTCGGCGTGGACGAGATCCACGGCCGTGACGTGGTCGAGGCGCACCTGGACAACTGCCTCAAGGCGGGGCTCGGGATCTCCGGCATCAACGCCGAGGTCATGCCCGGCCAGTGGGAGTTCCAGGTCGGCCCGCTGCCGCCGGTCGAGGTCGCGGACCAGCTGTGGATCGCGCGCTGGCTGCTCTACCGCACCGCCGAGGACTTCGGGGTGTCGGCGACGCTCGACCCCAAGCCGGTCAAGGGCGACTGGAACGGCGCGGGCGCGCACACCAACTTCTCCACCAAGGTGATGCGCGAGGGCCCCGAGGGGTACGAGGCGATCATCACCGCCTGCGAGTCGCTCGGCGAGGGCTCCAAGCCGCTGGACCACGTCAAGAACTACGGCGCGGGCATCGACGACCGGCTCACCGGGCAGCACGAGACGGCTCCGTGGAACGAGTACAGCTACGGCGTCTCGGACCGGGGCGCGTCGGTGCGCATCCCGTGGCAGGTCGAGAAGGACGGCAAGGGCTACATCGAGGACCGCCGCCCCAACGCCAATGTCGACCCGTATGTGGTGACCCGTCTGATGGTGGACACCTGCTGCTCCGCGCTGGAGAAGGCCGGCCGCAGCTGACCCCGTATCAGTCCCGAGGGGGCGTCCGCCGATTCCGGCGGGCGCCCCCTCGGCCGTGCCACGAAGGGTTCTGTCCATCTGCTGGGACGGCCGTCCAAGGACGGAGAAGGATGAAGATCGTGTTTCCGGCGGATTGACGCGAGCGATGCATGGGCTGAGCGGGGCAGTTGTCGCACCGAGGCCGATTCCCGCTCCGGGCGGGCCCCAACTGGGCGCGAGTGTGACGAGATCGGCGTCTCGGTAAGTGAGAGTGACCCTCGTTCGCACAGTGTTCATCTGCTTCAATGAGCCCATGGCCAGCATGGAGAGTGTCGCGACAGGTCGCCACGACCTTGAGCCGTTCTGGCCGTCTCGGCAGCACCATGACTTCGATCGGGAGTGTTGCAGCGCGGTGAACGCGCAGGCCCTCTAAAGCCGATCTTCCGGCCTTCGGCCAGCGCGCACGACGTACGTCCGTCCTACCGACTTGACGACTCCTCCGCGTTGAAAGAGAGCTGACCTCTCATGGCGAACTCCCGCCCCCTCTCCTCGATTTCCGCCGGCAGCGCGGCCTCCGCCGCCACCGCCGCGACCGCCGCCGTGCACGCGGGGGCGCTGAATCCCGCCCGCCACCGTTTGCGGGCCATAGACCGCGACGAGGTGGTCCCGCAGGGCAGCCCGGTCGATGTGGCGGAGTTCCTGCCGCCGGGGGCGACCTGGCTGCCGGTGCCGCAGCACAGCGTCCCCGGGCTGCCGGGCCGGCCGCCGATGGTCGGCTATCTCGTCCTGGTCCC
This sequence comes from Streptomyces amakusaensis, assembly GCF_039532665.1. NCBI lineage: Bacteria > Bacillati > Actinomycetota > Actinomycetes > Kitasatosporales > Streptomycetaceae > Streptomyces > Streptomyces amakusaensis. The sequence continues at coordinate 51,576 of NZ_BAAASB010000005.1, read as the reverse complement.
GGCCGACCAGCACCCGGCCGCCGCCGCGCAGCCCGCGCCCGCCGACTCCGACGGTTCGGACGGCTCGGCCGGGCCGGTGCGGATCGACATGGTGGAGCGTGTCGCGGTGGTCAACGACGAACCCCTCGACCTCACCTATCTCGAATTCGAGCTGCTGGCGCACCTGGTGGCGCACCCGCACCGGGTGCACACCCGGGACCAGCTGGTGACGACGGTCTGGGGGTACGGGCACGTGGGCGACGGACGCACCGTCGACGTCCATGTGGCACGGCTCCGCCGCAAGCTGGGGGCCGAGCACCGCCACACGATCCAGACCGTGCGGCGGGTCGGCTACAAGTACACCCCGTGAGCGCCGGTCCGGTCCCCCGCCCGGGGGACCGGACCGTACCTCCCGTGGCTACTGGCTCCGCGCCGCGCGGAACTTCGCGACCGCGCCGAGGGCGAGGTCGAGCGCCACGAACACCAGCAGGGTGATGCCCAGCAGCGGTACGAACCAGCCGATGAACACGGTGGCCGCGGCGAGCGGGAGCAGAACCGTCGCCGGAACCCTGCGCCAGGCCCCGCGCGGGATCGGACGGCCGCCGGTGAAGGTCCGCGCCTTGGTGGGCCTGCGCAGCCACCACATGCGGTAGCCCCACACGATGAGCAGGATGAGCGCGAGGGCGACGGCGGCCAGCGCGAGCTGATTGGCCAGTCCGAGGAAGACGCCCATGTGCGCGTCGATGCCGACGCGGGTGAGCTTGGCGAGCAGCGGATAGTCGGAGAACTGGAGCCGGTCGATGACCGTGCCGCTCGCCGGGTCCACGGCGACCGAGTCGAGGTGGAGGGGGTAGGTGGCGTCCGTCTCCTTGATCACATAGCCGGTGCCCTCCGAGGGCAGCGTGATCGCCAGCTTGTCGCCCCGGATCCCGGAGGCGCGCGCCGACTCCAGCGCATGGTCGATGCCGACGTCCGCGCCCCGGTGGGCCGCCGCGTCGCCGCCGCCGTGCCCCTCGTGGCCCTCGTGTCCGCCGCCGCCGTCTCCCGAGCCGCCCTCGATCGTCGCGGAGATCGCGGGGCTGGCCCCGCCGAGCTGGTCCTGCACCTTGCCGATGTTCTCCCCCGCGTACCGGGACCAGGTCAGTCCGGTGGCGGAGAGCAGCACCAGGCCGACCACGGCCCACAGGCCGACCGAGCCGTGCCAGGAGAGCGTCTTGCGGCGGCCCTTGGCACCGCGCTCGGGCAGCAGCAGCGCGCGCTTGGTGCGACGCCTGCGGCCCAGCCAGAGCAGCAGTCCGCCGAGGGCGACGACCCAGAGCCAGCTGGCGGCGATCTCGCTGTAGTTGCGGCCGAGGTCGCCCAGGTGGAGATCCCGGTGCAGCTCGTCCAGCCAGGTGCGCAGCGGGAGCGCGCCGGAGCTGCCGTAGGAGGGGAGCGAGCCGCGTATCTCGGCGGTGTACGGGTCGACGAAGACGGCGAGGGACTTGCCCTCCTCGACCTTCGGCGAGCTCATGAGGACGCGGGTGCTCGCGTCGTCCTCCGCGCCGGGCCACACGGCCGTCACCGTGCCGTCGGGGCGGGCCTCCTTCGCGGCCTTCACCTGCTCGGAGAGCGGCAGGGCGCGGTCGCCGACCGGGACCTGGAGCTCATGCCGGTAGACGATCTTCTCGGCCTGGAAGGAGAGCGCGTACAGCAGACCGCTCGCGGCGGCGATCAGCAGCAGGGGGCCGACCAGCAGGCCGGCGTAGAAGTGGATACGGAGGGCGAGGGGGCGCAGGGCGCTCCAGACGGAGGTGGAGCCGCCGGCGGCGGTGTCCTGCTGCTCGGTCTCGGTGCGGCCCTCTGCGGGCGCGTCAATGGCCATGGTGATCCTGGGGGGTCAGTGAAACTGGCATGGGGGAATGACCCCCAGGTCAGGCACTGTCAGTCGCGGTCAGTCGCGGTCAGGCGGCTGCTCCGGGGGCCGTGGCGCGGGGGACGGGGAAGCGCGGCGGGCCGCGCCGCACCAGGCTGTGCCCGAGGAGGAGATCGCGGCCGCGGGCGTTCGCGGGGCGCTCGCGGAGCGGTACGGCCGGGGCGGACGGCAGCGCCACGACGGCGAGCAGCAGCCGCAGCGGAGTGAAGGCGAAGGCCGCGACGGCTTCGGCGAGCCGCAGGAACGCCTTCTCGCCCCTGGCCAGCCAGAGACCGCAGACCGCGGCGGCGAGAAGGTGCGCGACCACCATCGTGACCGGCGACTGCCCGAGGAGGGCCGGGTCCGGCAGGGCCGCCTGGGCGGCGGCCCCGGTGTGGTGTCCGCCGCCGACGGGCGGCGGTCCGTGCGACTGGGTCCCGGCGAAGTAGAGGTGCAGCGCGCCCTGCCCCGCGAGGAGCCCCAGCCCGATCGAGACCGCTCCCCTGCGGCGGGCGGCGGCGAGCCAGCCGGCGGCGGCGGTGACGGGGAGGGCTCCGAGGAGGGCGGGGAGCGGAATGTCATGACCGGATGCGAAGGAGTGGCCCATCGCGGCCAGCGATACGCAGATCGCCGCGAAGAGCGCGGCGCGCAGCGCGCGCAGGGGCGACCGGGCATCTGTCATGGTGGGGACATGTTGCCATCCCGGGGGGTGGGAGCGGCAGGGGGGCGGCGGGATGTCTTTGCCGCCCCGCGGCGGTCCACAAACCGCTTGGGCTGGTGACCCGCGCCGTCCTATCGTGCCGGAATGAGCAACTCCGCCGCAGCCGCCGTCCTCACGACCCCCGATCTGCCCGAAGCCCTGCGCGCGGTGCGGTCCCTGCTGGCCGTCGCGGACAGCGCCCACGGCGAGGTCGACTTCGAAGCCGTGATCCGGTCGCCGGACGCCCTGGCCCGAGTCCTCGACGTCCTGCCCGGCCTCGACTGGTGGGCCCTCTCCGGCGACGGGCACGGCTCCTCGAAGGCCGGCGACGACCCCGCCGGCTGTCTGCCGATCCGGGTGTTCGACTGGGGGCGTCCCCTGGACAGCGCCGAGCCCTTCATCACCGCCCTGCGGCCGGAGGATTCGGCGGCCGTCCGATGGGACCTCGACGCCTGGCCCGCCGTCCCCGAAGCCGGGCTTGAATCGATCTCCCAGAAGTACGCCTACCTCACCCTCACGGTGAACTCCCGCGACCTCTACCAGGACGAGCCGTCCCAGGACCACACCGTCCACGTCCACTGCCGCGACCGGAACGGCGACCAGACCGCCCGTGTCCACTGGCTCGCCGACCGGGTGGGCGGCCGGTTCAGCGGCAGGGTGGAGCCGGCCCCTCTATGACCTCCTCCGCCGCCGCCCGCAGCGAGGGTCCGGACAGCGGATCGCCGTCACCGCACCACTCCACTCCACTCCCCCGAGCCTCGCACCTCGCGGGGGCTCGGTCGGGTCGGAGATGGCTCATCAGCGACGGTAGGTGACGGGCGGCGGGGGCACACTCCCGTCGTGACGACGTATGACCGCATCGGCGCGACCTACCATCACACGCGACGGCCCGACCACCGGATCGCGGCCAGGATCTACGCAGCGCTCGGCGACGCCGGGAGTGTCATCAATGTCGGCGCGGGTGCCGGCTCCTACGAACCACCGCAGACGGTGCTGGCGGTTGAGCCCAGTGCGGTGATGATCGCCCAGCGTCCGGCGGGATCGGCGCGGGCCCTTCAGGCGTCCGCCGAGTCGATCCCGGTGGCCGACGACTCGGCCGACGCGGCGATGGCCGTGCTGACCGTGCACCACTGGACGGATCTGGAGGCCGGTGTCGGGGAACTCCTGCGGATCGGCAGGCGGCGCGTCGTCGTCTTCACCTGGGACCAGGCGGTCTTCCGCAGGTTCTGGCTGCTGGACGAGTACCTGCCGGAGGTGGGCGAGTACGTCGACGCGCACTCCGTTCCGATCGGCCGGCTGACCGCGCTGCTGGGCGGCGGCACCCGCGTCGAGACGGTCCCGGTGCCGATCCCGTACGACTGCACCGATGGATTCGGTGCCGCTTTCTGGCGTCGGCCCGAGGCATACCTCGATCCAAAAGTGCGAGCGGGTATCTCGATGCTCGCCCAAACCGGCGAGGAGGTCCTCCGCCCGGGGCTGGCCCGGCTGTCCGGCGATCTGTCCTCCGGCAGCTGGCACGAGCGGCATGCCGAACTGCTCGACCGCGAAGCGCTGGACGTCGGCTACCGGCTTCTCGTGGCGGACCTCGGCGAAAGGGCACTCCGTGACCGCTGAGACCCCCCGCTGGGTCACGTCCTCCCACAGCAGCAACGGCGGCGCATGCGTGGAGGTGGCCGTCGGCCTCAGCGCCACCGGCACCGTCCCCGTGCGGGGACGGGTCGCCCTCGCCCGCAGCGCCCGGCTCAAGCGGGGATGACGCGCTCCCGGCGCAGGGTGTCGAAGAGGGCGGCGAACGAGGAGAGCGTGTCGGCGTGGCCGGTGAATCCGGCGGTCCGGCTGCGGGTGAGGTCGGTGAAGCATTCGACGGGGCGGTTGAGGTCGGCGTCGGTGTGCCACCAGGAGGCGACGCGGGTGATGTCCGGCTCGGCCAGGTTCTCGCGGGCGGCCAGCGCGCGCCAGGCGTCCGCGCGGCCGGACATCTGGTGTTCGAGGGGGCGGGGGCGTTCGGCGTACCCCTCGGGTTCGACCTTCAGCAGTTCGGCGATGCGGGGCCACATCCGGCGCCAGCGGAAGACGTCGCCGTTGGCGGTGTTGTACGCCTGGCTGGGCAGGCCGTCGGTGGTGGCGGCCCAGATCAGCTGGCGGGCGAGGAGGTCCGCGTCGGTCATGTCGGTGATGCCGTTCCACTGGACCTCGTTGCCGGGGAAGACGAAGGGCGTGCCCTCCGCGCGGGAGAGGGCGGCCTGGACGGCGAGGGTCATGCCCATGTTCATATGGTTGCCGACAGCGTGCCCGATGATCGTGTGCGAGCGGTGGACGCTCCAGGTGAAGCGGTGCCGTTCGGCGGCCTCCCAGAGTTCGTCCTCCTGGGCGTAGTAGAAGTTCGGGACCGGCAGGCGCGGCTCGCTCTCGCGGAAGGGGGTGTCGCGCGCTCCGGCGGCGTACTCCTCGAAGGGGCCGAGGTAGTGCTTGATCCCGGTCACCAGGGCGACATGGCGCAGTCGGCCGGAGCGGCCGGCGGCGTCCAGGACGTGGCGCACCATCGCCGCGTTGACGGCGATGTTCTCGGCCTCGGTCGGCCGGCGGCTCCAGGCGGTGAAGAAGATGTGCGTGGGGGCCAGTCCGGCCAGTGCGGCGGCCACGGACTCGGCGTCCGTGAGGTCGGCGCGTACCGTCTCGACACCGGCCGGCGGCGCTGCCGGGGCGCTTCGCGACAGGCTCACGACACGGCGGCCCTGTTGGGCGAGTTCCCGGCACAGGGCACGGCCCGCGATACCGGTTCCGCCGACGACGAGGGCGAGTTGCTTCATACTCATATGTACCTCTTTGTTCATGGTGTGCGGGCATGCCGAAGAGGCCGTCCGTACATGGGTGAGGTTGGTCGCCTATCGCGCGACGGGGGGTGTGATCGTGTCGAGGAGGCCGAGGGCGTCGGCCGATGCCGTGCCGGGTGCCGCCGTGAAGACTTCGAGGCGGCTGTCGCTGTCCGGCTGGAGCCACACCTGATAGGTCACGGCGATCTCCCCCACCGCCGGGTGGCGCAGCCGGCGGGTGCCGAAGGTGCAGTCGCGCACATGGCCGCTCGCCCACAGGTCCGCGAACTCCGGGCTGTCCGCCCGGAGCCGGTCCACGAGGGCGGCGAGTTCCCGGTCGTCCGGGTGGCGTCCGCGCACCAGACGGAGGTAGCCGACATGGGTCCTGGCGTGGGTCTCCCACTCCGCTTCCGCTTCCCGCACGCGCGGGTCGAGGAAGATCATCTCTGACATCGACGGGCGTCGCCCGGGGTCGCTGGGCGCCGCGAAGTCCAGGTGTCCCGCGAGCAGCGCGTGGCCGAGCCGGTTCCACGCCAGGACGTCACTGCGGCGGCCCAGCAGGACGGCCGGGAGGTGCGGCAGCGCGTCGAGGAGGGCGAGCGTGCGCGGATGCGGTGTCTCGGGATCCGCCTCGGATTCCGTTTCGCGGCGGGCCCGGCGGGAGGCCGCGGCCCTGGCCAGGTCGTGGAGATGGACCCGCTCGGTTTCGTCCAGGCGCAGGGCGCGGGCGAGACCGTCGAGAACGGAGTCCGAGGCGTTCTGGTCCTGCCCCTGCTCCAGCCGGGTGTAGTACGCGACACTCACCCCCGCGAGCCGGGCCACCTCGTCCCGCCGCAGCCCCGGCACCCGGCGGCCCGTGTGCCCGGTGACGATGCCGACGCTGTCCGGGGCGATCCCGGCGCGCCGGGCGTAAAGGAAATCCCCCAGTTCGTTCGCGTTCATACGGCGAGCCTACGTCCGCCGACGCCGCGATCGACCGGCTCTGGGTGTCCCTGTCAGGGTTTGGCTGAGCCTCCGGGGAGCGGAGGAAAGAAATTGCTTCCGCCCCTTCATTCAGTTGTGCGATGCGGTATTTCATGGCTTCTCCGAGGGGCCTATACGGTCCGGATTCATGGAATGGGATTTCCAGACGGCGGAAATACTCCTGGCCGCTTTACGTGCCGGTGAGGTGACCTCGGCGGAGCTGACCGAGGGGGCGATCTCCCGTATGGAGCGGTACGCCGGGGCGGTCAACGCGATCTGCGTGCCGGACTTCGACCGCGCGCGGGCCGCCGCGCGATGCCGACCGGGCGCGCGCCCGGGGTGAGGGCCGGCCGCTGCTCGGCGTTCCGGTGACGGTCAAGGAGTCGTACGACATCGCCGGGCTGCCCACGACCTGGGGCATGCCGCCGCACCGGGACCATGTGCCGGGCGAGGACGCCTTGCAGGTGTCGCGGCTCAAGGGCGCGGGCGCGGTGGTGCTCGGCAAGACCAATGTGCCCCTGGGGCTGCGGGATCGGCGGTTCACTGCGCACCCCCGCGCATTTCTGCGGTGTCCACGCCCACAAGCCGACACTCGGGCCGGCGGCGGCGCGCGGCACGGTCTTCAGCCATCGCGACTGGATCGAGGCGAACGGCCGTCGTGAACTCCACCGCCACGGCCGGCGGCGGCTCTTCGCCGAGTTCGACGCCGTGGTGTGTCCCGTCTCGCCCACTCCCGCGTTCCCGCACGACCACGCCCCCGATCCGCTGGAACGCCGGATCGACATCGACGGCGTCGAGTACCCCTATCTCGACCAGCTCGTCTGGGCCGGTGTCGCCACCATGCCCGGCCTGCCCGCCACCGCCGTCCCTGCGGGCCGGTCCCCCGAGGGCCTGCCGGTGGGAGTGCAGCTCATCGGCCCGATGTTCGAGGGCCGCGCCCCGCTGCGGCTGGCCGAGCTGCTGGAGCGGGAGATCGGCGGCTTCCGGGGACCGGAGCAGGTCCGGGCCCCTTCGGCCGTCCCGTCGACCGGCCGGATATCGTCGCCGGATGCCCGAAACTCCCGAGAAGCCCGACTCCGTGCCGACCGCCTGGCGGGAGTGGCAGGACGCCCCCTGGGGCCGGCTGCGCTACGCGGTCGCCGAAGCGAACCTGGTCCGTGATCTGGACACTCCGGGTGACGGGCGGCCCTCGCGCGTACTCGACCTCGCCGGCGGGGACGGCGGCGACGCCGTACGCCTCGCCGCCCGCGGACACCACGTCACCATCGTCGACCACGCCCCCGCCATGCTCGCCGCCGCGACCGAGCGGGCCTCGGCGGTCGGTCTGGCGGAGCTGATCACATGTGTGCGGGCCGATGTGACCGCCCTGCCCGCCGGCCTCGGCGAGGGCGGGTTCGACGCGGTGCTGTGCCACAACCTCCTCCCGTACATGGACGACGTACCGGGCACCCTCGCCACGGCCCTCGCCCCGCTGAAGCCCGGCGGGCTGCTCTCGGTGATGGCGATCAACCGGCACTCGGCGGCCCTGAACACCGCCGTCCGCGAGATGGACCCCGCCGCCGCACTGGCCGCGCTCGACACCGACCGGGCCCGGACCCGGATGTTCGACTCGGCGCTGACCCTTCACACCGCCGAGGAGATCATCCCCGTACTGCACGGCCTCGGCTGCCAGAACGTACGTCACTACGGCATCCGCAGCTTCTGCGACTACATCACCGACGACGCCCTGAAGCACGACCCGGCGTTCTACGCCGACCTCGAACGGCTGGAACTCGCCACCACCGCGCGCCCGCCCTACATGCACACCGCCCGGCTGTTCCAACTGACCGCGCGCAAAGCGGGAACGGGAACGGGAACGGAGACGGGACGACGGGACGGATGACCGCCCGACACCGGCTGCCCCGCTACCGCTCCACCGTCTCCAGTTCGGACAGGGGAAATCCCTCGGGCGGCGAACCCTCGGCGAACAGAATCCCCAGCCGCACCTTCCCCTCCCGTATCTTCCGGGCCCGCCGGTACTCCGGGGAGTCGTACCACTCCCGTATCCGGTCCATGTCGGGAAACTCCAGGAGCACGAACCGGGAGGACTCCCAGGTCCCTTCGACGGGTTCGGGGGTGGGGCCCGCGACCAGATAACGGCCGCCGTGGTCGAGAACGGTGCTCCGTGCTGCGGTCGCATAGGCCAGACCGGCCTCCTGGTCGAGCACATCGACGTTGACGATGACGTAAGCAGGCATCAGATTCCCCGTTCCGTTGGACACGGCGTGCACTGTTGTCACACCGAGACTACTGACCCCTCCCGCCCCACCCGTCGGAATCAGCCTCGCCGATCACCTGGTAGCCCTGGGCCCGCTCGTCGCCCTGTGGGTGGACGCCCCATTTGATCTCCACGGCCTCGCTGTGCCGAGGATCGGACGCGTCCTTGAAGTGGCCCATGAGCCACCCCCGGTCGAGTGCCGCGTCGCTGTCCTCGGGTGAGGCGAGCGGGTTGGCCAGCAGTCGGGTGTTCTCCTCAAAGATTTCCTCAGCCCGGGGTAGGAGAGCCGGGCCCGGCTGGTCCCTGGGCACACATCGAGCGTCGGCGTTCCGGCCGGGCCTTGCGGTCGGTGAGGAGCAGGGAAGACGGGCAGCTTCACGCCCCGGTGGGCCGGACCGGTCGACGCGGGCTCGTCGGCGAACCCCCCACGTCGTCAACGAGATCCGGTAGATCCGCGCGGAGGACTTCGCGATGCCCCCGCCGGTGAGGTACCGCTCGACCGCCGCGGTGTACGTGGCCGGAGGTGCTGACAGAGGCGCCTCCCGGCGCGCGGCAGCCGGAGCGCTTCTCCCGCCCACGAGTTCGGACACTGATTCGATGCGCACGCCTCGCCCCGGCGGCCAGAATGCCCCGCCACCAGCCCCAGCGACCTCAGGGTTCACCACCGGCAGAACCATACGAGCCGCGATGGAACAGAAGTGCCCCCTCGCCCTCACCTACGGCGGCAGCGATGACCCGGCCGATGACGATCAGGTGGTCTCCGCCGCCGCAGACGTCCTCAATGGTGGCATCCAGCCAGGCGGCAGTCCCTGCCAGCCGAGGGGAGTCGGTGCCGAGTGCGCAGGTGTACTTGACGCCGTCGAACCGTTCGACGCCCCGCTCGGCGAAGGACTGGGCGATCTTCTCCTGTCCTGCGGCAAGTACGTTGACGCAGAACGCGCCAGCTTCCCGGATCAGCGGCCACGTGCTTGAGGACCGGGAGACGTTGAAGGAGACCAGCGCCGGGTCCAGGGACAGCGAGGTGAAGGACTGACAGGTGAACCCCACCGGGCCGGACCCGGTTGCGGCAGTAATGACGGTGACACCGGTGGGGAACCTTCCGGCCACGGAGCGGAAGACGGAGGAGTCGATCACCGGCCTTGTGCTCATCACAGAGCCTCACGGGTCAGGGAACGGGAGCGCAGCACCGGCCAGGCCGCGAAAGAGATCACGGCCATCACTCCGAAGTAGTTCCAGGTTCCGCTGCCAAGCAGTGCACCGCCGAGGACGGGGCCGGCGAAGAATCCCAGGTATCGGAGTTCCAGAGCCCCGAAGAAGGCCCCCTTCTCCTCGTTCGGCGCGATGCGGTGGGTGATGAGGTCAGCCATTGGCATAAGGATTGCCTCGCCGACAGTCCAGGCGAACACACCGGCCAGCAGCACCCACAGACGTCCCGCCGACACCCCCCAGCAGGCGAAGGAGACGGCGAACCCGGCACATCCCACCGCCGCCTGCGCGGGTATGGACATGCGTCGTGCGAGCCATGCCGCCGGCCACTGGTAGACAAAGCCGAGGATGGCATGCACGGCGAAGACAACCGCGAACAGCGTGGGCGCACCGTCTCCGGCCTCACCCTTGAGGTAAAGGGGGATCATGGATTCGAATTGGGCGAAGACCAGGGTCACCAGCACGGACGAGAGCAGCACTAGTCGGAACCGGCCGTCGCGCAAAGACCGCGTCCACGCCCAGCGCACCCTGTGAGCGGCCTCGGACCGGACATCCAGCGCCCTCAACGCGTCCCGCCTGGCATGCACCAAGACCAGGCAGAGAACGAACAGGACCGCGGAGACCCCGAACAGGGCACTACGGGAGATGTTGTAGGCGGCGGCGCCCAGCAGCGGGCCGAGCGCGGCACCGACCGACAGGGTCATGAACCGCATCCGGAACACCAGCTCTCCGCCCTCTCCTGCGGCGAGGCTCATGAGCTTCTTCAAAGACGGCCCGACCAGCATCAGCGCGCCGCCCAGGCACACGATCAGAGGCAGCACCACCACTGGCGCGGTGACCACGGCGAGTGCCGCACCCAGCACCGTGTAGAGGGCGAAACCGGCCCTCAGCAGACTCCCGGCTCCGGCCCGGTCGGTGATCACACCTCCGGCGAGAGCGCCCGCAGCGCCGACCAGTGCGATGGACCCGGTGAACGCGCCGATCGCAGCCGGCGGCAGAGTGGTGATGTCGGCAAGGTAGAGCGCGAGGAAGGGCATCATGGAGAAGAAGCCCACGGAGTTGATCAGGGAGCAGACCACAAGGATCCTCACGGTCCTGTCCGCCATGAGCTGCTTGAAGCCTGCCTGCGCTTGGGTGGGTTCTGTCATCAGGCGACCTGCTGCGTCTCTTCCCGCATCTGCGCCCACAGCACCTTGCCCGCCTGCGTGAACGCCGTCGAGGGTTCGCTTTCTATCTCGTCCAGGCCCTTCTTCAGCAGACCGGCGTTCGTCCGGGTCAGCTCGCCATGGATCTCCAGGCCGGTCTGGGCGTACGCGCGGCGGTGGAAGGCGGTGATTCGGGCGAAGGCATGGACGGCCATGAGCATGCCCCACAGAGGGCGCTCGTCCTTGCGGACGGGGGAGTTGAACGTGGCTCCTTCGGCGACGGTCACCAAGGGGTCGAGTTCGAGGATCAGCATCAGCCGCAGGTGGGAGTTCTCGTGCAGCAGGTGCTCGGCGGTGTAGTGGATGGCGTCGAAGGGCTGCGCTGCTTCGGAGAGGAACACCGCTCCCATCAGGACCGCCTCGGTGAAGGAGGAGTGGAACTGGGAGGCGTAGGGCACGAACAAGCGGGTGTAGGACCGGATCTCGGAGGCGAGTTCGGGCCACACGTCCTGTATCAGGGCGAAAGCCCGGGAGATGTCGGCGATGTTCCTTTCACTGACGTCCCGTACGGAGAGGTCGGAGCGGGGATAGCCGGGCTGCGGTTCGTGGGAGTTCATCGACGTGAAGTGGCGGGTGATCCACGAGTCGGTGTTGTCGATCTCGATGTCGGTTCCGGTGATGACCGGCCGCCGCGCGCGCAGCGTGTTCCCCAGACGGGGCTCGCCCTTGCCGAGGATGTAGGAGGTGGGGAGGATTGCGGAGCCGTTGAGGATGGCCCCGTCGCCGCGTTCGTCGATCATCAGTCGGTCCACGGCGGTGTCGAAGATCAGATGGTGCCGCTGGCCGGGAAATCGCACTTCGGTGGCCGGCTCGGGCAGGACCAGTTCGGTGCCTGTGGCGTTCGATCCGGGGCCGACGGCGTAGGGGAGTGCGACGAACCGTGCGAAATGCCCGGACCAGGTGCGGACGAAGTCGGCATCTCTGCGCTGAGCCGCGAGCATCAGTTGCCGCCACAGATAGGGGAAGAACGGGTGGGAGAGGATGCGGTGGGTCTGGCTGTCGTCCAGAGCGGCGAACCGCTGCCCCCATAGCGCCAGCTCGGTCTCGGTCTGCTCTCCTCCGAGCTGCCCAAGCCGCTTGGTCACTTTGGGAACGGAGGCGCGGAGCTTGGCCACATAGGCGTCCAGGACGGGATCGTTGTCCTGAGCGAGAGCCAGCTCGCCGCCGAGGAAGTCGGTGCTGCTCATGGTGGTGTCCTCTTGGTAGGTGGGATGGCGCGGGTCCTACAGTCCGCGTCGGCGAAGGAAAGGCTCGATACGCGGCTGACCGAGACCAGTGAGTTCGCGGAACATGGCCATCGCGTCGCGGGATCCGCCTGCGGCGAGCATTGGGCGGAACAGGTCGCCGGCCGCGCGCGTGAGGCCGCCGCGCTGCTCCAGTGCCTCGACAAGGTTCGCGGCGATGATCTCCGACCACAGGTAGGCGTAGAAGCCGGCGCCGTAGGGCCCGTGGAAGACGTGGTCGAAGTAGCCGGAGCGGTAGCGGGGCGGAATCTCGGTCATCGCGTCCAGGCCCCAGCGGGCAGCACCTTGCGCTTCGATCTGCGCGGCGTCCCAGCCGACCTCCCTGTCGGGGAGGGTGTGCCAGGCCCAGTCGACCGCGGCTGCGCCCAGAATCTCCACCAGCATGTGTACGCCGGTGCTGTGCTGCCTGCCGAGATGTTTGATCCACTCCTGGGCGAGGGGCTGTCCGGTGAGGTGGTGCCGGGCGTAGTGACCGAGGAGATTTTCGCGGAAGGCCCAGGTCTCATGGACCTGGGCCGGTGCCTCGGAGAAGTCGCGGGGAACGCCGGGGGCCGAGTGCGCCGGGTACCGGACGTTGGAGAGTAAGGCGTGCAAGGCGTGCCCGAACTCGTGGAAAAGGGTCACGATCTCGGATGTTTCAAGCAGGCAGGGTCGCCCGGGCCCTGGCGGGGCGATGTTGAAGGTGTTCACCACGACCGGCCGGGCCGCGGTGGCGTGCGCCTGGGGGCGGAGCATCCCGGTCCACGCGCCGCCTCGTTTGCCCGGCCGGGTATGGGCATCGACCAGATAGAGGCCGACCGGGTTGGCGTTCTCGTCTGTGACGTCGAAGACGCGGGCTCCGGGGTGGTGGGCTGTGATGTCGTGCCGCTCGGTGAATTCCAGCCCGTACAGGATGCGCGCACTGTGGAAGAGGCCGCGGGTGATGACGGAATCCAGTTCGAAGTACACGCGGAGGTCTTCCGCTGCCGGCCTGGAGCCTTCCCCGGGCTCCGCTGCCGCGTGGTGGGACCAGTCCCATGCCTGGATCGGGTGTCCTGCTGCAGCCTCCAGAGCCCGCCGCTCTTGTTGTGCCGCGCGCAGGAGCGGCTTGGCCAGGCGGTGGAACATGGCCTCCACCGCGTCCGGAGTGCCCGCTGTCTGCTCCTCCGTCGCCCACGCCGCGAATGTCGGATAGCCCAGGATGCGGGCTTGGCGGGCTCGCAACAGCGCGATCCGCGCGGCCCGCTCCTCATTTCCCACACCGCGGCCGAGCGATTTCTCCAGCAGGAGCCTGCGGGTTTCGCGGTCTTGAAGGTGAGCCAGCGCCGGCTGGCTGGTGGACGAGGCGAGAGGCAGCACGTACCAGGAATCGGGTTCCCCTCTCCGGGATGCCTCCTCGGCCGCGGCAGCTATCTGGTCGCCCGGCAGGCCGCGCAAGGCGACATGGCCTTCCACTGCCAGGGCGTGGGCATGCGCGTTTCGGATCAGTTCCTGCCGGTAGGCGGCGCACTCACGGGAGAGTTCCCGGTTCACCGCGCCCAGTTCACGGACGGCCTCGGCGGGCAGCATGACCCCGGCCCGCCGCCCACGCCGCCACCAGAACTCGGTCAGTGCATGCGCCTGGGGGTCAGTGATCCGGTCGCGCTGGGCGTAGACGGCGTCGATGCGGGAGACCAACCGCTGGTTACGGAGGATCCTGCCCTCGTGGCGGGAGAGGAGAACCGCGATGTCCTGCTCCAGCCCGGTCAGCTCTGCACAGCCTCCGGCGGTCACTTGATGGGTGAACGCGTCGTGGATGTACTGCACGCGCGCGCCGGAGAGCTCGACCGCCTCGATCGTGTTGGCGAAGTCGGGGGGCTCCGCACTGTCCGCGATGGCAATGATGCGGCTCTCGCGCTCGGCGATGGTCTTCTCCAGCGCCGGCACATAGTGCCTGGGGAGGATGTCGGCGAACGGCTGGATCCCGTACTCGCCGGGGTGCTGAAGGAGCGGGTTCGGCCTCAACGAACCTCCTCCATGCGGGCGGCGAGTTCGTGCACGGCCCACTCCTTCAACGGGGAGAGCGCTTCGGTGATGCATATGTCCCGCAGCAGAATCAGCGGAGACAGAGCCCGCCGGTCAAGCACGGCCGACACCACCAGTCCGGCATAGGCGTGCTCGGCCTCATCCAGTCGAATGGAACAGCGAGCGGCCTGGCAGTGCGCGTAGGAGGCGTACGGCGCGCCCAGGCGGGCTGCGGTGTTGTAGGCGTCGCGGGCCTCAGCCACGCGGTTCTCGCCCATGAGGAAGTCGGCCAGGCGTACGTGCGCCTTGGGGTCGAGAGGGTCCCACTCTGTCATGCGCCGGTAGAACTGCTCCGCACCGTCGATATCTCCGCGGGCCTTCGCCGAGCGTCCGGAGGTCTCCAGAACGGGGTGGACATTCTCCAGTGCCAGCAGCCGGGTATCAGCGTCCGCGGCCTCTACCGCTTCCATGGCGTACTTCTCCGAGAGTTCCAACTGCCGTTTGACCTCGGCATGGTTTCCCTCGAAGAACGGGATGAACGCGACACCGCGCCAGTAGATGGAGGCATGCAGGGGCTCCATCTCCTTCCCTGCCCGGGCAGCCACCGCATCGGCCGCCTGAAGCCAGTGCCGCATGTCCGCCAGCGCCTTGTCCTTCTCCCCCTTCGCACACAGCACGATCATGTGGGCGGCGGCCCCGTACCGCACGGCCGGGTCGAAGTCCTCGCTTCGTGCGATGGTCTCCATTGCGCTGCGAGCCTGCACGAATGCCGCCGCCGCACTCCTGGCGTCCGGAGCGAGCTGCGCGTCGGCGTTGTGCCGGAAGTAGGCCAGTCGCAGGCCGTCGAGGCTGCTGCCGCCTCCGCCGGCCGGCACGAGGTCGGCGACGGTGTTCCAGAAGCCCAGCTTGGCCAGTGCGGTCACCAGACGCGAGCGGTCGGGAGTGGACAAGTCGCGCCAGTGGTCAGCCATGTCGCACAGTTGATTCCAGGGTGCCGACCTCATGGCCTTGGGCAGGTCGCGGGGGTCGTCCGGGTTGGGTTGCGTGGGCTGCTCGGCCTTCAGGGCTTCGCGCAGCAGCCCGAGGGAAGCGATCTGGTAGACCGGGATGGGCAGGCCCTCGGCCAAGCGACGGCCGACGTCAGCAGTGCACTGGGCGTGCAGGGGGCCGCCGGAGGTCTCCAGGTCGAAGTACGAGGCGAGAAGTTCACGCGAGTGAGGCGTCGGCTCAGGGACGAAGGCGCCCTGCGGTGGCTCTTCCATCGGCCGGTCCAAGTGCTGGATGATCCCCTTGGTTCGCAGAAACTTCTCCACCGGCAACTCCCCTTTCTGATCTTCCTGGACAATGTCAAGCGTGATGGCCGCAAAGGGAGAATTACCCCCCTCGCGGCCATCAGCAGCCCGCCTATCGCCAGGCGAGCAAAAGTCATCTGATTGGAAATCAGACAGCCGGGGCGTAGTAGGCCACACCCGAGACCGTGAGGCCGAACTCCTCGGCCAGCTCGTCGGCCTCGACCTCAATCTCGGTGATCTGCTCGGCGTTCATATCTGAACCTCCTGAAATGAGGGACACCTCCGGGGACCCGGAAGTGCCTCGAATGTATGGTCCAACCCGAGAGAGGCTCAAGTATTTCCCCATTATCACCAGTTGCGGAATGCTTGACTCAGACCGCACCGCAACAAGAGGTCCCGTTCCAGTTGACCACTGCCAGGGGAGATCGGATAACGGAACATCCTGGTTGCGAATCAGGGGGATCTGGGGATGAGAGGCTGAGACAGGCCAATACGCCGTGATGAACCCACGGCGACAGAGAAATTGATCTACCCGGAAGTCCTTCGCCAAGAGCCCCCTCGCCGACTTCCCCGACCTCATCGCGGCCGGCCGCAGTGCCCGACGGCCTGCCCATCGGGCGACTCCATGTCCAGGCGCCAAAGGGCCGGACCGTTGGATGTGATTTACGGGGTGATAGCGGCCAGGTCGACTTCCCAGCCCTCGTCGATGAGATCGTTGACGACCTTCGCCACGCCTGCGGCCGTAGGGAAGATCAGTCATTTCACCAGGAGTTCATTGAATTTGATGATCTTCTCCGGACCCTTCGGGCCGTTGTCGACGAGGAGGCCGGAGGCGAACATCTGCCAGTTGGTGACGTCCTTCGGCGACGGTGAAGTACAAGAACATCGACCCGCTGTTGGGCCTCGCTCCGGCCGGCTTCGGTGGCCAGACGGAGCGGGGTCCACCGAGCTTCGACCGCCGGGGCGAGAGGAACGCTCCGAACGTCTTGCCGTTGTCTCCCGCCGCAGACCCCGCGGCTCGTGTCCCGTCGGCTACAGAACGCCACCGTACCCAGAGCCGTGGTCCAGGTGCAGGGGAATCACCGTTGATCGCGGCCCTCCCGGGAGAGGCGAGCCGGTGCTTCGAGCGGCGAGATCTCGGCCACGAGAGGACCTGCGGACCGGGCCGGGCCGCTCAGGAGGGCGCGGGCACGGTGCCGGTGGGATCGAGGACGACCACCGGGATGGTGCGCCGGGTCTTGGCCTCGTAGGAGTGGTAGACGGGGGCGAGGGTGGTCATGAGCTGCCAGAGGCGTTCGCGTTCGGGGCCTTCGGCGGTGTGGGCGCGGGCGGTGAAGTGGTGGGCGAGGATTTGGATGCGGACCTCGGGGTGGGCGGTGATGTTGAGGTACCACTGGGGGTGGGTGTGGGTGATGGGGCCGCCGGAGCCGACGAGGATGTAGCGGCCGGAGTCCTCGCCGTAGAAGAGGCCGGTGCGGTAGCTGCGGCCGGACTTGCGGCCCCGGTGGGTGAGGATGAGGTTGGTCATCCCGGCTTCCATGTGACCGCTGGCGCCGTCGGTGGCGATGTAGCGGCGTACGTGCTCGGCGACGGAGGGGTCGGGGCTGTCGATGACCGGGTGGTCCTGGGCTGACATGAGGGGCTCCTGGGTCTGTGAGGGGGGCTCAGTGGGCGGCGGCGAGGCCTTGGGCGAAGCCGCCGTCGACGGGGAGTTCGACGTTGGTGGTGAAGGTGGCGTCGGAGGCGAGGAAGAGGGCGGCGGCCACTTCCTCGGGGGTGCCGATGCGCTGGAGGGGGGTGGTCTCGTCGCCCTGGCGCTCGAAGGCGGCGCGCTCCTCGGCCGTCAGACCGGCCGAGCCCATCGTGGGGGTCTTGATGAAGCCGGGGGCGACGGAGTTGACGCGGATCCTCCGGGGGAGGAACTCGGCCGCGAGGACGTGGGCGAAGGCGCGGGTGGCCTCCTTCGAGGCGGAGTAGGCGCTGAGTCCGGGGAAGACGAGGTCGTTGGCGACCGTGGTGAAGACGATCGATCCGCCGTTCTCCAGCAGGGGCGACAGGGCCTGGACGGTGAAGAAGGCCCCTTTGGTGTTGACGGCGAAGTGACGGTCCCAGGACGCCTCGGTGACCTCGGAGAGTTCGGCGAACTCCGCGATGCCGTGGTTGAGGAAGAGATGGTCGACGCGGCCGAGCTTCTCCTGCGCGAAGTCGGTGAGGGCCGCGATGTCGGCCATGCTGGCGGCGTCGGAGCGTACGACGTGGGCGGCCTCGCCCCTGAGTTCCGTACGGGCCTCTTCGAGGGTCTTCTCGCCGCGGCCCGTGAGGACGACCTCCGCCCCTTCGGCGAGCAGGGCCTTGACGATCGCGAGGCCCATGCCGTGGGTGCCGCCCGTGACGACGGCCCTCCGGCCCGTGAACCTGCTCATGGTGACTCCTTGGGAGGTGGGTTGGCGCCGGCTGCTGGAACGACTCTGCGGGAGGGCGCTTTCGATTCGCCCGCGATCCGCTGTCGGTCGCTGTCGGGCCGCTGACGGCCGGGCGCGGCCGTACGCTGAACCGATGCGCTTCGGGGTACTGGGACCACTGGCCGTGTGGACGGCGGACGGCGAACTCGCGGCGGTCCCCGAGGCGAAGGTGCGCGTTCTGCTGGCCGCGCTGCTGGTCACGCCGGGGGAGGTCGTGCCGGTGGACCGGCTGGCGGAGGACATCTGGGGCGGGACGCCGCCCGTGCGCCGGGCCGGGGCGCTCCAGACCCTGGTGTCCCGGCTGCGCAAGGCGCTGGCGGCGGCCGGTGCCGGAGGGGACGGGGCGGTGGTGCACCGCCCGCCGGGGTACCGGCTGCGAGTGGACGGCGGCGCGGTGGACGCGGAGCGCTTCCTGACGCTGGCGGGCCGGGCCCGGGGGGTGGCCGATCCCGGGGAGCGGGCGGCCGGGTTCGCCGAGGCGCTCGGGCAGTGGCGGGGGCCCGCGTTCGCCGGGTTCGCGGACGAGCCGTTCGCCAGGGCGGCGGCGGCGCGGCTGGAGGAGCAGCGTCTTCTCGTACGGGAGGAGCAGGCCGAGGCCCGGCTTCAGCTCGGGGAGTACGGCCCGCTCGCCGGTGAACTCGGGGAGCTGGCCGAGCGCCATCCCCTGCGGGAGCGGCTGCGCGCGGCCCATATGCGGGCGCTGTACGGCAGCGGGAGGGCGGGCGAGGCGCTGGAGGTCTACCGGGAGGTGCGCCGGCTGTTCGCCGAGGAGCTGGGGCTGGAGCCGGGGCCCGAACTGGCCGCGCTTCAGCGGGAGATCCTCGGCCGGACCTCCCGGACCTCCCGTGTCTCCCGGACCTCCCGGACCCCGGCGCCGGAGCTGCCCGCCCCGGTCTCCGGGCTGATCGGGCGGTCGCGGTCGGTGGCCGAGGTGCGGGAGCTGCTCGCGGGGCGTCGGCTGGTGACGCTGACCGGGCCCGGCGGGGTCGGGAAGACCCGGCTCGCCCTGGAGGTGGCGGGCGGGGCGGCCGGGGAGCTCTTCCCGGACGGGGTGCGGCTGGTGGAACTCTCCGGTGTGGCGCGCTCGGCCGGGGCCTCGGGGGCCGTGGTGGACGAGCTGGCGGAGGTGGCGGCCGTCGCGCTCGGCATCCGGGACGACGCCCGGCCCGGCTCGCTGCCGCCGTCGGCGGCCGGCAGCCCGCACCCGCTGGCGGACCGGCTGGCGGACGCGTTGCGGGACCGGCGTCTCCTCCTCGTACTGGACAACTGCGAGCATGTGATCGAGGCCGTCGCGGCGCTGGCGCGGCTGCTGCTGCGGGCCGCGCCCGGGGTGCGGCTGCTGGCCACCAGCCGTGAGCCGCTGGCGATCTCGGGCGAACAGCTGTGGACGGTCCCGCCGCTGGACGTGCCGGAGCCGGGGGCCTCGTACGCGGAGGTGGCGCGGTCGAGCGCGGTCCGGCTCTTCGTGGCGAGGGCCGCCGCCGCGTCGCCCGGCTTCACCCTGTCCGAGGACGACGCCGAGGCGGTCGCCGCCGTCTGCCGCCGCATGGACGGCATTCCGCTCGCCGTCGAGCTGGCGGCCAGCCGGCTGCGCGCCCTGGGCGTGGCCGCGCTCGCCGAGCGGCTCGACGACCGCTTCGGGCTGCTGACGAGCGGACGGCGGGACGCGCCGGAGCGGCAGCGGACCCTGCGGGCGGTGATCGACTGGAGCTGGGAGCTGCTGACCGCCGCCGAGCGCACGGTGCTGCGCCGGCTGGCCGTCCACTCCGACGGCTGCACCCTGGAGGCCGCCGAGGCGCTCTGCTCCGGGGACGGGGTGAAGCCCGGCGAGGTCCTCGACCTGCTGGCCCGGCTGGTGGACCGGTCGCTGGTCGTCGTCGCCCACGGCGCGCGGGACGGGGCCGACGGCCTCGAAGGGCCGGGGCCGCGCTATCGGCTGCTGGAGTCGGTGGCGGCGTACTGCGTGGAGAGACTGCGGGCGCACGGTCCCGGGAGCGGGAGCGAGAGCGAGCGCGGGAGCGAGTACGACCGGCTGCGCCGCGCCCATCTCCGCCACTACACCGAGCTGGCGGAGCGGGCCGAGAGCAGGTTGCGCGGCGGCGATCAGCAGCGCTGTCTGCGCCGTCTCGACGCCGAGGCGGCCAATATGCGCGCCGCCCTCGACACCGCCGTCGCCACGGCGGACGGCGTGCTCGCCCGGCGTCTGGTCCGCGCCCTGGCCTGGTACTGGTTTCTGCGGGGGCGGCTCACGGAGGCGAGGCGTTCCATGGCCACGGCGCTGGCCGTCGGCGCGGACGGGTCGGGCGAGGACGGGCCCGGCGACGACCGCGCGCAGGTGGCGGCGTGGCACGCGGGGATGACCCTGCTGGCGGGCGACCCGCTGGAGTCCGGGCGGGTGAGCCGGGTGCCACTGCGGCTGTACGAGGACATGGCCCGCGCCGGTGGGACGGGCGGACCGGGCTGGTTCCTCGGTTACGCCGCGACCTTGCTGGGGTCCATGGAGGCCGGCGAGGAGCTGGTGCGCCGGACCCTCGCCGACGCCCGGGCGCGCGGCGACCGCTGGGGTGTCGCGGCGGCTCTGAGCGTACGCGGCGTGCAGCGCTATGTGCTCGGTGATCTGGCGGGCTCCCGGGCCGACGCCGGGGCGAGCCTCGGTCTCTTCCGCGATCTCGGCGACGAGTGGGGCCGGTTGCAGGCCCTCGGGGTGCTGGGCAGGCTCGCGGAGATCGAGGGCGACTACCGGTCCGCCGAGGCCGAGCACCGGAGCGGTCTGCGGATCGCCGAGAGTCTCGGCCTGTGGGCCGAGGCCTCCGTCCGCTGGTCCGAACTGGGCCGGATCGCCCTTCTGGAGGGCGACCACGCGCGGGCCGAGGAGCTGCACCACCACGGCCGGCGGCTGGCCGTGCGCCACGCCGACCACCGCGCCCAGGAGTTCGCGGAGCTCGGACTCGCGCTCGGGGCCCGGCGTCAGGGGCGGCTCGCGGAGGCCGAGTCCGCCCTGCGCACCTGGCTGGAGTGGAACCGTCTCTTCGAGGCCGAGAACGGCACCGCCCTCATCCTCGCCGAACTCGGCTTCATCGCCGAACTCCGGGGCGACCACGACGCCGCCCTGAAACTCCACACCGAGGGCCTGGCCGCCGCCCGCGCCACCGGGGACCCCCGGGCCGTCGCCCTCGCCCTGGAGGGCCTGGCCGGCGCGCACCGGCTGGGTGGCCGCCCCGAACTCGCCGCCCGGCTCCTCGGCACCGCCGCCCGCGCCCGTACCGCCGTACGGGCCTCGCTGCCGCCGGCCGAACGCGGCGACGTCGACCGGGTCACGGCCGCCGTCCGTACGGCCCTGGGCGATGCCGGCTTCGCCGCCGCGTTCGCACGGGACGTGACGCCGCCGTGACGCCGTCGGGGGGCCCGTCGGGACGCCGCGCGGATTCTTCTGTGGGCAGAGAGGGGTGGTGCGGGTGCGGCGGCGGGGGGAGAGTCGGGGCATGAGACTTCTGGTGCTGGGTGGTACGGAGTTCGCGGGACGGGCCGTCGCGGAGGCCGCGGTGGCACGCGGGTGGGAGGTGACGCTGTTCAACCGG
The DNA here is from genome assembly GCF_039532665.1 of Streptomyces amakusaensis. NCBI lineage: Bacteria > Bacillati > Actinomycetota > Actinomycetes > Kitasatosporales > Streptomycetaceae > Streptomyces > Streptomyces amakusaensis. The sequence goes on along the minus strand of NZ_BAAASB010000005.1, from coordinate 30,000 downwards.
GGGCGGCGGGAGGGCCCGGCCGGAACGCGGCGGCTGGTGGGCGACCGGACGCGGGCGGACGGGCTGGAGGCGCTGCGGGACGGCGAGTGGGACACGGTGGTCGACACCTGGGCCACCGCGCCCCGGGTGGTGCGGGACTCGGCGCGGCTGCTGGCCGGAAGGGTCGGGCACTACACCTATGTGTCGAGCTGTTCGGTCTACGCGTGGCCGCCGGCCGTCGGGTTCGACGAGAGCTCCCCCGTGGTGGAGTCCTCGGCGGACGCGGAGGACGTCCCGTACGCGGAGGCGAAGCGCGGCGGCGAGCTGGCCGTGACGGAGGCCTTCGGCGCGGAGCGGTCGCTGCTGGTGCGGGCCGGGCTGCTGCTGGGGCCGTGGGAGAACATCGACCGGCTGCCGTGGTGGCTGCGGAGGATCCGGCGGGGCGGTCCGGTGCTCGCGCCGGGGCCCCGGGACAACGCGCTCCAGTACATCGACATCCGGGATCTCGCCGAGTGGACGCTGTCCGCCGCCGAGGCCCGGCTGAGCGGCCCGTACAACCTGGTGAGCGAGCCCGGACACACCACGATGGAGGAGCTGCTGACGGCCTGTGCCGAGGTCACCGGCTCCTCGGCGGAGCTGCGGTGGACGGAGCCGGGGGCGATCATCGAGGCCGGGATAGAGCCGTGGACACAGCTCCCGGTGTGGGTGCCGCGCACCGAGGCCGAGCTGTACAACGCGGTCTACCGGGTGAGCGTCGGCAAAGCGCTGAGGGCCGGACTGCGGTGCCGGCCGGTCCGGGAGACGGTCGCCGACACCTGGGAGTGGATGCTGAGCGCGGACGGCTCGGGCGGCCGGCCGCCGCGCCGGGCGGTGGGGCTCGCTCCCGAGCTGGAGGCGAAGGTGCTGGGGCTGTAGGCCCGGATGACACCCGGGGGTGGTGCTGGGTACACCCCGGCCCGGTGGCGGGGCCCAGTGACCGCGGGCGGCGGGCGGGACAGACTTGAGCCCTGACCACGTACAGCCGGGGGGACGTCCATGAGCATGACGCACGCGCGAGAGGCGGTGGTGGCGGCCTGGCGGGGGCTCGCGCTGGCGCTGCTGGGGCTGATCGGATCGGTCGTCCTCCTCGTACTGGCGGTGGTCTCCGTCGCGCTGATACCGATCGGGGTGGGCCTCTTCACCACCCCGCCGGTGCTGCGGCTGGTGCGGGCGCACGCCGCGCGGCGGCGGCTGCTGGCCGCCCAGTGGTCGGGCCGCCGGATCACGGCCGGGCGCAGGCAGGTCCCACCCGGTGCGACCGGGCTCGCCGCGCGCTGCTCGCTGCTGCTGAGGGACCCGGCGACCTGGCGCGATCTCCAGTGGCTGCTGGTGGACATGAGCGCCGGGGCGGCGCTCGCGCTCCTCGCGCCCTGGCTGATCGTGCAGGGTCTCTTCGGTGTGCTGCTCGCCGCCGGGCTGTGGATCCCGATCGTCGCCGCCGAGGATCCCTACTGGTTCCTCTTCGTCCCGGTCGGCGGGTGGGGTACGGGCGGGCTCGCCGGGCTGCTGGGGCTCGCGTTCCTCACCGTCGCGGTCAAGGCCAACCCGGCGCTGGTGCGCGCCCACTTCCGGCTGACCGGCGCGGTGCTCCAGCCCGGCCGCGAGGGCCGGCTGGAGGAGCGCATCGAGCGGCTCACCGAGAGCAGGCACGACGCCCTGGACACCTCGGCGGCCGAGCTGCGCCGGATCGAGCGGGATCTTCACGACGGGGCGCAGGCCCGGCTGGTGGCGATGGGCATGCAGCTGGGGACGGTGGAGGCGCTGATCGAGAAGGACCCGGCGCGGGCCAGGGAACTCCTCGCCAGGGCGCGCGAGTCCTCGGCCGAGGCGCTGACCGAGCTGCGCGGTCTGGTGCGGGGGATCCATCCGCCGGTGCTGGCCGAGCGCGGGCTGGGGGACGCGGTCAGGGCGCTGGCGCTGCGGCTGCCGGTGGACTCCGAGGTGACCGTGGAGCTGTCGGGGCGGGCCGAGGCCCCGGTGGAGTCGGCGGCGTACTTCGCGGTCAGCGAGGCGCTCGCCAACGCGGTCAAGCACGCGGACGCCGACCTGATCCGGGTGGATCTCTCGCACACGGGCGGCTCGCTGCGGATCACGGTCGCCGACGACGGCCGGGGCGGGGCCGTCGCGGGTTCCCGCACGGGGACCGGGCTCGCGGGGATCGAACGCAGGCTCGGTACATTCGACGGCGTCCTGGCCGTCAGCTCGCCCGAGGGCGGCCCCACCACGGTCAGCATGGAGATCCCTTGCGCGTTGTTCTAGCCGAAGACCTGTTTCTGCTCCGGGACGGTCTGGTGCGGATGCTGGAGGCGTACGGCTTTGACGTCCTCGCCGCCGTGGAGAGCGGGCCCGAACTCACCAGGGCGCTCGCGGAGCTGGAGCCCGACGTGGCCGTCGTGGACGTCCGGCTGCCGCCGTCCCACACCGACGAGGGCCTCCAGTGCGCGCTGGCCGCGCGGCGGGCCAGGCCCGGGATGCCGGTGCTGGTCCTCTCCCAGCATGTGGAGCAGCTGTACGCGCGTGAGCTGCTGGCCGACCGGCGGGGCGGGGTCGGCTACCTCCTCAAGGACCGGGTCTTCGACGCGGACCAGTTCATCGGCGCGGTGCGGCAGGTGGCCCGGGGCGGCACGGCGATGGATCCGGAGGTGATCTCCCAGCTGCTCTCCCGGCGGGCGCGGGACGAGCCGATGGGCGGGCTGACACCGCGTGAGCTGGAGGTCATCGAGCTGATGGCGCAGGGCCGCTCCAACGCGGCGATCGCCGAGCGGATGACGGTGACCGAGCGGGCGGTGGCCAAACACACCTCGAACATCTTCGCCAAGCTGGGGCTGCCGGTCTCCGACGACGACAACCGCCGGGTGCTGGCGGTGCTCGCGTATCTGGACCGGGGGGCTGCCGCCTGACGGCGGCTCGACCGGGGGTTTCCGGCCCGGGGCCGGGGTTGGGCGCCTCGCGTGCCCGGGCGGGCTCCCTCGGCCGGGCCCCGGCGGAGGCGGGGCGGGCGTCACGGGCGTTGCCCGCCGGATCCCTCGCTCAGACACCACCGGCCGGGCGGCGGCCACACCGGTCACGGCCCTCGCCGCGCGGGCCGCGCGCCTGCGACATCCCCGGCCGGGGAACCCTCACCGAGGTGGGCGAAGCCCCTGAGCAGCCGCCGCCCGACGGCGGCTCGGCCCCGGCCCGGGGCTCTCGCCACGCCGGGCGTTCCCGCCGCCGGGGAAGGTTCGGGAGGCGTGCGCCGGGGGCGCAACTCCCGTGACGGGGGCGGGGGGTGTGGCTCGCGCGCCGGGGGGCGGGTGGGCGGATCGGGCCATGGCGCTGCCGTACCACCGCACCGCGGGGGCGGGTGCCCGATAGCCTGCGGCACGCAGGCACCGGCTGTGACGTGGGTAACACGGAGGCGCTGATGTTCGAGCTGTCGAGACGCAGGGTTCTGGGGACGGCGGGGGCGATCGGGGTGGGCACGGCCCTCGCCGGGCAGGGGCCGGCCGCCGGTGCGACGGGGCCGCCCCGGCGGGCGGGCGCGGCGCTGGATCTGACCCCGGCGCGGGCCGCGCTGCGGCGGCTGCTGCCGGACCACGAGGACCAGTTCCTGCTGCGGGAGCTGAGCGGGCCCGAGCGGTTCCGGGTGACCGGGAGCACGGGCCGGATCGAGGTGGCGGGGACCTCGGCGGCGGTGCTGCTGACCGGGGTGCACTGGTATCTGAAGTACACCTGCCGGGCGCATGTCTCCTGGTCGGGCAGCCGGCTCGACCTGCCCGCGAAGCTGCCCGCGCCGGCCCGCGCGCTGGAGCGGTCGGCGACGGTGCCGCACCGGTTCGCGTACAACGACACCCATGACGGCTACACAGGACCGTACGCCGACTGGGCGCGCTGGGAGCGGCTGATCGACGTGCTCGCCCTGCACGGCTGCAACGAGGTGCTGGTGACGACCGGGCAGGAGGCCGTCTACCACCGGCTGCTGATGGACTTCGGCTACTCGGACGAGGAGTCCCGCACCTGGCTGCCCGCGCCCTCGCACCAACCGTGGTGGCTGCTCCAGAACATGAGCGGGTACGGCGGCCCGCTCTCCCCCGCGCTGCTGGCGGCCCGGACCGAACTGGGGCAGCGGATCACCGCGCGGCTGCGGGAGCTGGGCATGCGCCCGGTGCTGCCCGGCTACTTCGGCACCGTCCCGGACGGCTTCGCCGCCCGCAACCCCGGCGCGCGGACCGTCCCCCAGGGCAGCTGGAACGGGCTCCCCCGGCCGGACTGGCTCGATCCGCGCACCCCCGTCTTCGCCGAGCTGGCGGCGGCCTTCTACCGGCATCAGGAAGAACTCTTCGGCGGGGCCGACTTCTTCAAGATGGACCTGCTGCACGAGGGCGGCAGCGCCGGGGACGTCCCGGTCGCCGCCGCCGCGCGCGCCGTCGAGACCGCGCTGCGCACCGCCCGGCCCGAGGCGACCTGGGTGATCCTGGGCTGGCAGGCCAATCCGCGCCCGGCACTGCTGGACGCCGTCGACACCGGCCGGGTGCTGATCGTGGACGGGCTCTCCGACCTGGACACGGTCACCGACCGGGAGAAGGAGTGGGGCGGCGCGCCGTACGCGTTCGGCACCATCCCCAACTTCGGCGGGCGCACCACGATCGGCGCGAACACCGACCGGTGGACGGCGAGGTTCACCGCCTGGCGGGACAAGCCGGGCAGCGCGCTGGTGGGCACCGCGTACATGCCGGAGGCGGCCGAGCGGGACCCGGCGGCGCTGGAGCTGTTCAGCGAGCTGGCGTGGCGCGAGGAGCGGATCGACCGGGAGGCCTGGTTCACGGAGTACGCGCGGATCCGGTACGGCGGGAAGGACGCGGCGGCCGAGGAGGCGTTCGGCGCGCTGGCGGCCACCGCGTACCGGCTGACGAGCGCGGACGGCCGGCCGCACGACTCGCTCTTTCTGCGCAGGCCGAATCTGACCTCGGCGATCGGCACGGCCTTCGATCCGGCGGGCTTCGACCGGGCGTTCGCGGCGCTGCTGCGGGTGCAGGAGCCGCTGCGCGACTCCGACGCGTACCGCCACGACCTCACCGACCTCGCCCGGCAGGCGCTGGCGAACCGTTCGCGGACGCTTCAGCTGGCGCTGCGCTCCGCGTACGGCGCGAAGGACGTCGAGAGCTTCCGGGGGATCTCCGCGCTCTGGCTGAGGCTGATGCGGCTGGCCGACACCATGGCGGGCTGTCATCGGTCGTTTCTGCTCGGGCCGTGGCTGGAGGACGCCAAGCGGCTGGCGACCAGCCCCGCCGAGGCCGTCGAGCTGGAGCGGACCGCGCGGGTGCTGGTGACGACCTGGGGCGACCGGACGGTGGCCGGGCACTTGAGCAACTACGCGAACCGGGACTGGCACGGGCTGATCGGCGATGTCCATGTGCCGCAGTGGGAGGCGTTCCTGGCGGAGGCGGCGACGGCGCTCGCCGAGGGCCGCGCGCCGAAGTCCTTCGACTGGTATCCGGCCGAGGAGGCGTGGACGGTGGACCGGCGGGCGTATCCGGTGCGGCCCACCGGGGACGCGTACCGGGTGGCGACCCGGGTGCGGGACACCCTGGCGACCGCGCCGTACCAGGGGCACACGACCCTCTCGGCGGAGCCGGCCGCGCTCACCCCCGGCGGCTCGGCGACGGTGACGGCGAGCTTCCGCAATCTGAACGGTCTGCGCGCCGCCGGCCGGGTCGATCTCGCGCTGACCGGGGCCGAGCTGGCCCCCTCGCCGCAGGGTCCGACCGCGCTGCCGGGGGTGCCGGCGGGCGGCTCGGGCTCGGTGTCCTGGCGGGTGAGCGCCCCGGCCGAGCCGCTGGCGGAGCCGCTGCGGGCGCTCCCGTACGAACTGGGGGTGCGGTACGGGCCGCTCGGCGAGGACCGGGTCGCGGTCGTCCAGCGCGGGACGCTGCACATGGCCGCGCCGCTGGCCGCCGGGTGGCGGACCTTCACCAGCAACGCGGCCGTCTTCGGCCAGCTCGGGGAGCGGTTCGCGGTCAACGGCGCGGGCAATGACCTGTGGCGGGGGACGGCGCACTTCGGCACGGCGTACCGCGAGGGCGCGCTGACGCCGGGGGTGAGCGTGCTGCTGCGGGTGGACACGCAGGAGAACACCGCGCCCTGGGCGCGGGCGGGGATCGTGGCGCGCGACGATCTGGCGGTGCAGGGCGGTCCGGGTTTCGTGAATCTCGCGGTGACTCCGGGGCAGGGCGTGGTGTTGTCGTACGACTCGAACGGCGACGGGACGCTGGATGTGTACCGGCGGGTGACGGGGGTGCGGGCCCCGGTGCTGCTGCGGCTGACCAGGGAGACGGGGACGGCGCTCGCGGGCTCGTTCACGGGCGCTTTCTCGGTGGACGAGGGGGTGAGCTGGCGGACGGTCGGCACGGTGGGCGTGCCGGGGGCGGGGGCGGCGCAGGACGTGGGGCTGTTCATGACGGCCATGAACGGCGGGAGCGGGGCGCGGGGCACGGTGCGGTTCAGCGGCTGGGAGGTCGGCACCGCCGTCACCGGGTGATGTGAGGGTGCGGCCCGGATGCGGGTCGCACCTCTGTCATCTCGCCCTACCCATCAGTACATTGACGGCATGTCTAATACGCGGCCCGTACTGGCGGCCCGCCGGGTCTCCTTCGACTGGGCGGACACCCCGCTCCACTGGGTCCCCGGCGACCCGTTCACCACCCACACCATCAATGTGCTGCATCTGCTGCTGCCGGCCGGTGAGCGCTGGTTCGTCCAGGTGTACCAGCAGGTGCTGCCGCACATCACGGACGAGGAACTCCGCGCCGACGTCATCGGCTTCATCGGGCAGGAGGCCGTGCACGCGGCGGCGCACGACGAGGTCCTCCCCCAGCTGCGGCGGCTCGGTCTGGACCCCACGCCCTACACCGCACAGGTCGACTGGCTCTTCGGGAAGCTCCTCGGCGACCGGACCCTGCCGCCCGGCCGGGCGAGCCGCTGGTGGCTGTGGGAGCGGGTCGCGCTGATCGCCGCGATCGAGCACCACACCGCCTTCCTCGGCGACTGGGTGCTCAACGCGAAGGAGCTGGACCGGTGCGGCGCGGACCCCACCATGCTGGATCTGCTGCGCTGGCACGGGGCCGAGGAGGTGGAGCACCGCTCGGTGGCCTTCGAGCTGTTCCAGCACGTCGACGGCTCCTACCGGCGGCGGGCGCGGACCTGGGCGACGGCCTTCTCCGCGCTGGTCTTCCTCTGGCAGCGCGGGACCCGCTTCTTCCTGGCCAACGACCCGACGCTGACCGGCGGGCGGGCGAGCCTCGCGCAGTACTACGGCGCGGGCCGCCGGGGAGTGCTGCCCGCCCTCCCGGACGTGCTGCGCTCCGGGCCGCGCTATCTGAGCCGGGGCTACCACCCCCGGGACGAGGGGGACACGGCCCAGGCCCTCGCCTATCTCGCCACGTCCCCCGGCGCGAACCCCACGGACCGCACGGACCGCACGGACCGCGTCGAAGGGGGCCGCTGAGATGCCGCCGCGCCCGCTCACCCTCGCCCTCACCGCCGGGGCCGGGGCCGGGGCCGCGCTGCTCGCCCGGCGGGCCCGGCGGGCCCTGCGCCGCCGGGTCGCGCACTTCCCGCTCTGGCCGCTGCCCGCCCTCCCGGAGCCGGTCTCGGGACGGGGAGGAGGCAGCAGTCCGTCGCGGGCCCGCCGGGTCACCGTCACCGAGCGCACCACCCCCGCCGAGGGCGTCGTACGGCTCCGGCTGGCCGGGGACGGGCCGGACGGGCTGCCGCCGTGGCGGCCGGGGGCCCATCTCGATCTGGTGCTCCCCTCCGGACTGGTCCGGCAGTACTCGCTCTGCGGCGATGTGGCCGACTCCGCCGCGTACACCGTCGCCGTCCGGCTGGCCGAGAACGGCCGGGGCGGCTCCCGCGAGATCCACGAGCGGCTGCACCCGGGCACGGAGGTGGAGATCCGGGGCCCGCGCGACCGCTTCCCGCTGGTCCCCTCCCCCGCGTACCACTTCGTCGCGGGCGGCATCGGCATCACCCCGCTGCTGCCGATGCTGTACGCGGCCGAGGCGGCGGGCGCGCGATGGCGGCTGCTGTACTGCGGGCGCTCGCGCGCCTCGATGCCCTTCCTCGCGGAGATCGCGGCGCTCGGCGGGGACCGGGTCACGGTCGTCGCCGGGGACGAGAGCGGAAGGCCGGAGCTGGGCTTCCTCGCCTCGCTGCCCAAGTCCACGGCCGTCTACTGCTGCGGTCCCGGCCCGCTGATGGACGCCGTCGCCGGGCTGCTCCCGAAGGACCGGCCGCCCCGGCTGGAACGGTTCACCGGCGGCGGGCCGGGCGACGGGGGCCCGTTCGAGGTCGAGCTGAGCCGCTCGGGGCGCACCGTCCCCGTCGCGGCGGGGCAGTCGGTGCTGGCCGCCGTGCTGACCGAGCTGCCGGACCTCGCGCACTCCTGCCGCCAGGGCTTCTGCGGCACCTGCCGGCAGCGGGTGCTGGCGGGCGAGGTGGACCACCGCGACGAGCTGCTCACCGACGCCGAGCGGACCGAGCAGATGCTGATCTGCGTATCGCGCTGCCACGGCGGCGGGCGGCTGGTACTCGACCTGTAGAACTGGTGCGCGGAGGCCAGTCGGTAGGGTATGCCCATGACGACCGGGGTACGCCGCAGGATGGGCGTCGAGGAGCGCAGGCAGCAGCTGATCGGTGTCGCGCTGGAACTGTTCAGCGCCCGCTCCCCCGACGAGGTCTCGATCGACGAGATAGCGGCGGCGGCCGGGATCTCCCGGCCGCTCGTCTACCACTACTTCCCCGGCAAGCAGAGCCTGTACGAGGCGGCGCTGCGGCGCGCCGCCGACGAGCTGGCCACCCGCTTCGTCGAGCCGCGCGAAGGCCCGCTGGGCGCGCGGCTGCTGCGGGTCATGAAGCGGTTCTTCGACTTCGTGGACGAGCACGGGCCGGGCTTCTCCGCGCTGATGCGCGGCGGCCCCGCCGTCGGCTCCACCACCACGAACGCGATGATCGACGATGTCCGGCAGGCCGCCTACGACCAGATCATGTCCCATCTCGACATCGCGGAGCCGCCGGTCCGTCTCACCCTGGTGGTGCGCTCCTGGGTCTCGCTGGCCGAGGCGACCGCGCTGCTCTGGCTGGACGGCCGGGAGATCCCCCGCGCCGAGCTGGAGCTCCAGCTGGTGCACGACTTCGCGGCGCTGTGCGCGGTGAGCGCGGCGTACGACGACGGCATGGCCGCCGTGGTGGTGCGGATCCTGGAGCAGGAGCCGCTGGAAGGCCCGTTCGGCGAGCTGGTGGACCGGCTGATGGCGATCGCGCCGACGGTGATGGAGCAGGTCGTCGCCGACCGTACGGCCTGAGACAGGGAAACGGCCCCGGGACCCTGAAGGCAGGGACCCGGGGCCGTCCTGTGTGCGCTGGTGGCTCAGCCGCGCTGGAAGACGGCGACCGTCCGGGCGGGCACCGAGAAGGTTCCCGTCTCCCTCTCGTACGCCGAGGACTTGACGGTCGCGTCCGCGCCGCCGGCCTGGACGGGGTGGAGCGCGTACCGCTCCCCGGCGGTCCCGGCGGGCCGCTGGGTGTGGCGCTCGGGTGTCGCGTTGAAGACGACGACCAGGTCACCGGCGCGCATGGTGATCACACCGGGTGTCTCGTTCGGGCCCGAGAGCGGGAAGGAGACCGTCGAGCGCACCTGTTCGGCGGTGGCGAGACCGAAGACCGGCTCGGTGGTGCGGATCTTCAGCAGATCCCGGTGGGCGGCGGACGCCCCGTCGATCTGCGGGCAGCCGACGGTGAGCGAGGGGGCGCTCAGCAGCGGCCTGCCGTGCTCCCACTTGTCCCGGTTGTCGGCGGCGGGCGGCAGCCCCCGGCCGAAGCCGTTGCCGGCGCGGCACTCCCAGTGGATCGCGTTGAACCAGTCGCCGCTGTCGTAGGAGTTGCGGTCGAGCGACTTGGAGCGCAGCAGATCGGTCCCGGCCTGGGAGAGCGCGGGCCCCTGGGAGAGCGTCGCCGTGGCCATGGCGAGGACCTGCGCCCTGGCCCGGTCGGCGGGCGGGGTGTCCTTGGGGAGCTTGAACGCGAGCGCGTCGTAAAGCGTCTCGTTGTCGTGGGCGTCGGCGTCGGCGAGCGCGTCGCCCGGGGCGTCCGCGTACCCCGCCGGGGCTCCGTTGTAGTCGATCTGGGAGCCCTTGACGGTGCGGCCCCGGCTGTCGGTGAAGGTGTAGTCGGCGAGATTGCCGGTCAGGCCGACCTTGATGAGGTCCTGGTAGTGCAGCAGCCGGGCGCGCTGCTGTGCGCGGTCGCCGTTGTCGGCCGCCGGGTTGGGGTCGGTGTAGAGGCCGGAGGCGAAGCCCTGGACGCCGGGGTCGGCGTCGAAGGGGCCGCCGCCGCGCACCGCGTCGCGGGCCCGGTCGGAGAAGGTGGCGATGCCGGTGCCGGCCATGTTCTTCTGGGTGGCCTGGACGAAGCGGGCGTCGTCGGCGATCTCGCCGAAGTTCCAGCCCTCCCCGTAGAGGACGATCTTCTTCCCGTCGACGCCGTCGCGGGCCGTGGTCAGCCGGTCCAGGGCCGCGCGGACGGCGAGCATGTTCGCCTTGGGGTGGTGGCCCATCAGGTCGAAGCGGAAGCCGTCGACCTTGTACTCCCTGGCCCAGGTGACGACGGAGTCCACCACCAGCTTGCCCATCATCGCGTTCTCGGGGGCGGTGTTGGCGCAGCAGGTGGAGGTGGCGACGGAGCCGTCGGCGAGCAGCCGCTGATAGTAGCCGGGGACGATTCTGTCGAGTACGGACTTCTCGGACTGGCCGGCGGCCACGGTGTGGTTGTAGACCACGTCCATGACGGTGCGCAGGCCCTGGCCGTTCAGCGCGGCGACCATCTCACGGAACTCGACGGTGCGCCGGGCGCCCTCGGGGTCGGAGGCGTAGGAGCCCTCGGGGACGGTGTAGTGCAGGGGGTCGTATCCCCAGTTGTAGGCGTCCTTCGCGGCGGCCTCGGCGACGCAGGCCTGTTGTTCGGCGGAGTCGGGGGCGTACACCGAGAGGTCGCACGCGGGTTCTTCGCGGTCGGACTCGCGCTCGGGGATGGTGCCGATGTCGAAGGCGGGCAGGAGGTGGAGGTAGGAGGTTCCGCTGTCGGCGAGCTTCTTGAGGTGCTTGCTGCCCGCCGAGTCGCGGTCGGTGAAGGCGCGGTACTGGCCGGGGTGTTTCGCCGTGCGGTCCGCGATGGAGAAGTCGCGGATGTGGAGTTCCTGGATCTGGGCGTCGCGCAGCGGGACGGCGGCGGGCTTCTTCAGGTTCCGCCAGCCCTTGGGGGCGAGTTTCGGGTCGGTGAGGTCGACGGCGATGCTCTGGACGGAGTCGGTGGTCAGGGCGGTGGAGTAGGGGTCGGTGACCTTGTTCACCACCGTCTTCTGAACACTGGGGGCCCAGACGGTGACCCGGTAGCGGTACGGCTCGCCGCGCCAGCTGCGGGGGCCTTTCGCCGACCAGACGCCGCTGGCGTCGTCGCGGCGCATGGGCACGGTCCTCCCGTCGAGTTCGAGCGCGACGGTACGGGCGGTGGGGGCCCAGAGGGAGAGGGTGACCCCGTCGGGGCCGAAGACCGGTCCGAGGGCGGCGCGGGTGGCCCGGGCCGCGTACAGATCGTCGAGCACTCCGGCGGTCTGCACCCCGGTGGCGGCGAGCAGCGCGCCCGAGGCGTTGCGCTGGGTGGCGATGAGCTGGCCGCGCAGGGAGTCCCGTACCCGCTCGGCGTCGCGCGGGTCGACGGTGAACGCCGGGTATTCCCGGAGGTGCGGGTACGCGGCGCGCTGGGCCTCGGTCAGTGCGCCGGGGGCGAGCCGCAGCCAGCGGCCCTCGTCGCTGAGCGCGCCGCCGGTGACGGAGATCGGGCGGCCCGCCGCGTAGACCAGCTGCTGGCTGGTGGCCTCGGTGGCCTTCACCTTCCAGACGACGGTGTCGCGGTCGATCCACTGCGCCTCGGCCTTGCCGAGGTCGAGCGAGGGAACCGCGCCGGCCTGCGGGAGCAGGGGCTTCGGCTCTCCGGAGAGCAGCCAGACCTCGTTGCCGTGGGTGGCGAGGTCGAGGGACTGGTCGCCGGGGAGGTCCTTCTCGTCGCCCTTGTGGAGGATGTGGCTGAGCGAGGTCGCGCCGGGTGCGAGGGGGACCTCGAAGGTCACTCCGTACGCGTCCTTCCGGACGGGCGTCAGCGGCTCGGCCCAGTCGGTGGGGTTCGCCGCGCCGTTCCAGACGTGGAGGCCCCAGCCGTCGTAGTCGCCCCCGGGGCGCTGGTAGTGGATGACGGCCTTGCCCTTGTCCTGCGGCGGATAGGTCCCGGCGGGGGCGGTTTCGCGCTGGCCGTCCCGGCCCTGGGTGATCCAGACCTGGCCGGTGCGGGAGAGGTCGATCTCGCGCCGGGGCCCGTCGGGGACGCCGTCCTTCTCGACGGTGTACGGGAGCGTCGTCGCGCCCTCGGGGAGCTTGACCCAGGCGAACGCGCCGTGGGCGTCGCGGCCGGTGAAGGCGGCGGCGGTGCCCCCGGCGCGCAGCCGCCAGCCCGCGTAGTCCCCTTCGGGGCGCTGGTAGTGGACGACGGCCCAGTCGCGGTCGACGGCGACGGGCTTGGCGGGCGGGGGCGTCGCTCCGGCGGTGGTGGAGCCGGTGGCGCTGTCGGTGCGGCCCGCCGCGTCGACGACGACCGCCTTGTAGCGGAGCGGGGTGCCCGCCTCGACGGTGGCGTCGAGGTACTGGGTGACCCGGTAGGGGGCGTGGTCGGCGGAGCCGAGGGTGCGCCAGGGGCCGTCGCCGATCTGCGCGGCGAAGACGACCCTGCCTCCGGCCGCGCCGGGGTCGGCGTCGATCTCGACGGTGCCGGTGGCTCCGGGGGCGGGGGCCCTGAGGCTGAGCACGGGCTGTGCGGTGGGCTTCGGCCGCGCCTTGTCCGCCCTCAGTACGAGGGAGGTCAGGGGCGGGACGGTGACGGTGAGCCGGCCGGCCGCGTCGGTACGGGGTGTGGTGTCACCCCCGTACAGCGTGTGGAAGGCGGTGTTCGGGGAGTCGGTGGTCAGCTCGACGGTCCGGGGCCCGGTGCCGCTGTTGACGGCGACGAGGTACTCGCGGCGCTCGGCCGCGTCGGTGCGGGAGTGGGCGTAGACCTGGCCTTCCGCGTACCGCTGCCGCTGGACTCCGTCGCGGAGCGCCGGGTGGGCCTTGGTCAGTTTCGACAGCTCGGCGATGGAGCGGTAGAGCGGGTGGCCGGTGTCGTAGGCGTCGGAGGCGTGGGTGCGGTCGGTGCCGAGCTGGTCGTCGTCGAGGTAGTCGGGGGTCCGGGAGGCGAAGAGGGTCTGACGGGAGTCCTTGTCGCCGCCCGCTCCGGTGAAGCCCTGTTCGTCGCCGTAGTAGATGACCGGGTTGCCCCGGCTGAGGAACATCAGCTCGTTGGCGAGGCGGGCGCGGCGGGTGAGTTCGGCGTCGCCGGCCCGGGGGTTGTCCTGTTGGAGGAAGGTGCCGATGCGGCCCATGTCGTGGTTGCCGAGGAAGGTCACCTGCTCATAGGCGTTGGCCTTGTCGGTGGTGTAGCGGTAGTCCTGGGCGAAGACCTTGGCGAGCCGGTCGGCGGGGGCCCGCTGGGAGGCGACGGCGCGGGCCGCGTCCTGGAAGGGGAAGTCGAGGGTGGAGTCGAGCCGGCCCCGGGTCACATAGGGCGCGGTGACCGCCGGGTCGCCGGAGTAGACCTCGCCGAACATGAAGAAGTCGTCCCGGCCGCGCCGGGCGGCGTACTCGTCGAGGGCGGTGGCCCACTGGGTCCAGAACTCCATGTCGACGTGTTTGACGGTGTCGATGCGGAAGCCGTCGATGCCGAAGTCGCGGACCCACTTCTGGTAGATCTTCTCCATGCCCCTGACGACCTCGGGGCGCTCGGTCCACAGGTCGTCCAGGCCCGCGAAGTCGCCGTGCTCGGAGCTTTCGCCCGCGAAGGTGGAGTCGCCCCGGTTGTGGTACATCGTGGGGTCGTTGAGCCAGCCGGGGACCTTCTCCCGGTCGCGGGGGCGCGGGGTGTACGGGAAGGAGTCGGCGCCGACCCTGCCGATGCGCTCACGGTCGGCGGCGTCGAAGGGGCGGCCGGTGCGGTCGAGGTAGGGGTACGCGCCCTTGGGCTTGTAGCCGTACTTCTTCTCGGCGTAGTCGACGGTGTCGGCGGTGTGGTTGGTGATGACGTCGAAGAAGACCTTCATGCCCTTGGCATGGGCCTTGTCGATGAGGGCCGTCAGATCGGCGTTGGTGCCGAAGTGGGGGTCGACCTGGGTGAAGTCGGTGATCCAGTAACCGTGGTACCCGGCGGAGGTTCCCCCAGAGCCTCCGGCCTGGGAGGTACCCCCATTGCCCTCGCCCTGCACCGGCCGGTTCTTGAAGATCGGCGCGAGCCAGATGGCGGTGGTGCCGAGGCCCTTGATGTAGTCCAGCTTGCCGGTGAGCCCCTTGAGGTCGCCGCCCTGGTAGAAGCCCTTGTCGGTGGGGTCGTGCCCGTGGCTGAGCCTGGAGCCGGTCAGTCCGCCCCGGTCGTTGCGGCGGTCGCCGTTGGCGAAGCGGTCGGGGAGGACGAAGTAGAACTGCTCCCTGGTGAGGTCGTGGCGGGCGGGTTCGGCGGCGAGCTGTGCATCCGAGGGCGGCTTGGGCGGCTTCTTCGCGGGGGCGGCGAAGGCGGGGGCGCCGGGCAGCAGGGTGGCGCAGAGGGCGGCGGTCAGTGCGACCGCCGCCGTTCTGGGGCGTGTCAAGAGTGTCTCCAGTGCTGGGTACGAGGGCGGCCCGCCCCCCGGCTCAGGCGCAGTTCTTCGCGCCGGCGTGGAGGGCGAGGGCGGTGCCGGGGGCCAGGGTGGCGGTGAGACGGCTGGAGCCGTCGACGGTCACCGGGCGGCGGGACTGGACGTCGCAGTAGGTTCCGGCGGGCAGCGAGGTCTGGAAGGTCCGGCTCAGCGGGGTGGTGGTGTGGTTGACGGCGAGATACGCCTTGTCGCCCCGGCCGAAGGCGATCCGGTCGCCGCCGTCGTCCCACCAGTCGGTGACGGGCTGTCCGTGGGCGGTGTTGCGGAAGGCGACCATGGCGGCGATCTCCGGCCAGGCGTGCTGGCACTTCCAGCCGTCGCTCCAGCAGGCCGTGACCCGGCCGCCGTTCGGCGGGCCCGCGTCCTTGTCGCTCCACTCGTAGCCGGAGTGGACGTCGGGCGAGCCGTAGGGCCAGGCCAGCATGAAGACGTTCGCGAGGGTGTAGGCGGAGCCGTCCTTGTAGTTGAGGGTGTCGCCGAGGCGTTCGGTGTCGTGGTTGTCGACGAAGACCCCGGCCTTCGCGGACGGCAGATAGCCCCAGCCCTCGCCGTAGTTCTTCAAGTAAGCGAGGTTCTCGCGCTGGAAGACCCGCTTGAGGTCGCGGGCGTGGCGGAACTCCTGCACATCGCCGCTGCCGAGATACTCGCCCGGCGAGACGGCCTCTCCGTCGCCGTGGATCGCCTCCTGCTTCCAGTAGACATCGGGCCTGGTCAGCCGGGACTTGATGTGCGCGAGGTCGGCGGCGGGCATATGTTTGGCCGCGTCGATCCGGAAGCCCTCGACGCCGAGGGAGAGCAGGTCATCGAGGTAGGCGGCGATGCGGCTCCGGACGTACTCCTCGCCGGTGTCGAGGTCGGCGAGGCCGACGAGTTCGCAGTTCTGGACCTGGTGGCGGTCGCGGTAGTCGGCGATCGCCGAGCGGCAGTCGTCCAGGTCGAAGCCGGAGTAGACGCCGGGGTAGTTGTACTTGGTGTAGGCGGAGCCTCCAGTGCCGGTTCCGTCGCCCGCCGCCATGTGGTTGATCACCGCGTCGGCGACGACCTTCACCCCGGCCGTGCGGCAGGTGTTCACCATGGCGGCGAAGGAGGCCCGGTCGCCGAGCCGGCCCGCGATCCTGTAGCTGACGGGCTGGTACGAGGTCCACCACTGGTCGCCCCGGATGTGTTCCTGGGGCGGCGAGACCTGGACATAGCCGTAGCCGTCCGGTCCGAGCCGCTCGGTGCAGGCGCGGGCGACCGAGTCGAAGCGCCACGCGAAGAGGACGGCGGTCACGTCCTTCGGGCCGGGCGGCGCGGCCACGGCCTCCGGCGCGGGGGCGGTGACGGCGATCGCCGCCCCGGCCGTCAGTGCGAGCAGGGCGGCGAGGGGTCGGCCGACCCCGGCTCTGGGTATGCCGGACATGTTTCCTCCTGCACAACGCTGTGCGTACGTGGGGGAAGTGCGGGTGCGGGTGTGCTCCGAAGCGCTCGCGGGCTTCTCTGAAAGTTGCTGATGGATCTTGCAGGTTCTTGCAGCAACTGGCCCGACCCGCCTGCCAGCAGACGGTAGGAGGCGTACTGACTGGAGGTCAACCCCTGGGGACTATCCGGGACATCTGTAGGACACAGGGAGGTCACAACATCGAAATCTTGCCGTTTTCTTTCTGCAAGGTCTTTCGCAAAGTCTTGCAAGACTGTTAACTTCACGCCGCAGCAGCCCAGCCCGAGGACAGGCGGGGCCTGACCTCAATGGGGAGATCATGATGCGCAGAGGAATAACGGTCGCCGCGATCGCCGGCGTACTGGCCCTGACCGCCACCGCGTGCGGCGGCGACAGCGGCAGCGGCGGGGACAGCAGCGGCAAGAAGGCCGCCGAGGACCCGCAGAGCGTGTCGGGCTCCATCACCTGGTGGGACACGTCCAACGAGGCCGAGGGCCCCACGTACGACAAGCTCATCGCCGCCTTCCAGGCCGAGTACCCGAAGATCAAGGTGAACCGGACCTCGGTCTCCTTCGACCAGGCGGAGCAGAAGTTCAAGACCGCCGCCCAGTCCGGCAAGGGCGCGCCGGACGTCATCCGCACCGATGTGGGCTGGTCCGCCGGGTTCGCCAACCTCGGCTATCTCCAGCCGCTGGACGGCACCCCCGCGCTGGAGGGCGCGGAGGACTTCCTGCCCGGCCCGCTCTCCACCGCCAAGTGGAACAACGAGACGGTCGGCGTGCCGCAGGTGACCGACACCCTGGCCCTGCTCTACAACAAGAAGATCTTCAAGGAGGCCGGCATCGCCGCGCCCCCGGCCACCTGGGACGAGTTCATCGCCGCCGCGAAGACCATCAAGAAGAAGACGGGCGTCACCGGCACCCAGCTCAACCCCGAGGGCTACTTCTCGCTGCCGTTCCTCCACGGCGAGGGCGCGGACATGCTCGACGTCGACGGCAAGAAGATCACCGTCAACTCGGCCGAGGGCGTCAGGGCCATGGAGACCGCCCTGAAGCTGGCCGGGTCCGACGTCGCCCTCAAGCCCGCCACCACCGACGGCTATGTCGCGGCCCAGACCTCCTTCAAGGCCGGCGAGGTCGCCATGATCCTCAACGGGCCGTGGTCGGTGAGCGACAGCTACGCGGGCAAGGCGTTCAAGGACAAGGACAACCTGGGCATCGCCAATGTCCCGGGCGGCTCGGCCGGCAAGGCGGGAGCGCCCATCGGCGGCCACAACTACTCCGTCTACCGGGGCTCGAAGAACAAGGACGCCTCGTACCTCTTCGTGAAGTTCATGGCCTCGAAGAAGAGCCAGGAGCTGACCGCCAAGGAGATCAACACGCTCCCGACGCGGAAGTCTGCGTACACCGCCGAGGTCACCGCCGACCCGGCGAAGAAGGCGTTCCAGCAGGCGCTGACCGTCGCGAGGCCCCGGCCGGTGATCCCCGGCGTCGGCGATCTCTTCGTCGCCTTCGACCAGCACTACGTGAAGATCCTGCGCGGCGACGTCTCCCCGAAGGACGGCCTCGACGCCCTCGCGAAGGAGTGGAACAGCAAGCTCCTGAAGGACTACACGACCACCGGCTGACGAGGCCCACGCACCCACCGGACCCCCGGTCCGGCCGGACGGGCACAGCGCGCCCCGCGGCGCGGGAACCGAATCCCGCGCACCCGCCCGGCCGGACCGGACGGCACCCGCCCTTCAGCCATCGGAGAGAGATGAGCACCCTGACAGCCAGGACCAGACGGTCCTTCACCACCCACTGGTACGCGTGGGCCATGGTCCTGCCCGTGGTGGTCGTCCTCGCCGTGCTCGTCGGCTATCCGCTGGGCCGGGGCGTCTATCTCTCCTTCACCGACGCCGACGAGGTCAACATCGGCCGGACGATCGGGGACTTCTCCGTCCCGGCGACCTATCGGTTCGTCGGCCTGGACAACTACTGGAACATCCTCTCCGGCCAGGAGGGATCGTTCTACCCCCGGCTGATGTGGACCGTGGTGTGGACCGCGAGCTGCGTCTTCCTGCACTACACGATCGGCCTCGGCCTCGCGCTGCTGCTCAACCGGCCCATGCGCGGACGCTCCCTCTACCGGGTGCTGCTGATCCTGCCGTGGTCGGTGCCCGCGTTCGTCGCCGCGTTCGCCTGGAAGCTGATGTACAACACCGACAACGGTGTGTTCAACGAGCTGCTCGCCAAAATCGGCATGGGCCCCGTCGACTGGCTCGGCGACCCCTTCGTCCAGAAGCTGTCCGTCATAGCCGTGAACACCTGGCTCGGCGTCCCCTTCATGATGCTCGCGATACTCGGCGGCCTCCAGTCCATCCCGCGCGAGCTGCACGAGGCCGCCGAGATGGACGGGGCCACCCCCTGGCAGCGGTTCTGGAGCGTGACCATGCCCGGTCTGCGGCCGGTCAGCTCCACCATCGTGCTGCTGGGCACCATCTGGACCTTCAACATGTTCCCGGTCATCTATCTGGTGATCGGGCAGGCGGGCGGCACCGAGAGCGAGATTCTCGTGACCTACGCCTACCGCCTCGCCTTCCAGGGCGTACGGGACTACGCGGGCTCCGCCGCCTACGGAATCGTGATCCTCTCGCTGCTCCTGGTCTTCTCCGTCTTCTACCGGGGCATGCTCAAGCGCCAGGAGGCCGCCAAGTGACCACCGCGGAAAAGGTGTCCGGGGCCGTCCGCCCCGCCGTCGCCGCCCGGCCCGTGACCAGGGTGCGCGGCAGGGCCGAGCGCTCCCGGGGAGCCTCCGTCGCCCTGCACGCCACCCTCGTCGCCGCCTGTCTCGTCGCGCTCTTCCCGATCGTCTTCATCCTCCTGGTCTCGATCCGGGGCGAGAGCGGCTGGACGGCCCCGCTGGAGATGGCGGGCTTCACGCTCTCCAACTACGGCCATGTGCTCGGCGACACCGAGTTCCTCACCTGGATGCTCAACTCGATCGCCATCGCGGGCGGCACCATGCTGGTGGGCGTCCTCATCTCGGCGAGCGCCGGCTACGCGCTCTCCCGGATGCGCTTCCCCGGCCACGCGCCGCTGATGTGGACCTTCCTGGTCTGCCAGATGTTCCCGGTGGCGGTGCTGATCGTGCCGCTCTACAATATCCTCGGCGCGCTGGGGCTGCTGGACAGCCACGGCGGACTGATCCTCACGTACTGCTCGGTGTCCGTGCCCTTCTGCGCCTGGATGCTGAAGGGGTACTTCGACACCATCCCCACCGAGATCGACGAGTCGGGCCGGGTGGACGGGCTCACCCCCTTCGGCACCTTCTGGCGGCTGATCATGCCGCTGGCGCGGCCGGGCCTGGCGGTGACCGCGTTCTACACCTTCCTCACGGCCTGGGGCGAAGTCGCCTTCGCGAGCCAGTTCATGAGCAGCGAGACCAAGTACACGCTCGCCGTCGGCCTCCAGACCTTCGTCGGCCCGCACCGCGCCGAGTGGGGCCTGCTGACGGCGTCCTCCGTACTGATCATGATCCCCGCCGGGCTGCTCTTCTTCTTCGCGCAGCGGCATCTCGTCGCCGGGCTCACGGCGGGCGGAACCAAGGGCTGACGGCGGCGACGGGCGCGCGCGGCGCGGGCCCGCGCATCCGGCGGGCGTTGCCCGTCCATCCGCCGGGGGCAGCCTCCCGTACAGCGGGAAGATCCCTCTTCACCCCAGCACGATCACGTATTTGACGACTTACAAGGGAACGTACATGACCCAGGAGCTCGCTCCCACCCTCAGCGACCAGCCCGCCGCCGCCTCGGCGGACTGGTGGCGGGACGCCGTCATCTACCAGGTGTACGTCCGTTCCTTCGCCGACGGCGACGGCGACGGCATCGGCGATCTGCGCGGCGCCCGCGAGCGGCTGCCGCACCTCGCCGACCTGGGCGTGGACGCCGTCTGGCTCACCCCCTTCTACGCCTCCCCGCAGGCCGACGGCGGCTACGACGTCTCCGACTACCGCCTGGTCGACCCGCTGTTCGGGAACGTCTCCGACGCCGAGGAGCTGGTCGCCGAGGCGCACCGGCTGGGGCTGCGCGTCATCGTCGACATCGTGCCCAACCACACCTCGGAACAGCACGCCTGGTTCAAGGCGGCGCTGGCCGGCGGTCCCGAGCGCGAGCTGTACCACTTCCGCCCCGGGAAGGGGGAGCACGGCGAACTCCCCCCGAACGACTGGGAGTCCATCTTCGGCGGCCCGGCGTGGACCCGTACCGGGGCCGGTGACTGGTATCTGCATCTCTTCGCCGCCGAGCAGCCGGACCTCAACTGGGACCGGGCCGAGGTGCGCGAGGAGTTCGAGTCGATCCTGCGGTTCTGGCTGGACCTGGGCGTGGACGGCTTCCGGATCGATGTCGCGCACGGCATGGTCAAGGCGGCCGGGCTGCCCGACATCGGGCTGCGCGAGCAGGCCAAGCTGATCGGCGCGCAGGTGCTGCCCTTCTTCGACCAGGACGGGGTGCACGAGATCCACCGCGCTTGGCGCGCCCTCCTCGACGAGTACCCGGGGCAGCGCATCGGCGTCGCGGAGGCCTGGGCCCCCAGTGCCGAGCGGCTCGCGCTGTACGTCCGCCCCGACGAGCTGCACCAGGCCTTCAACTTCCAGTTCCTGACCTGCGACTGGGACGCTCCGGCGATGCGCCGGGTCATCGACGAGTCGCTCGCCGCGACGGCCTCCGTGGGCGCGCCCACCACCTGGGTGCTCTCCAACCACGACGTGGTGCGCCACACCACCCGCTACGGCGGCGGGGAGCGCGGTCTGCGCCGGGCCCGCGCGGCGGCGCTGCTCACCCTGGCGCTGCCGGGCTCGGCCTATGTCTACCAGGGCGAGGAGCTGGGACTGCCCGAGGTGACGGAGCTTCCCGACGCGGTGCGCCAGGACCCGGCGTTCTTCCGGGGCGACGGCCAGGACGGCCGGCGCGACGGCTGCCGGGTGCCGCTGCCCTGGTCGGGCACCCGGGCTCCGTACGGCTTCGGCCCCGGCGGCAGCTGGCTGCCGCAGCCCGAGTCCTGGCAGGGGCTCTCGGTCGCGGCGCAGACCGGCGACCCGCGCTCCACGCTGGAGCTGTACCGCTCGGCGATCGCCCTCCGCAAGACGCTGCCGGGGCTCGGCGACGGCGCGATGGAGTGGCTCCGCTCCCCCGAGGGCGTCCTCGCCCTCGGCCGTCCCGGGCTGGTCTGCACCCTGAACACCCTGGCGGACGAGGCCGTGCTGCCGGTTCCGGGGCGCCCGCTGATCTCCTCGGCGGCGCTGGAGTTCAGCGGCGGCGAGGTCCGTGTCCCCGGCGACACCTGTGTCTGGTGGGCAGTCTGAGATGCGCCCGGTACAGTCCACCCCTGTGACCGCACCCGCACGACTGGCAGACATAGCGGCCCAGGCGGGGGTCAGCGAAGCGACGGTGAGCCGCGTCCTCAACGGGAAGCCCGGAGTCGCCGCGACCACCCGCCAGGCCGTCCTCGCCGCACTGGACGTCCTCGGCTACGAGCGTCCCGTACGGCTGCGCCGGCGCAGCGCGGGACTGGTGGGACTGATCACACCGGAGCTGGAGAACCCGATCTTCCCCGCCCTGGCGCAGGTCATCGGGCAGGCGCTGACCCGCCAGGGCTACACCCCCGTGCTCGCCACCCAGACCCCCGGCGGGTCCACGGAGGACGAGCTGACCGAGATGCTGGTGGACCGGGGGGTGGCCGGGATCATCTTCGTCTCCGGGCTGCACGCGGACACCACGGCGGACATGCGGCGCTATGAGCAGCTGCACGCCCAGGGGGTGCCGTACGTCCTGGTCGACGGCTTCTCCCCGAAGGTGCGCGCGCCGTTCATCTCGCCCGACGACCGGGCGGCGATGAAGCTGGCGGTGACGCATCTGGTGTCGCTCGGCCACACCAGAATCGGGCTGGCGCTCGGTCCGCGCCGCTTCGTGCCCGTGCAGCGCAAGATCGAGGGCTTCGTCCGGGCGGTCGGGGACCAGCTGGGTCTGGCCCCCACCGTGATCGAGGCGGAGCTGATCCAGCACTCCCTGTACACACTGGAGGGCGGCCAGGCGGCGGCGTCCGCGCTGCTGGACCGCGGCTGCACGGCGGTGGTGTGCGCCAGCGACATGATGGCGCTGGGGGCGGTCCGGGCGGTGCGGCAGCGCGGTCTGGAGGTCCCGGACGACGTCTCGGTGGTCGGTTTCGACGACTCCCCGCTCATCGCCTTCACCGATCCGCCGCTGACCACGGTCCGCAAGCCGGTCCCCGCGATGGGGCAGGCCGCGGTGCGGACCCTGCTGGAGGAGATCCAGGGCGAGTCCGGGCCCGGCGGCGCGGGCGGTTCCCCGGCCCCGACCTACGGCGAGTTCGTCTTCATGCCCGAGCTGGTGGTCCGGGGCTCGACGGCCTCGGGGCCCGGCGCCCCGGCTCCGGCCCGTGTCTGAGCGGCTGCGCCGGACGCGGGACGGGCGGGTCCTCCGTAAGATGGAGCCGGTACGGCGGAAAACAGGGACCGAAGGATGATCAGACGGTCCGCCCGCGTCTGGCAGACTCTTCCCCCATGGGTGAAACAACCGTGAAAACTATGGAAGGCCGGACGGCCACCACCCCGTCACCCATGGTGGACGAGGACGCCGATACCGCGCGCGCCCCGGGCACCGGGGCGGGAGCGACCGGCCGGCCCGGCCGGTCCGCCCGGCTCGCCCGGCTGAAGGAGCTGCGCTCCCCGCGCCGCCCCCGCATCTGGTTCGAGATCCTGCTGATCGCGGTCAGCTACTGGACGTACTCCCTGATCCGCAACGCGGTCCCCGAGCAGAAGGCCCAGGCCCTGCGGAACGCGGACTGGATCTGGGAGACCCAGAAGTCCCTGGGCCTCGCCTTCGAGGAGAAGGTGAACCACGCCGCGAACTCGGTCACATGGCTGATCGTGTCGATGAACTACTACTACGCGACCCTGCACTTCATCGTGACGATCGGCGTCCTGGTCTGGCTCTACCGCTGGCACCCCGGCCGCTACGCGGCGGGCCGCCTCGCCCTCTTCGCGACCACAGGCGTGGCCCTGGTCGGCTACTACCTGTATCCGCTCGCACCCCCTCGGCTGATGAACGGCCAGGATTTCATCGACACCGTGCTCGTTCACGAGACCTGGGGCTCCATGGCCTCCGGCGACCTCAAGAACATGTCGAACCAGTACGCCGCGATGCCCTCCATGCACATGGGCTGGTCCTTCTGGTGCGGCCTGATCATCTTCGCCGTCGCCACCACCCCCTGGGCCAAGGTCCTCGGCCTGCTCTACCCGGCGGTCACCCTCGTCGTCATCGTCGCCACCGCCAACCACTTCTGGCTCGACGCCGTCGGCGGCGTCATCTGCCTCGCCTTCGGCTTCGCGGTCTCCTACGCCTGGTACGCGGCCCTTCCCCACCAGCTCCCCAAGATCCCCGTCCGGGAACCGGCGCGGGGGCGGCTGTGGCCGGCGAAGGCGTAGCGCGTACGACCACTCGCCCAACGATCGCCCGCACCCCTGTCGGGGCGCGGGCGATCGCGCTGTGAGCGTGGATTTCGCCAGCGTTTCGCTTCCGGGCCGAGTTCGGTCTTGAACGCGCACCACACGGCCTTTCCGACCGTGTGGCAGACCACTCCGAAGTCATCGGCCGACTCCCGGACCAGATGGAGTCCACGCCCGGCCGCCTCGCCGTCGGACGGGTTCCGGACCTGGGGCCACCCGCCCCCGCTGTAGCGCACCTCCAGCCGCAGCAACCCGCCGTCGACGAGGAGACTCACAGCGAACTCCCTGCCCGACGGCACACCGTGGAGCGGGGCATTGGTGGCCAGTTCGGAGACGCAGAGGCGGATGCCGTCCCGCCGATCAGTCAAATCCCACTCCGCGAGAGCCTCTGTCACGAAGGCTCGCGCATGAGGCGCACCGCCTTGGTTCTGAGCTACAGATCGCCCAGACCGTATCGCTATTCGCGAAAAGCAGCAAGGTGCCCTCATGGTGGGGGCCGCAGTGATACGCATACGGTGTGGGGCAGCAAGGACAGGAGAACGCCATCCGACGGGAGGACGCCATGGGCACCGGCGAGTGGATCAGCACCTCAATGCCGTATCTGACACCGCCGAGCGGGAAGGCGGGCGACGTCTGGGCCACCGAAGCGGCCTCCCGGAACCGCAAGGGGACTCAGCGCGTCATCGACGCGGGCGAGGCCGCCGCACCGAGCGACGTGGCCCGGCTCCTCCGGGTCGCCGAGGGGGCCACGGTCGTGGTGCGACGACGGATGATGCTGCTCGACGACCGGCCGTGCGAGCTGACCGACACCTATTACCCGGCCCATATCGGCGCGGGCACCCGCCTCGCGAAGACAGCCAAGATCCCCGGCGGTGCGGTCGCCCTCCTCGCCGGGCTGGGGCATGTCGCGGCCCGCGCCCTTGAGGACGTCACGGCCAGGATGCCCTCCCCCGAGGAGTGTGAGGCCCTGGACATCGGACCGGACGTGCCCGTCCTCCGGCTGACCCGAACCGTACTGGACCGCGCCGACCAGCCGATTCAGGTGGAGATGATGACCATGCCCGCCGACGTCCAGCGGCTGCGCTACGAGATCAGAATCGGATGACCGTGCCCCCGACCGAACCCGGTACCGCCGACAACCGCTCCCTGCATGCGCGGATCGCGGCAGATCTGCGCGACGAGATCATGAGCGGCGATCCGGGACCCGGTGGCAGACTCCCCTCGACCGTGCAGCTCAAGGCGAGGTTCGACGCCTCGAACGCCACCGTCCAGAAAGCTCTGCAACTCCTCAAGGACGAAGGACTCGTCGTCGGACGCGCGGGCTCGGCCGTCACCGTACGGGAGCACCGGCAGAGGACCGTGCGCCCCGCCTCCTCCATGGCCACGGCCGGGGCAGGAGAGCCGTACCCCTGGCTGACGGAGCTGAAGAAGCACGGCTCCCGGGCGGAGAGCACCCTGCTGGAGGTGATCGAGACCGCGCCGCCGGCCGATGTCGCCGCTGTGCTGGAGCTGCCCGAAGGGCAGTCGGTGCTGCTGCGGCAACAGGTTCTCTCCGTAGACGGCGAGCCCGCCGAACTCGTCGGGTCCTACTACCCGCTGGACATCGCCCGGGGCACCGCACTGGCGGAAAAGCGAAGGCTCAAGGGCGGCACCCCTGCGCTCCTCACCGATCTGGGCCTTCCGCCCCGGCTCAGTGTGGACCTGGTGTCGGCCCGCGTACCCACGCAAGAGCAGTACCGGCTGCTGCGGCTGCCCGGCGATCTGCCGGTGCTGCGCACCCTGCGGGTGGTCTACAGCGACGGCGACCGGCCGGTCGAGGCCACCGTGATGGTCAAGGCGGGTCATCTGTACGAGCTGAGATACGAGTTCGCTCCTGAGTGAACCGGGCCGGAAGCAGCCGTCCCCGGCACCGCCCGCCCCTCCGTACTCGGCGAGGCGGGCGGTGCCGCCCTCTCTTGGACCGTCTTGGTGGTCTCCCGGCCGCCGAGCGCGGTACTGAGAGGGTCGATGTCGTCTCGCTGGAGGCGGAGCCTGGCGTAGGGGATGACGACGCCTTACTCCAGGAGCAGGGGTGACAGTCGGGTGCCGGAGAAAGAGAATTCAGGGAAATAAAGGGATAGGAGCGGAATCTTCATGCAGGTGGACGATCACGGCGCAGAGGTCGTCGTCACGATGACCAGGGAGGAATTCTTCCTCTCTGTATCGCTCATGAGTGAAGCGCTGGAGACCGGTGACGACCGGGACTTCGAGACGCGCGTGGGCGCATCGAAGGATGCGGTGCGAGCCCTGTTGCGAAGTTTCCCCGACCTGCCTCTGGGCGGCGGATACTAGCTTCCGCCGAAGCCCCGTCAGGTGAATCCTGACGGGGCTTCCTGTCCGTGACAGCCCGCGAGAGCAGGAATCGTACGGATGCGTGGAGATTGAGTCAGAGGACCGGGGCGGGCACCAGGCGCTTGGAGTGCGGGTCGCCGCAGAATTCGGCGTCGATGACACCGCCGCCGCCCTCGCTGTTGACGCTGTAGGAGACGGTGTGGCGGCCGTCGGGGCTGGAGACGGCCTCGGTGACGGCGCCGGGGGTGCCGCCGCTGTGGCCCCAGAGGGTGGTGTTGCAGCTGTTGTGGGGGTTGTAGATGCCGAGGCCGTAGCCGGTGTAGAGGGGGTCGCCGGGGGCGGGGACGGCGGTCTTCATGGCTTTGAGCTGCTTGGCGGGGAAGAGTTTGCCGCGCATGAGTGCGCTGAGGAACCGGTTCAGATCGCCGGTGGTGGAGATCATGTCTCCGGCGGCCCAGCCCCAGGACATGTTGTGGGCCGTGACGTCGTAGAACTCGGTCGCGGTGGGGTCGCTCAGGGTCGAGTAGTTGCGGGCGCTGGGTTTGGGCAGGTGGGGGTTGTTCCCGGGGAGGCTGGTGGCGCGCAGGGCGAGCGGTTTGATGATCCGCTCGCGCACCTCGTCCTCGTAGGTGCTGCCGCTGATCTTCTCGATGATCAGCCCGGCCAGGGCATAGCCGGTGTTGGAGTAGGAGTGCTTGGTCCCGGGCGCGAAGTCGGGCTTGTGCGACAGGCCCACCTTGACCAGGTCCATGGGGGCGAGGGTGTCGTAGCGGTGGGTGAGGAAGCCGGGGGCGGTGAGGTGTTTGCGGGCGAACTCCGGGTCGCTGGTGTAGTTGAAGATCCCGCTGGTGTGGTTGAGCAGCTGCCGTACGGTGATCTGGCGGCCGTCGTTGCCGTTGCCCCGGACGACGCCGGGCAGATGCTTCTCCACGGAGTCGTCGAGGCTGAGCTTCCCCTCGGCCTCCATCTGGAGCAGCACGGTCGCCACGAACGTCTTGGTGACGCTGCCGATACGGAAGCGGTCGTCCGCCCCGCGCGCCTTGCCCGTCCTCAGATCCCCCACCCCCGCGGTGCCCTGCCAGACACCGTTCTTGTCCCGCACTCCGGCGGTGACCCCGGGCAGCCCCGATGTCACCAGCGCGTCCAGCGCCTGCTGGGTCTTCTGGTGCGCCTTCCCCGCTTTCTCCCCGTCGCTCCCGACCCCGGTCCTGGCCTGGGCCGGAACGGTGAACGCCGTGACGGCCACCGCCGCCGCGACCAGTCCGACGAGGCTCGTCCTGCTTATTTTGCTTCCCGCTGACATCCGCCACTCCTGGTGTGTGTCGTACCGGTGCTTCACCCGGGATGACCCAGCGCCGGATGCACTGGTTGACCGCTGCACGACCCTTGGCCGGAAGTCCGGAGGCGATGGCCGGATGAACGTTGGGCCCGGGCCCCGGCTGGTGGACCCGCCGGGGGCTGCGGTCAGCGGTTGAGGAAGGCGAGCACCTCGGGCCAGGACTCCGCGCGGGCCTTGGCGTCGGCGGCCCGGGTGCCGCCCAGGGGCAGGCGTTCGCCGAGGAGCACGGTGACGGTGCCCGTGGGCAGATAGGGATAGGAGCCCACCGTGTGGCCAGCGTCCGGGTGGATCAGCGCGCGGTGGGGCTCGGGGGTGCCCTTGCGGGCGGCGATCGACTCGGAGAACGACCGCGCGGCCCAGAGCGTGTCCTTGCCGCCGGCGATCGCGAGGACGGACCCGCGCATCCGGTCGTACGGAATGGGCCCTTCCGGGATCGCCTTGCCGCCCTTGGTCCATGCCTTGCCGCCGGGCGGGAAGGAGCCGACGACATGGTCGGACGGGGCGAACACCACCGCGTCGCGGATCAGGTCCGGGTAGTGCTGGGCCAGCAGCTGGGCGGGCTCGCTGCCCCGGGAGGTGCCCATCGCGGTCATCCGGCGGGCGTCCGCCCCCGGCTGGGCGGCGAGCAGTTCGGCCGCGGTGGCGAAGTACTCCAGCGGGACGTCCTGGAGGCTCTGGGGGGTGCCGGGGCAGCGGAAGTAGCAGAGCAGGAGGGTCGGATGGCCCCGGGAGGCGAGCAGGGCGGCGGTGCTGCGGGAGGAGCTGCCCCCGCCCTCCGAGCCGCCGAAGAGCAGGACGGGGGCGCGCTCGGGGCCGCCCTTCGCGGGGAGCAGCAGCCGGCCGGCGACCTTGTCGCGGGCGACGGTCAGCTCCCGGACGGTGACCTTCTCGGCCCGCCAGATACGGGTGAGTTCACGGTCGGCGATCGTGCGCCCGCCCGCCTCGACGGCGAGTTTCATGGTGTACGAGGAGGACTGCCCCGAATTGGCGGCGAACGAGTTCTCGTCGGGGTCGGCCCCGTCCGCCCGGACCATCGACCAGAAGAGGCCCATGCCGTCGGCACCCTTGTACGTCCCCGAGGAGGGGCGGGCCCTGGTGAGGTCCACCGAGCCCCGGGCGTCCGCCGTGAAGGCCGCCTTCCCCGACCAGGTGGCGCTGTTCGCGTCGTCGGCCTCGGAGGTGACGGTGATCTTCTCCCCGGCGCGCAGGCCGGTGACCCGGATCCGTACCGGCTCATCCACGAGCGCGGTCGGTTTGTCGACTTCGATGACCGCCTTGTCGCTGGCGTCGCCGTCCGAGCCGTCCGCACCGCCGGATCCGGAGGTGCAGCCCGTCGCGAGCACGGCGAGGGCCAGCAGCCCCAACAGCCCCTTGTATCCCCCATGTCTCATGCTCGCAGTGTGCTCCGGTACGGGCCCGGCCCGCCACACCTGCACGTGATCACGCGCGGGCCGCGGCTACTCCGGGTCGCGGTCGAACCGCGCCGTCGACCAGCGGTGACCGAGCGCGATCAGGCCGGCGCACCAGGCGACCGCGAGCCAGCCGTTGTGGCCGATCTCGCTGCCGAGCAGCAGGCCCCGCAGGGTCTCGATGGCCGGGGTGAACGGCTGGTACTCCGCGATCGGCCGGAACCAGCCGGGCATCGTGCCGACCGGGATGAATGTGCTGGAGATGAGCGGCAGAAGGATCAGCGGCATGGCCATATTGCCCGCCGCCTCGGGGTTGGGGGCAGCGGCGCCCATGCCGACCGCGATCCAGGTGAGTGCCAGGGCGAACAGCGTGACCAGCCCGAGCGCCGCGATCCACTCCAGCGCCGTGGCGTCCGTGGACCGGAAGCCGATGGCCACCCCGACCGCGCCCACGAGAATCACGCTCATGACGGACTGGAGCACTCCGCCGACGACATGCCCGACGAGCAGAGAGCCCCGGTGGATCGCCATGGTGCGGAAGCGGGCGGTGAGCCCCTGGGTCATGTCCACGCTGACGGACACCGCCGCACCGATCACGGTGCTGCCGACGGTCATCAGCAGGAGGCCCGGGACGATGTAGGCGATGTAGTCGGCGCGGTCCGCGCCGCCGCCGCCGATGCCCGCGCTCATCACGTCTCCGAAGATGTAGACGAAGAGCAGCAGCATCATGATCGGCGTGAGCAGCAGATTGAGCGTCCCGGACGGGTAGCGCCACGCGTGCAGGAGGTTGCGGCGCAGCATCGTCGACGAGTCGCGTACGGCGAGGGTGAGGGCGCTCATCGGACGTTCTCCTCGCTGCGGTTGGCGGGGTCGGTGAGGGCGAAGAAGACGTCGTCGAGGTCGGGGGTGTGGACGGTGAGTTCGTCCGCCTCGATCTCGGCCGCGTCGAGCCAGTCGAGAATGGAGCGCAGTTCGCGCTGGCTGCCGCCACTGGGGATCTGGAGGGTCAGCGCCTCGTCGTCCCCGGTGGCCTCGCGCACCGCGAGAGCGGCGAAGCGGTAGGCGGCCGGGTCGGTGAAGCGGAGCCGGACGTGCCCGCCCGGGATCAGGCGCTTCAGCTCCTCGGCGGTCCCTTCGGCCGCGATCCTGCCGTCGTTGAGCACGGCGATACGGT